>CAZHIC010000005.1:0-89526 GCA_964532405.1 uncultured Gallionellaceae bacterium | reverse complement strand
AAATTACAGGGGCAAGTTTACGAAGTGCAAATAATCAATTTTTAGAGGTGCCCTACAGTATTTTCATGAAGAACCGTGCTTAGTTTTCTTGAAAAATAGGATTCGCCATTTATGAATTTAAAATAATCATCTGAGGTTACGACCATATTTTCAGGTGAATCGATTGAGCCATGCACGTGATATATTTTTACTCTCGATTGAGAGCGGGGAATGGGTAATCCGGGCGTTAGAGAAAGGCAGTTCGTTTCATTCGACAATGCCTCCAGAAGCTTGTCGTAATTTGTGGTTAGAACCTCAAAAGTTCTGGTAGATAAAAAATTCGCGATTGCAGAATTATCGCCCTTTAGTGTTATGGCTCTAATTCTGTATGAAATTTCATCGTGAATGTTTTTGCCAATTTTTAATAGCTCAATTGATATTACTTGAGCAGCCTCTTCAAGGCTAAGAGGATTTTTTCCTCCAGTAGGGAATAGTGCATTTTTTAGAATCAGTGGGTCAGGCGTAATATCGCAGATTGATTCAAGAAGACCTTGCCAGCTCGGAGCTTCATCGTTGGAGACTGCTTTCGAGAATCCGGTGCCTGTAAATAAACAAAGTCTGTTTGATGCTGCTGCATATGCAATTTCAAAAAACTCGCTCATCGAAACCCCCTTCGTATAACAGATTTATTCTGCAATTTTTAGATCATAGCTCACCAAGGATTGAGGATTTCAACGCTCGTCGGTTCAAAATCCGCAACGTTTCGCGTTACCACTATCATGCCATGCACAAGTGCCGTTGCCGCTATCAGGGAGTCCCGGTCAGATTGCGGGTCAGGAACGTGGAGTTTCGCACAGCGCTGCGCAACGGCAACATCGACTGCGAGAATGCGACCTGAGAACGCCGGTAATACATGGCTATCAAGCCAAGTGCGCAGCATGGCTCCCTGCGTCGGGTCGCGCCGCTCGATCAACAGTATGCCTGTCTCCAACTCCAGAATGGTGATGGCCGATAAATACAGGCTCGTTGCCGGAACGCTATTCGCCCATTTTTTGACACGCTTATCCGCCTTGCCGGATTTCGCTTTGCGCAATTCGGAAACGACGTTGGTGTCGAGCAAGTACATCATGATAAATCTGCGGGGTGGTAAAGTTTGCCGCTTAAGCGGGGGGCTTCAAAATCAATGTCAGCAGCATCGGGCATTGCCAGCAACTCGACGATGCTGGCTTGCTTGTCGGTGATCCGCTGGTATTCTTCAATGGTCAGCAGCACATGCGCGGGGCGACCTCGATCCGTGATAAATACCGGCCCCGATTGCGCGATCTTTTTTGCCCTGCTGGCATCCTGATTGAACTCTCGACTGGATAGTGTGGTGATAGACATATAGCCTCCTTTTGCTTGATGTAGAAACGTTACTACAGTGGTGTGCGTTCGGCAATCGGTATTTTTCTGGAATCGGTATTTTTCTGGGGGCGCTGGCGAACGGATGTCAGCACAAGCTGACTGGGATAGCGCGTTGGGGGAATATTTCTACGGCGTTTGAGGAGCCTTAGTAACTGCCAATGGATTGTTCCTCCGGCTTAAACCCCTCCCGGCCTCCCCTTGTCAGGGGAGGAGCTGGCTTTGCTCTCCCCTTGACAAGGGGGAGTTGGAGGGGGTTTGGGGCATAATGGTGCGCCCATTTGTAACAGAGAAATTTCACGGGACACAAATTGAACGATGCAAAAAATCGCTAACGACGTCTTGAGCCGGATGCCCCGTGGTGTATGGGTGCTGGGCTTTGTGAGTTTGCTGATGGATGTTTCTTCGGAAATGATCCACAGTTTGTTGCCGTTATTCATGGTGACGGTGCTGGGCGCGAGCGCGCTGACGGTGGGGGTAATCGAGGGCGTCGCGGAATCGACGGCGCTGCTGGTGAAGGTGTTCTCCGGCGTGTTGAGCGACTATCTGGGCAAGCGCAAAGGGCTGGCGGTGTTCGGCTATGCCTTGGGCGCATTGACCAAGCCGATGTTTGCGCTGGCCTCGGGCGTGGGCATGGTGTTGACTGCGCGCTTCATGGACAGAGTGGGCAAGGGGATACGCGGCGCGCCGCGCGATGCCTTGCTGGCGGACATCACTCCGGTGGAGATACGCGGTGCGGCATTTGGCTTGCGCCAGTCGTTGGATACGGTGGGTGCGTTCCTCGGACCGTTGCTGGCAGTCGGGCTGATGCTGTTGTGGGCCAACGATTTCCGCGCGGTGTTTTGGGTGGCGGTGATTCCCGGTTTGCTGGCGGTGGCGCTGCTGTTATTTGGCGTGCAGGAGCCGGAAAAGCAGGAGGCACACAAGCCCGTTAATCCGATCAGCCGCGCGAATCTGCAACGCTTGGGCGCAGCGTATTGGTGGGTGGTCGGCATCGGCGCACTGTTTACCTTGGCGCGTTTCAGTGAAGCATTTCTTGTGCTGCGTGCGGCGCAGGGCGGCATCCCCGTTGCGCTGGTGCCGCTGGTGATGGTGGCGATGAATGTGATCTACGCCGCCTCGGCATACCCGTTCGGCAAACTCTCCGACAGCATGAGCCATGCCAAATTGCTGGCAATCGGTCTGGTGGTGTTGATCGCCGCCGACTGGGTGCTGGCGACCGACGATCATTGGACAACGGTGCTGCTAGGCGTCGCGCTGTGGGGCGTACACATGGGCATTACGCAGGGTTTGCTGGCGCGCATGGTGGCCGATACCGCCCCGGCTGATCTGCGCGGTACGGCGTATGGCTTCTTTAATTTGATGAGCGGGCTGGCAATGTTGGTGGCCAGCGTCACGGCGGGTCTGCTGTGGGATAAGCTCGGTGCTTCATTCACCTTTTATGCGGGCGCGGTGTTTTGTGGGGTGACGCTGGTCGGGCTGTTGGTGCGGTCTGCGCACTTGAACATGAAATAAAACGATGACTTCAATAACCGATTTTCAGCCTAAAACCGGCGATATTTTTTGCGCCGTGGTGGATAACTACGGCGACATCGGCGTGTGCTGGCGGCTGGCGCGGCAGTTGGCGAACGAGCATGGCATCAGCGTGCGCTTGTGGGTGGACGATCTGCGCAGTTTTGCGAAGCTGTGTCCCGAAGTAGATGCGGTGCTGGATGAGCAGCGCTGTCGCGGGGTAGAGGTGAGACGGTGGACGGAGCGTGTCTTTGAAAAACACCCTCTCCCCCAGCCCCTCTCCCGCAAGCGGGAGAGGGTGGCCGACAGGCCGGGAGAGGGTGTTGATGACGAAGAAGTGCCTCCAGAAGTGACGTCTGCCGATTTGGTGATCGAAGCCTTTGCCTGCAAGTTGCCGGAATCCTATATTGAAACGATGGCGGCGCAGGAACGCCAGCCCGTGTGGCTCAATCTCGAATATCTCTCCGCCGAAGATTGGGTGGCGGGTTGCCACAAGTTGCCCTCGCCGCATCTGCGCTTGCCGTTGGTGAAGTACTTTTTCTTTCCGGGTTTTACTCACGACACGGGCGGCTTGTTGTTGGAGCGCGATCTGTTGGCGCGGCGCGATGCGTTTCAGGCCGACCTTGCCGCGCAACAGGCCTATTGGCGTGGCTTAGGCGTGCCGGAGCGTGCGACGGGTGAGCTGCGTGTCTCATTGTTCAGCTACGAGAACGCGGCGGTCGCCGATTTGTTACGAACATGGGAGCGGGGCGCAACGCTCGTGGTGTGTTGCGTGCCGGAAGGGCGGGTGCTGCCGCAGGTGGCGGCGAGCTGCGGTCATGTATCAGGCAAGGCAGGCGATGTGTGGCAACGCGGCAATCTGCGGGTGCATGTGTTGCCCTTCGTCGAGCAGGAGCACTACGACGAATTGCTGTGGGCGTGCGATGTCAATTTCGTGCGCGGTGAAGATTCATGCGTGCGGGCACAGTGGGCGGGCAAGCCTTTCGTCTGGCATGTCTATCCGCAGCACGACGGCGTGCATATGCAAAAGTTGCGCGCTTTGAGCGCGTTGTATGGCGCTGGTTTGCCTATGCAGGCGGCGCAGGCGAACGAAAATTTATGGCTGGTATGGAACGGGGAAGGCGACATCGCCAGTGCATGGCAGGCATTCGATACGCAGCGCGGCGAGCTGGAGCGCCATGCCCTTGCATGGTCGGCGCAGCTGGCAGGCAATAGCCTCGCTTTGAATTTGCTGGATTTTTTCCGCGAAGTTGGTAGAATCCGCGCCTTCAAAATTTAGCTTTAGGCAGACTCAAATGAAAATTGCTCAGGAACTTCGCGCAGGTAACGTGGTAATGGTCAAAGACCAACCGCTGGTCGTACAAAAGGCAGAATACAGCCGCTCCGGCCGCAGTGGCTCGGTGGTGAAATTCAAGTTCAAGAACTTGCTGACCGACACCCCCAGCGAAGCCATCTTTGCCGCCGACGACAAATTCGACCAAGTTATTCTGGAACGCAAGGAATGCACTTACTCATACTTCGCCGATCCGATGTATGTGTTCATGGATGGTGAATACAACCAGTATGAAATCGAAGCCGAGAATATGGGCGATGCGATCAACTACCTCGAAGACGGTATGCCCTGTGAAGTGGTTTATTACAATGACAAAGCTATCTCGGTGGAGTTGCCCAACACCATCGTGCGCGAAGTGATCTACACCGAGCCAGCCGTGCGCGGCGATACCTCCGGCAAAGTGATGAAGCCAGCGAAGATCAACACGGGTTTTGAATTGCCGGTTGCCGCCTTCATCGAAATCGGCGACAAGATCGAGATTGATACACGCACCAACGAATTCAAGAAACGCGCAGCTTAAGCAGAATGTGGTGATAAGAAAAAGGCAGCTTCGGCTGCCTTTTTAGTTGTTGCTGGAGATGTTGTAGGAGCGAGCCCTGCTCGCGAAACACATGATCGCGAGCAGGGCTCGCTCCTACAACGATATGAAATTAGGCAACCAGCAACCCCATCTGCTCCGCACTCAGATAGCACCATTCGCCTTCATCCAGCCCCAGCGCGTCGAGTGTGAGTTTCCCGATCTGCGCACGCTTGAGTGAGACGCAATGGTTGTCCGCCGCAGCCAGCATGCGTTTCACCTGATGGTATTTGCCTTGTTCCAGCACGATCTCCAGTTGATGCTCGGCGAGCTTGTTGCAGACCCGCGCGGACAGCGGTGCGGGTTCATCGTTCAGCTTTACGCCGCCCAATAATTTTGCGACTAGCTCGGGTGTCACCGCCTCGTGCGTGGTGGCGACATACACTTTGGGGATGTGGCTTTTGGGTGAGGACTGCGCGTGGATGAACGCGCCGTCATCGGACATCAGCAGCAAGCCGGTGGTGTCGTTATCGAGGCGTCCGACCGGCTGCACGTCGCGATGTGAAAACTGTTCGGGCAGCAGACTCAGCACGCCGGGGTGATGGCTGGGTTTGCGCGAGCACTCGTAATCCGTCGGCTTGTTCAGCGCGATATACACATGTTCGCGGTACTGCCACTCATCGCCATAGACTTCGAAGACGAGGTTGTCGGTTTCAAACTCGGTGCGGTAGTCGTCAACGGTTTCTCCCGCGATGCTCACGTCACCGGCTTCGATCAAGTTGCGGCACCACTTGCGTGCGCCAAAACCCTGCGATTGCAGGATGCGGTCCAAGGTTAATTTACTCATGGCCGAAATGTAGCAGATGAGGCGCTGGATTTGTAGTCGGCTCTGCTAGACTTTGAAAAATTATTTTGAAAAAAGATATGGCACTTGATCGTCAACCTGACTCATCCACCGCAAGTCATGCAATACCCCGTGCCGCGCTCGTCATCGGTGGCGGTATCGCTGGTTGCGCCGCCGCTTATGCACTTGCCCAACGCGGCATTTCCGTCACCTTAATCGAACGCGCTCCGCAACTTGCCAGCGCCGCTTCCGGCAATCCGCGCGGCATCCTGCATGCGCGCTTCGGCGCAGGCGACAATCCTTTGCATCGCTTCGTGCGCGAGGCTTACGCTCATGCGCTCAAGTTATTGGATGAGGTGTTGCCGGTAGATGGCGTCATGCGCGCCGAGTGCGGTCTGCTGCAATTGGCGTGCAATCCGGTGGAGCAAAAACGCATCGCGCGTTTAGCCGAGCAGCAATGGCCTGAGCATCTATTGCAGTTCGTCGATGCCGCGCAAGCGTCCCGGTTGGCGGGTGTCGAAATGAGCTACGGCGGACTGTGGTTTCCCGCTGGCGGCTGGGTTGTGCCGCCCGTGCTATGCGCTAATTTGGTGAAGGATTCAAACATCACTCAACGCCTGGGGCATGACGTCGAAACATTGGAAAAAACCGTGGCAGGTTGGCGCGTGGGTGGACATGACTCGCAAGGCAAGGCATGGAGCGAAGAGGCCGAAATCGTGCTGGTGTGTTGCGCGCATTCGGCAAAAAAGCTCGCACCGTTTGCGCACTTTCCGCTCATCCCCGTGCGCGGGCAGATCAGCGAAGTCCAAGAAACATCATCCAGCAAAGCTTTGCGTGCAGTGGTGTGCGGTGACGGTTATTGCGCTCCGTCAGTGGGGGGCGTGCATGTCACGGGGGCGACGCACGCCTTCGAGGATGAATCGACTGAAGTGCGCAATGCCGACCACGCAGAGAATTTGGCGAAACTGGGAGAATACGCGCCGCATTTGTTTCATGCACTAAACCCGTCCCTTCCCCCTTTAAGGGGGAAGGCTAGGATGGGGGTAGAGTCGTTGGAGTGCAGCGTTTCTACCCCCTCCCTAACCCTGATGGAGCTACTAGCCAATCGACTAAGCCCGCAAGCGGGCAAGTCGCTGGTTATCCCCCTGCAAGGGGGAGGGGATGAGGAGTTGTCGCAATTGAGCGGCAGAGCCTCGGTGCGCTGCTCTGCTCCCGGCTCAATGCCCTTGGTGGGCAAGGTGCAAGAGGGCTTGTATTGCAGCCTGGCGCACGGCACGCGCGGCTTGCTCACCGCAGGGTTGTCAGGCGAAGTATTGGCGGCGCAGATATGCGGACAGTTGCCGCCGCTGCCCGCGTTTATACTCGCCGCGCTTGATCCGTTGCGTAGGGTGCATTCCATGCACCATGGTGTGCCAAAGGTAGGCAATCCGCAGCCAACCGGAGGTTGGGCGGAATTGACACCGCAAAGCGCACCCTACCAAAATGCGCCGTTGCCAAGATTGCGTAATAAAGGTTAAGGTTCAGTATGAAAAAAATACAGCCCATCGAGTACCCGGAAATCCGCGCAGGCCAATCCATCGAGCTGCTGAAGGAGCTGCACATCCTGACGCGCGACGGCAAGATGAATCAGGATTCGCGCCGTAAGTTGAAGCAGGTGTATCACTTGTACCAGTTTATCGAGCCGTTACTGGAAGAGGTGCGCAATGAGCGTGGAGCGTTGACGCTGGTGGATCACGGGGCGGGCAAGTCGTATCTGGGATTTATTTTGTATGATTTATTTTTCAAACCCAAATGTCTTACACCCATCCCCCCTCCAACTCCCCCCTTGAAGGGGGGAGAGTTTTCGCTCCCTCCCTTTGTGTCAACTCCACATCAAGCTAGCTTGATAGTGGATTGCCTACCTTTGGTGCAAGGGGAGGGCAGGGGGGGGGATGGGTTAGATGCTTCTCACATCTACGGCATCGAGACGCGCGAGGAGCTGGTCACCCATTCGCGCGAACTGGCGCAGCAGCTGGGTTTCGGCGGTATGTCGTTCCTGAATCTGTCGGTGGCGGAATCCATCGTCTCGGACAAATTACCCGCCAAGGTGGATGTGGTGACCGCGCTGCATGCGTGCAATACCGCAACCGATGACGCGATCCATTTCGCGTTGAAAAAGCAGGCGCAGTTCATCGTGCTGGTGCCGTGTTGTCAGGCGGAAGTGGCGGCGGTGTTGCGCAAGAACAAGGGCAAGCAGTTGGCGAAGGATGCGCTCATCGAGTTGTGGCGGCATCCGATCCATACGCGCGAATTTGGCAGTCACATCACCAATGTGCTGCGCTGCCTGCAATTGGAAGCGCACGGCTATCAGGTGACGGTGACGGAGTTGGTGGGATGGGAGCATTCGATGAAGAACGAGCTCATCATTGCTCAATATAAGAACCTGCCGCGCCAACGTGCGGCGGAACGCTTGAATGAGGTGTTGCACAGCGTGGGATTGGAAGAGATGCACGAGCGTTTCTTTACGGACTAAAGGAAAAGAACATGAAGCAAGAACTACCCACTTTGACTCATTACCAGCGTATCGGCGGCGATGAAAAGATTCGCGCTTTGGTGCAGCGTTTCTATCATCTTATGGACGAGTTGCCCGAGACGCATGGCATACGCAAGATGCATCAAGCCAGCCTGAAAGATGCGGAGGAAAAACTATTCATGTTCCTCTCCGGCTGGATGGGCGGACCGCAACGCTATGTGGAGAAGTTCGGCCATCCGCGACTGCGGCAGCGCCACATCACCTTCCCCATCGGCGATGCCGAGCGTGACCAGTGGATGTTGTGTATGAATCAGGCGATGCAGGATGTGATCGAGGATGAGGCGTTGCGCAAGGAGTTAACGGCGGCGTTTTATAAGGTCGCTGACTTTATGCGGAATCAGGGAGGGTGATGGGTAAGAGTCGATAAACATGTAAGTTTATCGGTGCCGTACTCGCAGGCTGTCTTTTGATGCGACGGGGTATTAGGCATCAGGTATATGTAATGATGAGATTGCCCCTGCAGATGTAAAGTCGTCAGCTAATGATTCAAGATACTTCTGGTCGGATGGAATTTTTGCCATAGTAAACAGTTCAAGACCTAATGTGCTGAGTGAGTAATACAACAATCTTAATTTGTTGCCATTTATTTTGTCTGTTTTTTTTATGCACAATACAAATCCGTTGTACCCAAAATGATATGGATCGTATTTGGAAAAAGCTAATTCGGTCGTAACGTTAAAGACACCAGCGGTTGCCTGAGAGATTATTCCCAGATCGCTCATCTTCTGAAAAAAATTCTTATCGAAATTGTTATTGACTAAGTAGCCCGTATCGACTTCTACTCCTCTGAGGATCATGTTGTTATTGTTCATTGCAAAAGAAAATATTTTTGAAATATCTTCAATCTCGCTTTTGCTTAATTTATCGATAAAGTCTAGCAATCTGTAAGAAGTTGTTCCTGGATGTTTCACTTCTCCTGCCAGTACTTTGGCCCAAAGTTGCTGTATTTTGTCTTCGGAAACTTTTGAGGCAAACTCTTTCCATCTAAAAAGCCAATCGTCTGTTACTTGTTCGGCGGATGGCGCTTGTGAATCGTCTATTAGCTCATTTTCTGCATAAACAATTGTTTTTGATAAATTGATCTCTTTGCGGATTGCATCGGTAAGAACATTTTGATTCGCAACTTTCGCCACATGAGGAAGTAATAAATTATCTTCTAGGCTCAAAGTCTTAATCTCTGAAAGGGTGCCGTCTGGAAGTAGCTTCATTTGACCTGATCTTATTGCAGCCACATCGGCTTCAGCTTGGGCAAGCGTTAGAAGTTCTTGTCTTTTTACTTCTATTTCAGCTTTCCCTTCGCGCTGTTTTTGCCAAGGTTTTAAAAGTGAGCCGATCCCTTTATCCGCTATGGTTTCCCATAGTTTGATTAGCAGTTGTTCTCCAGGTGCATTCATGTGATCTTTCGGTATATGTTGATGCTCAGTATCAAGCTAGAAAAATTTTCCACAAAGTTTCGATGTGCTCCACGGCTATATGGATGCCAAGGCTTTTGTTCGTAGCGAATTCTACTGTCCTTCACTGGTTTCTTGCTGTGGCTGTGCGGCCCTCAACATCTCTTCCCTTGATGCCGGAGTCTCCAAGCTGATGCGGCCCGTCACGCCATCGCGATAGTCTTGCAGTATGGTCAATGCCGCTTTTTCCAGATCGAACTCTCCGCCTTTGATGCGATAGCCGCGCCGTTTTGCCACGGCTTCGATGAGGTGAAATCCGTCCATGCCTTCCGTGCTACAGCCGTAGCGCGTGCTGACCAACGCTGAGTAGCGCGCGAGCATGATGTCGCCGAGGAATGCGGCGACTTCTTCGTCGATCACGGCATTGCGGCCTATCGAGTGGCTGGCTGCGAGCATCAGGCCGTCGCTGTCGTGTTCGATTTTCGGCCACATCAGTCCGGGGGTGTCGATCAGGGTCATGTGGTCGTTGAGGTCGAAGCTCTGCTGGCTCTTGGTGACGGCGGGTTCGTCGCCCACGTTGGCGGCGCGGCGTTTTAGCAGTGCGTTCATCAGCGTGGATTTGCCGACGTTGGGGATGCCCATGATCATCATGCGCAGCGGCTTGAGCGTGCTGCCGCGATGCGGTGCGAGCTTGAGGCATAGCCCCGGGACTTTGGCGACGTCGCCGGGTTTTTTGCACGACAGCGCGACCGCATGTACATTCTTTTGCTGGTTGAAAAAATCCATCCATGCCTTGGTCGCGGCGGGGTCGGCGAGATCGGTCTTGTTGAGTATCTTCAGGCACGGGCGCTGGCGGTGTTCGCGCAGTTCGCGAATGAGTGGATTGCTGCCGGCAGCGGGCACGCGCGCATCCAGCACCTCGATCACGACGTCGATGCGCTCCATGGTCTCGGCGGCTTTTTTGCGCGCCGAAGTCATGTGGCCGGGGAACCATTGGATAGCCATGCGGGTGTTACCTGAGGTTATCGAGGGCGCGCATTCTACCTTTTATTCGCGCGCTATTTTGGCGCAGCCCTCCCCCGAGATGTCGAGGTGGGGAGGAATCGGGTTTTTCAAACTCAAGCTGTCTCCATGATGTGGCACATTTCATAAAGCCGTGCGGGAGAAAGCTCTAGGCCATTTGGCCAGCACAGTGCACCGGCATCAATGAATAAACGCTGGAAATAGTTTTCGTTTCGAAGTGGTTCAAGCAACGAGCCGCTTCGCTCCAAGAGGGATCGTCCATCGAATACGCCTTCTTTACCATCAGAAAATTTTAACGCTATTTGAAAGTTACCCAGATAACGTGCCTCAATAATTTTAATCATCTTGATCTGCTCCCGGAATGCGTTCCATAGGTTCAAAGTGCTGGCCGCGTTCCCAATTTTCCAGCAATTCTTTTTGATGATGCAAGCACCATTCTTTGACGATGGCAGCGGCTTTGTTTGGAATCCGTCCCTTGCTGACTTCGCCCGTCTGAATATTGACCAATGCTTCGAATCCTTGGTACTCGACGTGAATATGGGGCGGCGGATGGTCGTCGTGCCACATGCGAACGATAATGCCAAAGAACACAGATAGAATGGGCACAGTTTTGTTCCTTTACTCTCGTGTAATAAGCGAGTGACATTGCACCATTTTATTGCGTTCGATGCAATAACACGCGAGTTGAAGTGGCGCATATTACCTGTTATCTCGAACAAATCAGCCACAGAGATCACAGAGGATTTTGTAGGTCGGGATTTATCCCGACTTTACCTGTATTGCCTAACCCCGTCGGGATAAATCCCGACCTACAAAATCCTCATAGCTTGTACGTCGCCTGTACCCACAAAGAGCGCGGCGCCATCGGCAGGTCGTTGGGGATCAGTCCGGGTGCCAGGCTGGGTTCGCGGACATCGGCGTCGAACAGGTTGCGCACGGAGGAGGAGAAATCCCACTGACCCTTGGCCGGGCTACGTACGGTCAGATCCACCGTGGTGTAGTCCGGCACTTGCGGACGGGTGTCACCAGCGGTGCGCCTGCGGCCCATTATCCGGTTGGCCTGCGCGCTGGCAAAGTAGCCGCTCGCATAGCGCCAGTCGGTGCGCACATAAAAGTGGTGATGGGGCGCGTAGCCGGCATCCTGTCCGGTGGTTTCGTCGATGGATTCTTGGTAGGAATAGTTGCCCGTCAGGCGCAATCTGCGGCTGACATCCCACACCGTTTCCAGCTCCATACCGTTGCCATGTTGGTTGCCGATGTTTTGATAAGTTCCACCGACTGCCGGAGCCGGGTTGGGGGCGAGGCGGATGATGTCTTTCATCTCGTAGCGGAAGAAATTCAGGTTGAGTTGGGTGTCCCTGCGGGCTTGCCAGGAGAAAGCGGCCTCCAAAGTTTGGTTGGTTTCCGGGCGCAAATTCGGGTTGCCCCGGCTGACCGGATTGTTGATGCTGTAACTTTCCTGGAAGGAGGGAGCGCGGAAAGCGTTTCCATAAAGGAGCTTGGCGGTCAAGTCGAGCGTGGCGTCCCACACCAGTGCCAGACGGGGATTGGTGGTAGTGCCGAAATCGGAATAGTTGTCGTGGCGCACCCCGGCGGTCAGGGTCCAGTCCTTGGCGAAGCCCCACTCGTCTTGGGCGTAGAGATAATCGACCTTGCGCCGTTGCGGGAGCATGAAGGGGGCGGTGTTGGTGAAATCGATGACCGCGCCTGTCGGTACTGGCACGCCTGCAGCACTGAACGTAAAATTCTTGTATTCCCGGATCGCGTAAAGGTTCAGATCATCGTGGCCCAAGCCGAAACGCAGGCTGTGGTCGCTGAAACCCTGATAGGTAGAAAAGGCGGAAAGCCTGATATTCTGTTCCCGTTTTTCAGGGGCGCCGATCATCCCGTTAGGGAAGGTGCCTGTGGGGAATTGGATACCCGATGGATACAGCGTGTAGGGGGTCGGCACCGTGTCGTTATATTCCAGATAGCTGGACGTGAGACCCATACCCCAGTCTTGGGACACTTGTGGGGATAACCACGAAATATCGGCGGTGATGCGCTCGCTCTTTGATTTGCCCACGGGATCTAATGCCGATGCTATGCCGGCGCCGGTTCCCATGTTGTCACGCAATTTGTAGCCGGTACGCAGGCGCCACTTGTCGTAGGCCAGATCGAGGTTGCCGTCGACGGCATCGTGACCGGTGTTAACCTGCCCCGGTGCCAGCGATGCTCGGGTGCCGGATCGGGTATCGCGCGCTGTCTGGGCGTCGGCAGTGATCGTTTGCTTGAATCCATCGGTGCTGCCGACGCGCAGGTAGGCCGCCACATCGACCGCCCCCTGCCGGCTGCCGTGCTGTACCCAGGCGTCTTTGGTGTTGAAGGAGCCGCCGCGCACACCGGACTGGGTACCCGGCGTGTCTGCCGCCGTTTTGGTGATGATATTGATTACGCCGGCATAGGCGTCGGCACCGTACAGGGCTGATCCGGGGCCGCGAATCACCTCGATGCGGGCGATGTTGTCCAACGGAAGGCCTCCCCAGATTTGGCCCTTGCCGCCAAGATACAGGGTGGTGGTCGGGATGCCGTTTTGCAGCATCAGGGTTTGCGGGGTGTGTTGGCTGTAGATGCCGCGAATGACGTAAAGCGGCGTGTAGCTGCTGGCGGAGCGGGCGACATGCATGCCTGCCACCGTTTCCAGCACTTCGTCCAGATCGGTTGCGCCCATCGCGGCGATCTCCTCGGCAGTGATCACCGAGGCCACGGCAGGCGCGCGGCGGAGCGCCTGCGGGTTGCCGGTGGCGATGCTGACGGTGGATTGATCGCCGTAGATCAGGGCAAGCTCGTCTTCTTCGCTGGATTGGGCAAAGGCGCCGGGCGCGTGGAGCAAAAACAGCGTAAGCGGGAACAGGAGTCGATAATGTTCTTTCATTTTTTTCTCCATGATGGGGCTAGCGTAGCCGACATAACTGCTTTTTTCAAGTATAGTCAAAACGCATGCTGCGCGCGTTCCGATTTGTTGTTCAAGTTATTCTACCTCCATCCATCTCCGGCAAAATTTTTTCGATCTTGAGCACCGGGCAATTCGTGGACTTTTTCCGCGCTCATTTCATGCTTCCCAGAGTCTTCATGCGCAGCATCATGGGCGGCACTTCTTCGCCGTCGATGCGCACATCGAGCAGTGTCGGCCCTTTGTGTTGCAAAATGGTGTCGAAATCGAGATTGTCCAGTTCCTGCGGCGAGCGGATGATGTGGCCGGGGATGCCCATGGCTTGCGCGAGCTTGCGGTAATCGACTTGCGGTAATTCGTAGCCGATGGGTTCGGCACCCGCTAACCGCTGGCCGTGTTTGACCATGCCCAGAGCGCCGTCGTTGAGCACGACGTAAACAACGGTAAGCTCTTCCATAGCAGCCACGGTGATTTCCTGCCCGCTCATCAGAAAAGCGCCGTCGCCGGTAATGCAGACTACCGGGCAGGAGGGATTGCCGCGCGCGATGCCGACCGCCGCACCGATGGCCCAGCCCATCGGGCAAAAGTCCATCATCACGCGCAACCAATTGGCCGTCCCCGAACGCTGCTCCGGCATTTGTTCATCGGCAGGCAGGCGCGCTCGCTCAATCCGCCGGTTGAGCGGCTGGAGATAATGTACCGTCCACACCATGCTGTTGCCGGAGTCGGCGAGAAAACGGGTGTTGGGCGGGCAGTGCTCGGACAGCGCTTTCATGAGGCGTTGCGGTTTGATCGGGGTGGCGTCGGAATGGTAGCTTGCGGGCGACTGCAAGGCCACTTCGGGCTGATGCCAGTTTATGTTGCCCAAGCGTTTGAGGCTCTCGATGCCGGACGGGGCGTCGGCTTTCAGCAGTTCGGTCAGGCGCTCGCATACCGCGCGGATGTTGCCGCGCACATGGAACATGGCCATCGGCGAACGCATCAAATTGTCCTCGGAATTATCGATGTGTACCAAACGGTTGTTGAGCAGGGAATCGCACCAGCCGCCGCTGACAAATTCGCTGAAGCCGGTGCCGAATGCCAGCACGATATCTGGCGCGCTGGTCAATAGTGCGTTGGCGCTGGCGTGTCCGCCGAAGCCGAATACGCCGCAATAGGCCGGGTGGAGGGGGTTGATGAAGCCTTTGGCATCGGGGGTGGTGGTGAACAGCGCCCCGACCAGGTCGATCAGTTCCATGATCGCTTCGATGGCTTCGCCACAGGAGGCGCCGATCACGAACGCAGCGCGCGGGGATTGCCGCAGTTCGTCCTTGAGTCGCAGCACGGCGCGTTCATCGATCAGGACGGGCTCCTGTTTGAACAAGGCCGCCAGATCGTAGGAGGGGGTGGCGCAGGGTGCTGCGCCGCGCAGAATGTCCAGCGGAATAGCCAGGTGCGCCGGGCCGCCGGGGGCTTGGTGCGCCGTCATCAGGGCGTTGGCCAGCTTGCGTTCGAACTGGCTGGGGTGGGACACCATGGTGTTGTAACGGGTGCAGTGGTGGAACATGGCAAAGGCGTTGACGCCGGTGCTGGAGGATTCCTGCAATGCCCCTCTGCCGAACGAAGGCAGCGCCGGGAGACCGCTGATCGCCAGCAACGGAACATTGTTGTCGTGGGCGCATGCCACGCCAGTGATCAAATTGGTCGAGCCGGGACCCGAAGTGGCGCAACACACGCCCAAGCGCCCGGTCTCGCGGGCATAGCCGTCGGCCATGAACGCCGCCCCCGCCTCGTGCCGCGCCACTATCGGTCGCAGCCCACCGCGCCGCTGGCTGCGCGCCATGGCGTTGAACAGAGGTTCGATGGCGCCGCCCGGCACGCCGAACACGTATTCGACGCCGATCTGTTCCAAGTAGGCCACCAGCAAATCGGCCACTTCCAGTGTTTGAGCTGGAATATATGCGGAACCGCCCCCAACCATGTTTGGATGGTCGGGGGTAGGCCAAATCTTATTGCCCATGGTGAGCCCTCCTAAGGGTCATTACACGACCAATCGCCATCGTTACGTCGATGATGCTGGGCGTGCCGGTCTATAGCCGATTATTCTTATGGGGAGGGATGCTACCGCAATTTTTGCGCGGCGCGAATTTTTTAACCATGACCGGTATCAAGGTCAGGGTAAAGCCTGATATTATTATTGCGCGCAAATTATGGGGTGCGGCGATACGTCGCCGTTTTCAAACGCGCAGACAGGTCTGATATAACTACTAGCCATTCGACTAGGCTGCCAAAAGACGACAGCTAAGTCGCTGGTTATGCGCACCCCATAGAAATTAAGCGGAGATGTTTAGCTGCTTGCGTGCCAGATTCACTTGAGCCACATCGGAGAAGATAGTCATAATCATGGGCATATTCACAACACTTTCGCTGTCTTGCGCCGCGCCATTTTTTCGTCGGCGGGTTGGTTTGGGTGCTGGGTTGCTGGTGGCCTCATTGCTGATGACTGCTGCTCCGGCATCGGCGATCACCAAAGGGGTGGCCGACCTGCCCCGCGAGAACGTATCCGCGCAGGAAGGTTACTCCGGGATGCTTCGCGCCATGGCCCCGTTCATCCTCTCGCCCGGTTCGTCGCAGGGAGACCACGCCGAAGTGATGCGCGCTATCGAGGCGTACCCGGAGGTGGTCGTTTTCCCTATTCTTGTCGCGGGTTCTGCCCATGCCGTGGCAAGCAGAAACCTAGCCAACAAGGTCGCGCAGGCAGCGGGGGACGGCACCATCGCGGTGATCTACCCGGACATCGGCGAACCTTATCGCAGCGTATTCACCCAGATCATCGGCGGCATCGAATCCAAGGCCAAGGGTCGCGTGACCCATTTCGCGGTGAAGCCTGACGTGGATGTCGCCGAACTGAACAATTCCCTGCGCCGCCAGAATGCCAAAGTGGTGATCGCGCTGGGACGGCAAGGCGTAAAGGCCACCTCCGCGCTGGATAACGATATCGGCGTGGTGGTGGGCGGCGTATTGACGGCGCCGGAAAATGAGGTGCGCGATCATCAGGTGAACAGCTTGTCGCCGGATCCGGTGCTGCTGTTTTCGCGCCTGAAGGGAATGATGCCCGGCGTGCGGCGTGTATTCACCGTATACGACCCGCGCCAGAACGCATGGTTGATGCGTCTGGCGCAAGAGGCTGCGCGCGCTCAGGGGCTGCAACTCATGGTTTACGAAGCACAGGATTTGCGCGGCGCGGCGCGTGCTTATCAGGAAATTTTTGCGGCCAGCGACAGTAGTCAGGATGCGCTTTGGTTGCCGCAGGATTCCATTACGGTGGAAGAAGGCACGGTGTTGCCGATGGTGTTGCAGGAATCTTGGGATCGTAATCTGGCGGTATTCTCCAGCAGTTTCGGCCATGTGAGGCGCGGCGTGTTGTTCTCGTTGTACCCCAACAATGTCGAGTTAGGCCGTCATCTTGCTGGTTCCGCGCTCGGCTATCTGGCTACCGGAAGCAACGAGTCATCCGGCATGCTTCCGTTGCGCGAAGTGTTGATGGCGATCAACCTGCGCACCGCCAAGCATCTGGGAATCAATGCCAGCCGCCAGCTGGGCTTCGACATGGCGTTCCCAGAACAATAAGGCGCGACTATCATGCACAAAATGTTTGCCGCCTTTTTTCAGAAGCTCACTTTCCAGCACCAGCTCAGCATCGCGGTGACGCTCGGCATTCTCTTGCTGGCGCTGTTTTCTTCCGTGGTGGGTTCGTGGCAAGGCAATAAACGGGTGCGCGACGACCTGATTGAGCAGGGGCAGCACATCACCGAAAATCTGGCGCGCCAGAGCTCGCTGGCGCTGATTTATGCTTCTGCCGACAACGCCGCCGAGGCGGTGAACGCCACCATGGCTTTCCCGGGGGTGGTCGGCGTGGAAATACGCAATGCCAAAGGGGGGGTGTTGTTGGCGCGCGGCAACGTCAACCTCGCCGAATTTTACGCACAGCCCGCTCATCACGGCGGATTGCAAGCCGCCGCCATGCTCAATGCGGAAAGCGGCAAAGCATGGTATTTTTCCGCGCCGGTCTATTCGCTGCCTTCTGCGGAATCACCGTTCGGCGAGCCAATAGCGCCCGAATTTCTCGGCAACGTTTCGGTGGTGATGAGCAAGGCGGCGCTGGACAAGATGACATCCGATATTTTTATGTCCAACCTGACCACATCGTTCTCGTTTGCGCTGCTGTTCCTGTTTTTGATCCGCATCCTTACGCGCAGCATGATGCGACCGCTCAACCAGTTGTCGGTCAGCATGGGGCGCGCCCAGCTGGGCGAGTCGCAGGTGCGTGCCGTGCCCGGCGGATCGAAGGACGTTGCCGACATGGCGCACGCGTTCAACCGCATGATGTCGGAGCAGGAAGAGCGCGAAGCGGCCTTGCGTATCGCCGCCATTGCTTTCGAGACCGATGAAGGCATGATGGTGACCGATGCGGACGCGCTGATTATCCGCGTCAACCAAGCATTCACCCGGCTCACCGGCTACAGCGCCGGGGAGGCGATCGGCAGGAACCCATCCATGCTCAAGTCCGACCGCCAGAACGAAGAGTTCTACCAGCGCATGTGGGCAAGTTTGCGTCAGGACAATGCCTGGCAAGGCGAAATCTGGAACCGGCGCAAGAACGGCGAGGTGTATCCAGAGTGGCTGAACATTACTGCCGTGATCGGCAAAAACGGCAAGCTCACAAACTATGTCGGTACTTTTGTGGACTTCACCGAACGCAAACAGGCGGAAGATGAAATCCAGCATCTCGCTTTTTACGATTCGCTCAGCCAGCTGCCCAACCGGCGTTTGCTGCTTGACCGGTTGCGCCAGGCAGTCGCAACCGGTGCGCGCCATCAGACCGGCGGCGCGCTGCTGTTCATCGACCTCGATAATTTCAAAACTTTGAACGACACCAAAGGTCACGGCATCGGCGACTTGCTGCTGGTCGAAGTGGCCAAACGCCTGCAAGGCTGCGTGCGCGAGGGCGATACCGTGGCGCGTTTCGGCGGAGATGAGTTTGTGCTGTTGCTGGAGGGCTTGAGCGAAGAAATAACACAGGCCGCCGTGCAGGCGCGGTACATAGGCGAAAAGGTGCTGGAAGTGCTCAACCAGCCCTACATGCTTGAAGGCTTCGAGTTCCATAGCTCATCGAGCATGGGCATCACCTTGTTCGTCAATTACAAAGAGAAGCTCGACGAACTGCTCAAACAGGCCGACACAGCC
The DNA here is from genome assembly GCA_964532405.1 of uncultured Gallionellaceae bacterium. GTDB lineage: Bacteria > Pseudomonadota > Gammaproteobacteria > Burkholderiales > Gallionellaceae > PALSA-1006. The sequence goes on along the minus strand of CAZHIC010000005.1, from coordinate 70,796 downwards.
ATGTACGAAGCGAAGAAATCCGGCCGCAATACTTTGCGCTTCTTCGACCCCGTGATGCAGGAGGAGCTGGAAGCGCGCGCCCATCTGGAAGTCGGGCTGCGCGAGGCATTGCGCAAAGAGGAATTCCGGCTGTATTACCAGATGCAAGTCAACCACGCCGGGCGCATTCTGGGGGCGGAGGTTTTGCTGCGCTGGATACATCCGGTGCAGGGTCTGATTTCGCCGCTGAAATTCATCCCGCTGGCGGAAGAAAGTGGACTCATTCTTCCGCTCGGGCAATGGGTGTTGGAAAGTGCCTGCCGGCAACTCAAGGTATGGGAAGCCAGCCCGCACACCCGTGATTTTCAGTTGGCCGTCAACGTCAGCGTGCGGCAGTTCCGCCAGGCAGATTTCGTTGCGCAAGTGAGCGACACACTCAACCGCACTGCCATCAATCCGTTGCGCCTCAAACTTGAACTGACCGAGAGCATTGTGCTCGACGATGTCGCCGATACCATCGCCAAAATGCAGGCACTCAGACAACTTGGCGTGAGCTTTTCTATGGACGATTTTGGCACCGGCTATTCGTCGCTGGCTTACCTGACCCAGCTGCCGCTCAAGCAACTCAAGATCGACCAGTCGTTCGTGCGCCACATCGGCATCAAAGCTTCCGATGCCACCATCATTCAAACCATCATCGGCATGGCCAATAATCTGGGTATGGAAGTGATCGCCGAAGGCGTGGAAACACGGGAGCAACGCGACTTTCTTGAAAGCATGGGCTGTATGCTTTATCAGGGATATTTGTTCGGCAAGCCAGTTCCGCTGGAAGAGTTTATTCAGTCTTTAACCCAGACAACCCGTTAGCACGTCATTCCGGCCTTCGCCGGAATGATGAAGAGGTGTTTTCTATATCAAGTAATCACCGTCGGTTTGTCGCGTCCCGTGCGTTGCTGTAATTCCGAAACTTGTAACGCGATCCCAATCAGTTCTGCCAGTGCCACTTGCGCATCCAGATGATGACGCGAGACATCGGCTTCAAATGCTTCCAGATACACGCGCAGTGTTGCTCCCTCGGTGCCCGTACCGGAGAGGCGGAAGATGATGCGCGAGCCGTCGGTGAACAGGAGGCGTATGCCTTGGCCTTGGCTCACGCTGGCATCTACCGGGTCGGTGTAGCTGAAATCGCCGCAGGTTTTTACTGTGTACTTGCCGAACGATTTGCCTGTGAGTGCGGCGAAGCTGTCGCGCAGGTGTTGCATCACGCCGTTCGCGGCCTCGGTGGGCAGGCCTTCGTAGTCGTAGCGCGAATAGAAGTTGCGCCCGTATTTCGCCCAGTGCTCAAACACGATAGCTCCCACCGATTGCTTGCGACTGGCCAAGATGTTGAGCCAGAACAGCACCGCCCACAGGCCGTCTTTTTCGCGCACATGGTCGGAGCCGGTACCGAAGCTTTCTTCGCCGCACAGCGTGACCTTGCCCGCATCCATCAGGTTGCCGAAGAATTTCCAGCCGGTCGGCGTTTCAAAGCAGGGGATGTTCAGCGCCTGTGCCACGCGATCTGCTGCGGCACTGGTGGGCATCGAGCGCGCGATGCCCGCCAAGCCTTTTTTGTAGGCCGGCGCCAAGGTCGCATTGGCGGCCAGCAGGGCGAGACTATCGGAAGGCGTGACGAAGAAATGGCGACCCAGAATCATGTTGCGGTCGCCGTCGCCGTCCGAGGCCGCGCCGAAATCCGGCGCGTTGTCGCCATACATGATCTCTACCAGATCGTGCGCATAAGTCAGGTTCGGATCGGGATGCCCGCCACCGAAATCTTCCAGCGGGATGCCGTTCATCACACTACCGGCTGGCGCACCTAAACGTCTTTCCAGAATGTCTTGGGCATACGGCCCGTTCACCGCGTGCATCGCGTCGAACTTGATACGGAACCCGCCCGACAATAGAGCGCGAATCGCGGAAAAATCAAACAGCGATTCCATCAGCTCGGCGTAGTCGTTCACCGGGTCGATCACTTGTACCTGCATATCACCCAGCGTGGATGTACCCAATGTGTCGAGCGCCACATCCGCCGCATCGAGGATGCGGTAGCGGGTAATTGTTTTGCTTTTGGCGAAGATGGCTTCGGTCACCGTCTCGGTGGCGGGGCCGCCGCTGCTGCTGTTGTACTTGATACCGAAGTCGCCGTCAGGCCCGCCGGGGTTGTGGCTGGCGGAGAGGATGATGCCGCCGAAGGTCTGGTGTTTGCGGATCACGCAGGATGCTGCCGGCGTCGAGAGGATACCGCCGCGTCCGACCAGCACCTTGCCGAAGCCGTTCGCCGCCGCCATTTTCAGGATAATCTGAATGGCGGCGCGGTTGTAATAACGGCCATCGCCGCCTACCACTAGCGTCGCATTCTTTGGCGCGGCGATGCTGTCGAAAATGGATTGCACGAAATTTTCCAGATAGTGCGGCTGCTGAAATACGGGGACTTTTTTGCGCAGGCCGGAGGTGCCGGGCTTCTGGTCGGAAAAGGGTTGAGTAGAAACAGTGCGGATATTCATATCATTCCTTGTTGGTATTTATGCTGAGAACATCATACCATCGCACCCCGATGAATTTTGTTACCCGCATGTTGCGGCGTAGCCAATGTGCGGGATAATCTGCGATACCTTACGGACTCACCCCACTCATGACTTCCAGCGGCGCCCAACAAATCCTGCGCGACACCTTCGGCTACGCCTCGTTTCGCGGCGCGCAGCAGGCTATCGTCGAGCATGTCGGGGCAGGGGGCGATGCGCTGGTGTTGATGCCCACGGGCGGCGGCAAGTCGCTGTGTTACCAGATTCCGGCACTGCTGCGTCCGGGTGTCGGCATCGTGGTGTCGCCGCTGATCGCGCTGATGCAGGATCAGGTGGACGCATTGAAACAGCTCGGCGTGTCCGCTGCTTTTCTCAATTCCAGTCTGGATGCCAATGCTGCGCGCGAAGTGTCGCAGCAGTTGCTGCGCGGTGAGTTGAAGCTGTTGTATGTCGCGCCGGAACGGCTGATGACGGAAAGTTTTTTGAATCTGCTGGAGCGATTGCAGCAGGAGAATCGCATCGCCCTGTTTGCCATCGACGAAGCGCACTGCGTGTCGCAATGGGGGCATGATTTCCGTCCAGAGTATCGCGCGCTGACGGTGTTGCACGAACGCTTTCCCAACGTGCCGCGCATCGCGCTCACCGCCACGGCGGATGCACCCACGCGGCGCGAGATCATCGAGCGGCTGACGCTGGAACAGGCACAGCATTTTGTTTCCAGCTTCGACCGCCCCAATATCCGCTACCGCGTCACACTCAAGGACAACGCACGCAAACAATTACAGTCCTTCCTCGAAACCGAACATCCAGACGACGCGGGCATCGTGTATTGCCTGTCGCGCAAGAAAGTGGATGAGACTGCCGCGTGGCTGAAGGAGCAGGGCTGGGATGCCTTGCCGTATCACGCCGGGTTGGACGCCGCCGTGCGCAACAAAAATCAGCGCAGATTCCTGCGCGAGGAAGGCGTCATCATGGTCGCCACCGTCGCCTTCGGCATGGGTATCGACAAACCCAACGTGCGCTTCGTCGCGCACCTCGACTTGCCCAAAAGCATGGAAGGCTACTATCAGGAGACTGGCCGCGCCGGGCGCGACGGCTTGCCCGCGAACGCGTGGATGGCTTACGGCTTGGGCGATGTGGTGTCTATGCGCCAGATGCTGCTGTCCGGTGATGCACCGGAGGAACGCAAGCGCGTCGAACTGCAAAAGCTCGATGCGCTGCTGGGCTTCTGCGAGTCTACTGCCTGCCGTCACCAGGCCGTGCTGCGCTATTTCGGCGAAGAGCATCTCGGCGATTGCGGGCAGTGCGATAACTGCCTAGCGCCCGTGGATACATGGGACGCCACGCAAGCCGCGCAGATGGCGCTGTCCTGCGTGTATCGCACCGGACAACGCTTCGGTGTGGCGCACCTCATTGACGTGTTGCTGGGCAAGGCCACGCCCAAGGTCGAGCAATTTAACCACCAGCAACTCAGCACCTTCGGCATCGGCAAGGAATTGGCGCAAACACAATGGAGCAGCGTCTATCGCCAGCTCGCCGCCGCCGGATATATCAATGTGGATATGGAAGCCTACGGCGGCTTGAAACTCACCGAGGCGGCGCGTCCCGTGCTGAAAGGACAGCAGGGAGTGTGGCTGCGCCGCGACGCCGAACCCGCCAAACGTAAAACCAGCAAAGTCGAACGCGGTTCGCGCTTGCGCGAGGCCTTCGCTGGAGCCAATGAAGACCCGTTATGGCAGGCGCTCAAAGCCAAACGCATGGAGCTCGCGCGCGAACAAGGCGTGCCGCCTTACGTCATTTTCCACGACAGCACTTTGCTGGAAATGCTCAACCGCAAGCCGCAGACCTTAAACGAGATGGGGCAGATCAGCGGCGTGGGGCAATCCAAGCTGGCGAAGTACGGCGATGCGTTTTTGCAGGTGGTGGAAGAGGTCGGTAATTCTGGAGTGCGGTGACGTGTCACCGCTTGCGCCGGAACACATAAACGGCGGCGCCTAATTCCGGCGGCAATACTAATGCCCCCAGTTTTTTATCCTCTTCAAGATCAAAGGTGGGTTGCAGTTTGTAGTCTTTCCAATTGCCGAACGCAAACTGGTGGCGGCTGCCGATGACGATATACAGTTGCACGCTGGGTGTATTGAACACATCGCGTTCAAAATCGTTTTGCGACGGCGGCCACGAACAGATCACCACCTCCGGCGTGTAGGTGGTCAGTGCCGCGCGCGCATCCAGCTTGATGACCCATTCCGGGTATTTCACCGCCTGACTCCAGCCATGATTGTCCGTTGCGGTAAGTTGTATTCCCCGATCTTTCAGAAAGCGCGTCAGCGTTCCGTCCCCCGCACCGATTTCCAGACAATTTCTGGAGCCGATCATTCCGGCTAACGCTTCGATTAGCGCACGCGAGTAGAAGCAATAAATTCCTCGGGGTTGCACCAGTGGCATCAGGCGTTTTTTCTGCCACACCAGCGGCCAGAACAAGCGGAACCAGAACAGCGAAACCGGCTTGCGCTCCAGCCCTCGGGCAAACAGCAGCTTCTGCGCAATGAATCCGTTGAACAGGTTGAAGCGCAGCTTGCCTTTGGTTGCGCCGACATCTGCGGCCAATGTGGACAGACAGAGCTTTTTGACCGACTCATGCGCCATGCGGCTGCGAATAAATTGCGCCAGAGCGGCATTCCTGTCGGGTTGCGGTTTACCGAAAGAAGGTTGGGCGGCTGGAGCGGATACGCGCTCCAGATACGCCTTCAATTCTGCCGCAACGCCGCGCTCGACAATGACCGCAATATCCTGCTGTACGGTAGCCCATTCCTCTGGATGCCTGGCGCAAAGCTCATCCAAAGACGGATTTGTTTTTAGCCACCCCAGCGTTTTTGCGTAAGAATTTTGCTTCATCAATGTGTTTGATATTTTCAGTATTTAGCGATGGGCTGAAAGCGACCGTTCGTCCTGAGTGCCGCGCGTAGCGCGGTGTATCGAAGGCGCGCGAAAAATATATTGAACCGTAGTCTGAATATTACGTCATTTCCCCAGCATGTCGCCATTCGAGATTGATGCAGACCCGCACTTAAGGCAAGATGCGCGTTCGGAAGTTTTTGTATAAACCAACACACAAGAGAACAGACATGGGCGCACAGTGGAAAGCCAGACACAAAGAAGTCGCAGCAAACGCAAAAGGTAAAATCTTCGGCAAGCTGTCCAAAGAGATCATGGTCGCCGCAAAAGGGGGCGCTGATCCGGATTCCAATTCGCGTTTACGTCTGGTCGTCGAGCAAGCCAAAAAAGCTTCCATGCCGCGCGAAACACTAGATCGCGCCATCAAAAAAGGCGCAGGCCTGCTCGATGGAGGCGCGCATCTGGAACGCCTCGTCTATGAAGGTTTCGCCCCTCACCGCGTGCCCGTTATCGTCGAGTGCCTGTCCGACAACATCAACCGCACCAAGTCCAGCATGAACGTACTGTTCCGCAAAGGTCAGCTCGGCGCGGAAGGTTCCGTCTCGTGGGACTTCAGCTATGTCGGCATGATCGAAGCGATACCGAACACCAAAGACTCCGACCCCGAAGTCGCCGCCATCGAAGCGGGCGCGCAAGATTTCGAGCCCTCCGAAGAAGGTGCAACCCTGTTCATCACCGACGTCACCGACCTCGATGCTGTGTGCAAAGCCCTGCCCGGGCAAGGCTTCACCGTCGTCTCCGCCCAGCTAGGCTACCGCCCGAAGAATCCCGTCACCCTCAGCAACGATGCCGAGCGCGAAGAAGTGGAAGCGTTTCTGGAAGCGATTGATGAGGATGACGATGTGCAGAATGTTTATGTGGGGTTGGCGGGGTAGGGACGATTCTGATTGCTTTTGGATTTCCAGCTTGCTTGATTTTCAACGTTAAGAGCTTATGCAGCTCATCGGAGGTTATAGGCAATGTCGGAAGACGACAAAACCCGTTGTTTGCCGAACTCGGTTTTTAAGTCTTTCAATATCTCTTCGCACATCGCAAAGCCTTTGTTTGTTTGGTGCCCTCGGCGGGAATCGAACCCACAATTGCCACTTAGGAGGCAGCGGTTATATCCATTTAACTACGAGGGCAATATTTACAATATATTCACACTGAAATCGTTTAAATGTGAATATTTGCGTTGTTTTATGTCAGGTCTAAAACCCCTTAAACATTAAAAAGTAATAAATAAAGCAAAGCATTGCGCGTTTTTCGTGGCATCCCACTTTTTGCCGGTCACTCACTTAGGAGGGGGCGGTTATATCCATCTAACTACGAGGACGTGCTGATGCTTACAACGCGGCGCGCATTCTAACGTAAAATCGCGCCCCTGCTGTTTTCGCTCTGGGGTGTTTGCTATGAAATGGTTAATATTGTTTGGTTTGATCGGGGCGCTGGTGATGGCGTTCAGCCAGATGGTGCGGGCGGGCGAGTTGCCCAAGGTGGGCGAGGCCGCGCCGGATTTCAATTTGCCGGATCAGAACGGCGTGCTGCACAGCCTGAAAGAATTTTCCGGAAAGTGGCTGGTGTTGTACTTCTATCCCAAGGACGATACGCCGGGTTGCACGCAGGAGGCGTGTGCTTTTCGCGACGATTTGCACAAATTGACGGCGCTGGGTGCGCAGGTGGTGGGCATCAGTGTGGATGACGGCAAGAGCCATGCCGAGTTCGCGCAGAAGTATCATCTGCCGTTTCCGCTGTTGGCGGATAGCGGCAAAGAAGTGGCGACGCGTTACGGGGTGTTGATGAATCTCGGGTTTATGAAGTATGCCAAGCGCTACACCTTTTTGATCGACCCGCAGGGCAGGGTGAGCAAGGTGTACGATAAGGTGGAGACTTCGCGGCATTCGCGGGAGATTATTGAGTATTTTAAAAAATTAAAATAATTATTATCCCAAATATTTTTTTTTTGGAGCGGGCATGGCCCGCTAATTTTCGTTGCACCGCGGGCACGGCCCGCTCCTACAGGGATGATTTAGAAATTACTGTAAGGAACGAAGACATGAAATTGGATAAGTTGAATCTGTTTGCGGCTTGGGTGTTGCTGCCGCACATATTGGCGATGGGCTGGCTGGCGTTTGCGGGGCGCATGTTGCTTGAGTTGGCCGGGGCGGATACGCATGAGCAGGGCATTCCGGGGCGGCTGGTGGGCTTGTTGCTGGTGATCGGCGCGGTGGCGGTGGTGCAGATCATGCGCGGTTCGCTGTGGCCGATAGGTAAGCCGCAGGGCAAAGGTTTTCGATTGGGGCATGGTTTGATGCTGGCGGCGAATGTGCTGGCGGTGCTGTTGTTGAGTTTCGAAATAACGCGGCCGCTTTTTACCGACCACAATACGAGAATTTTAGCTTCCGGTTTCACCGATGCCTTCGGGTACTGGGTGATGGCGATGTGGGCGATTAGCTTTTCATTTATTTATCAATCCGCACTCCCTCAATCTGTAAAGACTAACTCCTGATGCCCTACATTACGCTGGATAAAGCCGCACTGGCTTTCGGTCACGTTGCCCTGCTGGACAAGGTGAATTTTCAACTCGACGAGAATGAGCGCGTCGGCCTCATCGGGCGCAACGGCGGCGGCAAGTCCAGCCTGTTGCGCGTGCTTGCCGGGCAGCATGCTTTGGATGATGGCATCGTGTGGCGTCAGCCCGGCGTGCGCATTTGCTATGTGAGCCAGGAGCCGGTTTTGAATCCTGAATTGACGGTGTTCGATGCGGTGGCGGAAGGCTTGGGCGAGTTGCACCAGATCATCACCGACTACCATCATCTGTCGCATCAACTGGCCGAGCCGGATGCGGATTACGAAACGTTATTGGAGGCGATGCAGCCGCTGCAAACCGCGCTGGAAGCGCAGAACGGCTGGGCGGTGCAGGCGCGCATCGAGACCGCTATTCAGCGCTTGGAACTCGACCCGGAAGCGCTGGTGGGTTCGCTTTCCGGCGGGGTGCGCAAGCGCGTGGCGCTGGCGCAAGCGTTGGTGGCCGAGCCGGAGGTGTTGATCCTCGACGAGCCGACCAACCATCTGGATTTTGCTTCCATCGAATGGCTGGAAGGGCTGCTGAATAATTTTCGCGGTAGTGTGTTGTTCGTGACCCACGACCGGCGCTTTCTCGACAACGTCACTACGCGCATCGTCGAACTGGATCGCGGCAAGATGGCCAGCTTCCCCGGCAATTTTTCGGCCTATCAAAAATTGAAAGAGCTGATGCTGGCGGATGAGGCGGTGCATAGCGCCAAGTTCGACAAGGTGCTGGCGCAGGAAGAAGTGTGGATACGTCAGGGCATCAAGGCGCGCGGCGTGCGCAACGAAGGTCGTGTGCGGCGCTTGGAGCAATTGCGTCTGGACCGTGCGGCACGGCGCGAAAAAGTGGGCAAGGTCGAGTTGAACGTGGAGACGGGCGAGCGTTCCGGCAAGCTGGTGGCGGAGCTGAGCAACGTGAGCAAGACTTACGGCGAGCGCAAGATCATCAACGATTTTTCCTGCCGCATTCAACGCGGCGACAAGATCGGTCTGCTCGGGCCGAACGGCGCGGGTAAGAGCACGTTGCTGAAAATAATTCTGGGCGAGTTGGCGCCGGATAGCGGCGAAGTGAAGATGGGCACGAAACTCAGCGTGGCCTATTTCGACCAGTTGCGCGCGCAACTCAACGAGGAAGCGACGCTGGCCGACACCATCAGTCAGGGCTCGGATTTCGTGGACATCGGCGGGCAGAAAAAGCATGTCATCAGTTACCTCGGCGATTTTTTGTTTGCACCGGAACGTGCGCGTTCGCCTGTTAAGAGCTTGTCCGGCGGCGAACGCAACCGTTTGCTGCTGGCGCGTCTGTTCACCCGTCCCGCCAACGTGCTGGTACTGGACGAGCCGACCAACGACCTCGACATCGAGACCTTGGAATTGCTGGAAGAGCTGCTGGCGAACTACGACGGCACGCTGTTCTTAGTCAGCCATGACCGTTCATTCTTGGACAACGTGGTGACGCAGGTGATCGCCTTTGAGGGCGACGGCAACTTGATGGAATACGTCGGCGGTTATGAAGACTGGGTGCGTGTGAAGAAATATGAAGCCGCACAAAGTGCGCAGCCGAAAGCGGTGGCGTCATCTTCCAAGCCTGCCGCCAAAGCCGAAACGCCCAAGGCTAAATCTGCACGCAAGCTGAGCTTTAAAGAGCAGAAGGAGTTGGACGAGATTCCGCCGCGCATCGAGAAGCTGGAGCGCGAACAGGAAGAGCTCGTGGCGGCTTTGGGAGCGGGAGATTTGTACCGCGACAATCCGACGCACGCCAAACAACTGCAAGAGCGCGCGGCGGTGATCGAGGAAGAGTTGTTGCAGTTGATGGCGCGCTGGGAGGCGTTGGAAGGCAAGTGATAAATCCCCTCGCCCGCAAGCTGATTTGTACAGGCATCTGGACAAGCTAATTTAGGGGCGTTACAGTCATTGTCATGTTTAGTATCCGTTTTCAGTTTCCAGTTGTTATTTCCACCCACGCGAAGATTCGAATGGTTGAGCGGGATATTAGCGAAGTAATGTTGCTTGAGGTGATTGATAGCGGAGATGCACGTTACAAGGATGCCACTCACCTTTGGGCATTCAAGGAATTCCCAGATCGGCATGACAATTTGTTATGTGCAGTGCTGGTACTTGAGGATTGTGTTGTGGTTAAAACAGTCATGCACCATTTCGCCGTTTTGTAGGAGGTAAATATGCACACCACTTATTTCGATGAAGACGACATTCTTGTGATTCGCTTGTCTGACAAGCCTATTACCAAAGAAATATCACAAAATTGGAACACGCATATCAGCTATGCCGAAGATGGCAGCGCGGTAGAAGTGGTATTGCTAGAGGCTCGTGCGAATGGAGCTTACCCGCTCGAAGTACAACATGCCCGTGCAGCTTGAATGTGTTTTGCTGACCGAAATCCTTGTTAAGATTGATTCTCTGCGCTAGGAGAAAACCATGAACCCACGGATTGCAGCTGTCACAGCCCAAGATGACCACTCACTGCTACTCACCTTTGCCAACGGTGAAAAACGTCATTTCGACATGACGCCTTATCTGGTTTATCCGGTATTCAAGCCATTACGCCAAGTTACATTTTTTAAGCTGGCACAAGTTGGTCACGGCACCGTTACATGGCCACAAGAAATTGACTTCGATCCCGACACGCTTTACCTCGAAAGCCGACCTGCGAAGCTCGAAGAACAACGTGCGCGTGCAGCTTGAAGTCAGTTTCGCTACAACACCCAAATCACCCCGCCCAGCGCTCTGAAGAAGATAACCAGATGCGCCCAAGTCCAGATGGCGTAACGGCGGGCGAGTTTTTCCGGGGCGAGGTTGCTGAGGAGAAACAGGCGGCCACTATCGGGGCGCACGAGGTAGTGGGTGTCCGGCGCTGAGCGCGCTTGGGTCAAACGTTTTTCGGCTTCGCGTTTGGCCGCGTTGCATGCCAACCCCCACTCTTGCATATCGAGTTCGCCGTCCCGATTGAGGTCGAAACGGGCGTGCAGTTCCGGCATGTTCAGCTTCCATTCGGCCAATACCGTTTTGATCTCATCGCTGCTGAGCCCCGCGTCCGAGCTGCCACCTTCGGTTTTGAGCTCTCCAATTGCGTAGATCGTGTCGATGTTCAGCAGCTTCCATTCTGTGTAGCGGTATTCGCCTTTTGTCCATGTCTCTTTATGGGCGGTGATGATTTCCGCTCCGGTCAGATCAACCACGCAGGTGGCGCTGCCATCATCGAGCAGAAAGGGAGCTTCACTTTTTTCGCTGCTTTCTATGCTCCATTCGTTCTTGCTGTTTTTGTGCTCAGCTTTGTAGCGATACCAGAGGCAAGGCAGCAGAAAAAATTGGCTGATGACAGGTGTTGCGTCGAAATAATTTCCCTTGCCGATGAGCTCGACATAACCTTGTGCGGCGGAGGCGATCTTCGAAGTTGGCGTGCCGTTGATGGTGCGCAAGCGGGACAGGGCGGAGAACCAGGCGAACAGGCTGATGAATGCGATCAGCCCGAAGCACCAAAACCAGATGGCGCTGTTTGAGCAACACGTCGATGTTTGCCTACGCTTTGGCGACACCGTGTTTGAGCTGCACGAGGTTGTTGTACAGGCTGATGACGTAGATCAGCGTGACGACGGTGATGCCGAGCATGATTAGGGTGGAAGTCATTCGATGTCTCCTGATAGTGGAAGGGTATGTGTTGCATTCTAAAGCAGAGCGGCAGATCGACAAACTGAGATAGCCAGCAAAACTAAATATCCCCTCCCCTATTTGGGGTAGGGGTAGGGGTAGGGAAGAGGGGGGCTGCATTACCTCGACTCTAACCCCCATCCTAGCCTTCCCCCTGATAGAGGGAAGGAAGGGTTCCGCTACAATGGGCCGATTTGGTCGCCAATGTAATTGCTCTTACAATGCCGCCTCATTTTAGTTTTCTTCGTCCAACATGACCCGAATCAAAATTTGCGGCCTCACCCGTGAGCAAGACCTGCATGCCGTAGCGAGCTGCGGTGCGGATGCCATCGGCCTGGTGTTCTACGAGAAAAGTCCGCGTCATGTCACCCTGCAACAAGCTGTGAAGCTGGCGCGTGCCGTGCCGCCGTTTGTGACGGTGGTGGGTCTGTTTGTGAATCCCACTTTGGAATACGTGCGCGAGGTGTTGACGCAGGTGTCGCTGGATGTGTTGCAGTTCCACGGCGAAGAGTCGCCGGAATTTTGTGAGCAATTCGGCAAGCCGTATTTGAAGGCAATCCGGGTCAAGGCGGGGGTGGATTTGCTACAATGCGCGGCCCGTTATGCCGGAGCACAGGGTTTGTTGCTCGATGCTTTCATCGAAGGCACGCATGGTGGCACGGGCGAGTCGTTTGACTGGGCGCTGATTCCGCATGATTTGCCGCTGCCGCTGATCCTTTCCGGCGGCTTGCATGCGGGCAATGTGGCACAGGCGATCAAGCAGGTGCGGCCTTACGCGGTGGATGTGTCCAGCGGCGTGGAGGCAAGCAAAGGCATCAAGGATGCGGCGAAGGTCGCGGCATTCATCAAGGCAGTTAAGCATTAACCGTTCGTGGTGAGCTTGTCGAACCACCAGCTTCGTAACTAGAGCCCTTCGACAAGCTCAGGGCGAACGGAATTTTTCTTAAGTGAACGGTATTGAGGTTAAGAACATTGAGTTATAACTATCCAGACCAGAGCGGTCACTTCGGCCAATTCGGTGGCATCTACATGGCCGAGACGCTCATCCCCGCAGTGGAAGAGTTGCGCCAGCAGTACCTGCGCTTCCGCGACGATCCCGAATTCAAGGCCGAGTTAGCCTATGAATTGCTTCACTATGTCGGGCGTCCCAGCCCGATCTACCACGCCAAGCGCCTGTCGGAGAGCCTTGGAGGCGCGCAGATTTACCTGAAGCGCGAAGACTTGAATCACACCGGCGCGCACAAGATCAACAGCGCGATGGGGCAAGCCTTGCTGGCCAGGCGCATGGGCAAGAAGCGCGTGATCGCCGAGACCGGCGCGGGCATGCACGGCGTGGCTACGGCTACGGTGGCGGCGCGCTTCGGCATGGAGTGCGTGGTGTATATGGGCGCGGAAGATATTCAGCGCCAGGCGCAGAACGTGTTCCGTATGAAATTGCTGGGCGCGACGGTCGTTCCCGTGGAGAGCGGTTCCAAGACCCTCAAGGATGCGTGCAACGAGGCGATACGCGATTGGGTCACCAACGTCGAGAGCACGTTCTATATTTTCGGCACGGCGGCCGGCCCGCATCCGTACCCGATGATGGTGCGCGATTTTCAGTGCGTCATCGGCAACGAAGCCCGTGTGCAAATGCCGGAGATGATAGGCCGTCAGCCGGATGCGGTGATCGCTTGCGTCGGCGGCGGTTCCAATGCCATCGGACTGTTCTACCCTTACATCGAAATTCCAGAAGTGCAGATCATCGGCGTGGAAGCGGGCGGACACGGCATCGCCAGCGGACAGCATGCCGCGCCGCTCACCGCGAATGCGAAAGTCGGCGTGCTGCACGGCAACAAGGTGTATCTGATGCAGGATGAGAACGGGCAAATCATCGAGACGCATTCCATTTCCGCCGGGCTGGATTATCCCGGTGTCGGCCCCGAGCATTGCCTGTTGAGGGATATGGGCCGTGCGCAGTACGTTGCGATTAACGACGATGAAGCCATCGCCGCATTTGATGCGCTGTGTCGTTTTGAAGGCATCATCCCCGCGCTGGAATCCAGCCACGCCTTGGCGCACGCGATGAAGATCGCGCCGACGCTGAGCAAAGATAAAGTGTTGCTGGTGAATCTCTCCGGTCGCGGCGACAAGGATATGAACACGGTGGCGAAATTGAAGGGGATCACGCTATGAGCCGCATCGATACGACCTTCGACAAGCTCAATCAACAGCGGCGCAAGGCGCTCATCCCGTTCATCACCGCTGGCGATCCGTCGCCGCAACTTACCGTGGCACTGATGCACGGGCTGGTGGAGGCGGGGGCGGATGTGCTCGAATTGGGCGTGCCGTTCTCCGACCCGATGGCGGACGGCCCGGTGATTCAGCGTGCTTCCGAGCGCGCGCTCAAACACGGCATGTCGCTGCGCGGCGTGTTGGCGATGGTGGCGGAGTTCCGCCAGCAGGACGCGACCACACCCGTGGTGTTGATGGGTTACGGCAATCCGGTCGAGGCGATGGGCTGGGAAATATTTGCCCAGCGTTGCGAAGAAGTCGGTGTGGACGGTGTGCTGACGGTGGATTTCCCGCCGGAGGAAAGCCATGAGGCATTCGAGCATCTGCAACGCCACAATATCGCGCCGATTTTTCTGCTGGCACCGACCACCAACGAGGCGCGCATCGCCCAGGTCGCCAAGCTGGCGCGCGGCTATGTGTATTATGTCTCGCTCAAGGGCGTGACCGGCGCGGGCAACATCGACCTGTCGGCCATCGAACAAAAAATTCCGCAACTGCGCAAACACATCAAGCTGCCCATCGGCGTCGGCTTCGGCATCCGCGATGCGGCAACGGCTAAAGCGGTGTCAAAACTGTGCGACGGGGTGGTGGTAGGTAGCCGCATCGTGCAGGAGGTCGAGAATTCGACCGAACAGAATGTGGTCGCCAATGTGGGCAAGTTGGTGAAAGAACTAAGACTGGCAATCGATCAATAACAATTCAGCTCCCTCTCCCTTGCAGGGAGAGGGCTAGGGAGAGGGTAGAAGCGTGAGACAACAGCATATTTCATTGCAGCGCACATACCCTCTCTCCCAGCCCCTCTCCCACAAGTGGGCGAGAGGAGTAAAAACTTAAAGAGGAGAACACCATGAGCTGGTTCCAAAAACTGTTGCCCCCGAAGATCAAACGCCGCGAAGACGCCGACATCAAGAAAAGCGTACCCGATGGCTTGTGGCACAAATGCCCGTCCTGCGAGGCGGTGCTGTATCACGCCGATCTGGAGAAGAACCACAGCGTCTGCCCCAAGTGCAACCACCATCACCGCGTCACTGCGCGTACCCGTCTGGATTGGCTGCTGGATAGCGAAGGCCGCTTCGAGATCGGCGCGGAAGTGCTGCCTATCGACACGCTGAAATTCAAAGACCAGAAAAAATATAGCGACCGTCTGATCGATGCCAAACGCAATACCGGCGAAGACGATTCTGTGATCGTGCTGCAAGGCAGCATCCATGCTTTGCCTGTCGTGGTGGCCGCATTCGAGTTCAGTTTTATGGGAGGCTCGA
Organism: uncultured Gallionellaceae bacterium; assembly: GCA_964532405.1. Classification (GTDB taxonomy): domain Bacteria; phylum Pseudomonadota; class Gammaproteobacteria; order Burkholderiales; family Gallionellaceae; genus PALSA-1006. Next base: position 55,549 of record CAZHIC010000005.1, on the reverse strand, counting down.
TGGGTTCGGTTGCGGGCGAACGTTTCGTGCGCGGTGTACAAGTCGCGTTGGAACAGAAATGTCCGTTTATCTGTTTTGCTGCCAGCGGCGGTGCGCGTATGCAGGAAGGCTTGCTGTCGCTGATGCAGATGGCCAAAACTTGTGCTGCACTGACCCAGTTGAGTATGGAAAAGCTGCCTTTTATCTCCGTGCTGACCGACCCGACCATGGGCGGCGTATCCGCCAGCTTCGCCTTCATGGGCGATGTGGTCATCGCCGAACCCGGTGCGCTGATCGGCTTCGCCGGTGCGCGCGTGATCGAACAGACCGTGCGCGAGACGCTGCCGGACGGCTTCCAGCGTGCGGAATTTTTGCTGGAACATGGCGCGGTGGACATGATCGTGGATAGACGCGAGATGCGCGACCAACTGGCTACGCTGATTACGCTGCTGACCAAGCAGGCGGCGGTGACGAAACTGGAAGTGGCGTAAGGTTAAATTCCTTCACCAAACTAGCGTTGGGCACAACAACAAAATACACAGTGCGAGGCAAAGAAAAAATCTGAGGGACATGGCGATGCCTTAAAAAAAGGAATCAAAATGATATTGCATTTTTCCTGAGAAATTGATTTGAAAAGCATCGTTTTTATGCACTCCTCGAAATTTAAGTCGGAATTTCGCCCGGAAAATGGATTTACATGCCCAACATTTTAGCCGATTGGCTAACCCACCTCGAATCCCTGCATCCAAAAACCATCGCGCTCGGCCTAGAGCGCGTGGCGCAAGTCAAGCAGCGGCTGAATCTCGATCCCGATTTTCCGATCATCATCGTTGGCGGCACCAACGGCAAGGGGTCGGTGTGTGCGATGCTGGAATCTATTTTGCATGCCGCCGGATACCGTGTCGGTTGCTACACATCGCCGCATTTGCTGGTTTACAACGAACGTGTGCGCATCGGCAAGCAACAGGCGAGCGATGCGGAGTTGTGTGCGTCGTTTGCCGCCATCGATCAGGCGCGATGTGCCAAGCCTGATGTAGGTCGGGATTCATCCCGACATGTGCACGATGTCGGGATGAATCCCGACCTACAAATTCCTCTTACCTATTTCGAGTTCGGCACCTTGGCGGCGATGCAATGTTTCATCGAACATAAAGTCGATGTCGCTATCCTCGAAGTGGGGCTGGGCGGCAGGCTGGATGCGGTGAATGTGTTCGATGCGGATTGTGCGGTGGTGACCAGCATCGATATCGATCACGTCGATTATCTGGGCGGGACGCGCGAGCTGATCGCGTTCGAGAAGGCGGGCATTTTCCGCGCGGGCAAGGTGGCGGTGTTCGGCGACAGCGATATGCCGCAGGCGATACGCACACAGACAGAAAAAATTGGCGCGGAGCTGTGGTGCCTCGGCAGCGAGTTCGGCTTCACCTCGCACCAAGGGCAATGGGACTATCGCGGCAAGATTGGGTCGCGCAGTGCGCTGCCATTACCTGCCTTGCGCGGTGCGTTTCAACTGAATAACGCCAGTGCGGTGTTGGCGGCACTGGATGCGCTGAAAGAAAAATTGCCAGTGAGCATGGAGGCGGTGCGGCGCGGGCTGGTGGAGGTGATGTTGTCCGCGCGCTTCCAGATGGTTCCGGGTAAGCCGACCTTGATTCTCGATGTGGCGCATAACCCGCATGCGGCGCGCTCGCTGGCGCAGAATTTGGCGGCGTTGCCACCTTGCCCGAAGACTTACGCGGTGTGCGCGATGCTCAAGGACAAGGATATGGTGGGCGTAATCGCCGCGCTGAAGCCACAGGTGGATGTATGGCTGGTGGCGGGGATAGCCGCGCCGCGCGGCGCATCGGCGGACGAGCTGGGGCAGGTGGTGCAAGACGCGCAAGTGGGCGAGGTGCTGTGCTTCGCTACAGTCACCGAGGCTTTGCATGATGCCTATAATCGGGCGGGCGAAAATGATAGAATCCTCGCCTTCGGTTCATTTTATACGGTAGCGGAAGTGATGCGCGCACGCGGTCTGCGCGGCGTCTGATCTCTGCGAAAACGCACGATGGCAAAACAACAATTGACTGCGGACGAAGAGTCCATCCTGAAACGCCAAGCGCGTCGCCGTTTGATCGGTGCGGTGGCGTTGACTGCGGCGGTGGTGGTTATTCTGCCAATGGTGTTCGATGACGAACCTCCTACGACTGCGGTAAACGACATTGAGTTGCGCATTCCTGATAAAGACAAAGTAAGCGAGTTTCAAGCGGCGTCGGCGGTGAGCGCACCTGTCGTCGTGACGGCCGCCTCGGCTCCTGTGGCGACTTCTGCGGTTGCACCTGCTGCGGTCGCAACGACTGTTGGAGCTGTGGCCGTTGTGGCGGCGGTGGCCGCACAACAGGTGCAAGCGGGGAAGGTCGAACATGCTTTGGTCGAGCCTAAGGTCGAGGCGGTTAAGCCCGTTAAGAACGAGCCGAAGCCCAAAGTCGAAGCCAAGTCTGTTGTTAATTCGCATGTCGCGCCGCATTCCGGCTTCGCGGTGCAGGTCGGCGCGTTTTCCAATGCCGCCACTGCAAAAAGCTTGCAGGAGAAATTGGTCAAGCAAGGCTTCCATGTTTATACCGAAAAAGTCGGCAGCAATATTCGTGTGCGGGTGGGGAGTTTCCCTACGCGCGAAGCGGCTGATAAGGTGCTCCATAAGCTGGAGTCGCAGGGTTTGCATCCCAAAGTGGTCAATCTCGGCGGTTGATCTGTCAGCACGATGACGGCGTTTGACTATACGGTTTTTGGCATCATCGGCGTGTCGGTCGGGCTGGGCTGGTGGCGCGGTTTTGTATACGAGCTGTTGTCGTTGCTGGGCTGGATGGCGGCTTATTTCGTGGCGCGTTTGTTTGCGCCCGGACTGGCCCGATACGTGCCGGATGCGGTGGCCTCCGATGCGGCGAAGACGGCAGTGGCATATGGATGTTTGTTCATCAGCACCCTGATCGTGTGTGGCATCGTGGCTTGGGCGTTATCCAAGCTGGTCAAATTCGTCGGGCTGGGTTGGATGGATGGAATCATGGGTGCCGGATTCGGCATGTGTCGCGGAATGTTGCTGGTTCTGATTCTGGTGTTGCTGGCGGGGCTGACGAGTTTGCCGCAACAACCTTTCTGGCGCGACGCGTGGTCGAGCAAGGCGTTGCAAAGCGCGACGCTGTTTACCAAAGATTTTTTGCCGGAAGATGTGGCGAAAAAAGTGACTTACTAACTATACGTACTATCGGGATAAATCATGTGTGGCATTCTAGGCGTCGTTGCGCAAACCCCCGTTAACCAGCTGCTGTATGACGGGCTGCAAGTGTTGCAACATCGCGGGCAAGATGCGGCAGGCATCGCCACGATCGAGGGCAATGCTTTCCATCTGCATAAAGGCAACGGTCTCGCGCACGACGTGTTCCGCACGCGCAATATGCGCGCACTGGCCGGTAATGCGGGCATCGCCCATGTGCGTTATCCCACGGCGGGTTCGGCGGTGGATCACAACGAAGCGCAACCGTTCTATGTCAATTCGCCGTTCGGTATCGTGTTGGGACACAACGGCAATTTGACCAATACCGCGCAGTTGCAAAAAGAGTTGTTCCTCGACGACCTGCGCCATGTCAACACCAATTCCGATTCCGAAGTGTTGCTCAACGTGTTGGCGCACGAGCTGCAAGTCGAGTGCAAGCAATTGCGTCTGGATAACAAGGCGATCTTCGCGGCGGTATCCGGCGTGCATCGCCGTTGTCGCGGTGCTTATGCGGTGGTGGCTATGATCGCGGGTTACGGGCTGCTGGCTTTTCGAGATCCTTACGGCATTCGTCCTTTGGTGATTGGCAGTCATCAGACCGAGCAAGGCATGGAATATTTGGTGGCATCGGAGTCGGTGGCCTTGGACACGCTGGGCTTCAAATTCATGCGCGACATCGCACCGGGCGAGGCGGTGTTCATCGACTTTAAAGGCAATTTCCACAGCCAGCAGTGCGCGGCGAATCCGGTGCTCAATCCCTGCATCTTCGAATACGTTTATCTGGCGCGTCCCGACTCGCTGATTGACGGCATCTCGGTGTACGAGACACGCTTGAACATGGGTGAATATCTGGCCGACAAGATCGCACGGGTCTGGCCGGATCACGATATCGATGTGGTGATTCCGATTCCCGATTCCAGCCGTCCCAGCGCGCTGCAATTGGCCAACCGTCTAGGCATCCCGTTTCGCGAAGGATTTGTGAAAAACCGCTATATCGGGCGCACCTTCATCATGCCGGGTCAGGCGATGCGCAAAAAATCGGTGCGCCAAAAACTCAATGCCATCAGCGTGGAATTCAAAGGGAAGAACGTGCTGCTGGTGGACGATTCCATCGTGCGCGGCACGACCAGCCGCGAGATCGTGCAGATGGCGCGCGACGCGGGTGCGCGCAAAGTGTATTTCGCTTCCGCCGCGCCGCCCGTCAAATTCCCCAACGTATACGGCATCGACATGCCCTCGCGCCATGAGCTGATCGCCACCGGACGCACGGACGAGGAGATTTGCGCCGAGATCAGCGCCGACCGCATCATCTATCAAGACCTGGCCGACCTGAAAGCTGCGGTGAATAAATCGAATCCGGCAATTACGCGTTTCGATTGCTCCTGTTTCGACGGCGAATATATCACCGGCGACATCACTGCCGAATACCTCAATCGTATCGAAGCCGCGCGTGGTGCCGGTAAGGCTAACAAGGTGGAAGAAGAGGACCAGATGGAGCTGGATCTGGCGATGAGTGCCACTTCAATGTGAGTTGACGGCTCGCGGTGAGGAGTGTTACTTTCTGTCTGCGCCGATTTGAGGAACAGCTTGCGGGCGCTTAATAAATACAGCTAAAGCGCGGGAAACCCGGTTTAGCGCAAGCGTTCCGGGTTTTTTCATTGGCGGCTTTGTCGGGGCGGACAGGTCGCAAGGACGAAGAGCATGACTGAATCATATCAACTAGAAACACTGGCCGTGCGTGCGGGTACCGAGCGCAGCCAATTCCATGAACACAGCGAGGCGCTGTTCCTCACTTCCAGCTTCGTGTTCGACAGTGCCGAGCAGGCGGCGAAGCGTTTTATCGGCGAAGAGCCGGGCAATATCTATGCGCGCTTCAGCAACCCCACGGTCACGATGTTCGAGCAGCGTTTGGCCGCGCTGGAAGGCGCGGAGCAATGCGTGGCGACGGCATCGGGCATGTCCGCTATCTTGGCGACCTGCATGGGTTTGTTGAAGGCGGGCGACCACGTCATCGCGTCTCAAAGCATCTTCGGTTCGACGGTGAATCTGTTCAACAATGTGCTGAAGAAATTCGGCGTGGAGACGACCTTTGTTTCCGCCACCGATGTCGCGGCGTGGCAGGCAGCGGTGCGCCCCAACACCAAGCTGTTTTTTCTGGAGACGCCGTCCAATCCGCTCACCGAAATCTCCGACATCGCGGCCATCGCGGCGGTGGCAAAAGGTTGCGGCGCGTTGCTGGCGGTGGACAACTGTTTCTGCACGCCCATCCTGCAACGCCCGTTGGATTTGGGCGCGGACATCGTGATCCATTCCGCTACCAAGTACATCGACGGCCAAGGTCGCGTGCTGGGCGGCGCGGTGCTTGGCAGCAAGAAGTTGATGGAACCGGTGTACGGCTTTTTGCGCACCACCGGCCCGACCATGAGCGCGTTCAACGCATGGGTGTTTTTGAAAGGCATCGAGACGCTCAAGATACGTATGGAGGCGCACAGCGCGAATGCGTTGCAACTGGCGCAGTGGTTGGAGCGGCAACCGAACGTGGCGCGCGTGTTCTATCCCGGCCTGCCGTCGCATCCGCAACACGCGCTGGCACTGAAGCAGCAAAAGACTGGCGGCGGCATTGTGGCGTTCGAGGTGAAGGGCGGTAAGGCGGCGGCTTGGCGTGTGATCGACAACACCAAGATGCTTTCCATCACCGCAAATCTGGGAGATACCAAGACCACTATCACGCATCCGGCGACCACTACGCACGCACGTATCACACCCGAAGCGCGCGCGGCGGCGGGCATCAGCGATGGCCTGATCCGCATCGCGGTCGGGCTGGAAGCTGTTGTGGATATTCGGAACGACTTGGTGCGCGGGCTATGAGTACCCGATTGGTAAAGCAGGTTGGCAAGTCGCTCAAGTCGCGCGGCATGTTGCTGGCGACAGCAGAGTCTTGCACGGGCGGCGGTATCGCGCAGGCGGTCACCCGTGTGTCGGGTAGCTCGGCCTGGTTTGATCGCGGCTTCGTGACTTATTCCAATATTTCGAAAGAAGAGATGCTGGGTGTTTCGCCCGAGACATTGGAAATATATGGAGCGGTGAGCGAAGCGACTGTACGCGAAATGGCGGATGGAGCGTTGCAATACAGTCGCGCGCAGGTGGCATTGGCGGTGAGCGGTATCGCGGGCCCTACGGGGGGAACGCCGGAGAAACCGGTCGGCACGGTCTGGTTCGCATGGGCGAGTGGCAGAACGGTGAAGACTGTCCGCCATCATCTTTGCGGTGACCGCGACGCGATACGCGTGAAAGCGGCGCGTATCGCGCTGCAAGGCGTGCTCGACCTGTTGATGGACATGCAAAAAACGACCTGAAACAATAAAAGAACGAACGTTCTATGCAGGTGCAAATCGATGTGCCATAATTGGCCACCACAATTGAAAGGAAATCCACATGGATGAGAATAAAAGCAAGGCACTCGCGGCGGCACTGAGCCAGATCGAAAAACAGTTCGGCAAGGGCTCCATCATGCGTCTGGGCGAAGGCGAAGCGATCAAGGATATTGAGGTAGTGTCCACTGGTTCGTTGGGACTGGACATCGCCTTGGGCGTGGGCGGTTTGCCGCGCGGTCGCGTGATCGAGATATACGGCCCGGAATCTTCCGGCAAGACTACGCTCACCCTGCAAGTCATCGCCGAGATGCAAAAACTGGGCGGCACCGCAGCCTTTATTGATGCGGAACACGCGCTCGATCCGCAGTACGCGCAAAAACTGGGTGTGAAGGTGGCAGACCTGCTCATCTCGCAACCGGACAACGGCGAACAGGCGCTGGAGATCGTCGATATGCTGGTGCGTTCCGGCTCGGTCGATATTGTGGTGATCGACTCGGTTGCCGCGCTGACACCCAAGGCCGAAATCGAAGGCGAAATGGGCGACGCGCAGATGGGGTTGCACGCGCGCCTGATGTCGCAGGCTCTGCGCAAACTCACGGCCAACATCAATCGTAGCAACACCATGGTGATCTTCATCAACCAGATACGTATGAAGATCGGCGTGATGTTCGGCAACCCGGAAACCACTACCGGCGGTAACGCGCTCAAGTTCTACGCCTCGGTGCGCCTCGACATCCGCCGCATCGGCGCGATCAAGAAGGGCGACGAGGTTATCGGCAACGAGACGCGCGTTAAAATTGTTAAAAATAAAGTGGCGCCGCCGTTCCGCGAGGCCTTGTTCGATATTCTGTACGGCGAGGGCATCTCGCGCGAAGGCGAGATCATCGAGCTCGGCGTGCAGCACAAGCTGGTGGAAAAATCCGGTGCCTGGTACAGCTACAAGGGCGAAAAGATCGGCCAGGGCAAGGACAACGCGCGCGAGTATTTGCGCGAGCATCCCGAAATCGCTTTCGAGATCGAAAACAAAGTGCGTGCCGCAGTCGGTGTCGCGCTGCTCGTTGGCGGTGAAAAAGCCACAGCGAAGGCCGATAAGGCCAGTGCAAAAGCAAGCGCGAAATCCGCCGAATGATTTTGTCCGTGAATCCGGGTGAGGAAAAAGCCTGAATTAAGTCTGCGCACGCGTGCTTTGCAGTATCTGGCACGCCGCGAGTACAGCCGTGCAGAGCTGCGCGGCAAGTTGCAGCCTTACGCGCAAGCGGATGAAGATTTTGAACAGTTGCAATCCGTCGATCTGGATGCGCTGCTGGACGACCTGACGGCGCGCGGTTGGTTATCTGATGCGCGCGCGGCCACCCAACTGTTGCACGCCAAACGCAGCCGCTTCGGCACGCAACGCATCACCCATGACTTGCGCCAGAAGGGCATCGCGGAAGAGCTGATCAGCGCGGCGTTACCGGCATTGAAAGAAAGCGAACTGCAAGCCGCGCGCGACGTGTGGCAACGGAAATTCGGCGCGCCACCCCAGGACGACAGGGAAAAAGCCCGGCAGATGCGCTTCATGCAATCGCGCGGTTTTGCTATGGAGGTGATCTTCAAGGTGCTGCGCGCGACAGGATTGGAAGACGGCGAGTGATAGAAAGGGGCTGGCATGAGTTCTTTGGCTAAAGCAGTGAGTTTCGATGCGAACACGATGTGGGTGGATTTTGCCTATGGCCGCAAGCTGGGCGTGCCGCTGGCTTATTTTTCGCGCCTGTTGAATGTCACAACCGCGCAACGAGAACATTGTGAGATCAGTGGCGGCGGCAGTGGATTGCATTGGGACGAGATCGACGAAGACATCAGCGTTGAAAATCTGTTACTCGGTAAAGGCGACAGAACGGGCAGCCACTTGATAGTCGCTTGCTTAAGGGATGAATTAGCCACAAATAAAGGTGTTTTTTGAACATGTCTAACGAACGCAACACTGAAAATTTAGTCCGCACGCACTTTAAGCAATTCAGCGTGCTCGATATTGAAGAGCAGCAATCCGCCCACTCTAAAATTAAAAAATTACTGCAAACCGCATCCAAGCAAGGGGCGGGGCGAGGTTTGCCAGAATTCATTATTCAACACAAGGGTGCGCCCAAGCTATTGATTGTGGTTGAATGTAAAGCTAATCCACTCAAGCACGAGAGCGGTACTGGCGACAAATACGCAGACTACGCAGTTGATGGTGTGTTGCTCTATGCTTCCTGCCTTGCCAAAGGCTTTGACGTGCTGGCGATTGCCGTCAGCGGCGAAACTACCTCTACGCTCAAGGTGTCGCACTTCCTGCATCTGGATGGCGAGAAAAAAGCCACGCCGATTTTTTCTGGATCACTATTAACCGCCGATGATTACCTCAAAGGCTATCTAAAAAGCCCGGAAAAATTCCGTCAAGATTACGACACCCTTTTAGCTTTCAGTAAAAAGCTCAACGAGCAACTGCACACCTACAAGATACCGGAATCGCAGCGCAGCCTGCTTTTAAGCTGCGTCCTCATTGCCCTTGAAAACCCCGCTTTCAAACAGGCATATGCCTATCAAGTCACGGCTCAAAACCTAGCTGACTTCCTAATTAAAACCGTCAGTGATGGGCTAAGTAACGCCAACATCGGTAGCACCAAACTTAAGAATCTGGAAACACAATTCAGCTTCATCGCCACCGATACCACGCTGTCCACCAAAGAAGGAGCGCTCAAAGGGTTGATTGAAGACATTGACGAGCACATCAATGTCTTCATTAAAACACATGAATACTTTGATGTGCTCGGCCAGCTCTATATCGAATTCCTGCGCTATGCCAACAGCGACAAGGGGTTGGGCATCGTCCTCACCCCGCCGCACATTACTGAATTCTTTACTGAAGTCGCACAGGTCAACCAAAACTCCATCGCTTACGACAACTGCACCGGCACGGGCGGATTTTTGATCTCCGCCATGAAAAAAATGATCGCAGACGCCAAAGGTGACAGTGCAAAAATCAAACATATCAAACAATCTCAGCTTATTGGAACCGAATATCAAAGCACCATCTACGCCCTGGCCGTCTCCAACATGTACATTCATCAAGACGGCAAGACCAACATCCAGAACGGTAGTTGCTTTGACAAAGACATCATTGCCGCAGCAAAAGCTAAGAAACCCACGGTCGGCTTTCTCAACCCGCCCTACAAAGGCGACAAGAAAAGCGACATCGAAGAACTCGCCTTCGTTCTCAACAACCTTGATTGTCTGGTTGACGGAGGCACTTGTGTTGCCATCGTACCCATGCAATGCGCCCTATCGCAAAGCGGCAAACCCCACGACCTAAAACAACAACTGCTTACCAAGCACACCCTTGAGGCCGTGTTCTCCATGCCCAACGAGTTATTCTTCAACTCCAAGGTCAATGTTGTCACCTGTGTCATGATCTTCACCGCCCACAAGCCACACCCTAAAGCCAAGAAGACCTTCTTTGGCTATTTTAAAGATGACGGTTTCGACAAACGCAAAAACCTGGGCCGCCTTGATGTTCACGGCTACTGGAAAGACCGCATCAAAACACAATGGCTCTCCGCCTACATCAACCGCGAAAGTATCCAAGGGTTGAGTGTCGTCAAAGCCATCACCGCCGATGACGAATGGTGCGCCGAGGCCTACATGGAAACCGATTATTCCGGCTTAACCTTTGAGGATTTCGAGGACACCGTCCGTGAGTATGCGGCCTCCGTTATCGTGAACAGAACGATTGACGTCTCCGCTGTGCAATCACTCCTGAACGCCTTTCCCTCCGATAAACACATCAGAGCCGTTACCGCCGAAACGCAGCTTGTCCCGCTCAAGGCATTGTTTGATGTTCACTACGGGGTCAACATGGAACTCTACAAGTTCGATGAATGCAAAAGCACAGACCGGCACGCCATCCCTTTTGTCTCCCGTTCTGAAAGAAACAACGGCATTGCCGCCTATGTCGAAAAACGCATTGGCTACGAACCCAACCCGGCGCATACGCTATCTCTCGCTGGAGGTGGCTCTGTACTCGCTACTTTCTATCAGGACAAGCCCTATTACAGCGGCAGAGATTTGTATTACCTCACGCCCAAACGGGCAATGAGTATCGCTGAAATGCTCTACTACTCAATGGTCATTAAAGCCAACCGATACCGCTATAGCTATGGACGGCAAGCCAACAAGACCTTCAAAAGCCTCCTTATCCCCGCAGAAATGCCAGTGGCGTTTGAGCTTGACTATCCGTTGATGCGGAGTTAGATGCGGAGTTAGAGCGTGGCTTTGACGTGCCTGAATGTTATGATGCGTGCCTTGTTCAAGTGTGTTTTTGATATCCAGGGTGTGCAATGAAAAGCAGTGAAATCCGCCAGAAATTCCTAGACTATTTTGCCTCTAAAGGCCACATGATCGTGCCTTCCAGTTCGCTGGTGCCGCACGAAGATCCGACGCTGTTGTTCACCAACGCGGGGATGAACCAGTTCAAGGATGTGTTTCTCGGCTTCGACAAGCGCACCTATACCCGTGCGGCTTCGTCGCAGAAATGTGTGCGTGCCGGGGGCAAGCACAACGATCTGGAGAACGTCGGCTATACCGCGCGTCACCATACTTTTTTCGAGATGCTGGGCAACTTCAGCTTCGGCGATTACTTCAAGCGCGACGCGATCAACTATGCGTGGGAGTTGCTCACGGTAGTGTTTAAACTGCCCAAAGAAAAGCTCTACGTCACCGTGTATGCCGAGGACGACGAGGCGTATGACATCTGGACCAAGGAGATGGGGCTGGCGGCGGATCGCGTGATCCGCATCGGCGACAACAAGGGGGCGCGCTACGCGTCGGACAATTTCTGGATGATGGGCGACACCGGCCCGTGCGGCCCGTGCACCGAGATATTTTACGATCACGGTGCACATATTCCGGGCGGTCTGCCCGGCACGCCCGAGGAAGACGGCGACCGCTTTATCGAAATCTGGAACAACGTGTTCATGCAGTTCAACCGCGACGAAGCGGGCGTGATGCACCCGCTGCCCAAGCCGTCGGTGGATACCGGCATGGGCCTGGAGCGCATCTCGGCGGTGTTGCAGCATGTGCATGCCAACTACGAGATCGACCTGTTTCAGTCGCTCATTAAGGCCGCAGCGCGCGAGACACGGTGTGTCGATCTGGATTCGCCATCGTTGAAAGTGTTGTCCGACCACATCCGCGCCTGTTCCTTCCTCATCGCCGACGGCGTGATTCCCGGCAACGAAGGTCGCGGCTACGTGCTGCGCCGCATCATCCGTCGTGCGATACGCCACGGCTACAAACTGGGCGCGCGCGCCGCGTTCTTCCACAAGATGGTGCCTGATCTGGTGGAGCAGATGGGCGTGGCTTTCCCCGAGCTGGCGGCGGCGCAAGTGCGCGTGATGGAAATTCTTAAGCAGGAAGAGGAACGTTTCTTTGCCACCATCGAGCATGGCATGGCGATTCTCGAAAAAGAAATTGACACAGCCAAACATTCAATTCGATCCTCAGTATCTCTTGGGTTGCCTCAAAGTAATTTACGAGACTCCATGCTCCAGTTGGGGGCGTACCACCAGCATCCACAGATTAGCGGCGAGACTGCGTTCAAGCTGCACGACACTTTCGGCTTTCCGCTCGACTTGACTCAGGACGTATGCCGCGAGCATGGGGTGACGGTGGATGTTGCGGCGTTCGACAAAGCGATGGCTCGCCAGAAAGAACAGGCACGCGCCGCAGGCAAATTCAAAATGGCGGCGAACCTCGAATACTCGGGGCCGGTAACGACCTTCCACGGTTACGAAATTTTGGAGCACAAGGGCAACATCCTCGCGTTGTACAAGGATGGCGTATCGGTGAACGAATTGACCGAGGGCGATATGGGCGTGGTGGTATTGGATGACACGCCGTTCTACGCCGAGTCCGGTGGTCAGGTGGGCGACAGTGGCGAACTGCGTAGCGTGCATGGCATCTTCGCGGTGGAAGATACGCAGAAGATACAGGCCACGGTGTTCGGCCATCACGGTGTGGTGAAGACGGGCAAGCTGAGCGTGGGCAACGGCGTACAAGCCCGTGTGGATGTCGCGGCGCGTGCGCGCACCGAGCGCAATCACTCCGTCACCCATTTGATGCACAAAGCTTTGAGCGGAGTGCTGGGAAGTCATGTGCAGCAAAAAGGTTCGCAGGTTGACCCGGACAAAACCCGCTTCGATTTTGTGCATACGCAGCCGATGAGCGATGATGAGATTCGCAAAGTGGAAGCGATGGTGAATGCCGAGATTCTCGCCAATGCGCAGTGTCGTTCGCGCGTGATGGGTATCGAAGATGCGCAGAAGACCGGCGCGATGATGCTGTTCGGCGAGAAGTACGGCGATGTGGTGCGCGTGCTGGATATCGGCTCGTCGCGCGAACTGTGCGGCGGTACGCATGTGAAACGTACCGGTGACATCGGCCTGTTCAAGATCGTGGCAGAAAGCGGTGTGGCGGCGGGGGTGCGGCGCGTGGAAGCGGTGACGGGCGAGGGCGCGCTGGCATTGGTGCAACAGCAGCAGCAACAGTTGCAGCAAGTGGCCGATGCCGTGAAGGCACAACCGCATGAGGCCGCAGCACGTATCGGACAAATTCTCGACAACGTGAAGTCACTGGAAAAAGAACTGGCGACATTGAAATCAAAACTCGCTTCTGCACAAGGCGACGAGTTGCTGAGCCAAGCGCAAGACATCAATGGTGTGAAGGTGCTGGTGGCCAAGCTGGATGGGGCAGATGCGGCAGTGTTGCGCGAGACGCTGGACAAGTTGAAAGACAAACTCAAATCCGCCGTGATTCTGTTGGCCTCGGTCAGCGATGGCAAAGTGAGTCTGATCGCGGGTGTGACGGCAGACGCCACGGCGAAGGTGAAAGCGGGCGAACTGGTGAACTTCGTCGCGCAGCAAGTTGGCGGCAAGGGCGGCGGCAGGCCGGACATGGCTCAGGCAGGCGGTACGCAGCCGCAGCATCTGGCTGGAGCATTGGCCTCTGTACCCGCTTGGGTGCAGGCGAAGCTATAGCCGAGTGAAATTGTTTAACTTATTGTTTTAAATTGTTAATATATCGGTAAAGCCGGGGTTGTCGTGTCCTGTATCCACAAAATTGAAAATGGATCGATTTTTAGTGCAGAATGACGCAGTTTTTTGCGATTCGGAACAAGCGTTTTGCTCAGGAGAGAAACGTTGAAAGTAGCCAACTCAAATCGACAGACTATCCTCTTGGTGGAAGATGATCCAAGCGGAATTGCAATCGCAAACGAGGCTTGCGAGTTGTGCGATCCGCCTATTCGTCTGGTGGTTGTGGAGGACAGCGTAGAGGCATTGGCATGGCTGTCGCGCAATATCGAGGCCAAGAATTCGATGCCGGGGTTGATTCTGCTAGATCTGAAGTTGCCCAAGCTAAGCGGGCTTGCCGTATTGCGCAGACTGCGTATGGATGCCAATACTTGGGACTTGCCCATCATCGTATTTTCAGAAGTGTGCGAACAATCCGACGTGTTGCTCAGTTACCAGATCGGGGCAAACAGTTTTGTCAGCAAGCCTGTCGACATCGCGCAATTCCGCGAGTTGCTGCGCGATCTGGCTTCATATTGGTTGCTGCCCCGCCAGCGTAAACTGGCGTTGTCCACGCAATAACCAGCCGTTCCTAAAAGGGTAGTTGCAGGTTTTTATTTGCAGCGAATAGCACACGTCTAAAATCTTCCTGTATCCGCTTTAACGCAGCAGCGTCATCCGCCTCAAAGCGCAATACGATCACCGGCGTGGTATTCGACGGGCGCATCAATCCGAAGCCGTCGGCATATTCCACGCGCAATCCGTCGATGGTGATGATGTCGCGAGCGCCCTCGAACTTCGCCTCTTTCTGCAAGCGTGCAATGAGCGCGTGGTTCTCGCCTTCCTGCATGTGGATATGCAGCTCCGGTGTACTGAACGCGTCTGGCAGATTATTCAGCGTCGCATTCAAGTCGGTAACTTTGCTCAATATTTCGAGCAGACGCGCCCCGGAATAAAGCCCGTCGTCGAACCCGTACCAGCGTTCCTTGAAGAACATGTGGCCGCTCATCTCGCCGGCCAACAGCGCGCCAGTTTCTTTCATTTTGGCTTTGACTAGCGAATGTCCGGTTTTCCATAGTGTCGGCTTGCCGCCGTGCTCGCGTATCCAGGCGAACAGATTGCGCGTGGACTTTACGTCGAAGATGATCTCCGCGCCGGGATTGCGGCTCAATACATCGGCGGCGAATAGCATCAGCTGGCGGTCGGGATAGATGATCTTGCCATCCTTGGTGACCACACCCAGACGGTCGCCGTCACCGTCGAAGGCCAGACCGATCTCGCTGCTGTTATCGCGCAAAGCGGCAATCAGGTCTTGCAGATTGTGCGGGTCGGAAGGGTCGGGATGATGGTTGGGGAAGTTGCCATCCACCTCGCAAAACATCTCGGTCACCGTGCAGCCCAATCGCCGATACAGATCGGCGGCGAAATCGCCCGCCACGCCGTTGCCGCAATCCACCGTGATGTTGAGCGGCCGCGTCAGCTTGACGTCGGCGACGATGCGCGCGATGTATTCCGGCGCGATGTTGTATTGGGAATAACTGCCCGCACCGTGTGTCAGGTTTCCGCTTTCGATGCGGGCGCGCAAAGACTGGATGGTGTCGCCGGACAGCGTTTCGCCCGCCAGTACCATCTTCAAGCCGTTGTAGTCCGGCGGATTGTGGCTGCCGGTAATCATCACGCCGCAGTCGGTGTTCAACTGAAAGGCGGCGTAATACACCATCGGCGTGGCGACGCGCCCCACGTCGATGACATGGATGCCGCTTTTCTGAATGCCGCGCGCCAGCGCTTTAGTGAAAGCTTCGCCGGACAAACGCCCGTCGCGCCCGATGGCTATCGTGTGCTGTTTGCGCGCGACCGCCTCCGAACCGATGGCGTGGCCGATTTGCTCGACGATCTCATTTGTCAGTGTTTTGCCGACAATGCCACGGATGTCGTAAGCCTTGAAAATTTCGGGAGGAGGAAGTTTGCGTAGCAATTCGTTTGCTCCCTCGCCCGCTTGCGGGAGAGGGTTGGGAATGGCGGTCATGCTGATTTCTCCATGAGTTTTGGGATGTGTTGTGCGACGGTGCCTGGGGTCAGTTGCATCATGCAATTGAAGTGACCCAGCGGGCATTCGCGTTGGAAACAGGGGCTGCAGGGCAAGTCGAGCTTGAGCACCTGCGCCTTGTCCGACAGCGGCGGGGTAAACTGCGGGCTGCTGGAGCCGAATAGGGCGATCAAGGGACGATCCAAAGCGGCGGCGATGTGCATCAAACCGGAGTCGTTGCTCACCACAAGCGCGGCACAGGACAGCAGTGCGATGGCCTCGCCCAGATCGGTGTCGCCGCACAGATTGCGGCAGTCCCCGTTACCCAGTGCGACAATCTTTTCGCCGACTTCTTTGTCTTTGGACGATCCGAGCAGCCACACGGCATAGCCTTGCTCGCGCAAGCGTTGCGCCAGCTCGGCAAAGTACGGGATCGGCCAGCGCTTGGCGGGGCCATATTCCGCGCCGGGACAAAATATCGCAACGGGCTGCGCTAGTGTCAGAGCGTGTTTGCGCAACACTTGCTGGCGCTGCTCGTCGGTGACGCTCAAGCGGGGTTGCAGGATAGCGCGGGGCATTTCATCGGGCAGCGCTTCGGCGAGTTGCGAAAAGCGTTCCACCATCAGCGGCAATTTTTCTTTATCCAGCTTGCGCGCATCGTTGAGCAGGCCATAGCGCATCTCGCCGATGAAGCCGATGCGCCGGGGAATGTCGGCAAAGAAGGGAATCAGTGCCGATTTGAGCGAGTTGGGCAAAATGTATGCGGCATCGTAATGTTTTGCGCGCAACTGTTTGCCGAGGCGATAGCGCGCGAGCAATTGCAATGCGCCGTGCGGGAAAGGGTTGACGATGACGTCGTTTACTTCCGGTATCTGTTTGAGCAGCGATACTGTCCAAGGCGGGGCGAGCACATCGATGGCGCTGTCGGGAAAGCGCTGCTTGAGGCGCAGCAGCATCGGCTGCATCAACATGCAGTCGCCCACCCAACTGGGCGCGACCACTAAAATATTTTGCATGGGGTAAACGGGCGGCTCAGTGATGACCCTTGGGCAGTTCGCCCTTGAGTTTGTACGTCGTGCCGCAATAGGGGCAGCTTGCCGTACCCAGCTTCTCGACCGGGATAGCCACTCTGGGGTGCGCGCTCCATAGCTCCTGGTTGGGTGGAGGGCAGAATAGCGGCAGCGCATCGGCAGTGACTTCGATATAGCGTATTTTGTGTTCGGGTTTCATAATGTTCTCTCCTCAGCTTTTGTAGGGTGGGCACGGTTTTGTGCCCACCTTTTCCCCCGCGTGGGCACAAAATCGTGCCCACCCTACGCATTGCTGGTTGTGATCAAACGTGATCCAGCCAGTCGGCGTATTTGGCATTCTTGCCGCCGACGATGTCGAAGAAGGCGGCTTGCAATATGCTCGTGATCGGCCCGCGCGAACCGCAGCCGATAACGCGGTTGTCCAGTTCGCGGATCGGCGTCACCTCGGCGGCGGTGCCGGTGAAGAAGGCTTCTTCCGCACAGTACACTTCATCGCGCGTGATGCGCTTTTCGATCAGCTCGATGCCCATGTCTTTCGCCAGCGTGATGATGGAATCGCGCGTGATCCCCTCCAAGCAAGAAGTCAGGTCGGGCGTATACAGCTTGCCCTTCTTCACGATGAAGATGTTCTCGCCCGCGCCTTCGGCCACGTAGCCGTCCACGTCCAACAGCAGTGCTTCATCGTAGCCGTCGTGCGCCACTTCCTGATGCGCGAGGATGGAGTTGGTATAAGTGCCCACCGATTTGGAGCGGCACATGTTGACGTTCACGTGATGGCGGGTGAAGCTCGAAGTCTTCACGCGAATGCCCTTTGCCATGCCCTCTTCGCCCAGATACGCGCCCCACGGCCATGCGGCCACAGCCACATGGGTGCTGATGGCCGTCGCGGCGATGCCCATCGCTTCGGAACCGTAGAACACGATAGGGCGGATGTAGCAGGATTCCAGCTTGTTGGCGCGCACCACTTCGCGCTGTGCTTCCATCAGCGTTTCCTTGTCGTACGGCATCTTCATTTTGAAGATATACGCCGAGTTAAACAGGCGGTCGGTGTGTTCCTTCAGGCGGAAAATGGCTGTGCCGCTAGTGGTCTTGTAGGCGCGCACCCCCTCGAACACGCCCATGCCGTAATGCAAAGTGTGGGTGAGAACGTGGGTGGTAGCTTCGCGCCAGGGGACGAGCTTGCCGTCGTGCCAGATAAAGCCGTCGCGGTCAGACATTGACATGGTGGTGATTCCTTAAAAATTATTGAGCGTCATGAAGGATGTGATTCTAGCCTGTCCCGGATGTTTTATGAAGCGGCAGGACTGTTCTTTGAATATTTTCGGTCGTCTATTTAACCCCGTTTTCAGCCGCCCCCAGCAGTTTTTCCCATAAAGCCAGGACGGGGGCGCTGTTGATGGTGCCTTGTTCGACACGGCACAGCGCTTGGTTATTCAAGCGCATCTGATGTTGCAAGCGTCGTAGGTTGCGATAGATGTCGCGTACCGCATCGCTGCTCTCCTGCCCGATCAAATGGAGCTTCGCCGCCAAATCCAATAGTGCCAAATTGCCGCTGTTGGAGGTGAATTCGGGGTGCGCCGCCGCGTGGGCGAGAACTAAAAACTGCACCATGAATTCGATGTCCACCATGCCGCCGCTGTCGTGTTTTATGTCGAACAGGGGGCTTTTGTTCGGATGCCCGTCGTGCATCTTCTGGCGCATGGCGATGACTTCGCGGCGTAGTGCCGTAATGTCGCGCGGCTGGCGCAGCACCTGTTCGCGGATCGCGTCGAACTGTTTGCCCACGCTGGCATCGCCCGCACAAAAGCGCGCGCGCGTCAGCGCCTGATGCTCCCACACCCAAGCCTGATTTTTCTGGTAATCCGCAAAAGCGGCGGTGCTGCTGACCAGTAATCCGCTCGCCCCGTTCGGGCGCAGACGCAGGTCGGTTTCGTACAGGCGTCCGGCCGAGGTGTAGCTGCTCAATACGGTGTTGATACGCTGCGCCAGTCGGGCGTAATTTTCTCCGGCATCGGCATGTTCATCGTCAAACAAAAAAATCAGATCGAGATCGGAGTCGTAGCCCAGTTCGCGTCCGCCCAGCTTGCCGTAAGCGATGATACCAAAGGCAGGCAATCCGCTATCCAGCGAGCTGGAGGCGGAGTTGACACCGGCGAACTGTGCGGTCTCCCGGTGCTTCTTGCGCGCATCTCCCCAGCACAGTTGCAGCACGTGTTGCAGGATCAGGTCGGCCAAGTCGCTGAGGTGGTCGCTCAAGGTTTCCAGCGGCAGCAGGTTTTGCAGATCCATCGCCAATAACTGGAAAGTCTGTGCCTGCTTGAAATGTCGCAGCGCATCCATTTGTCGCTCCAGATCGCCGGTATTTTCTTGTAACTGTGCGGCGAGCGAGGCATCCAGTCGTTGCCAATTCGGGGCGCGATAAAATTCCCGCGCGTCGAGCAATTCGTCGAGCAGGCTGGGGTGCATGGATAGATAGTCGCATGCCCATTCGCTGGCTCCGGCGAAGCGCGCCAAACGTTCCAGTGCTCGCGGATGCTCGGTCATGAAGGCGAGGTAGGTGCTGCGACGGCTGATGTGATCCAACAGTTTGAGCAGGCGCGGCAACGCCAGATCGCGCTGGCTCAGGCCTTGGCTCTGGGCAACGAGTTGCGGGACGATCTTGTCGAAACGCTGGCGGCTGATCTCCGGCAGTTGCTTGTAACGATTGCTGTTGCGCAATTGCACGATCTGCCCGGCCAGTGCGGTAACGTTGCTGAAACCTGATTCAGACAAAGCATGCGCCAGCGATTCGGCGCTGATATCGTCGTTCCAGAATTGGCTGTCGGCTACTTCGTCTTGTCGGGTTGTGAAGATTTGACTGAAGTGACGGCTGACCCGCTCCCGATGAATATCCAGCTCGGCTAGCAGCGCCACATAGTCGGCGTAACCCATGCCTTCGGCAAGCAAGGCGCGGTTGGCGTCGTCGACAGGGATGTCCTGAGTCTGTTGGTCATCCAGATACTGCAAGCGATGTTCCAGATTGCGCAAAAAAATATAGGCGGCGCCCAGTTCCTGCGCGGTTTGTGCGTCCAGCTGCCCTTTGTCTTCAAGCAGGTGCAGCACGGCTTGGGTGGGGCGGATGCGCAGTGCCGCATCGCGTCCTCCGCGTATGAGCTGGAAGACCTGAGCGATGAATTCGATCTCGCGGATGCCGCCGGGGCCGAGTTTGATGTTGTTGGCATGGTCGCGGCGTTCGACTTCCTGGCGGATCTGCGCGTGCAATTTGCGCATCGACTCGAAAGCGCCGTAATCGAGGTATTTGCGGAAGATGAAAGGCTGCGCCAGCGCCATCAGTTCAGTTGCTGCGGCAACGTTTTCGGGCGCAATGACGCGGGCTTTGATCCACGCATAACGTTCCCATTCGCGTCCCTGCGACACCAGATATTCTTCCAGTGCGGCAAAGCTCATCACCAGCGCGCCGCTGTCGCCGTAGGGGCGCAAACGCATATCGACGCGGAACACATAGCCGTGCGCGGTGAGCTCGTTGATGAGGTTGATGACCTTGCGTCCGAGGCGGCTGAAAAATTCGTGGTTGCCCAGCGCGCGCGTGCCGTCGGTCTCGCCGTCTTCCGCGTAGGCGAAGATCAGATCGATGTCGGAGGAGACATTCAGTTCACCGCCGCCCAGTTTGCCCATACCGATCACGAGCATCTCTTGAGGTGTGCCGCTTTCCGCCCCGACAGGCTGGCCATGCTGCTCTACCAAGGCGCGCATGGCAAAGTTCAGCGCGCGTTGCACGGCCAGTTCGGCCAAGGCGGTCATGCACTGCATGACCTCGGTGAGGTCGGCCCGCCGGCCCAAGTCGCGTAGCAAAATTTTCAGCATGACGCGCTTGCGCAAATCGCGCAGCGCGCGGGACAGTTCCTCCTCGCTGCCGCTCGGCATGGCGTCCAGCCAGCGCTGCAATTCTGCGGCGGTGCAGGGTGTCGTGTAGTTTTCTTGTAGCCAGAGAAGCAACTGAGGCTCCGCTTCCAGCAGCCTTTTTAAATATCGGCTGCAGCGCACGCCGTGTTGGACCATACTGTCAAAGTCGGGGCAGGGGATAGCGGTATTCATGGCGGGCGGGTTCGGGGTAAAAGGGGTAAAATGCACGTCGTTAATCGGCTAGACACATTATAAGTCCCTTATGTATCTCTTACGGAATATCTACTCGCGGTCGCACCGCTCATGGGCACGATGCTGAATCTTCCCCTGCGTTCTGTTTTGTCGAGATATCGCAAAATAGGGCGCATCCTGTTTTTTATTTTTATAGCGCTGAGCCTCGCCGCCGCATCGGTGTTGTTAACGTTGCGTTATTGGGTTTTGCCCGACATCGAAAAATATCACAACGAAGTCACGCAGCTGGTCAGCCGCGCGCTCGGTTTGCCGGTGACCATTGGAAAGATCGAGGCCGATTGGCGCGGTCTGCGCCCCCATCTCTTGTTCACCGACGTCCGGCTTCTGGATGCGCAGGGTAACAGCGCGCTGGTGTTGCGGCGAGTGGACAACATCGTGTCCTGGATGACTCTATGGAGCCGCGAGTTGCGTCTGAGCACCCTAGAAGTGGACGATCCGGATTTGCAAATACGACGGGATAAGCAAGGATTTTTGCATGTCGCCGGTTTGCAGTTACCCGAACAGTCCGCGGACGCTAAGCTTTCCGATTGGCTGTTGCATCAATCGCACATCATCGTGCGCAACGGGCGGGTCACCTGGCAAGATGAGCTGTATGACAGGCCGCCGCTGGTGTTTGATCAGGTGCAGCTGCGTCTGGACAATAGCGGACGACATCACCGTTTTGCCGTGCGCGTCGCTCCGCCCGCAACTGTTTCGGCTCCGCTGGATGTGCGCGGCGATATGGTCGGGAGCAGCTTTGCGGATTGGGACGATTGGCGCGGCGAGTTATATGCGCAGATCCGTCATGCGGATGTCGCCGCATGGGGTACGTGGCTCAACCTGCCGGACGAATTCAGTCACGCCAAGGGAGATTTGCGCGCGTGGCTGGGGATAGCGGGCGGTCAGCTGAACCGTGTTACGGCCGACTTGAACTTGAGCGAAGTGCGGAGTCGTCTGGCAGCGGATCTGCCGCCATTGAATTTGACCGCGCTGAGCGGGCGTGTGGGGTGGCATGCGGTTGAGCGGGGCGTTGAGGTGTCGACGCAAAGACTTTCGTTGCAAATGGTCAATGGTTTTAAGTTGCAGCCGACCGATTTTCATTTGCGTTTGGCCGGTAGCAGGGAAAGCCGTTTTGCGGCCGGAGAGATACAGGCAAATGCCGTCGAGCTGTCCGATCTTGCCGAGATGGCGGAATATATTCCGTTGGGCAAAACCTTCAAACAGAAGCTGGCGGATTATTCCCCCCGGGGCCATATCGCAAATTTGCGTGCGCAATGGCAAAGCGGAAAAGATGGCCTTGCGCATTTCGACGTCAAAGCGCGTTTCGATAATATGTCCGTGCGCCGTGTTGAGAATTTCCCCGGCGTTGAGGGGCTGAGCGGACAGATAAGCGGAAGCGATAGCAGCGGGTCGTTGTCGCTGAATGCGCCGCATTTTAAATTGGATGCGCCGAAATTACTGCTGGAGCCGTTGACTTTCGACACGCTCACGGCGCAAGCCAGCTGGCAAAAAAAGCACGGCGGCTGGGATGTGAAACTGAACAACTTCTCCGCCGCCAACGCAGACTTGGGCGGGACAGCCTACGGCCATTATCAGACCGACGAGCATGGTCCCGGCGTGGCGGATGTGACACTGAAGCTGACCCGCGCCTCGGTGCCGCATGCGGTGCGCTATCTGCCCAAGGAGTTGTTGGGTAAAGAAACGATGACCTGGTTGCAAACAGCGCTGTTGGGCGGCGAGGCGAGTGAAGTATATTTGCGCTTGCGCGGTGATCTGAATGATTTTCCGTTCCCGGAAAACAAAAAGGGATTGTTTCAAGTCAGGGTCAAAGCCCGCGATGTCGTGGTCGATTACAGCAAAGGCTGGCCGCACGTTGAGAAGGCGACAGCAATGCTGTCGATCGAAGGCCAGCGGCTGCGGGTTGATTCGAACTCCGCCATGCTGGCAGGAGCCACGGTGCAAAAAGTAAATGTCAGTATTCCCGATCTTATGAGTGCCGAGCCCGTGGTGGAAATACGCGGCGAGGTCAGCGGTGAGACAAGGCACGGGTTGAACTTCATCAAGCACAGTCCGGTGCGCGGCTATATCGGTGGTTTTACCGATAACTCCACCGCGCGTGGGGTGGGCAAGCTGGATTTGCAGCTCGACATTCCCTTGAGTGAAAAGCCGGTCAAATTGAAGGGGAATTATCGTTTTTCCGACAATGAGGTCAGCCTCGATGAAAGTATCCCTTTGGCAAGGGGTGTCACGGGTGATCTGAGGTTCACCGAAGCATCGCTGCAAGCGCAAGACCTCAGGGCGCAGATACTGGGCGGTCCGGCCAGCATCTCGATACAAACTGGCGCGGACGGCGCTTTGAAAGTGAAGCTGCAGGGCAAGGCTGATATGGATGCTTGGCGCAAGGTCAATCCCCTGCCATTGTTGCAGGCACTGCATGGTACTGCGGAATGGGACGCCGATGTCTCGGTGCAGGGTGAACAGTTCGCGGTGGCGGTCACTTCGACTTTGCAGGGATTGGGCTCCGACTTGCCCGCGCCTTTATCCAAGCTGGCGCATGAAACTATTCCGCTCAAATTTGAATTGAGAAGCGCGGGCGCGTCACAGGATGTGATGTGGTTGCAGTACGGGAATATGATGAGCGCGCGTCTGGTGCGCACAGAGGACAAGGGCGGCGTGCGCAGTATCAAGCGCGGGTACGTGAATTTCGGGTCGGCGCGACGCGTGCTGGACAGGGCGGGGGTCTGGATAACAGGCTCATTGCCGTTGCTGTCGCTGGAAGGGTGGCAAGGTGCGTTTCAAGGCGACTCCGGCAAGGCGTCGGCACTTCCGGTGATCGAGGGCGTGGATATGACTGTGCAGAAACTCGTCGGATATGGCGTTGCCGCCAACGGGTTAAGTGTTCATGCGCGCAATCGCAATGGCATTGTCATGGCGCAATTGGCCTCCAAAGAATTGAGCGGGGAGCTGAGTTGGTTCCCGCAGGGCAAAGGCAAGCTGGTCGTGCGTTTAAAAAATGTTGCGCTGGGGGCGGGTGAGAAAAACAAGAAAACCGAGGCCGTGCATATCGGGACTCCAGCCAAAGCGGCAGGAAAAGAAGTTGTCGGCATCGCTATCCCGGTGATCGATGTCGCGGTCGAGCATTTTACTTATCAGGGCAATCTGCTGGGGCGGCTGGAGTTGCATGCCAGCCAGTTCGAGCAAGATATTTTGCTGGATCATCTGCGCCTGACTAATCCTGATGGCGAGATGCTCGTGAATGGCAAGTGGGGGATGTCTCCGGTGCAAACGCACGTCGTTGTCAATCTCACACTCAATAATATCGGCAAGGTGCTGGATCGTTCCGGCTACCCCAATAGCGTCAGAAACGGTAGCGGGACACTCAGTTGCGATCTGGTATGGGCCGGCTCTCCCGCCGAATTGGCACTGCCCAATCTGGACGGCCATTTGAAACTAAAAATGGCCAAAGGACAATTTTTGAAGCTGGATCCGGGAGCGGGCAAGTTGCTCAGTGTGATGAGTCTGCAAGCGCTACCCAAGCGCATCGCACTCGACTTTACCGATGTATTCAGCCAAGGTTTCGAGTTCGACTTCATCAATGGCGTTGCGCAGATCAGGCAAGGCGTGCTGTCGACCAACGATTTCAAAATAAATGGTTCGGCGGCGCAAGTTACCCTGTCGGGTCAAGTCGATTTGAACCGGGAGACGCAAAGTTTGCGCGTGAAGGTGTTGCCCACGATCGGGGACAGTGTTTCATTACTGGCGCTCGCTGCGGTGAGCCCCGTTGTCGGCGCAGGAATCTTCCTCGCCAATAAAATATTCAGCGATCCGCTCGATAAGTTGGTGTCGTTTGAATACAATGTCACCGGCAGTTGGATAGATCCCAAAGTTGAAAAAGTCGGCCAAGTCAAAGCGGCTCCCTAAAACAAATCCCGATAATCGAAATTATCTGAAAGTCGCAGAACATGTTTTCCCCGAATTCCACGCAGTCCCGTATAGCCGCGCAACAGAACGCTTTCAAAGTGGCCGCCGTGCAGATGGCATCCGGCCCGAACGTCGCCGGCAACTTGAACGAGGCGCGCAGGCTAATCGAAAAGGCCGCGCAGCAGGGTGCCAAGCTGGTGGTGTTGCCGGAATTTTTCGCCATCATGGGAATGCAGAACACTGACATCGTGGCGGTGCGTGAACAGCCTGGCAGCGGGCCGATCCAATCTTTTCTCAGCGAGACTGCACGCAAACACCAAATATGGCTGGTGGGCGGCTCCATCCCCTCGGTGGCCGATGCGCCTAACAAAGTGCGCAACAGCTGCCTCGTGTACAACGAGTTGGGCGAGCAAGTGGCGCACTACGACAAGATACATCTGTTCAACCTCGAGCTCGGCAACGAGCAATATCAGGAGGCCGATACCATCGAGGAGGGAAATCAGGTGGTGGTCGTGGATAGTCCGTTCGGGCGCATCGGGCTGGCGATCTGCTACGACTTGCGCTTCCCCGAGCTGTTCCGTTCCATGAAAGATGTGGACATCATCGTGTTGCCCGCCGCCTTTACCGCCACCACGGGCAAGGTGCATTGGGAGCCATTGGTGCGCGCCCGCGCCATCGAGAATCTGAGTTATTTCATCGCCGCCGCGCAAGGCGGTTATCACGTCAACGGCCGCGAAACTCACGGGCACAGCATGATCGTCGATCCGTGGGGGCGCGTGCTGGACGAGCTGACGCGCGGTTCCGGTGTCGTGATGGCCGAGGTCAATCCCGGCTATCAGGCCAGTCTGCGTTCCAGTCTGCCGGCCTTGTCGCATCGCACTCTATTCTGCCAACTTCGCGGTCAAGCATCCAAATGAAATTACAATCTTTAGAACTGGCGCAGCAGTCACTGCTCGCCGCGTATGGCCTAAATGTTAATGACCTAAACGCCGTATTCGGCAAGATGCTGGCGCACCGTGTGGATTATGCCGATTTATATTTTCAGTACGGGCGCGCCGAGAGCTGGTCACTGGAAGAGGGGATAGTCAAATCCGGCAGCTTCAGTATCGATCAAGGCGTGGGAGTACGCGCTGTGAGCGGCGAGAAGACGGCTTTTGCGTATTCCGACGACATCAGCCTTTCAGCACTGGAAAGCGCGGCGTTGACGACACGCGCCATTGCGCGCCAGGGCAAAAAACAAACCGTACCGATGTTGAAGACGGGAAAAGCGCACGGTTTATATCTGCCGCAAGACCCGATCGCCAGCCTGGATGCGGCCAGCAAAATCGCGCTGCTGGAGCGTTTGGAAAAATATGCGCGCGCGCTCGATCCGCGCGTGACGCAGGTGATGGCGGGCTTGGTGGGCGAATACGAGATAGTGCTGGTGGCGCGCAGCGATGGCTTGCTCAATGCCGATATCCGTCCGCTGGTGCGCCTCTCGCTACAGGTCATCGTCGAGAGCAACGGAAAACGCGAACAGGGCTCGGCGGGCGGCGGCGGGCGTTTCGACTACGCCTATTTCAGCGACGAAGTGTTGCAGCGTTACGCCCAAGAAGCCGTGCATCAGGCCACTGTGGCGCTGGACGCGCGCCCCGCCCCGGCGGGCAGCATGACCGTGGTGCTGGGCTCCGGCTGGCCGGGCATCCTGTTGCACGAAGCGGTCGGACACGGCTTGGAAGGCGACTTCAACCGCAAAGGCAGCTCGGCTTTTTCCGGCAGAGTCGGCGAGCGCGTGGCGGCCAAAGGTGTGACCGTGGTGGACGACGGCACCATCGCCGACCGACGCGGCTCGCTCAATATGGACGACGAAGGCAACCCCACGCAGCGCACCGTGCTAATCGAAGACGGCATCCTGCGCGGCTACCTGCAAGACACCATGAACGCGCGCCTGATGGGCGTGCCGATCACCGGCAATGCGCGGCGCGAATCGTTCGCCCACCTGCCCATTCCGCGCATGACCAACACCATGATGCTGAACGGCGACAAGACGCGCGAAGAGATCATCGCTTCGGTCAAACACGGTTTATATGCTGCAAATTTTGGCGGCGGGCAAGTGGACATCACCAGCGGTAAATTTGTGTTCTCTACCACCGAAGCCTACATGATCGAAGACGGCAAAATCACCTATCCCGTCAAAGGCGCAACCCTCATCGGCAACGGCCCCGAAGCCTTGACCCACATCACCATGGTCGGCAACGATCTGGCGCTCGATCCCGGCGTGGGTACGTGCGGTAAAGAAGGGCAGAGCGTGCCGGTCGGCGTGGGTCAGCCGACGATACGCATCGAAGGGTTGATTGTGGGAGGTACGGCGTAACCAAAAAATCTCTCTCATACCAGCGAGAGAGAAGAGCAGGTCACGCCCCCTTGAAAAAGGGGGAGGAGCGAAGCGGAGGGGGATTTGCTTTTGTTTCAAGTTGTTTCAAACTATTTGCAATAGCAGACAACCATGACCTTGGCAGAGGCGATTTATAAACACAGCTTGAATCTGCCCGATGTGGCAGCACGCGAGGCGCTCGATTTTGTACAGTTTTTGGAGCAGCGCTATGCCGGGCATGAATAGTGGTTGCGAGGGCAAGTGGAGCAAGGTTTGCTCGAAGCCGATGACACGCAAACGCAATGGCTGAGTAATGAAGAAGTGAAGGCTCAGAGCGCAGCGAAACGTGCTGAATGGAATGCTCAAGCCAAGGGGGATGGCGCTTGATGATTGTTTGGTTGCCGCAAGCACAGATTACCCGGCTTGCGCAGCTTGCTTCATTGCCCAAAACAATCCGCTTGCCGCTATTGCGCAGGATGCAGAAATCGAGCGGCAGGTTGATGTCCTG
This sequence comes from uncultured Gallionellaceae bacterium, assembly GCA_964532405.1. Classification (GTDB taxonomy): domain Bacteria; phylum Pseudomonadota; class Gammaproteobacteria; order Burkholderiales; family Gallionellaceae; genus PALSA-1006. The sequence continues at coordinate 27,888 of CAZHIC010000005.1, read as the reverse complement.
ATAAACCATCCAGAGCTAGGGCGTCTCGGTCGTGTGGAAGGGACGCGAGAGCTGGTCATCAGTCATACCTTATTCATAGCCGTTTATCGAATCAACGCTCAGCGCGTTGAAATACTGCGGGTGTTGCATAGCGCGCAGATGTGGCCTGTCGAGTAAACAGCGGCGTTGTTTTGTCGTGGGTGATGCGGCGTAGGCTCTCTGGATTGGGGGCGGCTCTGTGGGCGAAGCTGCCTACAAATTTTTAGAATTTTGATAGAGCGTCCGTCTCTGACGTGCCAGAAGTGGTTGTTCATGCGGCTAGCTGGGACAGTCAGCTCCTCGGCCTAAACGGACGGTTGATGTTCCTCTCACATATGTCCGCTGTGTTGAATTAAGCGGTCATAAGAGATTTAAAACTTCTATCGACATGTCAGTCAGCAACCGACCCGTTGGAGTCATCGACGACCGGCAGCTTTATGGCATCGAATTTTATGCAAAGCTGCACTTCGGTAAGTCACGATTAATTTTATAGGCAACTTGAAGCATGCCTATGGAAGCCATGCTTCACCCAATGCCTGGGCCTGTTGCAACACCAGTTCAACAGCCGCATCCTGCATATCCGGCGGGTATTTATATTTGCGTAGGATGCGTTTCACCATCAAACGCAATTTCGCTCTCACACTTTCGCGCTGCGACCAATCGACGCTCAAGTTTTGGCGCAAGCTCTCAGTCAGTTCATGGGCGATTTTCTTTAGTATCTCGTCACTCAATTCGCGCACTGCGGATTCATTGTCGGCCAGCGCATCGTAGAAGCGAATCTCATCTTCTGTCAGGCCGAGCTCATCGCCTCGTTCTGCCGCAGCCCTAAATTTCTTCGCCATCGCAATCAACTCTTCGATGACTTGCGCTGTTTCGATGGCGCGGTTCTGGTAGCGCTTGATCACATCTGCCAGCAGATCGGAAAATTTCTTGTCCTGCACGATGTTGCCCGCGAAGCGCGTCTTGATCTCTCCTTGCAGCAAACGCTCCAACAATTCTACCGCCAGATTCTTCTCTGGCAGGTTGCGCACGTCGGCAAGGAAAGCATCATCCAGAATACCGATGTTCGGCTTATCCAAACCCACCGCGTTGAAAATATCCACGACCTCTTCCGACACCACCGCCGAACCGATGATCTGCCGGATCGCTAACTCGCGCTCCTCGTTGGTCTTCTTCTGCAGGCTGATCTCGCGCTTGGTCAGGATCACCTTCACCGCTTGGAAAAACGCCACCTCTTCGCGCACCGCTTTGGCTTCGTCCAAGGTGCAGCACAAGGTAAACGCCTTGCTCATCGCCAGCGCAGTATCGGCGAAACGCTTCTTGCCATCCTTCTCACCCAACACATGGTTGGCTGCGCCCGCCAAACGCTTGTGGCTGGCAGTAAGGAAATCGCTGTAGTCGTAGCCAGACAACAGACCTCGCAGGATGTCCAACTTTTCTTCCAGCACCGCATACGCCTCATGCGCATCTACCGTCGGCTTGCCGCGCCCGTTGCTGTTGGTGTATTCCTTCAACGCGCTGCGCAACTCATTGGCAATGCCGATGTAGTCCACCACCAAGCCGCCTTGCTTGTCCTTGAACACACGGTTCACCCGCGCGATGGCCTGCATCAGGTTGTGTCCCTTCATCGGCTTGTCCACGTAGAGCGTATGCACGCATGGCGCATCGAATCCCGTCAGCCACATATCGCGCACGATCACGATCTGCAAACGATCAGCGGGGTCTTTGAAGCGTTTCTCCAGCCGCTTCTTTACCTGTCCACTGTAGATGTGCGGACGCAGTAGCGCCTTATCGCTGGCCGATCCCGTCATCACAATCTTGATCGCGCCTTTCTCAGGATCAGCGTCATGCCAATCGGGGCGCAGCTTGATGATCTCGTTGTACAAGTGAACGCATATCTCGCGGCTCATCGCCACGACCATCGCCTTGCCCGTCTGCGCCTTGCTGCGCTCCTCATAGTGCACCACCAAATCAGCCGCCACACTCGCCACGCGCGGCTCTGCACCCACCACCTTTTCCAGCGCTGCCCAGCGGCTCTTCAATTTGGCTTGTTGGCTTTCTTCTTCGTCCTCGGCTAACTCATCCACCTCATCGTCGATCTGCGTCAGCTCTTCCGTTTTCAAGGACAACTTGGCTAGCCGCGACTCAAAGTAGATCGCCACCGTCGCGCCGTCTTCCTTCGCCTGCTGCATGTCGTACACATGGATGTAATCGCCGAACACAGCGCGCGTATCGCGGTCTTCGCTGGAAACAGGTGTGCCAGTAAACGCGACGAAAGTGGCATTGGGTAAGGCATCGCGCAAGTGCTGTGCGTAGCCCACTTGATAGACCGACTTCGGCTCTGCCGCCATCAACGCTTGCGCATCATTCGCCGCTTCACGCGAAGGCTTGATGGTCTTCAGCTTCGCCTCAAACCCGTATTGCGTGCGGTGCGCCTCGTCGGCAATCACCACTATATTGCTGCGCTCGGAAAGCACGGGGAAGGTGTCTTCATCCTCGCCCGGCATGAATTTCTGAATGGTGGCGAACACAATGCCGCCCGAAGGCCGATTAGATAACTTCGCACGCAGGTCTTGCCTTGTGTTGGCTTGAACCGGTTGCTCGCGCAACAAATCCTGCGCCAGCGAAAACACCCCGAACAACTGCCCGTCCAGATCGTTGCGGTCGGTGATCACCACGATGGTCGGATTCTCCATCGCTGTTTCGCGCATCACCCGTGCGGCAAAACACGTCATGGTGATGCTCTTGCCGCTGCCCTGCGTGTGCCACACCACTCCGCCCTTGTGCGAACCACCGGGGCGCGATGCCGCAATCACCTGATTGATCGCCGCTCTCACCGCATGGAACTGGTGATAACCGGCAACCTTCTTGACCAGCGTGCCATCATCCTCAAACAACACAAAGTAACGCAAGTAATCGAGCAGATAGGCCGGAGCCAGCACACCCCGAATCAGCGTCTCCAGTTCGTTGAACTGTCCCAGCGGATCGAGTTTCACGCCGTCAATCGTACGCCACTGCATAAAGCGCTCGGCATCGCCGGATAGCGACCCCAGCCGCGCCTCGCTGCCGTCCGAAATCACCAGCACCTCGTTGTACTGGAACACATCGGGAATCTGCTCTTTGTAAGTTTGAATCTGGTCGTAGGCTTTCCAGATGTCGGCGGCTTCGTCGGCGGGATTCTTCAGTTCTAGCAACACCAGCGGTAGCCCGTTCACGAACAGAATCACATCGGGGCGGCGGGTGTGGTGTGCACCTTTGATCGAGAACTGGTTGATCGCCAGCCACTCGTTGCGGGTAGGCTCTGCCCAATCAACAAGCTGCACGAAATCCCCGCGCGTCTCATTGCCTTGCTGATACTGCACCGGCACACCACCCACCAGCAACTGATGAAAACGGCGGTTAGCAGAGAGCAACACCGGCGTGCCCAACTCAAGCACCTGCTGTACGGCATCATCCTGCGCCACCTTTGGGATCGACGGATTCAAGCGCGCAACGGCAGACCGTAGCCGCTCCACCAATACCACTTGCCGGTAATCGCTGCGTTCCGGCGCATCGCCATCCACCGCGATGTCCGGGCCGTATAAGGTGGAATAGCCCGCCTCGGTGAGCCAGCCTAGCGCTTCCTGTTCCAGTTGGTCTTCGGTCATTTCTCACTCACCAAGTTTTTACATGACACTTTTATCATGTAAAAAATATCCTGTTTTCTTTACATGAGCCATCCCAGCGACTCCCCATGTTTTCAACCTCTGATTTAACATCCCACTTAACACAAAAACTCTAACACATTGATTTTGCTAAATCAGAACTGAAAAGAGTGCCAAGTAATAGCATTTGTTTAACATTTTGTGTAACAAGATAAATAGCTAACACTATGAATAGAATCGTCTTTAATTTCCCTTAAACACTGTTTGGTTACTTTGTTAAACAAATGCTAAACAGCCTTGCGATGGGTGTAATAGACATTATTCCCCCCCCCATATTCCACGCACCACTTGCCCGTCAGCGTATCTCCACATAAAGTACGTCTCGCGGACTGGGGATTCTTGGTCGGCAAATGCCTCCGGCGATTGTCGGGGGCATTTGTTTATGCAACCCAGCTACACCTTCAATCTTTCCCGTCAGAATCGGAGCTTAACCCTACGGCTGCCCGATATGCCTGCCTCTCGTGCGTTGGCTTAGTTGGAAATGCCAGCAACATCTCCCCAGACTTCACCATCTTACTCAAATATTGTTGGCGCAAGCCATCCGGATTGCGATTCACTAATTGCGCCAATGTAGACAACGTTAGAAATTGATCGCTACACAGCGCCAAAATGACCCGCTCCATGTGATTAGCTCCCAGCCTTTCTTTTTGCCGTGGCTCTTCTGCCAATTTCTCCAATGACTTACGGAAACTTTCCTCCAGAACAGCCAAATCATCAATTACTGGCGCGTCAAGGTGGGGGGTGAGCAATCGTCCTTTGCTGTCACGCTCGCCGTCAGATTGATCTGAGTATTCGGAGCTACCTGCAATATATTCGGAGCTAACCTCCGAGTATTCGGAGCTGCTTCCCATATTGACTGGCCGCAAAACAGGAAATGCTGGCCCTACAAACACTTGCTCCGGAGTCGGCAGGCTGTCTCCAGGCAAAAAATACACCATGCCGCGTGATCGGCCATCCGACTCCAACAAGCCGGATTTAACCAATCGCGCCAATAGCACACTCAGGTCATGGGAATGGGCATCACAAATTTCCAACAAACGATTGTGACTAACCACCCTTTCCAAAACAGCTGTAGCCATAACCAAGCGCCCCGTATAGTCCAGTGTATCGAACTGGGAACCGAACCGATCTCGCAGTTGTACCAAAACATATTCGGGCAACAAATCTGCCATTTGAAGCATTAACAAAGTTTGTTCCGGCTCGTCTTTTTCCATGAGCGCAGGCGGCCGCCAGTGCTGGCTTTTCCATCCGCCATAAATACGCGGCATTCCCGAACCACCCCGTTCACCCAATCCGATAAGTAAAAACATTTGGTGAAGAATACGATTACGACAGTCGCTTTCCCCGCCCCGGATGACCTGCTCGATAGGTAACCGCAGTCCGCCCGGATTACGAAACCCGAACATATCCGGACGTTTCACCACAAGCACCGAAACCCGTCCGGCGTAATCGGCATGCACAAGGGTATTTGCCAAAGCCTCACGCAACGCTTCATGGACTGGCGTGTCGTCTTGGCGCTGACCGTCCTTCAAAGCGAAGGGGACTTTTAAATCTGATGTCAGCTTACGATACACGCGCCGATAAAACTCAAACAGATTTCCCGTCCATGTGCCATCCGGCACCAGCCTATCCACCCAACGCAACTCAGCTTTTGCCTCAGGGCGCTCTTGGTAATCAAGAAAATAGTGTGGCATCGCTTCCTGAATGGCGGACCACTTACCGAACATAAGCAGGCCACCTATCGTTAAGCCCATCTCACCACTTTGTCGATCACGACGCCAACCGCGCAAGCTCTGCAAAAAGGAAAAGTCATCCTGCTCCAGATATGGGTGACCTGGCTTTTCGTCGCGCAACATTTGCCGGTAGATGCGCAGGCTTTCCTCATCAATATCTTCCATGCCGAATCCGGTAAGAATCCGCGCATCCCGTTCATCTTCCACTTGCTCTGCGAGCATGCGTTTGACTGTTTCGTCATCACAATGGCGGTCACCATCATTCAGCCGGCGATAAGTATTGCCAAGAGGTTGACCATTCAGAAATACCGGCTTTTGTTTGCGTGTGGCAGCGGGGATGCTTACCACCAATATCGTTTTGCCCTCAACATGAGCTTCGGTCACATTCTCATCCGTAAGCAAATTAACGCTCACCTTAGCCCGATTGTTGAGTGTGTTGAATAGGTCACCGCGAACCTTTGCTGGGTTTTCCAGCCCTGCAATGCTAAATGCACCATCCTTTTCACGCACACCCAGCAACACCACGCCGCCATGGGCATTCGCCATCGCCGAAAAAGTCAGCCAAAAATCCTTGGGTACTTCTCCCTTGCCGTCCTGCCCATGCGCCAACTTACATTCAAGCTCTCTGGTTTCGGCAAGCAGATTCAAATCTTCCAAAGTATGCAGATCAAACATCAGGCAACCTCTTCAATTTTCACTTTATCAATCTTCACATCCGGCAGGCTCAGTTGGCCGGAGATCAGGCGGGGGAGCAGCGTGTCGCGAAGGGTGGCGAGGGTTTGGGCTTGGGCGTGATTCGCAAGTACCTTATCAATCAACCGGTGCGTTATGTGATTGAACGTTTCCAGCACATCGGAAGAAGGCAGAACCGTTGGATAAGACATAAGCTCGGTGCCGCTAACATTCGCTTGTGCGCTCCCATGTGATTTAGTTTCTGCATAAGTTTTATATGCGGCATTGCGAACAATGCAATACACGAAGCCAAGATCAGCAATCCCTCTGCTGGTTGAAATCCGTCCAACACGCTGATTCAGATACGCAGGTGGATTGGTGTCTGGCATCAATCCGGTCTCTCCAACATATCCCGTCATACCGACCAACAAATCACCTCGCTTCAGCAGAAATCGTTCAAGTCCTATCACTGTGTCGGACGAAACACATGAAGTGCCAGCGATGTCGATGATTCCCGGTTTTACATTTCCGATTTTTACAACGGGGTGCCCGGTGTCCTGCCAGTCTTGCGTCTTGAAGGCATAGCCATTTTGATAAACCGCCATGTCGGCCAGCGTTCCAACCTTCCACCCCCTCGGCACCAAGCCCAGTTCCGATTCCTCGAAGCTGTCGGGGAAGAGCGCGGCGGTGGCTTCGCTCATGCCTTCGGGGGCGCGGCCTTGTTGTTTGGCGTGGACGGGATCGAAATCGACAAACCAAGATTTGAACATCGCCTGCGCAATGGCTTCCAGCGTGGCGTTGGAGGCACGCAGGAGGGCGATGCGGTCGTCGAGAGCGCCGAGCATTGAAGCTATTTCAAGTTGCGTTTGCAGAGGCGGCAACTGAATTGGAACAGCCGAGAGAATGCCAGTATTTAAATTTGGCATTGTGGCGCCAACTGCATGACGCGTTAGCCAGTCTTTTATTTCAGGCTGACGCAGACAGTGCGAAATGAATTTGGCATTGGCAATAGATTCATTGCCCAGTCTGACTTTGAGGCAACCTGTGCCACAGAACCAACCAATTTCACGTGAGCCGATTAAGGCATTTTTTGTTACGTCACCACGACGGCTAAAAACAATATCTCCTAAACGCAGCTTATGCTGAGACAGGCGATCTACGTCAACTTGGTCAATTCGCGCGATGCCATCCTCAACTATTCCGCCATCACCAATATTGGTTGGCATGACAACTGGAATGCCAACCTCCTTGTAGTCTGATGTGTGAAGTTGGCTGCCAAAAGGCCCTGTTTGAATTGCCCCACCCTGCGACTCACAAATCTGACCGAGCGTGGTAGCCCTGTAGGTCGGGTTAGCGGCGTCATCGCGTAACCCGACATCTTTGCGCACCCGAACATGGCTTGTCGGGTTACGCCCTGACGGGCTAACCCGACCTACGGATGCGGCGGATGCTACGGTTTGTGTTGGTTTATTCATGGCCGATGCCTTCAAATTTAATTTCGCTGCGTCCCCAATCGGGTGGAACGATGCCTGCCGCGATATGGCGGTGGATGCTGGAATATGCCCAATCTATTGGGGAGGTGACGTGGCCGTGTTTCACGGGATTGTAATGAATGTATTCGATGTGGCGGGCGTAATCATTTTCGTCACGCAGCAGGTGTTCCCAATAACGATGTTGCCACAGGGCTTGTTCTTGTTTGGCTTTGCGTGCCGGGTCGGGCGTGGGGCGCAAGGTGTCGGGGTAATGTTTGGTGAACCAAGTTTTGATAAGCCGCCAGCGGGTGGCGAAATCGGCATCGTCAGTGGGCAGTGTCCAGATGCAATGCAGGTGGTCGGGCAAGACGACGAAGGCGTTGATTTCGAAGGGGCGCGTTTTGCGCACGGTACGAAATGCTTCGCGCAAGATTTCCACCGCTGCGGCAGTGGCAAAAATGGGGCGACGGTGTTGCATAACTACGGTGAAGAAGTAGCTGCCGCCGGGGATGAATGCGCGTCGATATTGCATGGAGTGGTTGTCGGGTTACGCTGCGCTAACCCGACCTACTGAGGCTGACCAGTTGCCGCGCACAGTTTCAATTTCATAGAAACGGCGTTTGAGCGGGGGTTCGATTTGCAGAAGCTCGGCAAAGTGTGAGAACGACAAGCGTTCCAGCAATAGGCGATGATCGGTATTCGGTAATGCGTCCGGCGATTCGGGAGACAGCGTCTCCCGAATTTCAGGCAAATTCAAATTGTCCGCCAGCGGCAGGGCGGACAATGCGGGAGACAGTGCCTCCCGTATCTGGGGATAGCTATTGTAAAACTGGCGGAAGCGACGAAGTTCTCGCGCTTCGATGCGTTTTAATCCGTTGTCGGCCAGTTGTTCAGCCAGAATTTCCAGCAAGCGTTCACCGTATTTGGCGCGATCCGCCCCCTGCAATTCATACTCTGCAATGTAGTGGCCAATAAACCAATTACGCAAAGTAAGACTGATATTGACGGCCTTATTGGCTTGCGCAGAGAAGGTCGTGTGGGTTTGCTGAATTGCTTCAACAAGCCCGCTGAAATCCATCCGTTTAGAATTCATACCCACTCCCATCATCGTCCGCCGCATCCGGCGTATCCCACATTTCCCGGTACGCGTTGATATGTTCAGCAGTCGCTACCGTGTCGATGGCGAAGTAGTAGCGGCACAGGCGCTTGAATAACACCAGCATGTCCGGGTCGCAGCAAAAACCGAGCATGTGGTCAAGCTGATGCTCAATGCGCTGGTTGTCGCGCACGCCGTGCTGGATGATGTCGTCCACTTCCACGCTGGCGGCTTGAATGGCTTGGTGAAACAGCGCGCGCATCTGTCCAGCCAATTGCTGCAACTCACGTTTATCCTCAGAACTCATACCCCAACCCTTCCAGCTTGTGCCGGATTAACTGATCGAGTTCTGTTCCCTTCGCCATTTGTTCGCCCAACTTTTCGGTGAGCTTTTGCATCTTGTCGGCGAAGGCTTCGTCATCGTCTTCTACTTCTTCTGCGCCAACGTAGCGGCCGGGGGTGAGGACGTGGCCATGTTCGGCGATTTCTTTCAGCTTGACGCTGCGACAGTAGCCGGGGATGTCTTGATAGTCGCCTACCCTCTCCCCCGGCCCCTCTCCCGCTTGCGGGCGAGGGGAGCTGTTGCGCCACGCTTCGACGGTAGCAGCAATTCGTTCAATCACGTCATCAGTGAATTCGGTTTGCACGCGGCTGATCATGGTGCCGAGTTTGCGCGCGTCGATGAAGAGGACTTCGCCTTGTCTCGTCGTTTTTTGTTTGGCGAGGAACCACAGGCAGGCGGGGATCTGGGTATTGAAGAAGAGTTGGCCGGGCAGCGCAATCATCACTTCCACCACGTCGGCTTCGACCATTGCTTTGCGAATCTCGCCTTCGCTGTTTTGGCTGGAGCTCATGGAGCCATTCGCCAGCACGATGCCCGCGCGGCCATTCGGCTTGAGGTGGTAGAGCATGTGTTGCAACCATGCGTAGTTGGCGTTGCCCGCAGGTGGATCGCCATACACCCAGCGCGGATCGCCGGTGAGGCTGCCGTGCCACCAGTCGCTGATGTTGAACGGTGGGTTGGCGAGGATGAAGTCGGCGCGCAGATCGGCGTGCTGGTTTTTGGTGAAGGTGTCGCCCGGTTCGCGACCCAGGTTGAAGTCGATGCCGCGAATGGCGAGGTTCATCGCCGCTAGGCGCCAAGTGGTGGGGTTGGATTCCTGCCCGAACACGGCGACATCGCCCAGCTTGCCGCCGTGCGATTCGATGAATTTTTCCGACTGCACAAACATGCCGCCAGAGCCGCAGCAGGGGTCGTACACTTTGCCGTGATGCGGGGCGAGTACGGCGACGAGGGTTTTGACGATGCTGGCGGGGGTGTAGAACTGGCCGCCGCGCTTGCCTTCGGCGCTGGCGAACATGCCGAGGAAATATTCGTACACTTGCCCCAGCACATCACGCGCAAGGCGCGGGTCGTCGCCAAAGCCGATGGTGGAGATGAGATCGACCAACTCGCCCAGCTTGCCATCGGGCAGCGGTGCGCGACCGAAACGTTTGTCGAGGATGTTTTTGAGCTTGGGGTTTTCGGCTTCAATGACGGAGAGTGCATCGTCAATTAGCTTGCCGATGTTTGGCTGTTTGGCGGCGGCACGCAGCGCTTCCCAACGCGCAGTTTCCGGCACCCAGAATACGTTCACTTCTTTGTAGTAGTCGCGGTCTTCCAACTCTGCGGCCATAAGCGCGGCATCGTCGAGGTAGTAATCATCTTGAGGGTCAGCAAAGCGGCGGCCCAGCTCGACACGGCGGGCGGCGAAGGTGTCGGAGATGTATTTGACGAAGATCAGGCCGAGCACGAGGTGCTTGTATTCGGCGGCATCGGTGTTGGCGCGCAACTTGTCGGCGGCTGCCCACAGGGTTTTCTTGATGTCTTCGATCATGGATGCTCTGTCGGTTTAAGTGTTTACGGTGGGATTATAGAAGGGTTACTGGTCTTTGGAGGGACTGATTTAATAATGGCGTGATCGTCCATTTGTATGCATGAGTTGCATAGATTTAAACGGTCAAGATAACAGGCAGAAAATGGTGATGATCCGACTTTTAAGAGAAGTAAGAGCTGGTGTGCTGAGCTATCGTTCGATGCAACGAGGGCACATCATGAATGGCGGCTTCGCGTCGGTGAATTTTCAACCTCGACCGTCGCTTAATGGCACATCAGAGACCGACGGCCTGGCAAAAATAGCAAAAGTTGTATGGCCACTTAGTTCAACACAGCGGACATATGTGAGAGGAACATCAACCATCCGTTTAGACCGAAGAGCAGACTACAACACAACTATTCGACAGGCTGTTGCGGGTCAATAGCTTCCGGTTTCGTATCAGGCGATCCGTAGTGCCGCACGTCTTCCGCGCCTGATGTTCACCCCGGCCAGAATAGCCAACCCCGCGAGAAAATAACTGCCGGTAATCAGGATCGCGAGCCGATGATCGCCCCGCGATAGCCAGTTCACCAGCCCGTAAGTCAGCGGCCCCAATATCGATGCCAGCTTGACCGCCATCCCCCACAATCCGAAGAACTCGGCGCGGCGCGTAACCGGGCTTAGCAAGCCCACCAGCGCGCGTCCGGCGGACTGGCTGGCACCCATGCAGATTCCGGCGAGGTTCGCCGCGACCCAGAACATCCCAGGGCCTTGTGCGGCCCATGCCAGCCCGACCATGACGATCCAGCCGACCAGCGTGAGTGCGATGGCGGGGATGTGGCCGATGCGATCCTGCAGATGACCGAACAGGAAAGCACCGACGGCGGCGGTGATGTTGACGACAAAGATCAGCATGATGGTCTGCTGGGTGGTGAAGTGCATCGCCTGTTGCGCGTAGATCGCGGCGAGCGTGATCACCGCTTGGATGCCCGCCTGATAGAACACCGTGCAGATCAGGAAGCGCCGCAGGTCGCGGAAGTTTCTCGCGTGTCTGATGGTTTGTCCGAGCCGGGCAAAAGATTCCTGAAGCATGTTTTGTCCTTGCAGATGGGGCTGCGGCAAAGCGCGCTCCTTGAGGAACAGGAAGGTGGGCAGACTGGAAACAGCAAACAGCGCGGCGGTGACCAGCATGGTCACCGGCACGAAATCTTCGGCACGCTGGCCGTGTTGCTGAGCCCAGGTCACATAGGCGAGGCAAGCGCCCAGACTGACCAGCCCGCCGATATAACCGAAGCTCCATCCCCAGCCCGATACTTTGCCGAGCGATTTACTTTGCGCCAGTTCGGGCAGGAAGGCGGCCACCAGATTCTCGCCACTTCCGTAGAAAAAATTGGACAGCACGATCAGCGGAATAGTGAGCCACAGGCTGCCCGGCCCGCTGAACGCCAGCAGTGCGGTGAACGCCACGCAGCCGATGGTGCTCAGCGCCAGCAGTTTTTTCTTGGCGGCATAGGCATCCGCATAGGCTCCGATGAGCGGCGCGCTGAACATGATCGCGGCGTAGGAGACGGCCAGCGCAGCCGTCCAAACAAACGTCGCCCAAGGCTGGTTGCCCGCGACCACCGCGACGAAGTAGGCATTGAAGATGGCGGTGATGACCACCGTGGTGTAGCCGGAGTTGGCAAAATCGTACATGGCCCACGCCCATGCTTCGCGAAGTGTGACGGTCTTGGCAAGGGAGTGGCGCATGGCATTTCTTCACGATCACTGGAGGGCGGATATTGTTGACCATTACCGGGGTAAATGTAAACTGCTGAAATCGGCGAGGAGTCGGCTTGCCCGCGCAAGCGTGGCAGTGCATGGTGAATTATCTTGGTCGTGATGCAATTCTCATTGTGGATTGACTGGCAACAATGTGGGCTGAGTAGTCATTGAAAATTCAAGAAAGCTATTGCTTGTATTGGGCAGCTATCGACATTTTTTGAATCAATTTTTTCTCCACCTCAACAACAATGAACAGGAACACCCCAAATCCGATGATGCGCCCCCATGCAGATGCGTCGATGGCTGCTACGCCAAACATGCTCTGCATAAATGGCAGATAGGTAAAGGCCACCTGAATAGCGGCCAAGAAAATAATAGAGCGCAACACATAGGAATTCCCTGTGAAGTCCTGCCAAGTGCGCACCGGCAAGAGCAAGTAGCGGCAGTTGAACAGGTAAGCCATCTCACCCACCACCAGCGCATTGACAGCAACAGCCCGGCTTTCTTCGATGCTCACACCACGCGCACTTTCCCACAAAAACAGAGCGACTGAACCACCGGTGAGTAGCAGAGAAACGAAGCTAATGCGCCAGATCATAAAGCCAGACAGGATCGCTTCATTGGCTGCGCGTGGTGGTCGCTGCATCACCCCCGGTTCGGATTTCTCGAACGACAAAGCCAATGCCAGCGTCACCGCCGTAACCATATTCACCCACAGTATCTGCACTGGCGTGATAGGCAGAGTCATGCCGAACAGAATGGCAAATAGCACCATACCCGCCTCACCGCCATTCGTGGGCATGATGAACACGATGGCTTTCTTGATGTTGTTATAGACGGTGCGCCCCTCTTCCACCGCGTGTGCGATGGTGGCGAAATTGTCATCAGCAAGCACCATTTCGGCAGCTTCCTTGGCGACCTCAGTACCCTTCATACCCATTGCCACTCCGATGTCTGCACGCTTCAAAGCCGGAGCATCGTTCACGCCATCGCCAGTCATGGCGACAATTTCGCCATTGGCCTGCAACGCTGTAACTAGGCGCAACTTGTGTTCTGGACTTGCGCGCGCGAACACATCCACATCACGCACTGCCTGACGCAATGCGGTCTCATCCAATGCATCTAATTCGCTACCAGTCAGCACGTGCCCATTTCCTATGTTTAATAGAGCGGCGATAGCGCGAGCCGTCTCAGCATGGTCACCGGTAATCATCTTGACGCGTATGCCCGCAGCATGACAATCACGCACCGCAGCGATGGCTTCTTCGCGAGGCGGATCGGTGATGCCAACCATGCCGAGCAGAGTGAATCCACCTTGCATGTCGGCGAAATTCAATTCTCGTTGCCCGCTTTCGACGGTCTTCATTGCCAGTGCCAGCACGCGCTGCCCGAGCGCACCGGTCTCGGCCATCATGCCGTGCCATTGCGGCAAATCGAGCGGTACTTCCTCGCCCCTTCCGCGCTGCTGCTTACACATCGTCAACACTTGCTCGACGGCGCCTTTCACAAAGATAAAGGCATGCCCGGCATGATCGTGATGCAAGGTCGCCATAAAACGATGTTCTGATTCAAACGGAATAATATCGGTGCGTGGCAGCGACTCCTGTTCGAAAACAGGATCAAGCCCAGCCTTCATCGCCAGCGTGATGAGTGCCCCCTCGGTGGGGTCACCCGTGATCTGCCATGTACCTGCTATCTCATTCAGCGTGGCATCGTTGCACAACAATCCGGCGCGCAACAGATCGAGCGTATCTGGATATTCGGCAATGTTCATTTCTTGTCCCGCAACGGCAAAACCGCCATGCGGCGCATACCCGCCGCCGCTTACCTCAAATACTTGCCCGGCAGTCTGCACACGCTGTACCGTCATTTCATTGCGCGTAAGCGTGCCGGTCTTGTCCGTGCAGATCACTGTCACTGAGCCCAGTGCTTCGACTGCGGGCAAACGCCGAATAATGGCATTACGTTTAGCCATGCGCTGCACGCCCAACGCTAGCGTGATGGTCAGTACGGCGGGCAAGCCTTCTGGGATTGCAGCCACAGCCATACTCACTGCGGCGAGAAACATATCGCCGATATCAAACTGATGCACCAGCCAGCCGAACAGGAACGTGATCGCCGCTAGCGCCAGGATTGCTATAGTCAGCCAGCGCCCGAATACCTCCATCTGCCGCAACAGCGGCGTAGTCAGCGTCTGCACCTCGTCCAGCATGGCGCTGATGCGACCGATCTCGGTATCGTCTGCCGTACCCACCACCACGCCCGCGCCCTGCCCATACACCACCAGCGTGCTCGAATACGCCATGCAATAACGGTCACCGAGTACGGCCTGCGCATCCACTGCGTGGACATTCTTTTCCACGGCAGTAGACTCACCGGTCAGCGCAGCCTCTTCGATGCGCAGATTTTTTACGCTCAACAAACGCAAGTCAGCAGGTACTTTGTCACCGGATTGCAGCAACACAATGTCGCCCGCCACCAGTGATTCCGCCGCGATGACCTCACGCTTACCTTCGCGCAGCACCGTCGCTTCGGGCGAGAGCATGCGCCGTATCGCATCCATCGCCTTCTCTGCCTTGCCTTCCTGTATGAAGCCGATGATGGCGTTGATGACCACCACGCCGACGATCACGCTAGTATCTACCCAATGCGCAAGCAACGCGGTGACACCCGCCGAGGCCAGCAAGACGTAGATCAGCACGTTGTGGAATTGCAACAGAAAGCGCAGTAACGGGCCACGACGGTTAGGCTGCGTCAAACGATTGGGGCCATACTTAACAAGACGCCCGGCAGCTTCGGCGTGGCTCAACCCCTGCGCGTTCGACGCCACTCCTTCGAGAACTTGTTGTGCGGATAGTTGATGACTACCGTTCATGGCTTACGCCCTAGCTGCCACAACCAAGCAAAACCGAACAAGCCCGCCAGTAGCGATGCCGCCAGCACGCCCGTCTTGGCCATCAGCAGATATTCTGGCTGTGTAGAAAACCCCAGTTCGGCGATAAAAATCGACATGGTAAAGCCGATACCACCCAGCACTGACACAGCGGCGATTTGGCTGAAGCGTGTACCGCTGGGTAATTGCCCTATCCCCAGGCGTAATGCCAGCCAGCACGCACCGGTGATGCCGATGAATTTTCCAAGCACCAGTCCAAACAATACGCCCAGCATTACCGGGTGGGTCAAGGTTTCGCCCAGCGCGCCAAGCTGCAAAGGAATGCCCGCGTTGATTAAAGCAAAAATCGGAATCACCAGAAAAGCTACCGGCAAGTGCCAACTATGCTCCAGTCGCTGCAAAGGTGTCTGCACACCGCGCACGCCTTGTTCAAGCATTTGCACCACGGAATACAGCTTCTCGTTAGTCATGATGTTGCCACCCTGCTGATGGTTGGCATCAAAACGCTCGACCAGTTCCTTCAGATGCTTGCTAAATAATACCGGGTCATATTTCGGGCGGGCGGGAATAGCGAATGCACATAACACACCTGCCAGCGTGGCATGCACACCGGATTGCAACAGCGCGTACCACAGCAGAATCGCCACACCGAAGTACGGCAGCACTCTGCGTATGCCAGCGAAATTCAAAACAAACAGCAGCAACACAAGCACAACTGAAACGGCCAGCCAATCAAGCGCCAATTGTTGGGTATAGAACAGCGCGATCACCACCACCGCACCGAGGTCGTCTGCGATGGCCAGCGCCACCAAAAAAGTGATTAACGCTTTGGGTACACGACTGGCCAACAATACAAGTGCGCCGACTGCAAACGCGATGTCGGTCGCCATCGGTATCCCCCAACCTCGCGCGGCATCAGTGCCATGGTTGATGGCGAGATAAATCAGCGCGGGCATCACCATGCCGCCAATGGCGGCGACAATCGGCAGCGCGGCCTGACGTAAATCAGCCAATTCACCAACCAACATCTCGCGCTTCAACTCCATCCCAGCCACAAAGAAAAACAGCGCCATCAAGCCATCATTTACCCAATGGTGCAGACTCATACTAAGGGCCCACGCACCGCTGTGAATGCCTAGCGGGGTGTGCAACAAATGAAAATATGCCTCTGCCACAAAGCTGTTTGCCAGCACGAGTGCGACGATGGCCGAAACCATCAACAACAGGCCGCTGGTAGTTTGCCGATGGATAAATTCATCGAACGGAGTCAGAACACGGTCGAAGGCGCGCTCCCACGGAGCATAGATGAAGCCTTTCTCGGCGTGCTTATCAGTTTGATTTTGTTCCGGCATGAGTCCCTCTTTGCGTCGTTAATTTTCCGACGTCGAGTTTAACCCGTGTAGTGAGCCAAGCCTTCCTAAAGTTTGCCAACTTCCGCTGTCACCTTGTTGCAGGTCATGAAGCTCGACTTTCTGGCGGTAAATTTCCAGCCTTGGCCGTCTTTCGGCTGATAAATGCGTGGGAACAAAAACGTGTCCGCCCTACGGTATAATCCGCGCCGTTATGCAGATACTTCGTGGACTTACTTCCCCTGACCGCCAGCCCGTTGCACTCACCATCGGTAATTTCGATGGTGTGCATCTCGGGCATCAGGCATTGCTGGAACAATTGCAGCTCGCTGCGGGCGAGCGTGATCTGGCTACCGCTGCCATCGTGTTCGAGCCGCATCCGCGCGAGTTTTTTACGCCGTTGCAGGCTCCGGCACGGCTCACCAGTCTGCGCGAAAAGTTGGAGCGTTTTGCCGCGCTCGGTTTGAACCGGGTGCATGTCTGCCGCTTTAATCGGAAATTGGCGCAAACCAGCGCGACCGATTTTATCGATGCGCTGTACGGAAACTTGGCGGCGAGGTACGTGCTGATCGGCGACGATTTCCGTTTCGGCAATGCGCGCGGTGGCGACTTTGCCCTGATGGAAAAAATAGGTGCGCAACAAGGCGTCACAGTAAAGTCGATGAGCAGCGTGCTGCAAAAGGGCGTGCGCATCTCCAGTACGGCAGTGCGGCTTGTATTAAGCGAAGGAAATCTGCCTTTGGCGCAACGCTACCTGGGGCGTCCGTACAGTATCAGCGGGCATGTGGAGCATGGCGAGAAAGTCGGACGCAAGCTGGGTTATCCTACAGCCAACATCCAGTTAAAGCACAATCGCCCCCCATTGTCCGGTATCTTTGTGGTGCGCGTGCGTATCGAAGGTGGCGAGAGGGTTGACGGCGTGGCGAGTCTCGGTGTGCGTCCGACCATCGAGCAGAATGGTAAGCCGGTGCTGGAAGTGCATCTGTTCGATTTCGCGCAGGAGATTTACGGCAAACATCTGCATGTGGATTTTTTACACAAGCTGCGCGCTGAAATGAAATTCTCCGGGTTGGAAAGTTTAACGCAACAAATTGCGCTCGATGTCGGGCAGGCAAAGGACTGGTTTATAAAAAATGGCAACTGATTACAAAGACACCCTCAATCTTCCCGATACCCCGTTCCCGATGCGCGGCGATCTCGCTAGGCGCGAGCCGCAGATGCTGGCGCAATGGCAGGCGCAGCAGCACTATCAGCGCATCCGTGCCGCGTCAAAAGGGCGCAAAAAATTCGTGCTGCACGACGGCCCGCCCTATGCCAACGGCGATATTCATCTCGGTCATGCGGTGAATAAAATTCTCAAGGACATCATCGTCAAGAGCAAGACTTTGTCCGGCTTTGATGCGCCTTACGTGCCGGGCTGGGATTGCCACGGCCTGCCTATCGAGTTGCAGGTGGAAAAGAAACACGGCAAGGCGATTCCCCCCGCGCAGTTCCGCGCACTGTGCCGCGAATATGCGCAGGCCCAAGTCGAGCGCCAGAAAAAAGATTTTATCCGCTTGGGTATTTTGGGCGATTGGGATCACCCCTATCTGACGATGGACTTCCACGTTGAGGCCGACATTGTTCGCACGCTCGGGAAAATTCACGAGCGCGGTTATCTGTATCAAGGTCGCAAGCCGGTGAACTGGTGTCTGGATTGCCAGTCCGCATTGGCGGAAGCCGAGGTGGAACACGAAGACAAAGTGTCGCCCGCAATTGATGTCGGTTTCGAAGTGCAGGATAAAGCGGCAGTGGCTAAAGCCTTTGGCATCGGGCATCTGCCGGGCGATGCCAAAGTCTACGCGGTGATCTGGACGACCACGCCTTGGACGCTGCCCGCGAATCAGGCAGTGAGCGTACATCCCGAATTTCAATATGACCTGGTTAAGACGCCCAAGGGCTATTTGATTCTGGTGTCTGATCTGGTTGCAGCCAGCCTGAACCGTTACCAGTTGAGCGGCAGCAATGACCGGGGTGATGGCACTGCTGCGACCTGTTACGGCGCCGCGCTGCAAGGGCTGCATTTGCATCATCCGTTTAATGACCGCCTCGTGCCCATTATCTGCGGCGAGCATGTCACGCTGGAAGCCGGTACCGGCTTGGTACACACCGCGCCGGCACACGGCCTGGACGACTACTTTGTCGGACAAAAATACAATCTGCCGAACGACAATCCGGTGGGCGACGACGGCAAATTTATTTCTACAACACCCGATGCGGGCGGTGTTCCCTTGGCGGGTGTGTTCGTGTGGAAGGGCAGCGACATCGTGCTGCAAGCGCTGGAAGCCAGCGGCCATCTGCTGCATCAGGAAAAACTCAAACACAGCTACCCGCATTGCTGGCGGCACAAGACGCCGATCATTTTCCGTTCCACGCCGCAGTGGTTTATCGGCATGGAACAGCATGCCGATGTGGGCGGCGAGCAATTGCGCACACTGGCGAATCAGGCCGTAGCGGACACGCAATTCTTCCCCGCATGGGGACGTGCGCGCCTCGAAGCGATGATTAAAAACCGTCCCGACTGGTGTGTGTCGCGCCAGCGTAACTGGGGTGTGCCGATGCCGTTCTTCGTGCATAAAGAAACCATGGCTTTGCATCCGCGCACACCGGAGTTACTGGAAGTGGTGGCCAAGCGCATCGAGCAACAGGGCATCGAAGCGTGGTTTGCACTGGATGCGCGGGAGTTGCTCGGCGACGATGCCGCGCATTACCGCAAACTCTCCGATACGCTGGATGTGTGGTTCGATTCTGGAGCGACGCATTTTGCCGTGTTGCGCCGACGCGAAGAATTGGCGTATCCCGCCGATTTGTATCTGGAAGGCTCCGACCAGCATCGCGGCTGGTTTCAAAGTTCGTTGCTGATAGGTTGCGCGATTGATGGACGTGCGCCGTATCGGCAATTGCTCACCCACGGCTTCACCGTGGATGAAAAGGGCTACAAGATGTCCAAGTCCAAGGGCAATGGCATTGAGCCGCAAGACATCTGCAACAAACTGGGCGCGGACATGCTGCGTTTGTGGATTGCCTCGACCGATTATTCCGGCGAAATTTCGCTCTCGGAAGAAATTCTCAAGCGCGTGACCGACAGCTATCGCCGCATCCGTAATACCTTGCGCTTTTTGCTGGCGAACATCGCCGACTACGAGCACGCAAAACATGCTTTACCTGTAGCGCAATGGTTGGAGATCGACCGCTATGCCTTGGCGTTGGCGCAGAAGCTGCAAGACGAAGTGAAGGCCGATTACGAGCGTTACGAATTCCATTCAATCGCGCAAAAATTGCAGGCGTTTTGCTCGGAAGCGTTGGGCGGTTTCTACCTCGATATTTTGAAAGATCGGCTTTACACCGCAGGTAAAGATTCGTTGGCGCGCCGTTCGGCGCAGAACGCGCTGTACCACATCACCCATGCACTGGTGCGGCTGATGTCGCCCGTGCTTTCATTTACCGGCGAAGAAGTGTGGGCGGTGCTGAGTGGCAAGGATGATGTGAGTGTTTTTGAGGGGCAATGGTATGGCTTGCCTGACCATCAGATGGATGTGGCGACGATGGGAGCATGGCAGGATATTCGCAACGTGCGCGAACTGGTGAATAAAAAACTGGAAGAGCAGCGTGCGGTGGGAGCGATTGGCTCTGCGCTGCAAGCCGAAGTCGATGTGTTTGCGGGCAAAGCAACCTTTGAGTTGCTGTCCAGATTGAGTGACGACTTGTGCTTCGTGTTCATCACCTCGCGTGCCAATGCGCATCTGCGCGAAGGCGGAGAGCTGGAAATTAAGGTGGTTCCAAGCACGCATACCAAGTGCGACCGCTGCTGGCATTACCGTGAAGATGTGGGCAGCGATGCCGCGCATCCCGCTCTGTGCGGGCGTTGCGTGAGCAATCTGCACGGCTCCGGCGAGGCGCGCCGCTATGCTTAACCGGAATGCTTCTACGCAAGCCGCAGGAGATGGGATGTTAATGAAGTGGCTGTGGGTGAGTGCCTTGGTGATCGTGTTCGATCAGATCGCCAAGCTGTGGGTCAGCAGCCATTTCGCTTACGGCGAAAGTTACACCGTCACCGACTTCTTTAATCTGCTGCTGATACACAACCCCGGCGCGTCGTTCGGTATGCTGAACGATGCGGGCGGCTGGCAGCGCTGGTTGTTTAGCGGCATCGCTATTGCCGCGTCAGTGTGGATCATCTGGCTGTTGCGCAAACACCAGCAGGAAAAATTATTCTGCATTGCGCTGGCGTTCATTCTCGGCGGTGCGCTGGGCAATTTGATCGACCGGCTCATATACGGCTACGTGGTGGACTTTCTCGATTTTCATTGGAATGAGAGCCATTTCGCCGCGTTCAATGTGGCGGATAGCGCGATCAATATCGGTGCCGCCTTGCTGTTGTGGGGTAGCTTCAAAAATAAACCGGAGAAAAATGATGGAACTGTTACTCGCTAACCCGCGCGGCTTTTGTGCCGGAGTAGATCGCGCTATCGAGATCGTCGAACGCGCATTGGCGCTGCACGGCGCGCCGATCTATGTGCGCCACGAAGTGGTGCACAATAAATTTGTGGTGGAAGGACTGAAAGCCAAGGGAGCGATCTTTATCGAAGATCTGGCGGATGTGCCGCCGAACAGCATTCTCATTTTCAGCGCGCACGGTGTTTCGCAAGCCGTGCGGCGCGATGCGGAAGCGCGTGGATTGACGGTGTTCGATGCCACTTGTCCGCTGGTCACCAAGGTGCACATCGAAGTTTCGCGCTTGCGCGAGCGGGGCAAAGAGATCGTTATGATCGGACACAAGGGGCATCCCGAAGTGGAGGGCACGATGGGGCAGAGCAACGGCGGTATGTATCTGGTCGAGTCGCCTGCCGATGTGTTGAAGCTAAAAGTAAATGATGAGAACAACCTCACCTTTGTGACGCAAACCACCCTGTCGGTAGACGATGCCAGCAGCATTATCGCGGTGCTTAAGACCCGTTTTCCGTTTATCACCGGGCCGAAAAAAGATGACATCTGCTATGCCACGCAGAACCGTCAGGATGCGGTCAAGCTGCTGGCGCAACAATGCGATGTGGTGATCGTGGTGGGATCGCCCAATAGCTCCAATTCCAATCGTCTGCGCGAAGTGGCGGAAAATCTTAAAGTTCCCGCTTATCTGATCGACAATGCCGGTGAACTTGACCCCGCATGGCTGCAAGATAAGCAGCATGTCGGCATCAGCGCGGGAGCGTCTGCGCCGGAGGTGTTGGTGCAGGAAGTGATCGCGCGTTTGATGGAACTCGGGGCGAGCAATGTGCGCGAAGTGGACGGTATTCATGAGAACGTCGTGTTCCCGCTGCCCAAGGCACTAAGCTCAAAACCGTAATATGCAACAACGCAACCGCGATGCCGTAGTGCCGCGCACGGTGAAGGAAAAAGATTTGCGCACTGAATTTTTGGTGGTGGGGGCAGGCGCGCTGGGGCTGGCAAGCGCCGAGGCGCTGCTGAAACAAGGCGCATCCGTCACTGTGCTGGAGCGCGGTGCGGCGGGGCAAGAATCTTCATGGGCGGGGGGCGGTATCCTGTCGCCGTTGTGCCCGTGGGATTACCCCGATGTCGTGACACAGCTCACCTCGCGCGGAGCGGCTTTGTTCGGTGCATGGGCGGCGGAACTGCATCAATCGACAGGCATCGACCCGGAGTATGAGACGTGCGGGATGCTGGTGTTGCCGCCATTCGATATGCAACTCGCGTTGCAATGGTGTGCGGCGCATGGGGTGGCTTTTCACCCCGCTCGCGGGAGAGGGGTTGGGGGAGAGGGTGGAGCTCTGTTGTTGCCGGAGGTCGCGCAAGTGCGCAACCCGCGCTTGCTGCAAGCCCAGCGCGCACGCGTGGGGCAACTCGGCGGGCGCATCGTCGAACAATGCGAGGTCGAAGAAGTCGTTGCGGAGGCGGGGCGTGTCAAGCATGTGGCGACGACGCGGGGCGAATTCGGCGCGGAACGCTACATCGTCACAGCCGGTGCCTGGAGCAAACAGGTGCTGGGTGCGCAAGCAGCGCAGTTGGGTATTAAGCCGATACGCGGGCAGATGCTGCTGTTCAAATTCGATACGCCACCGTTGCCGCACACCGTATTGCATCAAGGCATGTACCTGATTCCGCGCCGGGATGGACACTTGTTGGCGGGCAGCACGCTCGAGGATATCGGCTTCGACAAGAGCACCACCGGCGAGGCGCGCGAGATGTTGCTGCAACATGCGCTTGAGTTGCTGCCCGCCTTGCGAGATATGCCTGTCGTCATGCACTGGTCGGGTCTACGCCCGGGATCGCCCGACAACATCCCCAGCATCGGACGTCATCCCGTGCTGGAAAATTTGTATATCAACAGCGGACACTTTCGCTACGGCGTGACGATGGCGCCCGCCAGCGTGGAAGTGTTGCTGAACGAGATTAAAGGTAAGGCGCAACGCTTCGATGTTTCCCCGTACAAGTGGATGGTCTAATCGATTTTGTGTATTGCATTGTGCTGATATAATTTCACTGTCAGTTTCAAAAAGCCGAAATAGTTCTAGTGGTAAAACAGGGCACTCGTAACGCTCAGTCCTGAGTTCGATTCTCAGTTTCGGCACCATTTCTTTGCTGCTTCGTCAGGAGATCAAATGTCTTCATTGCAATCCAGCAAGCGCAATTTCCCGTTCAAACGTACCCTGATTATTTTGCTCGTCGCCATGGCATTGGCGTCGGTGGTTTGGTATGCCACCCGCAGCAAGCCCGTGTCTGTCGTGCTGAAAAAAGTGGACAGGGGCAATGTCGAGGCATCGGTGAGCAACACGCGCGCGGGAACGGTCAAGCCTTGTCGCCGTGCCAAGCTGGCACCCCCGGCGGGCGGGCAGATTTCCAAAATGTGGGTAAAAAAAGGCGAGCGCGTGGTCGCCGGTCAGATACTGCTGGAGCTTTGGGATCAGGACATGCACGCGCAGGAGAAACTGTCGCGCGACCAACTAAAGACTTCTGAAATGCGGGTGCGCGAGGTGTGCAGCGTGGCTGAAGCGGCACAGCGCGATGCGGAACGTTCCAAAGAATTAAAAGACAAAGGTTTCATCTCTTCGCAGCAACTCGACCGCGCGTTGACTGATGCCCAGTCGCGCCAAGCCTCATGCGACGGCGCACGCAACGACATTAAACAATCCCAATCGCGTATCGAAGTGGTGAAGACCGGGTTGGAGCGCATGGTGCTGCGCGCGCCGTTTGCGGGCATCGTGGCGGACATCAGCGGTGAGCTGGGGGAGTATGCGACGCCTTCGCCGCCCGGTATTTTGACTTTGCCCGCAGTCGATTTGATCGACGATAGCTGTATGTTCGTGAGTGCTCCCATCGACGAAGTGGATGCCGCTAAAGTGAAGGTGGGGCAGAGCAGCCGCATCACGCTGGACGCGATCAAAGGGCGCACTTTTGCCGGGAAAGTGAAACGCATCGCGCCTTACGTGTTGGAGCTAGAGAAGCAGGCGCGCACGGTCGAAGTCGAGGTGGAATTTGCCGAATTGTCGAAGACGGAAAATCTGCTGGTGGGCTACAGCGCCGACGTGGAGATCGTGCATGAGCTGCATGAAAAAGTCGTGCGCATCCCGACCCAGACGCTGATGGAGGGCAAGCGTGTACTGCTCTACAAGAGCGACGGCAAGCTGGAAGAGCGCGTTGTTGTCACCGGCTTGGCAAATTGGGAATACACCGAGATCGTTTCGGGATTGAACGAAGGCGATCAGATTGTCTCCTCGCTGGATAGGGCCGGGGTTAAGGCCGGTGTGATTGTCCAACCCGAAGTGACGCCCGCAGCCAAATGATCGAGCTGCAAAACGTCAGCCGTACCTTCACTGTCGGCGACCAACAAGTCGCCGCGCTGCGCGACATCAACATGAAATTGGGCGACGGCGAATACCTTTCCATCATGGGGCCGTCCGGTTCCGGTAAATCCACGCTGCTCAATCTGCTCGGTTTGCTCGACAAGGCGAGTGCCGGTACTTATCTGCTGGACGGCGGCAACGTCACCGACTTGAGCGATGAACAGCAGGCGCATGTACGTAGCCAGAAAATCGGCTTCGTGTTCCAGTCCTTCCATCTCGTGCCACGGCTCACTGCGGCGCAAAATATCGAACTGCCGATGATGCTGGCGGGCATCGCGGTTGAAGAACGCAAGCAGCGAGTGGATGAACTGATTGCCAGTTATGGACTGAGCGAACGTGCCGACCATAGACCCGATCAACTTTCCGGCGGGCAGCGCCAGCGCGTGGCCATCGCACGGGCGACGGTGATGAGTCCCGCAGTATTGTTGGCCGACGAGCCGACCGGCAATCTGGATCGCGCCACCGGATGGGAGGTGCTCAAGTTGTTGGAGCAATTGACCGAGCGCGGCATTACGCTGGTGATAGTCACCCACGATGCCGAGATCGGCGCACGGGCGCAGCGCCAGATACACATGCTGGACGGGGCAATTCTTTCTGATGAAAAGCGTGGCGTGTGATGAAGTGCGAAGTTCTTAAATCGCCCCTAACCCCCCTTCCTCAAAGTGGGGAACTTGAACCGAGGCACACAGGAACCCCACTTTGTAAAAAGGGGGCAGGGGGGATTTCTCCATGAAACTCACCGACACCCTGCATTTCGCTTCCGGCAGCCTGCGCGGTAGTCCCACGCGCACGCTATTGATGATACTGGCAATGTCCATCGGCGTTGCCGCCGTGGTGATCCTCACCGCACTGGGCGAAGGCGCGCGCCGCTATGTCGTCAACCAGTTTTCCTCGCTCGGTACCAATCTGGTGATCGTGCTGCCGGGGCGCACTGAAACAGCAGGCATCGGTCCCGGCTTGTTGCTTGGGCAGGTTCCGCGCGAAATCTCGCTGGACGATGCCGGGGCTCTTTTGCGCAGCACGGCAGTCAAGCGCATCGCTCCGTTGACCATCGGCTCTGCCACGCTTTCACTCGATGCGCTGAGCCGCGAAGTGATTGTGCTCGGCTCCACTTCAGACTTGATGGAAGTGCGGCACATGAGCATGGGCGTGGGGAGTTTTTTGCCCGCAGGCGACATTCACGAAAGCGCCTCGGTGTGCGTGCTGGGCAAAAAAATAAAACAGGAGCTCTTCGGTAACGCCCAAGCCGTTGGCGCTTGGGTGCGGCTGGGCGACAGACGTTTTCGCGTCATTGGCGTGATGGCGTCACAGGGCGAGTCCATGGGTTTTAACACCGATGATATCGTCATCGTTCCCGTCGCCTCGGCACACCAACTGTTCAACACTTCCGGTCTGTTCCGCATCCTCATTGAAGCGAAAAATCGCGACGTCATCGAACAGGCCAAGCACGACGCCGAAACGATTATGTTCCAGCGTCACGCCGGCGAAAAAGATGTGACCGTTATCACGCAAGATGCCGTGCTCGCCACTTTCGACCGCATCCTCACCGCGCTGACGATGGCCGTGGGCGGTATCGCCGCCATCAGTCTGGCCGTTGCGGGCGTGCTCATCATGAACGTCATGCTGATCGCCGTGGCGCAGCGCGTCAAAGAAATCGGACTGCTCAAAGCCCTGGGTGCTCCCCCCAAACAAATACGCGCCATGTTCTTCGCCGAAGCAGCGCTGCTTTCCACTATCGGCAGCTTGGCAGGGCTGGTGCTGGGCTACGCGGGCAGCATCATCATCGGGCAGATATATCCGAGCTTGCCCGTCAGCCCGCCCTGGTGGGCGGTGCTCGCCGCTTGCGGCACGGCACTGGGCACGGGTGTTTTATTTAGCGTGTGGCCGGCGCGGCGCGCGGCGCGGCTCGATCCGGTAGCCGCTTTGTCGGGGAGGTGACGCGATGTTATTCCGCGACATGGTTGCCCTGACGTCCTCCAGCTTTCTCACCTACCGGATGCGCAGCTTCCTCACCGGGCTGGGCATCGCCATCGGCATCGCGGCAGTCATTTTGCTCACCTCTATCGGCGAAGGTTTGCATCAATTTGTGTTGGCCGAATTCTCGCAGTTTGGCACCAACATCATCATCATCCAGCCCGGCAAGACGCAGACGCAGGGAGGCAACGTCGGTATCTTCGGTTCGGTCAGGCCGCTGTCGCTGGCCGACGCGGATTCGTTGCGCCGTCTGCCTTACGTCGAGAACGTCAACCCCAGCGTGATGGGCAACACCGAAGTGCGCTTCAATGGCAAAACGCGCCGCACTACCATCTTCGGCGAGGGGCGCAACTTTGCCAAATCATTCACCATGAAAGTGCAGAGCGGCAGCTTCTGGCCGGACGAGGACAACGAACAAGCGCGTGCATTCGTGGTGATCGGCGCGAAGATACGGCAAGAACTTTTCGCCGGAGAGAATCCGCTCGGCAGCTATCTGCGCGTGGGCGGGCAGCGCTACCGCGTCATCGGCGTGATGGAACCCAAAGGCCAAGTGCTGGGCATGGACTTGGACGATGCCGTATTCATCCCGGTCGCGCGCGCGATGGAGCTGCTCAACCGTCCGGGGCTGATCGAAGTGCAAGTGAGCTACCGTGCCGGAACGGATGTGAATACCGTGATACGCGTTATCAGCGAACATCTGAAAGAGCGGCACGGGCGCGAAGACTTCACCATCATCTCGCAAGAACAGGCACTCGAAGTGCTGAGTTCAGTGCTCGACGTTATCACCTTCGCCGTCGGCGCATTGGGCGGCATCTCGCTCTTGGTCGGCGCAGTCGGCATCCTCACCATCATGACCATGGCCGTCACCGAACGCACCGCCGAGATCGGCCTGCTGCGCGCGCTGGGCGCGCAGGAAAAACAAGTGCTGATGCTGTTTCTGGGCGAAGCCATCATGCTTTCCGCGCTGGGCGGCGTGCTGGGGTTAGCAGTAGGCATCGGCATCGCCCAAGCCGTACATTTCTTCGCCCCTTCGTTTCCCGTGCATACCCCGTGGCTGTACGTGTTCTTGGCCGAACTCACCGCAGTCACCATTGGGCTTGCGGCGGGCGTTGCGCCTGCGCTGCGCGCAGCACGGCTTGATCCGGTGGAGGCGTTGCATGCGGAGTGATTTTTTTCAATTCTCTGAGCTTGGGGCGCAGGCAATAAAAAAGCCGAGGATGCCCCCGGTCTTATGCATAGTAGTAGCCGATTAGAAGCTGTAATTCAATCCAGCAGCTGTCTGAATCAAAGTTTTATTTTCTATTGTGGCAAAGTTCCATGCGCTGGCAAATTGAGCGCCGTTGAACATGGTAATGTCAGCCCTTACCGCCCAATTTTTATTAAATGCATACTCGTAACCGCCTCCTAGGAGGAATCCTGTGCTGGATTGCGAAGTCGAACCAGTTATTAAAGATACAGC
>CAZHIC010000004.1:0-101842 GCA_964532405.1 uncultured Gallionellaceae bacterium | reverse complement strand
TTACAGGGGCAAGTTTACGAAGTGCAAATAATCAATTTTTAGAGGTGCCCATAAGGATGTTCCAGAGGAGTTTCACCTTAATTTGTTGACACTTCAAGGAGCTGCGCCAAGCAGTGGAGCAATATCGTTTACTGTGATGGCAAAAAACTTACCACATCCCGCAAGTATCACAATCCCACTGAAAATTTCTTACTCCAAAGAAAGTTCAATGGATGAGGCTCGCAGATTGTGTGGCTTGCCGTTTGTTGATTAATTTAGCAGCGAGGGCACGAAGTGCCCTCACCATGGTTTTAGATTTTTTCTCCTGTGCGCCGCCGAGTAGCGCAGACTGGTCAGGAGATTTCGGCGAGGACTGTTTGAGCGCGTAGCGCGAGTTCCGCAGCCGCCTGACCAGTCGAGCAACGCAGGGAACCCACGAAGTGGGCGGCGCACCGGGGGCGACTTCTTTGGGTTACTTTTCTTGGTAAGACAAGAAAAGTGACTTGCTGTCGGGCAACCCCCGACGGTTTTGCCTTTGAATTACAAACTAGCGGGCTTCGCCCATCCTTCGATACGGCTACGCCTACTCAGGACGAACGGTATGGTGTGGTTCACATCATCAAGTGGATTTCAGCATAACCTTGTCATGCAGATTTAAATGTGTATGATTCACTCATGCGTTACATCTGGGATGAAACCAAGCGGAAAGCCAATCTGAAAAAACACGGGTTGGATTTTGCCGATGCGGAAAAGGCTTTTGTCGGTCCGATGGTTTTATTTGAGGATAGCCGGGAAGGTTACGGCGAGCAGCGCATGATCGGCATCGGTCTGTTGAATTGTCTGGTGGTGCTGATCGTTCATGTTGAAGCTGACGAGACAATTCGTATCATTTCTATGCGCAAGGCGGACACCGATGAAATCGACCTCTTCTACAAAAATGCCGGCTACTTCTGATGATGCACCGAAGCTAACCCAGGCGGACTTTGACCGCGCGCGGTTGCGTGTGGCGGGTAAGGATGCGAGCCGCGCCGAGTGGCAATCTGCTGTGCGCGGACGAGTCGCCAAGCAGCGCATCAATATCATGCTTGATGCGCCTATCGTGGAGCACTTCAAGGCAGTGGCGGGTGAGCGCGGCTATCAAACCATCATCAACGATACCTTGCGCCGCGTGATTGAGACGGGAATGCTCGAAGCCGATCTGCGTCGCATCATCCGCGAGGAACTGTCGCATACGTCCTGATCGTGCGGGGTAGTCTGCGTGTTCACTAGCTCGCTGCGCCTTTCGACAAGCTCAGGGCGCACCTCGATCTTAGTTCGCTCGACGTCCATCATTGCATTGTGCGTACATGTGGCGCACAATTTGCCACATTATTTTTTCCGGAGATAGTCATGGAAACTTCAACGCTCAAAGAAAATCGGCTGAATATCCGTTGTGATAGCCATACGCGTCAGTTGTTGGATAAAGCTGCAAATTATTCTCGCGTTAGCATTTCTGAGTTTGTCCTTTCACACGCATTGGCATCCGCGCAACAGGTGGTGCAGGAGCATGAGTCTATCACGCTGAAACCTAAAGATTTCGAGGCGTTTATGGCGGCATTGGATGCAGCCGCCAAGCCCAATGCCGCATTGAAGCGCGCTTTTAAACGACACGCCGACCAAGTGCGGCGGTGATGCAGTATCGGATTAAGCCGCTCGATGCGGCTATCAATACGGTAGACTTTTCGTGTGGGCATGCGCAGCTTGATGATTACATCCGCCGCTACGCTACACAGGATGTGCGCAGAAATGTTGCCAGAGTATTTGTTGTCACGCCGGTGAATAATCCGCAGCAATTAGCCGGATTTTTTACCTTGAGTGCGGGTAGTGTGAGTTGCACCAGTTTGCCGGAATCATTAGCGCGAAAGCTTCCGCGCTATCCGATCCCCGTTGCGTTAATCGGGCGGCTGGCTGTGGATGTCGGCTTTCAAGGTAAAGGGCTAGGTTCGATACTGCTGGCCGATGCTTGTCAAAAAGTGGTGCAAGCGAGTTCAGTTCTCGCGGTAGCCGGTATTGTCGTAGATGCGAAAGACGAGCAAGCGGTCGCGTTTTATAAACACTTTGGCTTTGTGCCTCTGCCCGCAAGTGTAAACAGAATGTTGCTACCGGCCTCAGTATTGTTCGGCAATTAGTTGTTTAGAAAATGTCCGTCACGTCTTCGTACTCCATCCATCTGTAAAACAAAATCCGCCCCAAATACAGCGGCTGGTGAGCTTGCTCCAATCGGCTGTTGTCCTAACACCCACTCTATAGCCTGGATGCTTGCGGAAGCAGTGAATTCATATCCTTCGCCCGTCTCCAGCCATGCCTCCGCCACCTTGCCGTGACGGTCGACAGCTTGTGCCCATAGCCAAGAGTGGCGGTTTTCATCGACAGGTTTTGTAACGCTCGAAGTGGGTCGCTTATCTATCCACTGATTAATCCGTTGGCGCAATGTATCCCATGAAAGCAGCTTTTGTATAAGCGGCAGCACAAGGCGGGCAAAGATTGGGCTGAGAGGGGAATCCATATAAACGGTGATGTTGGTAATCCCTGTTGTCATATAAGCGGCTTCCAGATCGCCCGAAGGCACTGGTAGCGCATTGCACTTGCCATTGGTAAAGTGGATGAGCTTTGCCCCGGAGCCGAGTGGGGTGCTTACAAGGGCACCATTCCTGCGTACGTAACAGCCACGCGCTATGGTTTCTAGCGTGCTCTTGGCAGCGCCCGCGCTTTTTTGTGCGACATAGGGTGACATGACAATTTCCAGCGAGACTGGTTCTGCAATTTGTGCGCACACATGACTCACCAGACAGTTGCTGGCGACGGAACCGAAACCAACGCCGGGAATAATTGAAATTCCTTTTTTTTCGGCCATACAGTGACGCGCTTGGGCAGCCTGCAATACGGAAATCTCGTTGGAAATATCCAAATAGTGAGACTTGCCGACTAGGCATGCGTCCATCATGGACTCGCAGGTTTCGGTAAAGCAACCTGCCGCGTGCAGCAGGAGGTCTACCGATTCCACAGCCTTGAACAAGGTACCCGCATCTTCTGGCGAAAAAACCATCCATTCAAGTTTCAATCGTTCGGCAAGCACACGCAATTTCTCTGCATTGCGTCCGGCGAGTATGGGTTTATGCCCTCGTCGAACAGCCTCTTCTGCAATCAGCGTCCCGGTATAGCCCGTTGCGCCATAAAGCATCCATGATCCATTGACTTTATTTTGCATAACTGGCTTTCATAACGATGGAGCGCACAACCTCCGGCTGGTCAAAATGCACCATATGGCCAGCGTCGGAGACCAGCATTACCGTAGCCGCCGGGGTTGTAATGGCTAATGGCAATTGCTTGACAATTTCTGCCGGGATCAATGGATCTTGCTCCCCAAATATATAATGAACAGGAACCGATAAACGTGGTGGGGCGGAAAATAAATTCAACGACACCAACTGCGGTAGTAATTTGTTCTGAATCCGATTCATGTTGCGCATAGCGCGAGCCGTCCCCAAGAAACCATAACTGCCAATCAGGCTAAATATCGTTTCTTTTAGCAAAGCACTGAATTTCTTTCCGCGTTCGATACCACCGAGGTCGGCCAATATGCTGGCGCGCAGTTGGAACGCTGCAGAATCTGTATAAGGCGGCTCACCGAGTTTAATCAGCTTTGCGCTTAATCGCCTGTCATTTGTAGTGATACTTTGAGCCGTGAGGAATGAGGCGGCAGAGGCATCGCTGCGAGCAGTATTTGCATCAGGGGATATGGCGATAACCGCCTTAACACTATCGCGTTCATGTTCTGCCGCATGCAGGGCAATCGTTGCCCCCAAGGAAATACCAAACACAATTACCGTTTGCCGGGTTTCATTCTTTAACCACTGCAGGACAGCGCGCAGATCATCGACCGACTGCTGAAAAGAGACGTTTTTGGCATCTTCCTGCGAGGCATTGCCACAGCCGCGTTGATCCCAATAACTCACCA
This sequence comes from uncultured Gallionellaceae bacterium, assembly GCA_964532405.1. Classification (GTDB taxonomy): domain Bacteria; phylum Pseudomonadota; class Gammaproteobacteria; order Burkholderiales; family Gallionellaceae; genus PALSA-1006. The sequence goes on along the minus strand of CAZHIC010000004.1, from coordinate 97,866 downwards.
TGAAATCTTTTTCTAAATTTAAACGCTGCTGAAATTTTGCTACTTCATGCAGCAATGGGAAGCCCGGCCCTGCCTGTACGATCAAGATTGGAGGTAGTCCGCCGAGTTCGGAGCACATGCGGATTTGTTGGGTTGATCCATTGATATCAAGTTTGCCCGTTTTGTTGAATGCTAGCGTTGTCATTGCGTAAAGTCCGTGGTCGTGAGAGTGCTCATGGTTTGCTTTGCGGTCAATGCTGATGCCCCAACCTCACCTCAATCTGCGGATGTCGCGCCACCAGCTCTTTCAAACTTTTCAGGCTTTTCAGATTGTGTTCATTGTCTTCGGTGAAGTCGCCTGGTTCCACTGTGTGCTCCCAGCCCCAGCGTGTGTGACAGTTATCACCCGTTAGTAAAACTGGCCCATGCGAAGTTCGGATTAGGAACGCGGTGCTGCCCGGCGTATGTCCCGGTACGCTGATGGCAAATACCGAGCCGTCTTCAAACACGTCGATGATGCCTTCAAATTTGTTTTGTGGGTCAGGCTGGAAATGCCATTCTTGCAAGGGCTGTTTATCTTGCAATAGTTGATTGGTTGCGCCGCGCACGAACATATTTTTGAAGCTCGTTGCGCTGGATTCTGCTGCACCGACATACAGCGGTACGTCATTGGGAATATCGGGCATGCCGGAAATATGATCAATGTGAATATGGGTTAAAAATACGCCGGACAATTTGCCGTCCATACCTTGCAATATTTCGGCAGTGCCTTTTTTGAGCTGAATTTTTTCGGTGTGCATCACTTTTTGGACAAACCAATTCAGACCTACTTTGCTTGGATCATCCACCAGCTTTTTTGACACGCCTGTGTCCACCAGAAAATTGCCGCGCTGTGGATGCTTCAGCAGATGGGCATACACTTGGATAGGTTCATCGCGATCTTTCAGTCCGGCTTCAATCGCAGCCGGTCTATTTAGATTCACCAAACCAGCCAGCGAAACCGACCAATCGGCACTGTTGATGGTCTCCAATTGTATCGGCCCGGGTTGCTCGATCAGGCGTTCCATTTCGGCGCTGCTGCTAGCTTTGCCCAGCGTGGCGTTAGTCACGGGATGGCTGGATAGCGCGCAGCCCTGCAATAACAATATAAGTGCGCAACTCAATAGGGTGAAATTTGTTTTCATGATGATCTCCGTAAAGTTTGGCTATACTCGCATATCCAAATATCGCCCATCAATTGGCTAAATGTGGATAGAGGTATCCATATTCGGATTGATGCAATGCTTCGGATGAGAACATGAATTTAAAATGGGATGACCTAAAATTGTTTCTGGCGGTGCATGAGCAGGGCAGCTTGAGCGGCGCGGCTCGCGTGTTGAAATTGGGCCAGCCCACTTTGAGCCGCCGCATAGCCGAGCTTGAAGAAGCTGTGGGCGAGGTATTGTTTGAACGGCAAAGCCAAGGCTCAGTGCTGACAACGGCGGGACAAAAACTGTTACCCGCAGCACAGCGCATGGCCGAATGGGCGAACGAAGCAGAACTCAGTATCAAAAAACAAACTTTTCTGCCGGAAGGTAAGGTGCGCATTGCCGCGCCGCCCGGCGTCGCTTATGAAGTGGTCGTTCCCTTGGCGGCGAATATCCGTCGGCAATACCCGCAGATTCAGATCGAAGTTTTGTCCGGTGTCGAGTTGCTGAATCTCGGGCGCGGCGAGGCCGATTTATCGTTGCGCACAGAAAAGCCTACCGATGCTGATCTGGTCTGCTTGGACGAAGTTTCCAGCGCTATGCGCGTCTACACCAATAAAACCTATGCGGCACAACTATCGCCGCATCCGCGTCTTGCTGATTTGGATTGGATATGTTGGGCTGCACCTTATGAGGCTCTGCAAACCAATCAGGAATTAAGCGCGGCTATACCCAACTTCAAACCCGCATTTACCTCGGACGATTTTATCGTGCAGATGGCTGCTTGCAAGGCAGGTGTGGGCGCGATGATATTGCCGCAGGGTTTTCATCATTATCCCAACATGAATGAATTGCAGGAACTCGATATTGACCTCGGCCCAACTGCGATAGGGTGCTTGTATCTGGTGTGTCATAAACGCCATCGCCATCTTCCCAAAGTGCAATTGGTGATCGATTTTATTTCCAGAGAATTCGCCAGCTTGCGCTAGGCATTCGACACAGGTTAAACGATGAACCCTGAACATTTACAACTGCTGGCCACCCGCGAGATGCCTTTCGGTAAATACAAAGGACGCCTAATCGCCGACTTGCCCGGGCAATATCTGAATTGGTTTGCGCGCAAAGGTTTTCCGCCCGGAGAGATCGGTTTGCTGTTGGCGCTGATGCAGGAGTTGGATCACAACGGTTTGTCGTCGTTGCTCGACCCGTTGCGCAAGTGATTTAACGGCGGGCTTTAGCCTGTTGCAAATACAACTGCTCCACTTTTTCGCGTGCCCAGGGTGTTCTGCGTAAAAACTTTAAACTGGATTTGATGCTGGGGTCGTGCGTGAAGCAGCGTATCGGCACAGCGTCACCCATCGCTTCCCATCCCATGCTTTCGGAGAGTTGTGTGACGATGGTTTCAAGGGTGATGCCGTCCAAAGTGGGGCGGCTTGCGGGGTTTTTATTGGCGTCCATGTTTTCATTTTACAGGGATAGCCAGACTTGAGCGTTTACAATAGCGCTCCTTGTTTCCAAGATGCACCTCACATGACCGACCCCGTTCGTCTCGCAAAACGCCTGGCCGAAATTGTTCCCTGTTCGCGCCGCGAGGCCGAGCTGTATATCGCCGGAGGCTGGGTCACGGTGGATGGGCTAGTGGTGGAAGAGCCGCAGTTTATGGTGACGGAGCAGAAGGTCGAACTCCATCCCGAAGCCTGTCTTACTCCGCTTGAGCCGGTGACCATTTTGTTTAATCAGCCATTGGATGTCGATTTCACACCGCAACTGATATGCGCCGACACGCGGGCGGCCGACGACCATTCCGGTATTCGTATGCTCAAGCAGCATTTTGTCCGGCTGACGCAGTGCTCCCCCTTGGAAAAGAACGCGAGCGGTCTGTCGGTGTTCACCCAGGATTTTCGCGTGTCGCGCAAACTGAGCGACGATGCCGCCACCATTGAGCAGGAGTATGTTGTGGAAGTCGCGGGTGAATTGCCCGAAGAGAAGCTCAAGCTGCTCAACCACGGACTCAGCTTTAACGGGAAGGTGCTGCCGCCGATCAAAGTCAGCTGGCAAAACGAAACCCGTTTGCGCTTTGCCCTCAAAGGCGTGCAGCCTGGCCAGATCGCATTCATGTGTAAAAGCGTAGGGCTGCAAGTGCTGGCGATGAAGCGGTTGCGTATCGGGCGCGTGTCGATGAGCAAATTGCAACCCGGGCAATGGCGTTATTTGTTGGGCTATGAGCGGTTTTGATTTTGGTAGGGTGGGCGCGGTGCCCACGCGGGATGTGGGAATTTGGATCGATCGCTGGGCAATCTTGCCCACCCTACGGAAGTTGCTCTGCTGTTGGGAAGAAGATACCTTAACGCTGAAATCGTCAAGAAGCTGACAACATGAAACACATGCCCATCTATCGTTCCCGTGCATTGCTGCGCAGCTATTTGACTGCGGGATACGCGCTGTTCATCGTATACGCGAGTCTGTCGCCGTTCTCCGGCTGGCAGGAGCAGGGGCTGGAATTCTCTGCGGTGCTTGCGTCGCCGCTGGGGCAGACCTATTCATGGTTCGATGCGGTCACGAATTTTTTGGCGTATCTGCCTTTCGGTTTGCTGTTCGGTTTGACGCTGCGCGCGCGCTTGAGCGCGGCGGGAAGCGTGCTGCTGGCGACCTTGGCGGGACTGGTTCTTTCCGCGCTGATGGAATACATGCAGATGTATCTGCCCAACCGCATCAGCTCGAATCTCGATTTGTTGATGAACGGTTTCGGCGCGTTGGGCGGCGCGTTGCTGGCGGTGAGCATCGTTCCCAGAGCATGGTTCTTCTATCTGATGCACTGGCGTTTTCAATTGTTTCAACGCGGGCAGGGCGTGGATTTCGGGCTGGCGTTGGTGCTGTTGTGGATGTTCGCGCAGATCAATCCCTCGCTGCCGATGCTGGGTAATGTCTTCATCACCGAAATGGCGCGCCAGCCTTTTGTGCCGCCGCCGGTAGCACCGTTCAGTTGGCTGGAGAGCGTGGCGGTCGCGCTCAATCTGCTGATGCTGGGTACCTTGCTGTTGACGCTGTTGCGTTCGCGCCGCCATGCGGTAGCGGCGCTGTTGCTGGTGCTGGGTGTGATTGCGCTGACGAAGTTCATCGCCGCTGCCGTGCTGCTCAAGTCGTGGGCGCTGCTGTTGTGGTTGAATGGCGAGGTGCTGCTCGGCATCTTCATCGGCGTGTTGCTGATGGCAATCATCGGCTGGTTGGCAAGGCCGTTTCTGATTCGTTTGGCGGCGCTGGTGGCGTGTTTTTATCTGGTGCTGGCGCACGGGGTGCTGGATAGCGGCGCGCCTTCCGCAGCGATGCGCCTGTACCAATGGCATTACGGGCATTTGCTCAACTATAACGGCCTGTCCCAGACGGTGATGCTGGTCTTTCCTGTGCTGCTGTTGGGGTATCTGTGGCGTGGCGAGATGCGGCGGGAGTAGTAGAATGCGAACCCCGTTTAGCCACGGATGAACACGGATTGACACAGATAAACCAATTTCCTCGCGCTATCTTGTTGCTTTTTTATCCGTGTGTATCTGTGTAAATCCGTGGCTAGTTTGGGTTTAAGTTCCCTAACAAATACTGAAAGTGCAACATGAGCCATTACGATAAACACGTTTTCTTCTGCGTAAACCAGCGCGCTGCCGGGGAAGGCTGCTGCGCCAATTCCGGCGCGCAGAAGATGCGCGATTACGTCAAAGACAAGGTCAAAACGCTGGGGCTGGATCTTGAGGGCAACCGTATCCGCATCAACTCGGCAGCCTGTTTGGGGCGCTGCGATGAAGGCCCGGTGCTGGTGGTTTATCCTGAAGGCGTCTGGTACACCTATATCGACGAGAGCGATCTCGACGAGCTCATCGAATCGCATTTAAAGAACGGGCGTGCGGTAGAGCGCTTGAAGATTTGATGCGAGCATTGCAGTCATTCTCTGCCACCGGCACTGCCGGGCCTCTCGAAGGCGCGGCGCATATCCCTGATGGTGCTGCACAGGCCATCGTCGTGGTGTGCCATCCGCTGCCTACCATGGGCGGCACGATGGACAACAAAGTCGCCGTGACATTGGCCAAGACTTTTACCGAGCTGGGTTGCGTTGCGCTGCGTTTCAATTTTCGTGGGGTGGGGGCGAGCTTGGGTGAGTTCACCGGGGGCGACGGCGAGGTGGAAGACGTGCTCGCGGTGGCAGAGTTTGCGCGCGAACAATTCGGCGAACTGCCGCTCATCCTCTCCGGTTTTTCATTTGGTGGTTATGTCGCGGCGCGTGCGGCGCAGCAGTTGCAGCCGCGCCATTTGATTCTGGCGGCCCCCGCAGTGGGGCGCTTTGCGATGCCGCCGGTGGCTGCGAACACGCTGGTTATCCACGGCGAGCACGACGACGTGGTGGTGCTGGCGGACCTGCTGGAGTGGGCGCGCCCGCAGCATTTGCCCATCGTGGTGTTGCCGCAAGCCGAACATTATTTCCACGGACGCCTCTCGCAATTGCGCGACATTGTGCGCCAGCATTTTTTAGGAGTTGCGTTATGAGAATCAAAACCTTACCACAGAGACACAGAGGCACAGAGAAAAGCAGAATTCAAATTCAAACCTACTCAGAAATAGTTTCTGTTTGTCGCTCTTGCTTTTCTCTGTGTCTCTGTGTCTCTGATGAAACCACTAGCCATTCGTCTAAGGCTGGCAAACACGCCAGCCAAGGCGCTGGTTATGTGGTGGATTGTTTTTCATGAGCGCCATTATCCAAGCTACGGGGCTGCACAAATCCTACGCCGGACAACGCGTGGTGGACGGCCTCAACCTGTCTATCCGCAAGGGCGAGTGCTTCGGTTTGCTCGGCCCCAACGGCGCGGGCAAGACCACGACGCTGCGTATGCTGCTGGGTTTGATCGCGCCGGATGCGGGCGAAATCACTTTGCTGGGTTTGCCTGTGCCGCAGGCCGCCCGCGAAGCGCGCATTCGTGTGGGTGTGGTGCCGCAGATGGACAATCTCGATCCCGATTTCACTGTGGCGGAAAACCTGCTGGTATACGGGCGTTACTTCGGTATGCAGGATCGCGAGATCGAGGCGCGCATTCCTGCGCTGCTGGAGTTCGCCAATTTGACCAGCAAGCGCGATGCGAAAGTGCCGACGCTCTCCGGCGGCATGAAGCGACGCCTGACTTTGGCGCGCGCGCTGGTGAACGATCCCGATGTGATTTTCCTCGATGAACCGACCACCGGACTCGACCCGCAAGCGCGGCATCTCATCTGGCAACGTCTGCGCGAGCTCACGCAGCAGGGCAAGACGCTGTTGCTCACCACGCATTTCATGGAAGAGGCGGAGCGCCTGTGTCACCGCCTCGCGGTGATGGATAACGGCAAGCTCATCAGCCAAGGCTCGCCGCGCGAGTTGATCGAGCAAAACATTGAGCCGCAAGTGGTGGAGGTGTTCGGCGAGACTTCCGCGCTCTGGGCAAATGAACATGCGGCAAAATATTCGCGGCGCTTCGAGCTTAGCGGCGAGTCGGTGTTCTGTTATGTGCAGGATGCGCAGCCGCTGGTCGCGCATTTGCAGGCGCAAAGCGTATTGCGTTATGTGCATCGTCCGGCGAATCTGGAGGATGTATTCCTCAAGCTCACAGGACGGGAGATGCGCGAATGAATCAGAGCAAAGCAAACTCACCACAGAGACACAGAGACGCCGAGAAAGGCAAAACCCAAACTCAGTTATTTTGTTTCTGGTTTTCTCTGTGCCTCTGTGTCTCTGTGGTGAAGGTTTTGGAATGAATTTAATCTTTCGCATGCTGTTTGTGATCATCCGTTCCTGGTTCCGCGAGCGGATCGGGGTGGGTAATTTTGCGAGCGAGCTGAATTTGCGCGTGTTGCCCAATGACATCGACATCAATTTCCATATGAACAATGGCCGCTACCTGACCATTTGCGATCTCAACCGCGTCGATGTGTTCGCGCGCAGCGGCTTGCTGAAAACCATGTTCAAGCGCAACTGGATACCGGTCATCGCCGAACACACCATGAGCTACAAGAAACCTCTGGGTATCTTTGAACGCTACGATGTGAAGCTGGAAGTGACGCACTGGGATGAGAAATATTTTTACATGACGCACACTTTCCGCAAGGGCGAGCGCATCGTGGCGGAAGGTACGTCGAAAGGCTGTGTCTACGCGCGCGGGCTCGGCGTGATTAAACCGGACGATGCGCTCGCCGCAGTGGAACAGGATAAGTTGAAATGAAAAGGCAAGAATTCGCACTCCCCAAATTCAGTCTGCGCTTCTTTCCCATCTGGCAGCGCCATTGGCTGGTGTGGAAAAAAATCGCGGCGACTTCCATTCTGGGGCATCTGGCCGACCCAGTGATCTACATGCTGGGATTGGGTTACGGGCTGGGCAGTCTGCTGCCGGAGATGGGCGGCATGTCGTATATGGCCTTTCTGGCGGCGGGAACGGTGTGCTACAGCACCATGAACAGCGCCAGTTTTGAAGCGCTGTATTCCGGCTTCGCGCGCATGCACGAGCAGCGCACTTGGGAGGCGATTTTGAACACACCGATTTCGTTGGATGATGTGGTGCTGTCGGAGATACTGTGGGCGGCCACTAAAAGTCTGATGTCCGGCGTGGCCGTGCTGGTGGTGATTTGGCTGTTGGGGCTGTCGCATTCGCTCATGTCGCTGTGGATGATTCCGCTGGCGTTGCTGATCGGTTTGGCCTTTGCTTCTCTCGGTCTCATCATGACGGCCCTCGCGCCGGCCTATGATTTTTTCATGTACTACTTCACGCTGGTCATCACGCCGATGATGCTGCTGTGCGGCGTGTTTTTTCCGGTCAAGCAATTGCCGGAAAGTATGCAGATCGTCGCGAGTGTGTTGCCGCTGACCCACGCTGTGGACTTGGCGCGCCCGCTGATGAACGGCGCGATTCCGCCGCACGCCGTGTTGCATATCGTGGTACTGCTGGCCTATACGCTGGTCGGTTTTTATGTGTCGCTGGTGTTGTTCCGTCGGCGTTTGTCTAAATAAAACTCATCGCGTCTTACGCCGCAACTAGAACAGATAGCAAGCCGGACTCATGTCCCTTTGCTTTCGGGCGAATGATGATTTCAATATCCTTGTCCAGCAGGGTAAGGAAATGCATTAGCCGCTCGGAAGAAAAACGGCTAAGTTTGTAATGCTTGAGATCGGAAATATGCGGCTGGGGAATGCCGAATATTGCCGCTGCCTTGGCTTGAGTCAATTTCCGGTCTTGTAGCAATTCATTGATGCGCATTGCAAGTTGCACACGCAGCTTGCGCTCGCCGGAATCTTGAAAGCCAAGATCAAGGAACACATCGCCAGTACCGATGTCGATAGATTCAACTTTCTTATTTCCCATAACGCACCTCATAGTCGGCTTTAGCCAATTTCAAACGTTCGTGGATCAAATCCACATCTGTACTTGCAGTTTTGATACCGGAAGGAGATTTTTTCTGGAAGCAATGCAACACATAAATCGCATGTGCAAATCGAACGGTGTACACCATGCGAAAAGTATCGCCGCGATGATCTTCCGCAATTTCCAGAACGCCTCCACCTTCACCCTTCCACGGTTTGGCCGATGGTGGCATGCCGCCCTGTTGAACTACGCCAAGCGCGTAGCCCACATCGCTCACGACATCCACGGGAAAAACCAGCAGATCTTTTTTGGCTGAGCCAACCCAGTGCAGCGGCTTATCTGTGGAATGAGTGACTTTCATGGCGAGGAATTATATACCTTATTGGGTATGCAGAAAGGGGTGCTTCGGGCATGGCTCGGATGCACATTGTTAATCGCCTGTTACTTAATCAGGAACTTTTAACCTGCAACTAGCCGGAACAAACTGCGTTGCAAGCGGTTTGCGTGCTTGACTTGCGGAGCAGGCAAAGACCACAATCCGCGCCCGCAGCGTTAAATTGGGGATTCAAATGCAGGTATCTATGCGCGAATTTAAGTCTCATTTGTCGCAATACATCGAACAGCTACAAGCTGGGCAATCAATCGAGCTCACTTCGCATCGTAAGGTGGTGGCGCGTATCGTTGGGGTTCCGCTGACAGGTTGTGCCGGGGTGACGCGGTTGCTGGCCGCAGGCGTGACAAGCTGGAAAGACGGCAAGCCTGCGGGAGCGATGCTTAAGTTGCAGGCGGGTGGCAAGCCGATATCAACAATGGTGTTGAAAAATCGCGAATGATTTTTTCACGTAATAGGTGAGGTGTGCGGTGTGACAAACGCAATCCGTTTCTACGAAGAAAGTAACAGAATGAAAAAACTATTCGCCCTGCTGGCTGGCATCTTTGTCCCACTCTGCCTGATCGTGCTGCCGCTACAAGCTCAAGCCGCCAAGCCTGTTAAAGTTTTTGGGCATGTGATATTTACAACGCTTCAAAGGATGCACCGCTTATCAGCGGTGCATCTGTGATTCGGATTTGAGCAGGCGTAGTGTGCACTTCGAACACCTGAAATTGAAAATCATAACGGTGCATAAATGCACCCAACAAAACAGGAAATCTCATGCTCTGGATTAAAGCGTTTCATATCGTTTTCGTTACCAGCTGGTTCGCCGGACTGTTTTATTTGCCGCGTATTTTCGTCAATTTGGCGATGGTCAGCAGCGAGCAGGAACGCTCGCGCTTGCTGCTGATGTCGCACAAACTGTATCGCTTTGTGACCCCCATCGGCGCGCTGGCGTTACTGTTCGGCACATGGCTGTGGCTGGGCTATGGCTTTGCGGGAGCGTGGTTGCATATCAAACTGACGCTGGTGCTCGTCCTTATTGCTTATCATTTCTATTGCGGCAAATTGCTCAATGATTTTAAGCTGGGACGTAATACGCACAGCCACGTCTGGTATCGCTGGTTCAATGAAATTCCTGTGATCATCTTAATGATCGTCGTCATCCTTGTAACGGTAAAACCAATATGAATGAACAATTTTTTGCTCCCTGCCCGCGTGGCTTAGAAACGCCGCTGTGCAAGGAACTGACCGAACTGGGCGCAACAGGCATCAAAGCCACCGAAGGCGGCGTGCATTTTGCCGGCGATTGGACGTTATGCTATCGCGTCAACCTGCACAGCCGCACCGCCAGCCGCGTATTGTGGCGCGTGGCGACGACCAGCTACAGCACCGAGCAGGACATCTACGACACCGCATTCGCCCTGCCGTGGGGTGACTGGTTCGATGTGTCGCATACTATTCGCGTCAACGTGGCTGCGATCCGTTGTCCGTTGAGGAGTCTGGATTTCGCCACGCTGAAAATTAAAGACGCCATTTGCGACAAGTTCCGCCAGCTCACCGGCGAACGTCCCAGCGTGAATACGCACGAGCCGGATATGCGCATCCATGCCTTCCTCGAAGAAACGCGCTTCACGCTGTATGTGGATACCTCCGGTGATGCCTTGTTCAAACGCGGCGTACGCCAATACACCAACATCGCGCCGCTGCGCGAAAATCTGGCGGCGGGTATTCTGTACCTCACTGGATGGAAGCCCGGTACACCGCTGCTCGATCCGATGTGCGGCAGCGGTACATTCCTGATTGAGGCCGCGCAAGTGTGGCTGAACATCGCCCCCGGCATCGAGCGTCATTTCGCATTCGAGAAAATGAAGAATTTCAATTCTAAAAAATGGCAGGAGATACGCGCCAAGGCTATCGCGGCGCAAAAGCCCGTCAGTGTTTTGCCGATTTTCGGCAGCGATTTGTATGGCGAAGAATTGAAGGCCGCGCGCCTTAATCTGGAACACGCGGGGCTATCGGAAGCGGTGACGCTCAAGCAGGCCAACGTGCTGGAGATATCCGCCCCGGCGGAACAGGGCGTGCTGGTGGCGAACCTGCCTTACGGCGAGCGCATGGGTGATGTGGCCGATTTGGAGTTGCTGTATCCGCAATTGGGCGATGCGCTGAAGAAAAAATTCAGCGGCTGGAACGCGTACCTGTTCACCTCCGATTTGCGTATGCCCAAGTTCATCCGCCTCTCCGTGTCGCGCCGCACGCCGCTGTTTAACGGCGCGATCGAGTGCCGTCTGTTCGAGTACAAGATAGTGGCGGGCGGGAACCGCAAGCCCGCTTAGAGAGGCTGTGCGATTGATGGGGCGTAGTAAGGCGGCGATCATCAGTCCCCCGGCCTTTGGAGCGACCTGTCCGCGAGTGTTATAATCGCTAAAAACTAAGACACGCTATTTAATAACACTGCGTTTTTAAATAGCGTGTCTTTCCTCACACATTCGCCTGACTTCCAGAAATTTAGACGATTAACAGATCGGTGGCACATCTGTGTGTGCAACGATTGATTAGCAAGGAAGCAACCATGAGTTTGAAATGCGGTATTGTCGGCCTCCCCAACGTGGGCAAATCCACCCTGTTCAACGCTTTAACTAAAGCCGGAATCGCTGCGGAAAATTATCCCTTCTGCACCATCGAGCCCAACGTCGGCATCGTCGAAGTGCCCGATCCGCGCATGGACGAGCTGGCGAAGATCGTCAAGCCGCAACGCATGCAGCCTGCCATCGTCGAGTTCGTCGATATCGCGGGCTTGGTTGCGGGGGCCTCCAAAGGCGAAGGTCTGGGCAACCAGTTTCTCGCTAACATCCGCGAGACCGATGCCATCGTCAACGTGGTGCGCTGCTTCGATGATGAGAACGTGGTACACGTAGCCGGGCGCGTCGATCCGCTGTCCGATATCGAGGTCATCCTTACCGAGCTGGCGCTGGCCGACCTCGCCGTGGTCGAGCGCACCCTCCATCGCGACGGCAAGAAAGCCAAGTCGGGCGACAAAGATGCGTTGAAACTGGTTGCCTTGCTGGAGAGGCTGCTGCCGCATCTGAACGAAGGCAAGCCCGCGCGCACGTTTGCCATGAACGATGAAGAAAAAGAGATGCTTAAGCCGCTGTGCCTGCTCACCATCAAGCCCGCGATGTATGTCGGCAACGTGCTGGAAGACGGCTTCAAAAACAACCCGCATCTGGATCGTCTGCGCGAACATGCCGCGAAAGAGGGCGCGCCCGTCGTCGCGCTGTGCGCCAAGATCGAAGCGGAACTCGCCGACCTCGCCGATGCCGACAAACAAGAATTCCTCGCCGATCTGGGATTGGATGAGCCCGGTCTAAACCGCCTGATCCGCACTGGCTACGAATTGCTCGGCCTGCAAACCTACTTTACCGCAGGCGTCAAAGAAGTGCGCGCGTGGACCATCCATAAGGGCGACACCGCGCCGCAAGCGGCGGGCGTCATTCACACCGATTTCGAGAAGGGCTTCATCCGCGCCCAGACCATCTCCTACGCGGATTTCATCGCTTGCGGCGGTGAGGCGGGGGCAAAAGAAAAAGGCAAAATGCGTGTGGAAGGAAAGGATTACGTCGTGCAGGACGGCGACGTGATGAATTTTTTGTTTAACGTCTAAGCCGGGATTGATCTGGAATGCGCAGATTTGTCTGTGCTTTGAGAAAACGGCGACACGTCGCCGCACTCCAAAGTGGGCCGGTGTTATTTATTCGCCGTTCAGGAAAGCCAGAATGTCGTCCTTGAGTTCGGAGAATTCCTGCGCGGACATGTCGAAGTGCTTGAGCACGTCATGTTCAACCAGATGCTACTCTTTATCGCGCACATTCAGGTGTGAGTCAACGATGCACTCCGCCATGTGAACCATGCCGATCAAGGTGCAGACATCGGTGCCCACATGCTCATCCGTTGAAGTGAAAATAGTGGCGTCGTGGTGATGCAGAATGGCTTTGCATACCTGGGAGGGGAGCATCCAGTTGCGCGTCAGCATATTCCCGACCACGGTGTGGCTGGTGAAATAAATCTCATTCTCGACATCGCAGATGGATTTGCCCAGCTTGCATTGCGCCATCACGCTTTCGCGATATTTCGGAAATTTCATCATGAGCACCGGTATGCCGCAGTCGTGGAACAGTGCCGTGATGTAGGCGTCGTCTTTGGAGACGGTGGGGAATTTGGCCGCGATCTTTTCAGCGATGGTTGCGGATAAACTCGAGCGTTCCCAGAACTTATCGAAGCTTTGCGATCCGCCCTCCATGCTTTGGCGCAACGAGATATTTTGTACAAGGTTCAGCGTGTTCTGTATGCCCAGCACACTGACCGCCTGAAACACCGAGGTCACTTTGCTTCTGAGTCCGACAAAAGGCGAGTTGGCCAGCTTGAGCAGCGGGCCCACGACACCCGCGTCCCGGCTGATCAAATGCGCAAGGCTGGCAAAATCGACGGACGGACGTTTCGCCTCACGCATGATGGAAGCCAGCGAGGCGGGGCAGGGTGGGATGGTGATCCCCAGCAATGCCTGAGCGGTGATGTCGTTTGATAGCTCTGCGCGCATTATTTTTCCGACCCTTTATTGAGTGCTACATGGTATGCGTTTTTGGGGGGAACATCATGCCCAACTCGGGTGGAACTCACAATAGGCAAAAATATCTAGCACGCAGCCTATATAGCCTTTGCACGGATGCGCGCAAAAGTGAATTTTTACAGGTGTCCTTGGTTATAATCGCCGTTCGATTTCCCCATAAAACCATCATGAAATTCGTACTGACTCTGTTGCTCGCGCTGTTGCCGCTGCTTTCTCGGGCTGAAATCCTGATTTCCCCATCCGCACCGGCCTTGGCTGCCAAGTCTTACGTGCTCTACGACTACACCAGCAATCAGATTCTGGTCAGTCAGAACAGTAACGAGCGCGTCCAGCCCGCTTCACTGACCAAGCTGATGACCGCTTATGTGACTTTCAGCGCGATCAAACAGGGCAAGTTGTCGCTCACCCAGAAGGTCGCGCCATCGGCTTATGCGCTACGCATTCAGGGAGAAGAGTCGCGCATGTTTCTGGAACCCGGTAAGCCGGTGAGGGTTGATGAGTTATTGCGCGGCCTCATCGTCCAGTCCGGCAACGATGCGGCGCGGGTGCTGGCCGAGGCCATCGCCAACCATGAGTTGGCTTTTGCCACAGACCTGATGAACAAAGAGGCGCAGCGTTTGGGCATGGTCAATACACACTTCGTCAATGCCACCGGCCTGCCCGAAGACCAGCATTACAGCAGCGCATACGATCTGGCTCTGCTGGCCGCAGCCATCGTGCGCGACTTCCCGGAGTTTTATTACATTTACGCGATACGCGAATTTCAATATAACAACGTCAAACAGTTCAACCGCAACCAGCTGCTCTGGCTCGACCCCTATGTGGACGGCATGAAGACCGGACACACGGAAAGCGCGGGATTCTGTCTCGTCGCTTCTGCCAAGCGCGAGCAACACCGCCTGATCTCGGTGGTGCTGGGCGCGACCTCGGAGAGTCTGCGCACCAGCGAGAGCCAGCGCTTGCTGAATTACGGCTTCCAAAATTTTGAAGTGTTGCCGTTATACAAAAAAGATCAGCCGGTCAGTTCGGTGCGCTCGTGGAAAGGTACGGAGAGAAAAGTCGATATCGGCTTCCGCAACGACCTGTCCGTTACGATTCCCCGGGGGCGGCGCGAGCAACTCAAGGCGGCCATCGAGACGCAACAGCCGCTGATCGCCCCGGTCGATAAAGGGCAAAAGATCGGCACGTTAAAGCTCAGCCTGAACGGCAAACCCTATATCGAGCTTCCTCTCGTTGCGTTGGATAGCGTGCCGTTGGCGAATGTGTTCTCGCGCGGGGTGGACACCATACGTTTGTTATTCCATTGAGAGAGATTGAGATGACGGTTTATCTGAACGGCCAGTTCCTGCCTATCGCCGAGGCCAAAATTTCCGTGCTGGATCGCGGCTTCATTTTCGGCGATGGCGTATACGAAGTCATCCCGGTGTATTCGCGCCGCGCTTTCCGGCTCGACGAACATCTGCGCCGCTTGCAGCACAGCCTCGACAGCATCAAACTCACCAACCCGCACAGCGATGCCGAATGGACGCGGCTGCTCAACGAGCTGATCGCACGCAACGCCCAAGAGGGGCGAAATCAAGACCAATACCTCTACCTGCACATCACGCGCGGCGCAGCGAAACGTGATCATGCTTTTCCCAATCCTCCCGTCGCACCCACGGTGTTCGTGATGAGCAACCCGCTGAGCACACCGCCCGCCGCGCTGCTGCAAAGCGGCATTAGCGCCATCACCGCGCCGGACAACCGCTGGTTGCGTTGCGACATCAAAGCCATCTCGCTGTTGCCGAATGTGTTGCTGCGCCAGATGGCGATAGATGCGGGGTGTGCCGAGACCATCATGATCCGCGACAATGAATTCATGACCGAGGGCGCGGCCAGCAACATTTTCGTGGTGAAGAACGGTGTGCTGCTGGCGCCCCCCAAGGACAATTTGATGCTACCGGGCATCACTTACGATGTGGTGCTGGAACTCGCTGCGGCAAACGGTGTCCCGCATCAGGTGCGTAAGGTGCTGGCGAGCGAAGTGAGCAATGCGGACGAGCTGCTGCTCACCTCTTCCACCAAAGAGGTGCTGGCGATCACCCTGCTGGATGGCAAACCGGTCGGTACCGGCAAGCCCGGCGCGATGTTCGCCAAGCTGCACGAGCTTTATCAAAATTTCAAACGGGACGTAATGCGCGCATGACTCTAGAACACAGCCTCATCGAATATCCCAGCGACTTTCCCATCAAGGTCTTCGGGCAATCGCAACAAGGTTTTCCTCAGGCCGTGATGGAAGTCATCCTGCGTCACGACCCCGCTTTTCAGGCGAGCAGCATCGAAACGAGAAGCAGCAAAACTGCGCGCTACGTCAGCCTGACCTGCACCGTGCATGCCACTTCCCGCGAACAGCTCGATGCCATCTATCAGGAGCTGTGCGACCACCCCATGGTGGTGATGGCTTTATGAATCGTGAAGGAAATCTGTGAAACGTGAAGATGGAACTGTGAAAGGTGAAACGAAACTGCGCTCTTGCGTTTCACCTTTCACTTTGTACTTTTCACCCGAAATCAAATTCTTGGGTCTTGTCGAATACCAACCCACCTGGGATGCGATGAAAACTTTTACCGCGCAACGCACTGCCGGGACTCGCGATGAGATATGGCTGCTGCAACACCCGCCCACCTATACCCAGGGGCAGGCCGGCAAGCCGGAGCACTTGCTCAACGCGCACGCCATTCCGGTGCTGAAGATAGATCGCGGCGGTCAGATCACCTATCACGGCCCCGGACAAATCGTTGCCTACCTGCTGCTGGATCTGCGCCGCTGGAAGATCAATGTGCGCGAGTTGGTGAGGCTCATGGAGCACGCCGTGAGCGACTTGCTGGCAGAGCACGGCGTCACTGCGCAAGGTCGCGAGGATGCTCCGGGTGTGTATGTGGGGGATGCGAAGATCGCGGCACTCGGTTTAAAGATACGCAACGGTTGCTGCTATCACGGCCTGTCGCTGAATGTGGATATGGACATGACTCCGTTCAACCACATCAACCCCTGCGGCTATCAGGGGCTGCGCGTGACGCAAGCCAGGGAACAGGGTATCGAGGTTTCGCTGGAAGCTTTACAAGAGCGGCTGGCGGACAATCTGCTCAGGCTGTTGCAGCGGCATCTGAGCGATCGCTAAAAAACGATCTCTTCGCCTTCGTGCGCCAGCCGCACATCTAATCCGTTAAGCCTGTCCGCGTGCCGCGCCAGTGCGGCGGCGAACACGCGCTCCAGCTCGTCGTCCGAGCGCGTCGGTTCGTGGTGGGTGCAATACAACACTTTGGCCCCCGCCGCCTTCGCCAGTTCGATGCAGCTGTCGAACGTGCCATGCCCCCAACCTTTCTTCGCCGGATATTCTTCAATCGTGTAGGAGCTGTCGGCAATCAGCACATCCACGCCTTTGATGGCGTCGATGATCGAGAGTCGCTGGTCGACGATGAGCTGCTCATATTCGGCATAGCCCTCATCGCCCGGCTCATAGATGTTGGAGTAAGGCTCGTGATCGCCGGTGAAGAACATCGACTTGCCGTCGCACTCCACGCGATAACCGAGGTCGACCACCGGATGATTGAGCATGATGGGCGTGACCATCGTGCGCCCCACGGTGATCCGCTCATGCGGCATGGCCACCACGTATTCGATGCGCGATTTCATTTCCGCTTCGCGCACGGGAAAATAACTGTATTGCATCTGCACGTTCATGATGCGCTCCGGGCCTTCGCCGCTGATCGGATCGAACGCGCCATACAGGTAAATCTTGTTGCCCGGAATGAAGATGGGAATGAAGAACGGCAAGCCCTGAATATGATCCCAGTGGCTGTGTGTATTGAAAATATGCGCGGTGATCGGCAACGATTTCAGCAGCGACTGCGCCAGATGAAAGATGCCCGTGCCGCCGTCCAGCACGATCAGGTCGTTGTCGTCCGAACGCACCTCGATGCAGGTGGTGTTGCCGCCGTAGCGTACCGTGTTCGGGCCGGGCACCGGAATGGAGCCGCGCACCCCCCAGAATTTCACTTTCATGCGGATGCCTCCTTGCTGGCTTGGGCGTATACCTGCGCCTCTTCCACCAGTTTGGTGATGTCGCCCAAGGTGTCGATCACCGCCGCCATATCTGCGCCGAAGTGCTCGACCAATTCGGGCGGCATGGCTTCCACCGCCGAGTGTCCGGGGGCGGCAAAGCCGAGCTGTTTGCTGACTTGATTGGCGATAAACAGGCATGGGGCCACCCCGGTTGCGCTGGTCGGCGGCACGTGATGCTCGCGAATGAGGGTCGAAATGCCGCTGGGGAACTGCCACTTCTCCACCAGCATCGCGCCTACCACGGTGTGATCCGAACCGATCACCGCCAATTCCGCTGCGCGCAACGAAATCTGTTCGCCGTCGCTTTTTTGCAGCGCCTGCCGGAACTCTTCCGGCATAAATTGCGCGAACACCACCTTGCCGAAATCGTGCAGCAAACCGGCGAGATAACAATCGGTCGGGTCGGCATCCGCCACCTTGAATTTTTGACTGACCAGCCGCGCCAGACTCGCGGTGATGAGCGAGTGCAGCAAGTAACGCTGCATGTCGAACCCCGCGGCATTGTTCTGCGGCAAAGCGCCCAGCGCGGCGAAAGACAAGGCCATATTTTTGATCGTATTCAAGCCGAGATAGACCACGGACTGATTCACCGAGGTGATCTGTTTGGGGAAGCTGTAATAGGCCGAATTGAGCACGCGCAGCAGCTTCATGGTCATCACCGGGTCTTTCTCGATGACGGCCACCAAATCTTTCGGGGAGCAATTGATGTCGCGCGACAACTCCAAAATACGCTGCACGCTTTTTGGAAAGGCGGGCATTTTCTCGACCGCAGTAGCGAGCTTTTTGTTCAGGTCTGTAGAGGGTTCTGACATGCTGCGCATTGTACAAAAATTTTGCGCGCGCCGGAGCGGATTCGGAAACGGCTATAATTGCGTTTGTCTTCACAAATACCCCACTGACAGCATGAGCAATATTGAACACAAGCAGACCGGCGCCGCCGCGAAGCAAACCGGAAAAGAAAAAACCGCGCGCAATCCGATCAAGATCATTCCCTTGCAGGAGCGCCTGCGCAAACCGGAATGGATACGTGTGAAACCCGGCAATAGTCAGGGTTATCACGATGTGAAACGCATATTGCGCGAACACAACTTGCACACCGTTTGCGAGGAAGCTTCCTGTCCCAACATCGGCGAATGTTTCGGCAAGGGCACTGCAACATTTATGATTCTCGGTGACGTATGCACACGCCGCTGCCCGTTCTGCGATGTGGCGCACGGCAAGCCGCTGCCGCCGGACGCGAACGAACCCGCACAGCTGGCGCAATCCATCGGCTTGCTCAAGTTGAAATACGTGGTCATCACCAGCGTCGATAGAGACGATCTGCGTGACGGCGGCGCAAAACATTTTGCCGATTGCCTCACTGCCATCCGCGCCAGTTCGCCGCATACCAAGCTGGAAACACTGGTGCCGGATTTTCGCGGCCGTCTCGACATCGCACTGGATGCGATGGCAGTCAGCTTGCCCGATGTGCTCAACCATAATCTGGAAACGGTGCCGCGCCTCTACATGCTGGCGCGCCCCGGCGCGGACTACGCGCACTCGCTCAAACTGTTGAAAGAGGCCAAGGCGCGTTTCCCGCAGATCAAAACCAAGTCCGGCCTGATGCTGGGGCTGGGTGAGGCCGACGACGAAGTGCTGCAAGTGCTGCGCGACCTGCGCGAGCACGATGTCGAAATGCTCACGCTGGGGCAATACCTGCAACCTTCCGACGGACACCTACCGGTGCTGCGCTACGTTGAACCCGCAACGTTTAAGATGTTCGAGCAAGCCGCGCTGGATATGGGGTTCTCGCACGCTGCGTGCGGGCCGATGGTGCGATCGAGTTACTACGCGGACGTGCAGGCGGAAAAGGCGGGGGTGTGAAATAAATTCCTCTCTACGTTTACCCTGCCTCTACATACCGCATGGCGGCGGCCCATGTTTTTTCATGGATCCGATGCCCGGCTTTCCGCCGACGTTGTGGGACGGTATGGCGGCTTTTCTGCGCGGCATTTCAATGTCGGTAGGGGCGCGCCCCAAGGCGGTGCTGGTCATTTCGGCGCATTGGGAATGCGCTGAACCCACGCTGCTTGCCCCCGAAAAATACACGCTCTTGTACGACTACTACGGCTTTCCCGAGCACACCTATCGTCTGACCTATCCGGCAATCGGCGCGCCCTCAGTCTGTAAGCGTGTGCAGGCCTTGCTGGCACAAGCGGGTATGGCAACGGGTGAGGAGTATCAGCGCGGGCTGGATCATGGCGTGTTCATTCCGTTCAAGCTCATCTACCCTGATGCCGATGTACCCATCGTGCAACTTTCGCTATGCAGCGATCTCGATCCCGCAAAGCATCTCGCCATCGGCCATGCACTGGCTCCCTTGCGCGAAGAAGGCGTGCTCATCGTCGGCAGCGGTTTGAGCTACCACAACCTGCGCGATTTTTTCTCGCCCGATGCGGACGCCGATCAGGCTTCGGCACAGTTCGATGCCTGGCTGGGGAATGCGATCAGCGCAGCACCTGCCGAGCGCGAACGCCTGTTGACGCATTGGCACGAAGCGCCGGGAGCGCGTGCATGTCATCCGCGCAGCGAACACTTGCTTCCGCTCATGGTGGTTGCCGGCGCAGCCAACACGGATGCAGGACACATCAGCTACCGCGAACAATTACTCGGCAAGACTGTCTCGGCCTACCAATTCGGGTAGAGGATACGCCCCTACGGTGACCCAATGACCACGCTGCATGCCATCCAGACACACTTGCGCAACATCGCCGATCCTGCGATCGCACTCGTATCCCGGCGTTTTTTCAAGACTGCGCCGGGGCAATATGGGGCGGGCGATCTTTTTCTCGGTATCAAAGTGCCAGCACTGCGCGCCCTGGTAAAAACATTCCGCAACACGCCACCCGAGACCATCGCCGCTTTGCTGAAGTCGAAATTCCACGAAGAGCGACTTTTCGCTTTGCTGCTGTTAATGGATTTCTACTGCTACGCTGACGATGCCGATAAACGGCAGGCGTACGATTTGTATCTTGCTCACACAGCCTATATCAACAACTGGGATTTGGTCGATGTGAGTGCGCCGCATATTGTCGGCGATTTTCTCGCCGATAAACCCCGGCAAGTTCTCTACGAGCTCGTGGCCTCGGAATCTTTGTGGGAGCGGCGCATTGCTATCATCGCCACTTTTCATTTCATCCGCCGCAACGAGTTCACCGATACCCTGTGTCTGGCCGAACACTTGCTGGGCGACCCGCACGACCTCATCCACAAAGCGGTCGGCTGGATGCTACGCGAAGTGGGCAAGCGCGATCTGACGGCGGAAGAAGGGTTCTTGCATCGCCATTACCTCATCATGCCGCGCACCATGTTGCGCTATGCCATCGAACGTTTCCCGGAAACACGACGCAGGCAGTATTTGAACGGTATGGTTTGACATTGGGCAACACCGTTCAGTGGGTATAATCCCCGAACCCAACTTCCATTATCCCAGATTGTCCATTAGAACCCAGAGCCCACATGCCAATGGATCTGGGTTAAAACCACGAATCCGGTCGGGTTGCCCCGCAGGGGTTCTTGCACCCTTTGGGTGAACCCGACCTGCAAAACCACAACCTACCTACCGCTTCCCGCCGCCTTCAATACCGCCCGTTCCACCTGCACGCTGGCATCCCCATCGCCCAGCCACACCTGTCCGTCCTGAATGGTGCATTGCAGGTTCATCGAGCGTTGTGCCAGTTTCGCCAGCGCGCGCGTGCTTTCCACGGGGAGATTGATGATAGTGAGATTTTTTTGG
The DNA here is from genome assembly GCA_964532405.1 of uncultured Gallionellaceae bacterium. Taxonomy (GTDB): domain Bacteria; phylum Pseudomonadota; class Gammaproteobacteria; order Burkholderiales; family Gallionellaceae; genus PALSA-1006. Next base: position 76,457 of record CAZHIC010000004.1, on the reverse strand, counting down.
CGCTCGAACTGTGCGCTGTCTTTCGCAAACCACATGTCGGCCACGCGCCCGCCGTAGCAATACACCACCACTTGATCGGAGCGACCACAGGCTTTGCGGACCAGCTTCTCATCGGGAATGCCGACGTCGATCCACAACTTGATCGCCCCGGTTAAATCCTTCTGCCACAAGTCCGCTTCGTCGTCGTCCGTCATGCCTTGGCCGAACTCCAAGTACTCGTGCGCGTGCAAGGCAAATGCCAGCAAGCGCACCATCATGCGCTCGTCGGTTTCCGAGGGATGCCGTGCCAGTGTGAGCGTGTGATCCTGGTAGTAGTGCCGTTCCATATCCGCGATTTGCAGATTGGCTTTGAAAATGGTTGCTTTGATTGCCATGAAACTCCTAAATTGTTTCGCGTGCAGGGCACGCTTCTACTCAACTACCCGCCCGCGCAAAGATTTTGTTGCACCGCGCTTGACCTTGCTCTCCACCCGTTTTTTCTCCGAACTACGCGTCGGCTTGGTGGCGCGTCGAACTGCGGGCAACACCGCGATGCTCTGCACCAACTCTTTCAATCGGCGCAATGCCTCGCCGCGATTCTTGTCCTGGCTGCGAAACTCTTGCGCCTTGATGACGATCACGCCGTCTTTGGTGATGCGCTGATCGTTGAGTTGCAGCAGGCGTTGTTTAAATTCCGGTGGCAGCGAGGAAGCGTTGATGTCGAAACGCAGATGCACCGCGCTCGACACCTTGTTCACATTCTGCCCGCCCGCACCCTGCGCGCGCACGGCTGTCATCTCGATTTCGCGTTCGGGGATGGTGACATTGTGGGCGATGTACAGCACTGCCCTCTCCCTAGCCCTCTCCCGCAAGCGGGCGAGGGGATAATATCCGAATCCGCATATCGCCTAGACTCACCACCTGCCCGGCGCGTATCTTGGCGGTCTTGCGCAATTCTATTTTGCCATCGACGGACACCGCGCCATCCGCCACCAGTGCCTTACCCGCGCCGCCGCTGTCACACACGCCACTCAGCTTGAGCAGGTTGCATAGCTCGACGAACTCGCCGCGAAGTTGGAATTCGAGCTGTTGCATCAGAGTTTTACCGCGTGTTCGCGCGTGGTGTGAAAGACCACCTTCGGCCAGCGTTCCTGTGTAAGTTTGAGATTGACGTTGTTCGGTGCGAGGTAAGCCAAGTTGCCCGCCGCGTCGATGGCGAGGTTGTGCGATAGCGCCTTCTCGAAGTCGGCGAGTATTTTTTTGTTGTCGCAAGTCACCCAGCGCGCGCTGGTGGTGCTGGTGCCTTCAAACATCGCATCCACGCCGTACTCGCCTTGCAAGCGGCTCGCCACCACGTCGAACTGCAACATGCCGACCGCGCCGAGGATCAGGTCGCCGCCGTCCACCGGCTTGAACACCTGCACCGCGCCTTCTTCGCCGAGCTGCTGCAAGCCCTTGTGCAACTGCTTCACCTTGATCGGGTTGCGGATGCGCACCGAGCGAAAAAAATCAGGCGCGAAATACGGGATGCCGGTGAACTGCAACACTTCGCCTTCGGAGAAGCTGTCGCCGATCTGCATGTTGCCGTGGTTGGGCAGGCCGATGATGTCGCCCGCATACGCCTCTTCCACTTGCTCGCGCGATGAGGCCATAAAGGTGACCACGTTGGACACGCGAATCTCGCGGTTGATGCGCAGATGTTTGATCTTCATGCCGCGTTCAAAATGGCCGGAACACACGCGCAGAAAGGCGATGCGGTCGCGGTGGTTGGAATCCATGTTGGCCTGTATCTTGAACACAAAGCCGGAGAACGCTTGCTCGTTGGGATTCACGCTGCGCGCCGTGGCATCGCGCTCGATAGGCGCGGGTGCCCAGTCCAACAGGGCATTTAAAATCTCGCGCACGCCGAAGTTGTTGATGGCCGAACCGAAGAACACCGGCGTCTGTTTACCATCGAGAAAACGTTGCAGATCGAAGGAATGAGACGCTCCCTTCACCAGCTCGACCTCCATCTTCAGTTGTTCGATCTCCAGCGGGAACATCTCCGCTAGGCGCGGGTTGTTGATGCCTTTGATGATCTCGAACTCCTGCGTGTCGCGCTCCTCCCCCGCCTCAAACAACATGATCTCGTTGCGCAGCAAGTGATACACGCCGCGAAAAGTTTTGCCCATGCCGATAGGCCAGGTCACCGGTGCGCACTGGATGCTGAGCACCGACTCCACCTCGTCCAGCAACTCCAGCGGATCGCGCACTTCGCGGTCCATTTTGTTGATGAAGGTAATGATGGGCGTGTTGCGCATGCGGCACACATTGAGCAGTTTGATGGTCTGCGTTTCCACGCCCTTGGCCGCGTCGATCACCATCAGCGCCGAATCCACGGCGGTGAGCACGCGATAAGTATCTTCGGAAAAATCCTGGTGGCCCGGCGTATCGAGCAGGTTCACCACATGGTCGCGGTACTCGAACTGCATCACCGAGCTGGCGACCGAGATGCCGCGCTGCTTTTCGATTTCGAGGAAGTCGGAGGTGGCGTGGCGTCCGCTCTTGCGCCCCTTTACCGTTCCCGCCATCTGGATTGCGCCGGAGAACAACAACAGTTTTTCGGTGAGCGTAGTCTTGCCCGCGTCCGGGTGGGAAATGATGCCGAAAGTGCGGCGACGCGCCACTTCGCGCGCAATCAAATCGCGCGGAACGGCTGCGGGCTCTTGCGAAGTCTGTTCGATGTCAGCGGACATGGTGCTTGCCTGTGAAAAAAGTTCGCAAGTCTAAAGGCTTAGCGTGGGAATGTCTAACGTTACGCCATGCTGAATTCATTGTTGCAGCACTCGGCCACTGGTGGAATTGGCAAGCACTGCTTGCGACTAGAAGAAAAAGGACGCGTGCGTCAGGTTCTGGGCTACGTGATCATTGTGATGCTATGGCAGCTCAGTGGATGAAGGCAACTTTCGACTCTTTAACAATGGATGGTCATGTGCCAGCCATTCGGTAGCAATTCTTTCCGCCATGTTTAGCCAAATACATTGAGGCATCGGCAATTTTTACCAACTGATCCGGGGTTTCTCCGTTGTCGGGATAGAAGGAGATGCCAATGCTGACGCTGACCGAGCAATTTTTCCCATTTAACATAAAGGGACTGGCGATTGCAGCGATAATTTTACGCGCAACGCGTTTTATGTCTTCCGGTGTTCGGCCATTACAGAGGATGACCGTAAATTCATCGCCTCCCATGCGCGCCACTGTATCTGACTCACGAATGCATGCAATGATTCGTTTAGCCGTCTCCCGTAGAAGCGCATCACCGGCATCGTGTCCGAGCGTATCGTTGATCAGTTTAAAACCGTCAAGATCCATATACAGGATGGCGACCAACTCTTTGTCTCGACGAGCCTTTGCTATTGCCAAGTTAAGGCGATCATAAAACAGGATACGGTTAGGAAGCTCCGTAAGTGCGTCATGATGAGCAAGATGCAGAAACTGTTCATTTGTGTGCTTGAGGCGTGTGATCAACTTCCAAATAAAGCGTGCTTGAAACCCCCCTATGATATTCACGTTGCCCAGTTGAGCCTCGGCATAAGCAGTGACGCTTTCATCGGCGGATAGGTTGAAAGCGAGACAGGGACGGCATGCCGCTATGGCTTCATCTAGATTGGTAAAACTCGGGATGCCGTTTTTCGCCGCAATTGCCAGTGCGGGAGCCTGCGGGTCTACATCAATTATGCCGACGATACTAATCTGGGGGTCATCGAGAAAAAGATCGAGCATTGCCGTACCGCCACGCCCCGCACCTATGACGAGTATTCTTTGGATGCTTGAAGTTTTTTCTATCATAACGAACCAAGTGGGAGTTGCTGGTTGCGTAATTTTACACACTTATCTGAGGATAATCTTTTCGACAGCGGGCAGTTGATATGTCAGCGAGGTAAACCCCCGGCTTGTTCAAAAGCAGACGCTCGCGTTGCCCGGATGCCGCATTTCTCGCCGTTGCCGGGCATGTTGAAGAATAAGCATACGGGCATTATTATCGGCTGCTCCCCATTGAAGAATCTCTTCCAGGGATCGGAAGCAGCCGAGGCAAATATTGTCGGTGTTCAGGCAACAATTTCGTATGCAGGGAGATTGCGAAATGTCGTCAATGTCACTCACCGGAAAAACTCCTTTATTGCATCCGTTCATGAACTCCATTAAACGCTTTGACAAAACTACAGCCGTTTAATGGCTTTCTCGAATTCCTCAACAGACATCGGCTTGCCGAACAGGTAGCCCTGATAGGCATTGCAGCCGTATTTTTTAAGGAAAGCCCGCTGTTCTTCCGTCTCCACCCCTTCGGCAAAGACATCCAAATCCAATGATTTTGCCAGATCGATGATGGTCTGCACCAGTTGCGCATCATTGCCTTCCTTGGTGATGCCCTGCACAAATTCTTGATGTATCTTGAGCTGGTCGGAAGACAGTTCCTTGATGAAAGATAGCGACGAGTACACCGTGTTGAAATTATCCATGGTCAGCCTGACGCCCAGATTTCTCAAGGCATGGATTTTGTCCATCGTGCTATTGGCTTCTGCCAGCACCAGTTTTTCTGACAGCTCCATTTTCAGGCGCGTGGGGTCAGCCTGATGCGCTTTCAGCATGTCGGCAACCTCGTCCACAAAATCGGGCAGGCCGAAATGCCTGGCACTGATGTTTATGGTCAACGTCAAATTGCGCGTTTTGTCGTGCCGCCCCCACCCGGCGAGTTGCCGGCAGGCCGATTGCAGAACCCAGCGGCTGATGTCGATAATCAGTGTGCTCTCTTCGGCAATCGGGATGAAATGGCCGGGCATGACCACGCCGCGTTCCGGGTGCTCCCAGCGCAGGAATGCTTCCGCCCCCAGCGGGTGGTGGTGGTTGTCCACCTGTATCTGGTAATGCAGATGCAGTTGTTGCAGCTCGATGGCGTAGTGCAAATCGTTGTCCAGCGCATCGTGCGTTGTCGCGTTTTGCTGCATGATGGGATCAAAGAAGCGCACTGTATTGCGCCCGCAGTTTTTGGCCTGATACATCGCCATGTCGGCGTGTTCGATCAGCGATTCCAATGAGTCGTCATTGTCGTGATACAGGCTGATGCCGATGCTGGGCGAGCTGTGATACTCATGCCCCTTGAGGTTGTATGGGCGGGCCAGCGCTTCACGAATTTTCTCGGCAACCAGCGCGACCTTGCGTGTAACATCGTCCCGCTGATTGCCGAAGGCCTCGATCAGCACAACAAATTCGTCTCCGCCGAATCTGGCCACCGTATCCATTTCACGCACACAGGACTTGATCCGTGCGCCCACTTCTACCAGCATCAAATCACCATATTCGTGCCCGAGCGTGTCGTTCAGCGCCTTGAAACGATCCAGATCGACGAACAGCACGGCGCCGTAATCGTCGCGGCGCGCGGAGGCGACCAGAGCTGTGCGGAAGCGGTCAAAGAACAGACGGCGGTTGGGTAGTTTGGTCAGCGCATCGTAAAACGCCAGATTGTGGATTTCCTCCTCGATGCGTTTGCGCGCGGTAATGTCGCTGAATATGGCCACGTAATGGGTGGTTTCCTGTTGATCATTTTTGACCGCAGTAATCGTCATCCATTTCGGATAAATCTCGCCGTTTTTGCGCCGGTCGAAAACTTCGCCGGCCCAATTTCCGGTGTGCAGCAAGCGTTGCCACATCTCGATGTAAAAAGACCGGTCGTGCCGGCCCGAACTCATGATGCGCGGGTTTTTGCCCAGCACCTCTTCGGCGCTGTAGCCGGTGATCTCCGAGAACGCCCGGTTGACCCGGATAATGTTGGCATGGACATCGGCGATCAGGATGGCTTCATGCGTCTCGAAAGTGGTTGCCGCAATGCGCAAAGCCTCCTCGCTTTGTTTGCGCTCGGTGATATCGGTGTTTGTGCCGATCATCCGCAGTGGATTCCCATCCGCATCACGACGGATCAGCATCCCTCTGCTCAAAATCCATTTCCAGGAGCCGTCTTTGCAGCGCATGCGGAATTCGGTGGTATAGAACGGTTGTTCATCCGCAAAGTATTGGCGGATGGCAGATAACACGCGATCCTTGTCATCGGGATGCAGGTGTTCTACCCACGCGGCTCCGGTACCCGGAAATTTATGCTCGGCGTAGCCGAGCATTTCTTCCCAGCGCTTGGAAAATAGGGCTTCATCGGTTTGGGGGTTCCAATCCCACACCCCGTCTCTTGCCCCCTCCAGTGCGAATTTGCAGCGCTCCTCGCTTTCGGCAACGGCTTTCTGCCAGCGATCAACAGCGCGGTCAGCTCTGAATATGGTGAGAAACAACGAGGCATACAGCGCGCCAAAAATGCCCAACGCCAATAGGCCAATCTGGATAGCTCTGGCATTAAGGTGGTTAACAAGGCGGGAGACATCATCATAGCTTTCGATGACTCCAATTTGTTTCCCATCATGGAGCAGCGGCATGTACGTCATATAAATATTAACATCATGCATCTCGCCGGCCATGCCCAAAAACGTGTCGCGATGCTCCATGTCGTGCACCGTTTCGCCGCGCAGTGCTCTTGCCAGTAAATCTGGACGCCGGCTGCCTTTGCCGATTTCGCTCTTGGCGGATGAGTAGATGGTGATCCCTGCCGGGTTGTATATTTTCAGCTTGAGGATGTTATATTCGTAAATGTACGTCAGCAGGGAAGCAAACAACGGGTCTGGATTCGGCTGCATCGCCTGGTTACTATTAACCCCTGTGCTGTTGGCCAGCAGGGCGTTGATCGGTTCGTTCAGCATGCCAGCGAGATGGGACAGAATCCTCCCGTTTTTTTCTGCGAAATAGTGCTCGGACGCGGTTTGCTGATCACTGCGATACAGGAATGCCAGAAGAGCGGCGGTGACCAGCATGGCCGCAAGACTGACAATTGAAAACCGGCGCAGCAGAGGAAATTTCTCTGCTGAATGGCTTACTGCGTCAGCCCTCTGGCTGTTGTCTGGGCTTGTCATGTCACCACCTCTTTCTTTTTTTTCTGTAGCGAGACGATACTGCTGCTTGCGAAAAGACCGTGGATGATTTTAGCCGGCAGGACACGCATCAGTGCCGCACGGGCAATACGGGAAAAGTCAGGATGACAATTAACCGATAAGCGTCGCATAATGCGCCCGCTTTTTTTGATGCTACTCTCAAGTTTTAAAATAGCCAACTCTCTAACCCTACTAACCCCTACATCAGGATGACATCGTACTGGTCTTGTGAATAACTAGTCTCAACTTGCAGGGAGACGTTTTTGCTGATGAAATCAGAAAGTTGCGCCAGGCTTTGCGATTCCTCGTCGAGGAACAGGTCGATGACGGGTTGCGAGGCGAGGATACGAAATTCGCGCGCGTTGAACTGGCGTGCTTCGCGCAGAATTTCGCGCATGATCTCGAAACAGATGGTCTGGGCTGTTTTTATTTCGCCTCTGCCCTGACAAGTGGGGCAGGACTCGCACAATACATGCGCCAGACTTTCGCGCGTGCGCTTGCGCGTCATTTCCACCAGGCCGAGCGCGGAAAATCCGCTTACGGTGATGCGTGTGCGGTCGCGGGCGAGCATTTTCTTGAACTCTTCCATCACGGCATCGCGGTGTTCTGCGGTATCCATATCGATGAAATCGCAGATGATGATGCCGCCCAAGTTGCGCAGGCGCAGTTGGCGGGCGATGACTTGTGCGGCTTCCAGATTGGTTTTGAAAATGGTGTCGTCGAAATTGCGCCCGCCGACGAAGCCGCCGGTGTTTACATCCACCGTGGTCAGCGCTTCGGTCTGGTCGATGATGAGATAGCCGCCCGATTTTAAGTCCACACGCCGCGACAGCGCCCGTTCGATTTCATCTTCAACTCCATACAGATCAAACAACGGCCTTTCACCGATATAGTGGCTCAGTTTCGGCACGGCGGCGGCAATGTAATCGCCAGCGAATGCCATCATGCGCTCGTGTGTTTCGCGCGAATCAATCAGCACGCGCGTGGTCTCTTCGCTGACGAAATCGCGCAGCACGCGCAGGCTGAGGTTCAGCTCTTCATAAATCAAAGCGGGTGCGGTTTTTTGAGTGACTTGCTGTTGCAAGTTATTCCAAAGTTTGTCGAGATACGCGACGTCGGCGTTGAAGTCGATGTCTGAGGACGATTCGGCCAGCGTGCGGATGATGTAGCCGCCGCTGTGACCGGAGGGGATGGCTTGTTGCAGTTTGGAGCGCAGCAATTCGCGTTCTTCTTCACTTTCGATGCGTTGCGAGACACCGATGTGCGTTTCCTGCGGCAGATAGACTAGCAGGCGTCCGGCGATGCTGATCTGTGTGGAGAGGCGCGCGCCTTTGGTGCCGATGGGGTCTTTGATGACCTGTACCAGCAATGACTGGCCTTCGAACAACACCTTCTCGATGGGCTTGGCTGGCTCACCGTTGTTGCTGTTCTCCCAAATATCCGCAACATGCAAAAACGCGGAACGCTCCCAGCCGATGTCGATGAATGCGGACTGCATGCCGGGTAAGACGCGCTTCACCCGGCCCAAATACACATTGCTCACCATGCCACGATGGCTGTCGCGTTCGATGTGCAGCTCTTGCACTACGCCTTGATGCAGGATGGAAACGCGGGTTTCTTGCGGCGTGACATTGATCAGAATTTCATCGCTCATGTTGAGGTCTCTATGTTTATTCCCTCCCCCTTTCAGGGATGGGTTATCTGTGCCAAATTTCGTATTGCATGGTCATGATCACGGCGCAGGGTAGCCGAAAAGTCTCAGCAATTCGACGGTTTCAAACAACGGCAACCCCATCACGCCGGTATAGCTGCCCTCGATGCGCTCGACGAAAGCACCCGCGTAGCCTTGGATGCCATAAGCGCCCGCTTTGTCATGTGCCTCATTGCTGAGCAGGTAGCGGTGAATGCGCTCATCGTCGAGCTTGGCGAAAGTCACGTTGGTCGTGGACAGGCGCATTTCTGTACGATCTTCAAAAGAGACGGAAACCGCCGTCAGTACCTGATGTTGGCGACCGGATAAGGCGCGCAAAATATCGGCCGCATCGGCGTTGTCACGCGGCTTGCCAATAATTTTACCGTCGAGCGTCACCGTGGTGTCGGCGGCGAGTACGGGGAACGGCGGCAGGTTGCGGTAGAGCAGGGCATCCCAGCCCGCAACGGCTTTGGCTTGGCAGATACGCTGCACATATTCCACAGGGATCTCGTTCTCTTCGGGCGTCTCATCCACACTGATGTTGCGGCGCGAATCGTTGCGCAGTAGCAGCATCTCGTAATTCACGCCGATCTGCTTGAGCAGTTCACGGCGGCGCGGACTTTGCGAACAGAGGTAGATGCGGCGGTGTCTGATATTCATGTTTATTCCCTATGGTAAGGGTGATTGTGCAACAAGCTATAGGCTCGATACAGCTGTTCGGCGAGCAGTACGCGCACCATGCCGTGGGGCAAAGTCAGTGCGGATAGAGCCAGTAATTGGTGTGCGCCGCTGCGCACGGATTCGTGCAGGCCGTCCGCACCGCCGATGATAAACGCGACATCGCGTCCGCCGCCCATCCATTCCTGCATTTTTTGCGACAATTGCTTGGTGGTCGGATGCGCGCCGCGCTCGTCCAGCACGATGCGTGTGACATCCTTGGGTAAGGCGGCATCGATGCGCTGCGCTTCGGCTTCCATGATCTGGGGCACGCTCTTGCCTGTGGTGCGAGGCTCCGGCTTGATCTCGATGAGCGAGATCGTGGCTTCGCGCGGCATACGTTTGGTGTATTCGTTGAAGCCGCAGGTGATCCATTCCGGCATCTTGTTGCCGACAGCCAGAATGAATAGTTTCATAGTAGCTTTTTATCCTCGCGTAGCGAGTCGTTCGCCTCCTCGCCCGCTTGCGGGAGAGGATTGAGGAGAGGGCGTCGGGGCAGCGATGGTGCGCGGTGCGGCACCCCAGAGCTCTTCGAGGTTGTAGTAGGCGCGCACCGCTGGCTGCATGACATGCACCAGCACATCGCCCAGATCGACTAACACCCACTCGCCGCCTTTTTCGCCTTCGGTGCTGAGAATTTTTTCACCGGCCTCTTGCAGCTTTTTAACCACGTTGTCGGCGAGCGCCTTGGTCTGGCGATTGGACTGCCCGCTGGCAATGACCATGCGTTCGAACAACGGGCTGCGCTTGCCGGTGTTGATGACGGTGATGTCTGCGGCTTTGATGTCTTCCAGAGCGGCAACGACGAGTTGGGTTTTTTGTTCAACAGTTAGCATGAGGTGTACGGGTTGTTTTGAATGAAATGGGCGACGGTGTCGGGTACGAGGTAATGGATATTTTTACCTTCCACGCAACGCCGGCGAATGTCTGTGGATGAGATTTCGAGAGCGGGAATATTCAGCACGACGATGCGTCCGGCGGGGCTTTCGTGCAGCACCTTGGGCGCAGGCGCCAAACGCGAGGTGTATTCATGCAAGAGGCTTGGGTCGGCTTTCGCCAGCGCATTGCCCAAGGGCTGTCCGGGGCGCTGCATGACGACGATGTGCGCCAACTCGAACAAGCTCTGCCATTGATGCCAGGTGTGTAATTGCGCGAAAGCATCGCTGCCGAGCAACAAGCACAGCGGTTGTTGCGAGCCTAATTCCGCACGCAATGCCGTTAGTGTGTCCACGGTGTAGCACGCATCGCTGCGATAGGTCTCGCGCTGATCGGCCAGAAATACGGGGTTGTTATGCACGGCCAGTTGCACCATGTGCAAGCGATCCGTCGCGCTGGCATGGGGCGCCCCCCGATGTGGCGGCGTGCCGCTGGGAATGAAATGTATTTCACTCAAGCCGCATTGTTCCTGCGCTTCAACAGCCAGACGCAAATGTCCGTTGTGGATCGGGTCGAACGTGCCGCCGAGAATGCCGATAGGAGCGATGTCCACCGATTACAGTGCCAACCTGCGCATGTCTGCCAGCACATGCGCGAGGTAGGTGGTGAAGCGCGCGGCGGCGGCGCCGTCGATCACGCGATGGTCGTAGGACAGCGACAGCGGCAGCATCAAACGCGGCACGAATTCGCCGTCTTTCCATACCGGTTTCATGCTGGAACGCGACACGCCTAGGATGGCGACTTCGGGCGCATTGATGATCGGCGTAAACGCTGTGCCGCCAATGCCGCCCAAGCTGGAAATGGTAAAGCAGCCGCCTTGCATGTTGGCGGCAGTGAGCTTCTTGTCGCGCGCTTTGGTGCTGATCTCGCCCAGTTCCTGTGCCAGTTGCACGATGCCTTTTTGATCCACATCGCGCACCACCGGCACCATCAGGCCATCCGGTGTATCCACGGCCACGCCGATGTGGATATATTTTTTCAACACCAGATTTTCGCCGCTGGCATCCAGCGAGGCGTTGAAATCGGGGAAGTGCTTCAGGGTGATGGCAGCAGCCTTGAGCATGAAAGCCAGTGGCGTGATTTTGATGTTCTGCTTGGCGTATTCCGCGCCGATCTGTTTGCGGAAGGCCTCCATCTCGCTGATGTCGGCTTCTTCAAATTGCGTGACGTGCGGGATGGTGACCCAGTTGCGGTGCAGGTTCGCTCCCGAAATTTTCTTGATGCGCGACAGCGGCTTGGTTTCAACTTCGCCGAACTTGGCGAAATCCACCATCGGCATTTCCAATACTTGCAGGCCGTTGCCGCCTGCTGCGCCGCGCGGCTGCGCCAGCGATTGCTTGACGAAATTTTGCACGTCGTCTTTGGTGACGCGACCTTTTTCGCCGCTGCCTTTGATTTGAGACAGGTTCACGCCCAGTTCGCGCGCAAAGCGGCGGATGGATGGGCTGGCGTGGGCAAACCCCTCCCCAGCCCTCCCCTTGTCATAACCAGCGACTTGGCTATCGTCTTTTGATGGCCTAGTCGATTGGCTAGTAGTTCCATCAGGGGAGGGGGCCGACGCCGCTCCTCCCCTGACAAGGGGAGGTTGGGAGGGGTTTGCTGTTTGAGCGACCGGAGCCGCTGTTTGTGCAGTATCCGCTGTTTGAGCCGCACTGCCGCTCGCCTCAATCGTCACGATCAACATGCCTTCCGATATTTTATCGCCGACCTTGACCTTGATTTCCTTTACCACGCCGTCGAACGGCGCAGGCACATCCATGGTCGCCTTGTCGGTTTCCAGCGTCAGCAGAGTCTGCTCCGCCTTGACCTCGTCGCCTACTTTTACCGAGATTTCAATGACCGGCACATCTTTATAATTGCCGATGTCCGGCACTAAAACATTTTTGATTCCTGTACTGAGCTTTGTCGAAGTATCTGCCACGTTGTTCCCCTTGCCTTAAACCGTTGTCGGGTTCGGTTTGTCAGGATTGATCTTGTACAGCTTGATCGCTTTAGTTACTTCGCTCGCGGCAATCGTGCCTTCGTCGGCCAGCGCTTTCAATGCGGCGATGGTGACGTAATGGCGATCCACCTCGAAGAAGCCGCGCAGTTTTTTGCGCGTGTCCGAGCGCCCGAAACCGTCCGTGCCCAAAGTTTTGTAACGCGCTTTGACGAAGGGGCGTATCTGGTCGGCATAAGAGCGGATGTAGTCGGTGGCGGCGATCACCGGAATCTTCGCGTCCAGCGATTGCTCGACGTAGCTCACGCGGGCTTCCGCTTCGGGATGCAGCGTGTTCCAGCGTTCGCAGTCGATACCCTCGCGGCGCAACTCGTTGAAGCTGGTCACACTCCACACGTCGGAGGCGATGCCGAAATCTTTTTCCAATAGTTCGCCGGCGGCAATCACTTCGCGCAGGATAGTGCCGCTGCCCAGCAACTGAACGGCTGGCTTTTTCTGTTTCCTGAGTCCTGCATCCTGACTCCTGAATTTATACATCCCCTTGAGGATGCCTGTTTCGGCACCTTTCGGCATGGACGGATGGGCATAGTTTTCGTTCATCACCGTGAGGTAATAGAACACGTCCTCTTGGTTTTGATACATGCGGCGCATCCCGTCGTGGACGATCACCGCGAGTTCGTAGGCGAAGGTCGGGTCGTAGGACACGCAGTTGGGGATGGTCGCGGCCGCCAGGTGACTGTGTCCGTCCTGATGTTGCAGGCCTTCGCCGTTCAGCGTGGTGCGTCCCGCCGTGCCGCCGATGAGGAAACCGCGTGCGCGCAAGTCTCCCGCCGCCCAGATCATGTCGCCGACACGCTGAAAGCCGAACATCGAGTAGTAGATGTAGAACGGGATCATCGTCACGCCGTGGTTGGCGTAGGCGGTCGCTGCGGCGATCCAGTCGGCCATGCCGCCCGCCTCGTTGATGCCTTCCTGCAAGATTTGTCCGGTTGCGGATTCTTTGTAAAACATCAGTTGGTCGGCATCTTGCGGGGTGTACAGCTGTCCGAACTGCGAGAAGATACCGAGCTGGCGGAACATGCCTTCCATGCCGAAGGTGCGCGACTCGTCCGGCACGATAGGCACGATTTGCTTGCCGATATGCTGGTCTTTTACCAATACGCCGAGCAAGCGCACGAACGCCATGGTGGTGGAAATCTCGCGGTCATCCGTGCCTTTCAGCATGACCTCAAAGGCATCCAGACCCGGTATCTGCAAGGGTGTCGCAATGGGCTTGCGCAACGGGATCGAGCCCATGGCCGTGCCGCGCTCGCGCAGATATTTCATCTCCTGACTATCTTCGGCGGGGCGCACGAAAGGAAGCTGGGGCAGTTGCTCATCCGTGACCGGGATGTTGAAACGGTCGCGGAACTGACGCAGCGCATCTTCGCCGACCTTCTTTTGCTGGTGGGTGATATTCTGCCCTTCGCCCGCTTCGCCCATGCCGTAACCCTTCACTGTTTTGGCGAGGATCACGGTCGGCTGCCCTTTGTGATTATTGGCGGCCGCGTAGGCCGCAAACACTTTTTGCGTATCGTGCCCGCCGCGATTCAAACGCCATATCTCGTCGTCCGACATGTCGGCGACCAGTTCCAATAGCTCTGGATATTTGCCGAAGAAATGCTGGCGCACATACGCGCCGTCGCGGGCTTTATAAGTCTGGTACTCGCCGTCGACCACTTCTTCCATGCGCTTTAACAGCAGCCCAGTTTTGTCTTTGGCCAGCAGACGATCCCACTTGCCGCCCCATACCACCTTGATGACGTTCCAGCCCGCGCCACGGAACACGCCTTCCAGTTCCTGGATGATTTTCCCGTTGCCGCGCACCGGGCCGTCCAGACGTTGCAGGTTGCAGTTGATGACAAAGATCAGGTTGTCGAGTTGCTCGCGTCCCGCCATCGAAATCGCGCCCAGCGATTCCGGCTCGTCGGTCTCGCCGTCGCCGAGGAACGCCCACACCTTGCGGCCATTGGTTTGCGCGAGTTCGCGGTGTTGCAGATAACGCATGAAACGCGCTTGATAGATCGCCATCAACGGGCCTAGACCCATCGACACGGTGGGAAACTGCCAGAAATCCGGCATCAGCCAAGGGTGCGGATAGGAGGACAGGCCGCCCCCGTCCACTTCCTGACGGAATTTGTAGAGCTGGTCTTCGGAGAGGCGGCCTTCGATGAAAGCGCGGGCATACATGCCGGGCGAGGAGTGGCCTTGGAAATACACCAAGTCGCCGCCGTGATCGTCGGTTTTGCCGTGGAAGAAATGGTTGAAGCCCACGTCGTATAAAGTCGCCGCCGAGGCGAAGCTGGCGATATGCCCGCCGAGTTCGGAAGATTCCTTGTTGGCGTTCAGCACGATGACCATCGCGTTCCAGCGCATCAGGGCGCGAATGCGGTGCTCCAGTTCCATATTGCCGGTGGAACGCTCTTCCTTGTCCGGCGGGATGGTGTTGAGGTAAGGCGTGGTGGCGCTGATTGGCATATCGTCGCCCGCCAGACGTGCCTGCTTGATTAACTGGTCGATCAGAAAATGCGCGCGTTCGGCACCTTCGTTCTTCAGTACTGAATCAAGTGCGTCCAGCCACTCTTGCGTTTCTTGCGGATCGTAATCGGGTAAATTGGCCATCGTTCTCTCTACTCTCTATCGATAAAATTATTTGGTTATTTCAGCGTGCTTATGCGGCACACTGGATCGTTTCTTGTTCTGTTATCAGCCACTGCACCTTGCGGTCGGTAGCCTCTTGTGGAATATCTTCGACCACCTGTATTGTAAAGGCCGCTGCTACCAAGGTCGGCTGGTGCGTCATACGTGCAAGCAACTTGTCGTAAAAGCCGCCGCCGTAACCCAGCCGCGCGCCGTTGCGTTCAAATGCCACGCCCGGCAGTAAAATAAAATCAATAGACGATAAACCATCTATCTTGTCGCAACGCTCAACGAGCGGTTCCGGGATGTCCCATAAACCCGGGGCAACATCCCGCGCCAGATCGGTGATGCGATAAACCTCCAACTGCTTCGTGTCCCGATTCACCTTGGGCAGTAACACCTGTTTGCCGTCCCGCAATGCCTGCCGCACAAAAACTTCCGCCGCGAATTCCGCACCGAAATTCATATAGGTCAACACTGTTGAGGCCGTGTGATAGGCTTCCAGCTTGAAGAGGCGACCCGCGATCACGTCGCTTAAATGTGCCCGTTCTGCGTCCGCCATATTCAAGCGGGCGGCGATTATACTTTGTCTGAGGCTCAGCTTCCTAGTTTGGATGCTCATTGCTGCGTCGCCTTTTTTGCCCAAAGCGACAAACGTTCGCTATCTTCCAGAATATCGACCGGAACTTCGCGGTAATTCTTCAAAATCTGCTTTTCCGAGGGCGCGAAAACGGCAGCGTGATGGTCCAGATATTCGTCCAGCGTGTCGGGATGTGTTTTGAAATACAGCCGACCGTCGAATACGATGCCGAAAAAGACCTCGCCGGAATACAAACCGTAGCCGCCGAACATGCGCTTGCAGCGCAGCCCGTCGAGCGCGACGAGTTGCTCCAGGACGAAATCACGGAAGGAATCGGCAGCCATTGATTATGCTAAATCGCAGCGGGAATAACCGCTGCTTTGAATTTTTTGGTGAATCGGGATCATTTTAATATCTCCCAGTGTCCCGACTTGGTTGCGCCGACATGCCGAATCATTCCGGCTGATTTCATTTTTCCCAAATGATACTTGATGCCGTCCGCGCTCAGTCCAACTTGAGTTGCCAACTCTTTGCGCGTGATCGAAGGTTGAGCTCTCAGCAGCGCGAGAATTTTTTCTTGGGTAGTTTCTTGGGTAGTTTCTTGGGTAGTTTCTTGGGTAGTGTTCCCCGTCCCCAATCCTGATTTAGATTGATTCGCTGCAAAATGAAACACCGTCCACAAGCCCGTATGTTCATTGCGGAACTCAGGCTCCGGCATGCCCTCTGTCTTGCAGGCCTCAATGATTCTCTCGATGCCACGCCCCCAGGATTCAATCATGCCTGCCCGAAAAAAGGTATTGGCGACATCCGGGTTGTAGGGGTGCGATGAGTGCTTGTCCAGCAACTGCGCAACCGTCCAATCTTGTGGCAACTGCCCGGGATTCCATATCATCAACTTATCTGAATAGATGCTGATCTGAATGGGAATGGCGCTGCCGTAATCTTTATGCACCACCGCATTCAATATCGCTTCGCGCAGGGCAGACTCGGGCACCGGGTAAGTCTCGATGCGTTGCAATCCTTCGTAGGAAATCCAAGCTTTCAGGTATTTGGCTTTCAACACCTCAATCGTCTGGTTCACCTGAAAAAACAAATCGCCATGCACTTCGTCCTGATGGCGCAAATCAACGTTGTTTTCAAAGAAACCAATTTTGAGATAAGCCCCGGAGATGAAACGTTCCGGGTCGGCATGAAACAGCAACACCGTGGCGCGCTTGAGATAGTCACCATCCAGCAAGTGCAGTTTATCGAGCAGCGATAAATCCGGCTCATCCAAAACTTCCGGGGAAAGGCGCTGGCTCTTCAACGCCTGCTTGCGAAAATACGCCAGCGTTTTTGTATCCAAATCACCCGTTTTCACATGCGGCACAGGTACGCTATCCCAATGGCGACCATACTTGCGCAACAAAAACTTATCCAGCGCCGCGCCCTTTAACTCCTGCTTCGTACTACCAGTGCGAAAGTGATACTCGCCCTTGTAACTGATGGGGCTGGGATAAGCCTCCACCACAATTTCCAGCCAGTCCTTACCGTCATCGCTGTGCAAATTCACCGGCACGACCATGCCCAGAATATCCCGCACCTTGTTGGGAATGTCCTCCAGTAACTTGGCCGCATTCGCCACGCCGCGCACTTCGCCTTTGTCATTCTTGCCGATCACCAGCGTGCCGCCCTGCGCATTAGCAAAGCCGCATATCCACTTCAAATACTCATCTCGCCACGACTGCTTCCATTCGATGACTTGGTTTTCTTGCATAGATGGTGATGCTTTTGGGCTGGGCAGGTTTGGCATTGTTCTTTATGGCTGTCACACTTCTGCTGCACTGATGACATGAGCAAAATCCACATTCAACGTTTCAAAGTGCGCCTTGCCGCACTGAATCTTTGCCCATTCTGAGCCTCGCAGCTTTAATTGATCCTTGGTGGATTTAGTCTCTCGCACCAGATAAACCTTGGCATCATTCTCTTTTACAATCGCCCAGTCCGGGTTGTAAGTGCCAATGGGGGTGTCGATCATGAACCATCCCGGCAGTTTGACGAACAGCTTAATGTCCGTGCGCGTGCTCATGGCTTCGGCGAATTCGCGCTCCACTTCGGAGTCAATAAACACCTCTTCGTAGATACTGTTTTCCACCAAAACCTGATTCAGGTCTGTGCCGAAAATTTCCCGTTCTTCAAACAGCAGCATTTCATACTCCTGCCCGTTGATTTTTTCGTACTTGATGCCGTCGATCATCAGCCCGCGTAATTCGGTTTCAATCGCTTGCTGGGCTTGTTCAAGGAATTGCTGCGGGTTGTGCTGGACTTCATTCAGGCGAGCAGAGCGTATCAATATTTCGCTAATGGTTTTGCGTGTGAGCTCGGTTTTCGTCTGCAAATAGCCCAGCAAGTCGGGCACATTGATTGTGCGGTAATCGTCCGCCTCAGCTTCACGCACGGACAACAACTGCGTACCGACACCTTCGCCGGACATGCCGATGCCGCCTTTTTGAACGCTCATTCTGCTTTTTGTGATTTTGTCGCGTGCGGCTAAATTGTTGGCGGCGCGTTCAATCAGCACTGGCGTTTGATAATCCACCGCATAGCGAGTCTTATGTTTGATGCGGCTCCATAGCTCCTTGAAATCCTCATTCAGTCGCCAGCCTTGTTTTAATTTGGCAGTACGCACTTCTTTCTTGTTGACAATGCGCCCTTCAAACTTCACGCCGCATTCATCTTCAATCTCGGTTTGCAGCTTTGCCGCGAACTCGTCGTAATGCTCGTTGGCTATCACCGTCAGCCGATTGATGCTGGCATCGAAGCAACGCTCACCACTTTCTAGTACGGGCAAACGCAAACCACGACCTATCTCTTGCCGTTTTTTAATTTCAGACTTGGTTTCATTCAGCGTGCAAATCTGGAACACGTTCGGATTGTCCCAACCCTCGCGCAGTGCGGAATGACTGAAGATAAAGCGTAACGGTTCATCCGGTGACAACAAGCGTTCCTTGTCCTGCATGATGAGCGCATAAGCATCGTCATCTGCTGCCGTATCGCCGCGTGTGTCTTTAGGTATGCCTTTGTAAGCGGCGAAATAACCGTTGTGAACCTTCTCCACAGGCAACGGCGACAGCTCGCGATACTTCGGCAAGGTAGCCAGCTCCTTGTATGCCTCGATAAACCAGTGGCGAATCTTGCCGTCTTCTGCGGCGTAGTTCGCTACCCTGTCGATGAAGAACAACGACAACACTTTCAAGCGCGCATCAGCGCCAGCTATATCGGGCAGCAACTTTTTGATGCGCAGCTCTTTATCAAAATGCTCACGCACTGTTTCGCGGATTTGCACACGCATCACATCATCACCGCGCCCGCCGTGTGTTTGTCCAACATACAACACCAGCCCGTTGGTGAAACTCACATAGCCATCTGCCGCAGGGAACGTACCAGCCTTTCCACCGCTAGGGGAAAGACGATTGCCTCCTCCCCCTCCGGGGGAGGATTGAGGTGAGGGCGCTCTTATCTCATCAACGATGTGGCCCGCATAGTTGCCGCGCGCATTGGATTTATCGAACAAATCCACGCCGCCCGCACTGACTGAAATGCTTTTGCGCTGCGGCCCGGCCTTTTCGTTTATATCAATCGACAGCTTTGCGGTGACCTTGGTTTTGGTCGCGCTGATGCTTTGCACCTGAATGTAAGGCTGGTTGAAATCGGGATCATCCAGCACTGAACTAACCTCAATACGCTTTACCAGCTTTAGGTCGTAAGCCTGCACCGGGTCTAGTTTGTAAACGAGGTTGTATTTATTCCGATGCGTTGCAGAATAGCGCAAGGTGCATAGCGGATTCAGGCTGGCAATGGCTTTCTTGGCCTGTTCGCTCTCCATATTTTGCGGCTCATCCAGTACCACAATTGGCTGTGCGGCTTGCACAAATTCAATTGGCTTGCGCCCGGAAAGTTGGTCTTTGTCTTGGTGAATCACATTGTTTGCCTGCTTGTTGAAGGCATCAATATTCATCACCAGAATTTGCAGCGTATTGCTCTGCGCAAACTGGCGCAGCTTGGAATATTGCTTCGAGTCGTATACCCAGCTATCGAACGCCACATTACCAAACAATGTTTGAAAATGTTCTTTCATTAAACGCAAACTGGTAATGACACCCTCACGTATCGCCACACTCGGCACTACGATGATGAACTTGCTAAAACCGTAGCGCTGATGCAGCTCAAAAATAGAGCGCAAGTAAACGTAGGTCTTGCCCGTGCCTGTTTCCATCTCTACCGAAAAATTCATACCGTCGAGAGCATCGCTAACTGGCAAGTTATTCGTCTGCTGCACCATTTGCAGATTACGCAGAAATGCCGCCTCATCCAATGCAAGCTGATTGCCCAAGCCCAACTCCGTCAAACCAGCTAATGTCCCTACGTCAGACAAGGCAAACTCGAATGCACCTGAACTTAACGGCTGCCCGTCAAACAGCCCGAGCACTGCATCAATGGCATCGCGTTGGTACTGCTGGTTGCTATCGAACTTGATTTTCAAAATTTACTTTCTGTTTTCAACAGCATATCTTTCAATCCGAAATTTGCGTTAAGTCCACCTTACACAACGGCATTTGTGTAAGGCAAAACAGGAAATGCCTTACACAAATGCCGTTAACATTGGCAGGACATACACAACTATCCAATCACTTTTCTTCCTTCAGCGATATTAATCAGGTCTGGCAACGCAAACACAGCAGGGGTTCTTCCCGATGATTCGCGAAGGCGAATAATCAGCTTGTCTTCTTTAATTTGACTGAGAATACCGTTAGCAGTCATACGATTTTCTATCCCGGCCAATCGACTGAAATCTGTAGCGTTGATGATGGGTCTCGTAAAAAAAGCATCCAACGCGGGTACTGCAAACTGTGAATGAGTTGAACCGATAAAGCGTTGCTTTAATGTGTCGTATAACTCCAGTATTTGTTTGACCTTAACCAGATTAGAATCCGCTTGAAGCACAATCGCCCTCAGAAAAAACTCAATCCAGTCCTGCCAATTGCCGTCGTCAGTAATTGCCAACAGCCCGTCGTAGTACTGGTCGCGGTGCGATTCAAGATATTCTGACAAATAAAACATCGGACGCGAAAGCGTCTTGCGCTGAAACAGCAGTAGCGGAATCAACATGCGGCCAATACGACCATTACCGTCTTTGAACGGGTGCAAAATCTCGAACTGCGCGTGCGCAATCGCCACCTGTAACACCGGGTCTTCCTCCTCCGAGGCCAGATAATTCGCCCACATGTCGAGAGCCTGCGGCAATACCAAAGGATTGGGAGGAACAAAACGCGCTTGATCCAAGCGCGAACCGCTACGGCCTATCCAATTCTGATCAATGCGAAACTCACCGGGCGTTTTATCAGAGCCGCGTACACCCTGCATCAGCCGCTGATGCACCCCTTTAATCAGCGACAACGAGAGCGGACGATGCGCCAAAGCTTGCTCGGCATCGCGCATCGCGACACGGTAATTGGAAATTTCCTCGATGTCGGCGTGGCGCGATTGCGCCTGCTCAATACCCGCATCCTGTTGCAACACCTCTTCCAACGTGGCTTGCGTACCCTCAATGCGGGATGACAATACCGCTTCATTCGCTGTAATCGGCGACAACAGCAGGGCAGGATTGGGTAGCGCTTGCAGCATACCGTCATACCGCGCCAGCGCGGCATTGGCCTTGCCTACCAACGGTAACAACCGTCGCCAATCGAGTTCAGTAACAGGAAGTGCGGGCGGGGTGCAAGGTGTTTGTGCCATGACAATATTCCTACACAGTCTTAAAAATAATCCCGTGCGACTGAGCTTCCAGCACGGTGTTGGTTTTCAGCGCATCATCGCCGTCAAACGCGGTATCGAGGCACAGCAGCATTTGCGGCTTACGTGCAAACAAAGCGCGCAGGGTGTCGCGATCCAAGTGCTGCTTTAAGCAGATGAGCAAGTTGCCGTCGGCAATAGAATAAATGGCCGTTCGTGCTGAGCTTGTCGAAGCATGAGCCTCTGGCAAATGTATTTCTTCAACCAGCACCGACAACGGCATCCCGCATTTCAAAATCAACTCGTACAACCTGTCTTGATCGCCGCGCTCGGTCAGCACGTTGTCGGCATACAGACTCAATTGTTCCGCCAGTTGTTCAGCGGATTGCGGCACGTTGTCAGACCGCCAGATTTTGAAGTTGCTGGAATCGAGTTTGAAAGCGCGAAAACCCAAATCACCAGCCTCGTCATTCCCGCGCAGGCGGGAATCCAGTGGGGTTAAATCAAGGGCGTTTTGAATTGCTGGATTCCCGCCTGCGCGGGAATGACGGCTTTCTTGCAGCTTGCCGATCACCCGCCGCACCCGCTCGCGGGTGATGTGCGCGATGGTCGGGTATTGCGGGTTGTCGGTTTTTTCGGGAAGCTGGACGAGGATAAACTTGCGCTTGCCGCCGTCTTGCTGGTTGAGGTCGAGCACCGCATGGGCGGTAGTGCCGGAGCCAGCGAAGAAGTCCAATATTAAATCATCAGCATCAGCATCAGTTGAATGACTGACAAGGTTAGTGATCAGGCTCTTTGGCTTAGAGTAAGAAAACGGATTTTCATCAAACAACTCTTGCAATTCGCGCGTCGCCTCAGTATTGAGCCCCACAGAAGCAAGCCAAGTTGAATGCGGGTTGGTCTCTTTCTTCAACTCAGCTTTAAACCTTTTAAGCATGGGTCGCCGAGCTGTGTTTTCTGGAAAAATTATTCGTCCTTCTTCTATGAGTTTTTGCATCGAAGAGGGAATGTACGCCCACACTCGATTGGAGTTGGCTTTGTAAATAGCTCCCGAGCTAGGATCAACTAATTCATAAAATTGATTCGGCCTTTGTTCTTTCGTCATGCCGACTGTTAAGTTATCCGCAATCCAGTCACCTCGTGGATCGTTGTCTGGATTGGAGTATTTATCAAAACTTTTTTGACTCCCAAAAGATGAGAAGTCATTCCGCTGATAAGCAATTACATAGTCGTGATCTGTTGAAATATTTCGTTCAGCTAAAGCAGACGAAACTCTCCGTCGCCAAACAAATGAAGCTAAGAAATTCTCCTCCCCAAACACCTCATCCATCAGCAGCCTTAGGTTATGCACCTCGTGGTCGTCGATGCTGACGAAAATCACGCCGTCCTCTTTCAGCAGGTTGCGCGCTAGAAACAGGCGCGGGTACATCATGTTCAGCCAGTTGGAGTGGTAGCGTCCGCTGGTGTCTTTGTTGGTGCTGGTGGCCATGCCTTCTTCGCTCAGTTGCTGGGTGTAACGCAGATATTCGTCCAGCCCCTCGCGGAAGTTGTCGGGGTAGATAAATTCGTTGCCGGTGTTGTAGGGCGGGTCGATGTAGATCATCTTGACCTTGCCGTGGTAGGGCTTCTGTAACAGCTTCAGCACTTCCAGATTGTCGCCCTCGATGATGAGGTTTTCGCTGCTATCCCAATTAACACTTTCTTCCGGCTGCGGGCGTAACGTGGCGATGCTCGGCACTTGCACGTTGCGAAAAGCATCACGCTTGCCCGCCCAAGTGAGGCCGTAGCGTTCCGGGTTGGTGTCAATGTGCGTGCCTAGCGCAGCTTGCAGCTTGGAGTAATCAATTCCACCCTCGCTGAAAACTTGGGGAGCGGCTTCGCGTAATTGCGCGAGCAAGGCTTCCGTCAGGTCGGCGGAGGTAAGCGGTAATTTATTGTCGTCAGTCATGGAGAGTCATTTTCCCTATTGTTCTTTGCGTATTACTTGCCTTGCCCCAGATCGCGTAACAGCACAGCCTGACTGTATTGCAAAAATTCATCCAGATGCGACTCGATGATGCTGACGGTGATCGGAAGCTGCATGGCTTGGTAGTCATGCACTGCGATATTGCGGAAACCTACCATGTGCTTGAGGCTCTCGGCCAGTGTCGCGGTGATCCAGTTGCCTTGCGCCAGCAGCGCAAACACATCGCGCGCGCTTTGCGGGATGCCCAGTTTTTCGCGGCGGATCAGGTGCTGCCCCATGTCCAGTGCAGCTTCGCAGGCGCGCTGGATGTTCAGGATGGCAGCGTCCTGCCGGGTGTGGTCGGTCGCAAAAGTGGCGGGGTTGTGTGCGTATTCTTCGCGAGCCCGCGCCACGCCACGCTTGAGGGTGGCGGCTCTGGTGAGTAGCACATCATCTGCCATAAACTGTCCTTGTTTTTGAATGTCGCCCAGCAGTCCGGCGCGCGCGGTGTTCAGGGCGGTCATCTCGCTCAGCATGGCGGCCTCGAACAGGGCTGCCTGTGTATCTTTCGCCCACCAGCACTGGCCGCCGGTGAAAATTTGATGCTGCATCACGGTGGAGGCGGCGCGCAGATCGAGCAAGTCCACCGCGCAGCCTGCCGTCTCCGCTAACTCGCCAGCCAATTGCCACAATACGAGCGGATCGGCATATCCCGCCACCAGCACCGCCAGATCAAGATCGCTCTCCGCGCCCGCTGTGCCTTGCACGCGGCTGCCGAAAGCGTAAATCGCCAGCAGGTCGGGCAGGCGAATTTGCAGGGTTTGCACGATGGTATCGGTGTTCATTTAGTCGGATATTTTCTGTTGTGGGGTGGGGCAGTTAGCTGATGGATGATTATCGAATTTATTCGGATTTCTTGTAAGGGGCAAAAACCTCTTCGGCTGAATAGGCCGTTGTCTTTCCCTCTTGATATAACGCGGCTCGACGCGAAATCTCGGTTGCCCAAGCTGCCTCAACGTCATCTTGCTCTTCCGGTGAAATGCGCAGCACTTCGCCGTGATAGCAATACACCAATTGGGTGCCGGTTTGCCGGGCAATGACGCGGGCGCGCTTGGCGGCGCGGCGCAGGGCGTCTTCCGACAGCCGCAGGTCGGAGTCGAGCGCAAAAGAAATAGGTTGTTGGTTCATGTGGTTTCGCTCCAATCCTGTAGCACCGGCTCTAGGCCGGAATTGTCGTACAACGCCCACGCATCTACGAGTGGTGAATAGAGTTGGTGAAAGTTTGCCAAGCCCAGTTCAAATCTGCGTCGGATGATTTCTTCCGGTACGTGATGCCCGCCTTGTCGCACACGCTCTGCAACCCGCGCTACTGCTTCGTCTGGATGATTGAGTGCAAGAAAAATCAGTTTGACGCGGTAGCCCGCATGTTGCCATTGTTGAATTGACCGCGCATATCCTCGTCCGGCAAGTGTCGTTTCAAAAGCAAAATTTGCGTTGGCATGAGCGTGCCGCGCAATCTCTCCCAACATTAGACGTCCGGCGCGTACCGCTACCGTTTCCGGGGAGAACGGTGCCAGCCCGGCAGCAATCAGGTCGGCATTGATGAATGTTGGGCAATCCGCATCTGTCGGCAGGAACTCGCGCGCGAAGGTGGTTTTTCCCGCGCCATTAGGTCCTGCGATGATGAGTATGCGTTTCAAAGTCATCCCAAGAACAATTTGTACGCCGGATTGTTGCTCTCGTCCCAGTAAGGGTAGCCGAGCGTGTCGAGGAAATTCTTCAGCGCCTTTTTGTCGTGATGCGGCACTTGCATTCCCACCAGCACGCGCCCGTAGTCCGCGCCGTGGTTGCGGTAGTGGAACAGCGAAATATTCCAGTTGTGGTTCATGCTGTTGAGGAAGTTCATCAGCGCGCCGGGACGTTCGGGGAATTCGAAGCGGAACATGATTTCGTCCTTGGCTTCGGGCGCGCGCCCGCCGACGAGGTGGCGCAGGTGCAGTTTGGCCATTTCATTGTCGGTGAGATCGAGGGCGCGCAGTTTGTTTTTCTCTAGCGCGGCGAGCAATTTTTCCGTCTCCGACGGGTCGCGCACTTGCACGCCGAGGAACACTTGCGCCTCGGTCGGATCGGCGTAGCGGTAGTTGAATTCGGTGATGTTGCGGTTGCCGAGCAAGGCGCAGAATTTGCGGAAGCTGCCGGGGGTCTCGGGGATGGTCACGGCGAGGATGGCTTCGCGTTTTTCGCCGATTTCGGCGCGCTCTGCGACGAAACGCAGGCGGTCGAAGTTCATGTTTGCGCCGCAGGCGATGGGGATGAGCGTCTGGTCTTTGAGCTTCTCACGTTTTGCATACAGCTTGGCTCCGGCCACGGCGAGCGCGCCCGCCGGTTCGAGGATGGAGCGGGTGTCCTGAAACACGTCTTTGATGGCGGCGCACACGGCATCGGTATCCACCAGAATGACTTCATCGACATATTGCTTGCAGATGCGGAAGGTTTCTTCGCCGACCAGCTTGACGGCGGTGCCGTCGGAGAACAGGCCGACATCGTTGAGTTGTACGCGTTTCCCCGCTTTGAGCGAGCGGTACATGGCATCGGAGTCGGTGGTTTGTACGCCGATGATTTTGATGTCGGGGCGCACTTGTTTGACGTAGGCCGCCACGCCGGAGATCAGCCCGCCGCCGCCGATGGCGCAGAAAATGGCGTGAATCGGGGCCTGGTGCTGGCGCAGGATTTCCATCGCGATGGTGCCTTGTCCGGCGATGACATCGGGGTCATCGAACGGATGCACGAAAGTGAGATCGTTTTGTTTACCCAGTTCCAGCGCGTGATCGTAGGCATCGTTGTAGCTGTTGCCGTGCAGCACGATTTCCACCGCGCGCTTGCCGAAATGGCGCACGGCGTCGATCTTGAGTTGCGGCGTGGTGGTGGGCATCACGATGGTGGCTTTGCAGCCGAGACGGTGCGCGCTGAGCGCCACGCCCTGCGCATGGTTGCCCGCCGAGGCGGCGATGACGCCGCGCTTGAGTTGTTCCGGCGTGAGCTGCGCCATTTTGTTATAGGCGCCGCGCAGCTTGAACGAGAACACTGGCTGCATGTCTTCGCGTTTGAACAGCACGTTGTTGCCGATGCGCGCAGACAGGGTGGGGGCGTGTTCCAGCGGACTTTCGATGGCCACGTCGTAGACGCGGGCGGTGAGGATGCGCTTGAGATAACTTTGCATGGTATGTATTGGGTGTGAAAATTTGCGCGCAAGATTAGCAGGAATGGGACGCAATCCCCAAAGGTTTTCTGATGAGCGACAAAGTTCAGTAGATTGCAGCTTTCAGGAATTTTTGCGAGTAAGGGGTTGTGCGCCGAACCAATTAGCACTAAACTAGTCCCAGTTCTGAAAAGTGAATTCTAAATGTTACGTTTAAGCAAGTTCGCGGATTACGGCACTCAAGTCATGGCTTATATGGCCAAGGATGGGGTGGTTCACAGCGCAAGCGAAGTGGCGGCGGGTTTAGGTATGACTGCGTCCACGGTGAGCAAGATACTCAAAATGTTATTACGGGAAGATTTAGTTGTTTCTGTACTGGGCGTAAAAGGGGGTTATAGGCTGGCGCGCCACCCCAAAGACATTTCAATGGCTGAAATTATTCATGCGGTGGATGGTCCGATTTCGATCACCGAATGCAGCAGCACCTCGGCTTGTGTACGCGAATCGATTTGTTCGACCCGCAGCAATTGGCAGGGGATCAATCACATCATTCTGGACGCGCTGGAAAAAGTGAATCTTGCCGCAATGATCGAACCCAGGCCCCAGTTTGTGGATGTGAGTGCGATCCGTCCACGCGGGGTATCGGTATAAATTTTATTAGGAGATGAGCATGGCAATCACATTAACGGAATCGGCAGCAAGGCATATTCAGAGTCAGATTGAGAAGAGCGGCACAGGGATCGGGTTACGGCTGGGCGTGAAAAAATCGGGCTGTAGCGGCTTTGCCTATACTTTTGATATTGCGCAGGAAGCATTGGAGAGCGACACGGTTTTCGAGGGTTTTGGTGCGAAGCTGCTGGTGGATGCGCAGAGTTTGCCCTATCTCGAAGGGACGGAACTCGAATATGCCAAGGAAGGGTTGGGGCATGTATTCAAGTTCAATAATCCCAATGTCACGAATCAGTGCGGATGCGGCGAAAGTTTTGCAGTTGTTTAAGGATTGCACAAGTTTAAGGATTACACCATGAGCGCAGCGCTACAAAATCTGGTCAATCAACCTTACAAGCACGGCTTTGTCACCGACATCGAAACTGAGGCGGTGGCTAAGGGTTTGAATGAAGACGTGATACGCATGATCTCGAAAAAAAAAGAAGAGCCGGAGTGGCTGCTTGATTTTCGACTGAGTGCTTACCGGCACTGGTTGACTATGGAGGAGCCGGATTGGGCGAACGTGAGTTACCCCAAAATAGATTTTCAGGACATCATTTATTTTGCGCAGCCCAAGCCAAAAAAACAACTGGCCAGCCTGGACGAAGTCGACCCCGAATTAAGGCGCACTTTCGAAAAACTCGGTGTGCCTTTGCACGAGCAAAAGCTGATGACCGGTGTGGCGGTGGACGTGATTTTTGACAGCGTATCGGTGACCACCACTTACAAGGCAAAGCTGGCCGAAATCGGCATTATTTTTTGCTCTTTTTCTGAAGCGGTGCGTGAGTACCCTGAACTGGTGAAGCAATATCTGGGCAGCGTGGTGCCGGCTGGCGACAATTTTTATGCCGCACTCAATTCGGCGGTGTTCACCGACGGATCGTTCTGCTACATCCCGAAAGGGACGAAGTGCCCGATGGATTTGTCCACCTACTTCAGGATCAATACCGAAGGATCGGGGCAATTCGAGCGCACCCTGATTATTGCCGAGGCGGGTAGCTCGGTGTGTTATTTGGAAGGCTGTACCGCGCCGCAGTTTGACACCAACCAGCTGCATGCGGCAGTGGTCGAACTGATTGCGCTGGACAATGCCGACATCAAATATTCTACGGTGCAGAACTGGTATGCCGGAGACGAGAACGGCAAAGGCGGAATATATAATTTCGTCACCAAGCGCGGATTGTGCAAGGGCGTCAATTCAAAAATCTCTTGGACTCAAGTCGAAACCGGTTCCGCCATCACTTGGAAGTATCCGAGCTGTGTGCTGCTGGGGGACAATTCCAGCGGAGAATTTTATTCGGTGGCGCTGACCAACCATCTTCAACAAGCCGACACCGGAACAAAAATGATTCATATCGGCAAGAACACCCGCAGCAAAATCATCTCGAAAGGTATTTCTGCCGGGCGTTCCAACAATAGCTATCGGGGGTTGGTCAAGATTGGCAGTCAGGCGACGGGAGCCAGAAATTATTCGCAGTGCGACTCGATGCTGTTGGGTGATCGTTGTGCGGCGAATACTTTTCCGACCATAGAGGTGCAGAACGTAACGGCACAAGTCGAGCACGAGGCATCCACATCCAAGATCGGCGAAGATCAGATGTTCTTTTTTGCGCAACGCGGCATTGGTTCTGAAGACGCGATCGCCATGATAATCAATGGTTTTTGCAAGGATGTTTTTGTACATTTGCCGATGGAATTTGCGGTCGAGGCCACCAAGCTGCTCGGACTGAAACTTGAAGGGAGCGTAGGGTGATCAATAAGGATAGCAGGGTATTGCTGGAAGTCAGAAATCTCAAGGCAGAGGTTGGCGGCATAGAGATATTGAAAGGTGTCGATCTCACCGTGCGAGCGGGCGAAGTACACGCCATCATGGGCGTCAACGGATCGGGCAAGAGCACGTTTTCCAAGGTGTTGGCGGGGCATCCCGACTATACCGTAACGGGTGGAAGCGCGACCTTCGAGGGCAAGGATTTGTTTTCTCTGGCTCCCGAGGAGCGCGCGAGGGCAGGAATTTTTCTGGCGTTTCAGTATCCGGTCGAGATTCCCGGTGTGTCGAACAGCGCGTTGTTGCGTCTGGCCTACAACACCTTACAGATCGAACGCGGGCTGGAGGAGCTTGACCCGCTTGAGTTTGATGATCTGGTGCAGGAGAAGATTAAAGTCGTCGAAATGGATGCCAGCTTTCTCAATCGCAGCGTGAACGAGGGCTTTTCCGGCGGCGAGAAGAAGCGCAACGAGATACTGCAAATGGCCGTGCTGCAACCCAAGTTGGCGATTCTTGATGAGACCGATTCCGGTCTCGATATCGACGCCTTGAGGATAGTGGCACAGGGCGTGAACAGCCTGCTTACTCCCGACAATGCGGTGGTGATGGTGACCCATTATCAGCGTCTGTTAAATTACATCGTGCCGGATTACGTGCATGTGATGGACGGCGGACGTATCGTCAGAACCGGCGGCAAAGAGCTGGCGCTGGAGTTGGAAGCGCGGGGCTATGATTGGCTCAGGGTGGCTGTGTGAATCTGACCAAAGAACAATGTTTCGAGCAATTACTGCTCGGCAAAGTCATTCAATCCGAACCTTGGCTGGAAGATATTCGTGTGGCTGCGCTGGCGCGTGCCCAGATTTTAAATTTCCCTTCGGCAAGACATGACGATTGGCGTTTCACCGATTTGTCGCCATTGTTCCAGCACGGGTTTTATCCGGTCGATTCTTTTGCGCGGGTGACGCTGGATCATATCGAAAAGTTTTTGATCGCGGACGCGATCCGATTAGTCTTTGTCGACGGATGCTATGTCGCCGAACTTTCTGACCTGACGCGAGCAGGGTCAGGCGTAACCGTTGCATCTCTGGTCAATCGTATTGACAACCCGTTGGCCGAAGAAAATTTTGGACAACATGCGCCCTATACGCAAGATGCCTTTGTCGCCCTGAACACCCGTTTCTTTGAGGATGGCGCATGGGTGCAGGTGACCAACGAAGTCGCTGCGCCTATCCATATTCTGCATGTTGCGAGCAGACGCGAAACCCCTTCCGCGCTCTATCCGAGATGTTTGGTGGTGATGGGTGCATCCAGTCAGGCGACCCTGATCGAAGATTATGTCGGACTGGATAACGGCATTTATTTTTCGAATGCGGTGACCGAGGTCGTGCTGCAAGAACATGCCCGGTTGCAGCATATACGCGTACAGCGCGAAGAAAAAAACGCGTTCCACATCGGGCATTGCTCGGTAAAGGCGGGTAGAGGCAGCGTTTATACCGCGACTTCGCTCGCCTTTGGCGCACGCGTGTCACGCTATTCCCTGCATGTGGTACAGCAAGAGGAGGGGGCAGAAATACATCTCAACGGATTGGCCTTGATTGGCGGACGCCAGATTGCCGACACGCATACCCTGATCGACCATGCCGCTCCGCGCGGCAAGAGTGTCCAATTGCACAAATGTATCGCCGATGGATCGGCGCATGCGATTTTCAGCGGCAAAATCATGGTGCATGTAGGTGCAGTGGGAACCGATTCGATGCAAAGCAGCCGCAACTTGCTGCTCTCTGGCAAAGCCCGCATTGATACGCAACCGCAGCTTGAAATTTTTAATGACGACGTGAGTTGCAAGCATGGTGCAACGGTCGGACAGATAGACGCTGACGCGCTGTTTTTCCTCAAAAGCCGCGGGCTGACCGAGGAGCGCGCACGTAATCTGCTCACCCACGCTTTTGCCGCAGAGATCATAGACAAGATTCCGGTGTTGGCGCTGGTCGAATCATTGAACCGGACGCTACTCGATGAAGATATGAAGAGAAGAATATGATTATCAATAGCAGCAATATCGGGCTCATTAGAGCCGACTTTCCGATCTTCGACGTGCGGGTTGCCGGCCAGCCGCTGGTTTATTTGGACAATGCGGCCAGCAGCCAGATGCCGCAGGCTGTCATTGATCGCATCGTGCGCTATCAGAGTGCAGAGCATGCCAATATCCATCGTGCGGTGCATTATTTGAGCGAGCTAGCCACCCAAGAATTCGAGGCGGCGCGTGTCAAGGTGCAGCATTTTCTGCAAGCGAAAGAGTCGCGTGAAATCATCTTCACACGCGGCACCACGGACGCTATCAATTTGGTGATGCACGGCTACGGTCGCGCTTTTATCGGCAAGGGCGACGAGATCATCTTATCCGCCCTCGAACACCATTCGAATATCGTTCCCTGGCAGATGTTGGCGCAGGAAAAAGGCGCGGTGCTGCGCGTTATCCCGATGAACGATGAAGGAGGGTTGCGCATCGACGCATTTGAGGCACTGTTCAATACAAAAACAAAATTTCTCGCCCTGTCGCATGTGTCGAACGCACTTGGCACGATCAATCCGGTCAAGCAGATGATCGCGTTTGCGCATCGCCACGGTGTGCCGGTGTTGCTCGACGGCGCCCAAGCCGCGCCGCATCAAGCGTTGGACATGCAGGAATTGGATTGCGATTTCTATGTCTTCTCCGGGCACAAGATGTGTGGGCCGACCGGTATCGGCGTGCTATACGGTAAAGCACATTTGCTGGAGAAGATGCAGCCCTATCAGGGCGGCGGCGACATGATCCTTTCGGTGACTTTCGAGAAGACCACCTACAACGTTATCCCCGCAAAATTCGAGGCAGGTACCCCGCCTATCATGGCGGCAATCGGCCTGGGCGCGGCGATAGATTATTTGCACAAAATCGGACTGGATAACATTGAGGCTTACGAAAAAGAGTTGCTGGATTACGCAACCGGGCAACTATCGACTATGCCCGGAGTTAGCATTCTCGGCACGGCCAAGCAGAAAGCGGCCGTGCTGTCATTCGTCATTAACGGGGTACACCCGCATGACGTGGGTACGATCCTGAATGATGCGGGTATTGCGATCCGTACCGGTCACCATTGCGCCCAGCCGGTGATGCAGCACTTCCATGTGCCTGCCACCGCGCGCGCCTCGTTTGCTTTTTACAACACCAAAGACGAAATCGACAAGCTGGTCGTCGGCATCCGCAAAGTGCAGGAGATGTTTATATGAGCGACATGCGCCAGCTGTATCAGGAAGTGATACTCGACCATAACCGCAAGCCGAGGAACTTCGGTGCGATCCCCGGCGCGAATCGCCATGCGGAGGGGCACAACCCGCTGTGCGGGGATCACATCAAGTTGTCGATGAGCGTGCTGGATGACAAGATTGAGGCCATCGCCTTCGAGGGGGAGGGTTGCGCGATATGCAAGGCATCCGCTTCGATGATGACAGGTGCGGTCAAGGGGAAATCGGTGGCGGATGCCGAAACTATGGTCGAAGAATTCAGGGGCATGGCGACCGGGACGCTTGACCTCGACCTCGACAAGGCAGGCGGCAATCAATTGGGCAAGCTGAAAGTGTTTGCCGGCGTCAAGGACCTGCCGTCACGGGTTAAGTGCGCGATCCTGCCCTGGCATACATTGCATGCGGCGCTGAATCCTGTTCTAAGCCTAGTCGAAGGGGCCGAACTCTCGGTCTCGACTGAAGGCGAAGCTGATCCTGTTCCTGGCAGTCTAATAGGCGAAGAATAAACATGCCTAAAATCGCTGAAATCGAAGACACCCCGAATCCGAACGCGGTCAAGTTCGTGTTGAAGGAAAGATTGACCTGGGGTACGGCCTGTTCTTTCAACAGTGCCGAGTCGGCTGCTACTGATCCGCTTGCCTCTCAATTGTTTGCTATCCCCCATGTCGTCAATGTGTATTACATGGATAAATGGATCACCGTCACCCAGGATGGGGAGACGGACTGGCCGGAGCTGGTGCGCAAAGTCGCCGAACCGATCAGGGCGGCGGCGGTTGCGCAAAAGCCGGAGTTACAAGCCGTATCAAGCTTTGATACGGATGAGCCGAAGCTGGCTGCGATCCGCCAATTGCTGGACGAGCGCGTCCGTCCCGCACTGGTGTCGGACGGGGGGGATCTTCAAATCGTGGGTTTGATAGAAAATGTACTGACGATACGTTATTTTGGCGCATGCGGAAGCTGTCCGAGTTCTCTTGCCGGAACGCTTTCGGCGATCACCAATCTGGCGCGAACCATAGAGCCTGACATCGAAGTGGTGGTGCTTTGAGCGAGTGGGTGGACGTTGCGCCAGAGGCGGCGATTTCCGTTGGGCAACCGCTGCATATTGAAATAGATGGCACCGGCATCGCGGTGTTCAAGCTGGATATGGCGTTCTATGCGATAGAGGATGTCTGCACACATGATGGCGGTAAACTGACTGGGGGTTGCGTCGAAAATGACCAGATCGTCTGTCCGCGCCATGGTGCCCGCTTTTCGATCAGAACCGGTGCAGCGTTGACGGCACCGGCCTACGAGCCGACGGCAATATTTCCGGTCAGAGTCGAAAACGGGATGGTGCAGGTCAGAGATGATCGGTGGGATTAGTTGCGTTGAGTGTTTTATTTCTCGTTAGAAATGGCGTGTGTGTAGGAGCGGCCTTAGCCGCGAAACCCAAGCACATCGCGGCTAAGGCCGCTCCCACGTAGTATCCAGAATTTGAGGTTTCATATTTCATAAATTCCTGCAATAATCGAAGCACGAAACGATATTATTGAATTGGAAACTATATTATGGCGATGTCACAGGATGATTTGAAACGTGCGGTAGCTCAGGCTGCGATTGCCTATGTGCCGGCGGATTGTATTGTGGGTGTGGGTACGGGGTCGACGGCAAATTTTTTCATTGATGAGCTGGCCAAAATCAAACACAAGTTGCGCGGGGCGGTGGCCAGTTCGGAGACTTCCGCAAAACGCTTGCAGAGTCACGGCATTGAGGTGCTGTCGTTGAATGATGCGGGCGAACTGCCGGTGTATGTGGATGGTGCGGACGAGGTTACGCGGCATTTGCACATGCTTAAAGGTGGCGGCGGGGCGCTGACGCGCGAAAAGATCGTCGCGGCGGCAAGCAGGAAATTTATTTGCTTGTGCGATGCCAGTAAGTTGGTGGATGTAATGGGCAAGTTTCCTTTGCCTATCGAGGTCATTCCGATGGCGCGTAGTTATGTGGCGCGTGAAGTGGTTAAGCTGGGCGGACATCCCCAGTTGCGTGAAGGTTTCACCACGGATAACGGCAACATCATTCTGGATGTACACGGACTGCAAATCTTGAATCCGGTCGAGCTGGAGACGGCGTTGAACCATTTGCCTGGTGTGGTGACTAACGGTCTGTTTGCGCGGCGCGGCGCGGATTTATTGTTGCTGGGCACACCGGAGGGTGTGCAGGCAATTACGATCTAATTTTTTCGGTGTAACAAATAATTCATGGCGTATCGGTAGCATAGTCTCCCCGATAGTCAAAACACCAATAAGGAACAGCCATGGTTAATACCGAACATACCTCCAAGCAGTTTGATGCCGAACTTGAAGCGGTGCGGGCTCGTGTGTTGCAAATGGGTGGTTTGGTGGAAAGTCAGATTCGTTTGGCGATAGAGTCGCTCATCTCCGGGGATGTGGAGTTGATGAACCGGGTCATTGAAGACGACCATCGGGTCAATGCCATGGAGGTCGAGATCGACGAGAGCTGCAATCATATTCTCGTGCGCCGCCAGCCTGCGGCGGGAGATTTGCGCATGATTATGATGGTGATCAAAACCATCACCGACCTTGAGCGCATTGGCGACGAGGCTGAGAAGATCGCGCGCATGGCCAAGCTGCTGTCGCAAAAAGAGCGCCTGCGTCACCCGCGTTACCACCAGATCAAACATGCTTCCGACATCGTGCTCGATATGTTGCGCAAGTCGCTAGATTCCTTTGCGCGCCTTGATCTGAGCGCGGCCGCGCAGGTGGTGCGTCAGGATGAGCAGGTGGATGAAGAATTTCGTTCCATCATGCGTTACCTGATCACGTTCATGATGGAAGATCCGCGCACCATCTCCACTTCGCTGGAAATATTGTTCGTGGCCAAAGCCATCGAGCGTATCGGCGACCACGCGAAAAACATGTGCGAATACGTGGTCTACATGGTCAAAGGGCGCGATGTGCGTCATGTAAGCGTGGAAGAGTTCGAGCGCGAAGTCGGCGCATAGAGGGG
The DNA here is from genome assembly GCA_964532405.1 of uncultured Gallionellaceae bacterium. Taxonomy (GTDB): domain Bacteria; phylum Pseudomonadota; class Gammaproteobacteria; order Burkholderiales; family Gallionellaceae; genus PALSA-1006. The sequence goes on along the minus strand of CAZHIC010000004.1, from coordinate 41,253 downwards.
TCGTGTTGCAGCAATCCATACTCGCAGCGGTTGACCTCGGTTCTAATAGCTTTCGCTTACAAGTCGCTCGGGTAGACAACGAGCAAATCTATCTGTTGGACGGACTGCGCGAGCCGGTGCGCCTCGCCGCAGGCCTCACCGAAAACAAGCTTCTCGATAAAGAATCCCAGCAACGTGCCCTAGCTTGTTTGCAGCGCTTCGGTGAGCGCTTGCGCGGCTTGCCGCGCGAGGCGGTGCGCGCCGTGGGCACGAATTCATTGCGCGTGGCCAAGAATGCCCCCGAGTTTTTGCCGCAGGCCGAAGCGGCGCTGGGCTTCCCCATCGAGGTGATCGCGGGACGCGAAGAAGCGCGCCTCATCTATCTCGGTGTGGCACATGGGCTACCGTATTCGGGCGGAAAGCGTCTGGTAATGGACATCGGCGGCGGTTCGACGGAATTCATCATCGGCAACGGTCTTGAGCCGATCAGGCTGGAGAGTTTGTACATGGGCTGTGTGAGTTACAGCCTGCGCTTTTTCCCCGACGGCAAGATCACCAAAAATAACCTCAAGCAAGCCGAGCTCGCCGCGCGCAGCGAATTGCAGACCATCGTGAGTGCGTATCGGGAGACGGGCTGGAGTGTCGCACTGGGCTCGTCGGGCAGCGCGCGCGTACTGTGCGACATTCTTGAACAAAACGGTTTCAGTGAGGCGGGCATCACGCGCGACGGGCTGGAGAAATTGCGCGCTGAATTGATCCGGGTGGGGGATGTGCGCCGACTCGAATTGCAGGGCCTGAAGTCGGATCGCATCCCGGTGCTGCCTGGCGGTTTCGCCATCATGTGCGCCGCGCTGAATGAATTGGGCATCGAGCAAATGTTGCCCGCTTTGGGGGCGTTGCGCGAAGGCGTGTTGTACGATCTGTTCGGGCGCTTCCACAACCACGATATGCGCGATGTCACCGTGCAGCAATTCATGCGTCGTTACCATGTGGATATGCGCCAAGCCGAACGGGTCACGCGGCTATCCGGGACGCTGGCGCAGCAATTTCTCGAAGGTCAGTCGAATGAAGTGGCGTTGAGTCTTCTGGGCTGGGCGGCGCGTTTGCACGAGATCGGCATCAGCGTCGCGCATAGCGGTTTTCACAAACATACCGCCTACATATTGAAAAATGCCGACATGCCCGGTTTCTCCAAGAAAGAGCAGGATCGGCTGAGTCTCTTGGCGCTCGCGCAACGCGGCAATCTGGACAAGATGCGCGGACAACTTTTCACCACATTCACCACAGAAGATATCTCATTAGTGATGGCGCTGCGCTTGGCCACCGTGTTTTATCGCAATCGCAGCGATGTGCAATTGCCCTCGATGCAGGGCCGTTTCAGCGGTACCAAATTTCATCTCGCCCTTCAGGCGGGCTGGCGTGCGCAAAACCCTCTCACCGACACCGCGTTGCAAGAAGAGGCGAAGCAATGGCGCGAATGGGGGGTTAGCCTGCAGGTGGTAGAGGGGGTGAGAAACGTGAAGATGAATCTGTGAAACGTGAAACGTAGAGGCATTACGCCCTTTCACCTTTCACCTTTCACAGATTCATCTTCACAATCTGGGTTAAACTCCGCGCCGAAGCTGGCTAGACAGTCGCCGCGTCCGCAAGGGCGGGGAGGAAAGTCCGGGCTCCGCAGAGCAAGATGCCGGTTAACGACCGGACGCCGTGAGGCGATGGAAAGTGCCACAGAAAATACACCGCCGATGGCCGCGCAAGCGGATCAGGTAAGGTTGAAATGGCGAGGTAAGAGCTCACCGCGCTGATGGCAACATCAGTGGCAGGGTAAACCCCATCTGGAGCAAGACCAAATAAGCAGGCTATGACGTTGCTCGCGTCGTCTGCGGGTGGGTTGCTTGAGCGTCAGGTAACGAAACGCCTAGAGGAATGACTGTCCACGACAGAACCCGGCTTACCGGCTGGCTTCACCCCTTTTCTTGCCGGGCTATTCAGCCCGTTGAGCGTCCCCTCTGGCAGTATCAGTTTCTTAAAATAGCTAGACCTTCCGTAATAAACAACTTTAGCTTACTTGCGCAATCTATTGCTTTTTAAGTGTATTTATTTCATCTTAACTAAGCGCTCTAACTCATTGTCCCGTAACGAAAAATCCTATTTTTTGGCTTGACCTCGCCTATTTTTTTCAATATAGTGGCATGGAGTGGTGAAAAGTGGGTTTTTGTGGGTAAATTGATTCGGGGCTTAGCGGATGTTTCAGGGGGCTGCACAACTAAATCTGGATAGCAAGGGGAGACTCGCGATACCGGCTCGGCATCGCGACGTGCTGCTTGCGCATTGCGCGGGTCAGTTGGTGTTGACTGCTGATGCCGACGGTTGCCTGTTGCTTTATCCGCAGCCTGAGTGGCAGCCGATCCGTGAAAAACTAATGCAGCTTTCCGCTTTCAATCCGCGCATTCGCGCGTTGCAACGTTTCCTTGTGGGTCATGCAGAAGATGTGGTGATGGACGCCGCAGGGCGTGTACTGGTTTCGCCGACCTTGCGCAGCTATGCCGTGCTGGACAAGCGCGTGATGCTGGTTGGGCAGGGCAATAAATTCGAAGTGTGGGACGAAGCGCGCTGGCAGGAGCAGAACGACAAGATGTCCGGCTTTAACGAGGGCGATCTGCCGCCCGAGTTGGAGGGATTTACGCTGTGAGCGCGGGCTTGTCCCACGATACGGTGTTGTTGCATGAGGCGGTCGAGGCGTTGCAGCTTGTGCCGGATGGTATCTATGTGGATGGCACGTTCGGGCGCGGCGGGCACAGTCGCCTGATTCTGGAAAGGCTGGGCGTGCACGGCAAATTGATCGCGCTGGACAAAGACCCGATGGCGATCGCTGCGGCTGGGGCGATAAGCGATGAGCGTTTTCAGATCGTGCATAGCGGTTTCGAGCATTTGGGCGCGGTGTTGCGCGTGCTCGGTAGCGCGAAGGTGGATGGTGTGTTGTTGGACTTGGGCGTGTCATCGCCGCAATTGGACGATGCGCAACGCGGCTTTAGTTTTCGTTTTGATGCGCCGCTGGATATGCGTATGGATACGAGTCGCGGCGAGACGGCAGCGCAGTGGTTGGCAACGGTGGATGAGGTCTTATTGGCGGAGGTAATTAGTGACTACGGCGAAGAACGGTTTGCTAGGAAGATTGCAAGAGCGCTTGTTGCTTCGCGCAAAGAAAGCCCCATCCTCACCACGCGGCAACTCAGCGAAGTTGTCGCGAAAAATGTGCACTCCCGCGAGCCCGGGAAAAATCCGGCGACGCGCACCTTTCAAGCTATACGGATTTATATCAACCGCGAACTCGAAGAGCTCGAGAGCGTGTTGCCGCAGTGTGTGGACAGCTTAAAGGTGGGCGGAAGAATGGCTGTGATCAGTTTTCATTCTCTGGAAGATCGCATCGTTAAACGCTTTATGCGCGACATGGCGCAAGGTGACAAATTTCCGCGCAATCTGCCGATACGTGCCGCCGAGATTCCCTTGGGCAAGCTGCGCTTGATCGGCAAAGCGATACACGCCTCGGAACAAGAATTAGAAGTTAACCCGCGCGCCCGTAGTGCGGTGTTGCGCGTGGCCGAGTACACGGGAGGATTGAGTGCATAAGCTTAAAACTCGCGTAGCGATTCGTTCGCTCCCTCGCCCGCTTGCGGGAGAGGGTTGGGGAGAGGGGAACGGGCATGGCCGTTAGGTTGAACATAGTGCTGCTGGCTCTGGCGATTGTATTTGCCTTGGGGGTGGTGACCTCGCAGCACAGGGCACGCAAATACTTTGTCGAATTGCAGGCTGAGAAAGACAAAGCGCAACAGATGGAAGTGGAGTGGGGGCAATTGCAATTGGAGCAAAGCACTTTGGCGTTGCCGGCGCGGGTAGAAAAGATTGCGCGTCAATTGCAGATGCAGATGCCGCAGGGCAAGCAAATCCAATTCATACGTATTGAATCCAGCAAGGTGACGCCGTGATCCAGCACAGCAACAACGTACAAACGAACGGACAAATGGCGTTGCCGCCATGGCGTTCGCGCGTGCTGTTCGTGTTGCTGCTGGCGGGGTTGGGCGGTTTGCTGGTGCGCGGGATATATCTGCAGGGCATACACAACGATTTCCTTCAGCAAAAAGGCGCTGCCCGTTACAACAGGGAGATCGATATCAATGCGCATCGAGGCATGATCAGTGACCGCAACGGCGAGCGCTTGGCTATCAGCACGCCCGTCGAATCGATCTGGGCCAGCCCGCAGGATGTCGAGGCGACGCCGAAACAGGTGATGCAATTGGCGCTGATCCTCGGTATGAATGCCGACGAATTGAGAAAACGCATGTTCGATACCTCGCGCGACTTTATCTATTTGAAGCGGCAATTGCCCCCTGATCAGGCGGAAAAAGTGGTTCAGCTGGGGATCGCGGGCGTGTCGTTGAAGCGCGAATATCGTCGTTATTATCCCGGCGGCGAAGTAACTTCGCATTTGCTGGGCTTTACCGATGTGGACGACAACGGACAGGAAGGAATGGAGCTTGCCTTGCAGTCAACGCTGGGCGGGAAAGCGGGTAGTCAGCGGGTAATCAAAGATCGGCGCGGGCAGATTGTCGAGGACGTGGCCAGCGTGCGCGCGCCAAAAGAAGGGGGTGATGTCGCCCTGAGTCTGGATAACAAAATCCAATTTTTGGCTTTCCGCGAGATACAGCAGGCGGTCGAGCAACACAAAGCCAAGGCGGGTTCCATCGTGGTGCTGGATGCCAAGAGTGGCGAGGTGCTGGCGTTGGCTAACTGGCCGAGTTACAACCCCAACAATCGCGGCAAACCCAACGTCAACTTGTTGCGCAACCATGTGGTGACCGACCAATTCGAGCCCGGCTCGACCATGAAGCCTTTCACGGTGGCAGCGGCGCTGGAGTTGGGCAAGGTCACGCCCAATACGCTCATCAATACCGAACATGGCGTGTATACCGTGGGCGGGCGCAAAATACACGATACCCATCCCGAAGCATTTCTCACGGTGGCGCAAGTGATACAGAAATCCAGCAACGTCGGCGCATCCAAGATCGCGCTGTCCATGAAGCCGGAGCAATTTTGGCACAGTCTGAATGAAAACGGTTTCGGGTCGCAGACCGGCTGCGAGTTTCCCGGTGAGGCGGCGGGCAAGCTGCGCGATTTTGCCAAGTGGAAGCCTATCGAGCAGGCCACCATGTCGTATGGCAACGGAATTTCCGTGAATCTGCTGCAATTGGCGCGCGCCTATACCGTATTCGCCAACGACGGAGTATTGAAAACGGTGACGTTGCTCAAGCAGGAAACTCCGACAGTAGGCACGCAAGTCTATTCGGCTACGACGGCACACGCCGTGCGCGACATGCTGGAGACGGTGGTGAGGCCGGGTGGCACCGCACCGCTGGCGCAAATCACCGGCTACCGTGTCGCAGGCAAGACCGGCACGGCGCATAAACTCGAAGGGGGGAAATATGTAAACAAATACGTCGCCTCGTTTGTAGGTTTGGCGCCGGCATCCAATCCGCGCCTGATCGTTGCGGTGATGATCAATGAGCCAAGCGGCGCGGAATATTACGGCGGGCAAGTCGCGGCACCCGCATTTAGCAACGTGATGGGCGCCGCACTGCGCCTGCTCAATGTGCCCAACGATGCGCCGCTCGATAATGTGATGCAGCCCACGCCGGCTGATCTGATCGCGGAGGAAGTATGAACTGCTTTCGTCCCGAATCGCTGGATGCGTTGGGCGTGACCATCACGCGTATGGAAACCGATAGCCGTCTGGTGAAACCGGGCGACACCTTCGTGGCGTATCCCGGCGCACAGGCGGACGGTCGCCAGTTCATCGCGCAAGCCATCGCCAGCGGAGCGAATGCGGTGATATGGGAAGCAAAGAATTTCGTTTGGGATGAGTCATGGCAGGTGCCGAATCTGGCTATCGCCGAGTTGCGTCAGCAGGCGGGCGCGTTGGCCGATCATGTCTATGCTTCGCCCTCCAGAAAATTATGGATGGTGGGCGTGACCGGAACCAACGGCAAAACCACTTGCAGTCACTGGATCGCGCGCGCGCTGAACGAGTTGGGGCGCAAGAGCGCATTGATGGGAACTTTGGGTAACGGCTTTCCCGGTGCGTTGCAGCCCGCTTTGAACACCACGCCGGATGCGATCTGCGTGCACGGTTTGCTGAATAGCTATGTGCAACAGGGAGCGCAGGCGGCGGCGATGGAGGTGTCCTCGCATGCCTTGGCTCAGGGGCGCGTGAACGGCGTGCATTACGATGTCGCGCTGCTGACCAATTTGAGCCGCGATCATCTCGACTATCACGGCGACATGCACAGCTATGCGGCGGCCAAGCGTCGTCTGTTTGACTGGGCGCATCTCAAATATGCCGTGCTGAACCTGGATGATGCCTTCGGTGCCGAATTGGTCGAAGCACTGCGCGATGCCGCTGTCGAGGTCGTCGGGTATGGCTTGAATGAGGACGCCTTGCAGCTGGCCGAGCGTCTCGGCATCCGTATGGTCTTCGGCAGCGACCTGCACATGAATGCGCAGGGTATGGATCTGCATATCCACTCCAGTTGGGGCGGGGCGGAGCTGCATAGCAAACAGGTCGGGCGCTTTAATGCCGCCAACTTGCTCGGTACTTTGGCCGTGCTATTGGTCAGCGGCGTTGAATTGTCCGCCGCAGCGCAGGAATTGGCGCAACAAAAAGCCGTCGCAGGGCGGATGCAGACGCTGGGCGGCAAAGACAAGCCGACCGTCGTGGTCGATTATGCGCACACGCCGGATGCGCTGGAAAAAGTATTGCAAGCGCTGCGCGAAGTGACCGCCCCTTCGGGTGGCAGAATCATCTGCGTGTTCGGCTGCGGCGGAGATCGCGACCGCGGCAAACGCCCGATGATGGGCGCCGTCGCGTCGAAGTTGGCCGACGAGTGCATCATCACCAGCGACAATCCGCGCAGTGAAAGCCCCCGGGCCATCATCGACGCGATCCTGTTCGGTGTGGAGGGAGACTCGTGTCAGATCATCGAAGATCGCGCCCATGCGATCGCGCGCGCGGTCGGTGCCGCGCGCGCAGAGGACACCGTGCTGATCGCCGGTAAAGGTCACGAAGACTATCAGGAGATCGGCGCCGTGAAGCATCCGTTTAGCGACAGCGAGCTAGTGCGCCGCGCCTTGAGCGTGTGGTCTCCGCTCGATCTCAAGCGCGAATGGAGCACGACATGATGCTGCTCTCGCAAGCCGCTGAGATGCTGCAAGCGCGCAGGGAAGGCGCAGATGTCGCATTCGATGCCGTATCGACCGATACGCGCACGATCAGCAAGGGGGATCTGTTCGTCGCGCTCAAAGGCGAGAATTTCGACGGCGCGGCGTTCATTGCAAATGCCGTGCAAGCAGGCGCAGTCGCGGTCGTGGTGAATGCCGACAGCCGCATCGAGCACGCCGCCTGTCCGCTGTTGCGCGTAGCGGATACGCGTCTGGCATTGGGCAGCCTCGCGGCGCATTGGCGCAAACAATTCGAGATTCCGCTCGTCGCTATCACCGGCAGCAACGGCAAGACTACGGTGAAAGAGATGTTGGCCAGCGTGCTGCGTGCACACGCTGGGAATGACGGGGCCGTATTGGCTACCAAAGGGAATTTGAACAACGACATCGGTATGCCGCTGACCTTACTCAAACTGCGCTCATCGCACCGCTACGCGGTCATCGAGATGGGCATGAACCATCCGGGAGAGATCGACTATCTGACGCGCCTCGCTTGCCCCGATGTGGCACTGGTGAATAACGCGGCCAGCGCACACCTTGCCGGGCTAGGCACGGTAGAAGCAGTGGCCGATGCCAAGGGCGAGATATTCGCCGGGTTGGTGCAACGCGGCGTGGCGGTCATCAATGCGGATGACGAGTTCGCGCAGAAGTGGCGCGCGGCGGCGGGTTCGCATCGTATCGTGGATTTCGGGTTAGACCCGCAAGCCAGCGTCCGCGCCAGCTGGCAGGCCCAAAATTTCGGGGCATACATGGAGGTGGCTACTCCGCAGGGCGGTTTCGCGGTCGAGCTGCAAGTGCCGGGCGCGCACAACGTGCGCAACGCGCTCGCGGCAACGGCCGCCGCCATCGCATTAAACGTGCCACTGACAGCCATTGCCGCCGGGCTGAAGAGTTTTGGCGGGGTGGCGGGGCGCTTGCAACGCAAGGTGGCGTTGCGCGGCGCGACCTTGATCGACGATACCTACAACGCCAACCCCGCTTCGTTGCACGCCGCGCTGGAAGTGTTGGCGCGCGCACCAGGGCAGAAAATTTTGGTGCTGGGGGACATGGGCGAGCTCGGCGCGGATGCCGCGCGATTCCATGCCGAGATCGGTACGGAGGCGCGCAGCCTGGGCATACAGAAAATATTCGCTCTAGGGGATTTGAGCGCTTATGCGGTGGATGAGTTCGGTGCGGGCGCGACACACTTCAAGCGTCTCGAAGATCTGCTGGCCTGTCTGGAGCAGAACCTCGATGCCGAGAGCACGGTGCTGGTGAAGGGTTCGCGGTTTATGAAAATGGAGCGGGTCGTGCAGCATTGCACGGCTCTGCAATAGGAGAGTTTATGTTATTGGCACTAGCCCAGTGGTTCTCATCGGATATCAGAACATTCAGTGTATTTAACTACATCACGCTGCGCGCCGTGCTGGCCGCGATGACGGCCTTGTTCATCTCGTTTATGGTCGGCCCGGCGATGATCCGCAAGCTGGCGCAGATGAAGATCGGCCAGGCGGTGCGCAGCGACGGCCCGCAGACGCATCTGGTCAAGGCGGGTACGCCGACCATGGGCGGCGCGCTGATCCTGACCTCGGTCGCGATCACCACCTTGCTGTGGGGGGATTTGAGCAATCCCTATATCTGGGTGGTATTGCTGACGACATTGGGCGTCGGTGTCATCGGCTGGGTGGATGATTACCGCAAGGTGGTACAGCGCAATTCGGACGGGCTTTCGGCCAAAGCCAAGATGTTCTGGCAATCGCTCATCGCCCTGGCGGTTGGTATTTATCTGTGGACACACGCAACATTGCCTGCTCATACCGAACTCATCGTGCCGTTTTTCAAATATGTCGCGATCCCGCTCGGCGTTGTCAGTTTCATTGTGCTGGTTTATCTGGTGATTGTAGGAACGAGCAATGCGGTGAACTTGACCGACGGTCTGGATGGTCTGGCCATCATGCCCACGGTGATGGTGAGCGGCGCGCTGGCGATATTCGCTTATGTGGCAGGACATGCGGTGTTCGCCAAATATTTGGGCGTGCCGCATATCCCCGGTGCAGGTGAGTTGGCGGTGTTTTGCGCCGCCATTGCGGGCGCGGGCTTGGCCTTCCTGTGGTTCAACGCCTATCCGGCGGAAGTGTTCATGGGCGACGTCGGCGCACTGGCGCTGGGGGCTGCGCTCGGTGTGGTCGCAGTCATTGTGCGCCAGGAAATCGTGCTGTTCATCATGGGCGGCGTGTTCGTGGTGGAAGCGGTATCGGTGATGTTGCAGGTATCGTATTTCAAATACACCAAGAAAAGATTCGGGGTGGGCAAACGCATTTTCCTGATGGCGCCGCTGCACCACCACTTTGAACAAAAAGGCTGGAAAGAAACTCAGGTCGTGGTGCGCTTTTGGATCATTACGATGTTGTTGGTGTTGCTCGGATTGGCGACGTTAAAACTCAGATGATGATGCAACTCAAAGATAAATCGGTGTTGGTGCTCGGTCTGGGCGAGACCGGGTTGTCGCTCGTGCGCTGGATGCTGGTGCACGGTGCGAAAGTGCGCGTGGCCGATAGCCGCAATGCGCCGCCCGCACTGGCCACTGTGCAAGCTAATCATCCGCAGGTGGAAACGCGTTGCGGCATATTCCGCAGCGAATTGCTGGACGGTATTGAGCTCATCGCAATCAGCCCCGGTATCGCTTTGTCCGAGCCGCTAGTGCAGAAAGCGCTGGCGCGCGGCATTCCGCTAGTCGGCGATATCGAATTATTCGCGCAGTCGCTGCCGCAAGAAAATCCACCGCAAGTCATCGCCATCACCGGCGCGAACGGCAAGACCACGGTCACCAGCATGGTGGGTGCGATGTGCCGCGCCGCCGGACTGGATACCGAACTGGCGGGCAATATTTCTCCCGCTGTGCTGGACGTGCTGATACAGCGTCAGGGCAAGCCCCCCGATGTGTGGGTGCTGGAATTGTCCAGCTTTCAGCTGGAAACGACGTACAGCTTGAGTGCCAATGCCGCAACGGTGCTGAACATCAGTGAAGATCATTTGGATCGTTACACCAATATGGGCGCGTATATCGCCGCCAAAGCGCGCATTTTCCGTTGCGATGGACGCAGTAGCGTGCAGGTGTTGAATCGCGATGACCCTGAAAGCATGGCGATGGGATTGCGCGATCGTCTGATTCAGACCTTCGGCATCGAGACACCTGCGTTGGACAAACATGATCTCGGCATCGAGCGCGAGGGTGATGAAATATGGCTGGTGGAAGGCGCGCGCCGCCTGCTGAAGACCGCCGAATTGCAAGTGATCGGTTTGCACAATGTTGCGAATGCGCTGGCGGCCATTGCCTTGTGCCGCGCAGTCGGGCTACCCATGCCGCCGTTGCTGAATGCCTTGCGCAACTTCAAGGGGTTGCCGCATCGCGTCGAAAAAGTGGCCGAGATCAACGGGGTTATTTATTACGACGACTCGAAAGGTACCAACGTCGGCGCGACGGTGGCGGCACTCAATGGCTTGGGGCAGCCTGCCGTGGTGATACTCGGCGGGGATGGCAAGGGGCAGGATTTTACTCCGCTGCAAAATGTGGTGGCATTGCATGCACGCGTCGCGGTGTTGATCGGTCGCGATGCCGACAAGATCGCGGAAGCGTTGAAAGAGTGCGGCGTGCCGCTGATACGTGCCGCAGATATGGGAGATGCGGTGCGTATCAGTGCCGCAGAGGCGCAACCCGGGGACGCGGTATTGATGTCTCCCGCCTGCGCCAGTTTCGATATGTTCAGAAATTATCAGCACCGCGCGGAAGTGTTCGTCGCGGCGGTACGCGAGCTTGAAGGAGTGTCATCATGACGGGCACTATCCTGGGCACTCCGCGCCGTGTGATGGCGGACTACGACACCGTGTTGACTTGGATCATCGCGGTATTGTTGGCGTTGGGTCTGGTGATGGTGTATTCCGCCTCTATCGCGACAGCCGAGGCGGGCAAGTTCACCGGATATCAGCCGGGTTACTACTTGATGCGCCATGCGCTCTTTATTCTGGTCGGGCTGCTTGCCGGGGTTGTGGTGTTTCAGGTGCCCACGCAAACCTGGCAAAACCTTGCGCCCTATCTATTTTTGTTTGGCGTGGTGCTGCTCATTCTGGTGTTGATCCCCGGTGTGGGGCGTGCGGTCAACGGCAGTCGCCGCTGGTTGTCATTGTTTGTCATTAACCTGCAGCCGTCCGAATTGATGAAGATGTTTGCGGTGTTGTATGCGGCCGACTATGCCGTGCGCAAAGGTGCGGTGAAAGACAGTTTGAGCAAAGCGTTCTTCCCGATGTTTGCCGTGATGGCGCTGGTTGGGATGTTGCTCTTGCTTGAGCCGGATATGGGCGCGTTCGTGGTGATCTGTGCCATCGCGATGAGCACGCTGTGGCTGGGCGGGTTCAATCTCAAGATATTCGGCGGGCTGGTTATCGCGCTTCCTGTCGCATTCGCCGCACTGATCCTGTCTTCGCCCTACCGCATGCAACGCGTCATCGGTTTCATGGATCCATGGTCGGATCCTTACGGCAAGGGCTATCAATTGAGTCACGCCCTGATCGCGTTCGGTCGCGGCGAATGGTTCGGTGTGGGCTTGGGCGCCAGCGTGGAAAAGTTGTTTTATCTGCCGGAAGCGCACACCGACTTTTTGCTGGCTGTTATCGCCGAAGAGCTGGGATTTTTCGGCGTGTGTGCGGTGATCGTCTTGTTCGGATTTTTGATCGTGCGTGCCTTCGCCATCGGTCGCCAGGCCGCAATGGTGGAGCGCTTGTTTGCCGCACTGGTAGCGCAGGGCATCGCCGTCTGGCTGGGCGTGCAGGCGATGATCAACATCGGCGTGAACATGGGCGTGCTGCCGACCAAGGGATTGACCTTGCCCTTCCTGAGCTTCGGCGGTAGCGGCGTGGTGGTGAACTGTATTGCCATCGCGGTGTTGTTGAGAATTGATTTCGAGAATCGCAGAGTCGCGCGCGGGTTGCCGATATGAGCCGCACCATTCTCATCATGGCGGGAGGCACCGGCGGGCACATCTATCCGGGTTTGGCCGTGGCCGATGTTTTGCGCGCACAGGGCTGGAATGTGGTGTGGCTGGGTGCGCCGAACAGCATGGAAGCCGAGTTGGTGCCCAAGCACGGTTATCCGGTGGCTTGGGTGAATTTCTCCGGCGTACGCGGCAAAGGTCTACTGCGCCTGCTGACGTTGCCGTTTACTTTGTTGCGGGCCTTGGGGCAGAGCGCGGATGCGATCTTGCGCCATCGTCCCGATGTGGTGCTGGGCATGGGCGGCTACATCACCCTGCCGGGGGGGGTGATGGCTGTGCTCCTGCGTCGCCCCTTGGTCATCCATGAGCAGAATTCCATCGCGGGTATGAGCAACAAGGTGCTGGCGAAGCTCGCCACGCGCGTGTTGAGCGGCTTCCCCTGCGTGCTGAACAGGGCGGAGTGGTGCGGCAATCCGGTGCGCGCCGACATTGCAGCCTTGCCTGAGCCGCAAGTGCGTTACGCCGGACGCAGCGGCAAGTTGAACGTGCTGGTGGTGGGCGGCAGTTTGGGCGCACAGGCGATTAACGAAGCGTTGCCCCAAGTGCTCGCGCTGCTGAGTGAGCAGGCGCGTCCCAACGGGCAAGCCCGTTCCCCTCTCCCCCGCCCTCTCCCGCAAGCGGGCGAGGGGGGTAACGACTCGCTGCGCGAGTGTCCATTCAACGTGGTTCACCAGACGGGCAAGAAGCATTTCCAGGCGGTGCAGAAGCTCTACGAACAAGCCGGAGTAAGTATTGACGTGCGCCCTTTCCTCGACGACATGGCTGACCAGTATGCCAAGGCCGATGTGGTGATCTGCCGTGCCGGTGCGCTGACTATCGCCGAGTTGGCGGCGGCGGGCGTGGCGAGTGTGCTGATCCCGTTCCCGTTCGCGGTGGACGATCACCAGACGCATAACGCGCGTTTCTTGAGTGAACAGGGCGCGGCAGTGCTGTTGCCGCAAAAAAAATTGAGCGCGGAAAAATTGGCGCAGCAGCTGCGCGATTTGAATCGCAAAAAACTGCTGACGATGGCGCAAGCCGCGCGCGGTCTGGCGAAGCCGGATGCAACAGCGCAAGTAGCAAAGGTATGTATGGAGCTGGCGGGATGATAAAAACAATTTACCACAGAGACACAGAGACACAGCGAAAGGCAAAAGCCAATGGTGCTATTGGCTGCGAGTGGCGTGTCTGTGAAAGTAGTCGGGGTGGATTTTCTCTGTGTCTCTGTGTCTCTGTGGTGCAAAGAGTTTTATGAAACACAAGATCAAACACATCCATTTCGTCGGCATCGGCGGTTCCGGCATGAACGGTATCGCGGAGGTGTTGCTCAATCTGGGGTTTCAGGTAAGCGGTTCCGATTTGGCCGAAAGCGCCGTCACGCAACGTTTGCAGACGCTGGGCGCGACCATCCATTACGGGCACGACACCAAGAATTTGAAAGATGCCGATGCGGTAGTGACGTCCACGGCCGTCAAAGCGGACAACCCGGAAGTGATGGCGGCGCGCGAGCAGCGCATCCCCGTGGTGCCGCGCGCGGTGATGCTGGCGGAGTTGATGCGTTTGCGCCAGGGTATCGCGGTGGCGGGCACGCACGGCAAGACCACCACCACTTCGCTGGTGACCAGCGTGCTGGCCAAGGGCGGTTACGATCCGACTTTCGTCATCGGCGGACGGCTCAACAGCAGCGGCGCGAATGCGCGTCTGGGCACGGGCGAGTTCATCGTCGCCGAGGCGGACGAGTCCGATGCTTCGTTCCTGTATCTCACCCCGATTTTGGCGGTGGTCACCAATATCGATGCCGACCATATGGAAACCTATGGACACGATTTCGGCAAACTGAAACAGGCGTTCGTGGATTTCATCGAGCGTCTGCCTTTTTACGGTCGCGCCATTTTGTGCACGGACGATGTCAACGTGCAGGAAATTCTGCCGCGCATCAGCAAGCCGGTCACTACATACGGCTTCAACGAGGGCGCGCATATCCGCGCGGTGAATGTGCGGCACGAGGGCGGACAGATGCGTTTCACCGCGTTGTGCCGGCACAACAGCGTACCCGTCGATCTGCAGGTCACGCTCAATCTGGCGGGGCTGCACAACGTGCTCAATGCGCTGGCGGCAATCGCAGTGGCTTTGGAAGTCGGCGTTGCAGAGGACGCCATCGTGGCCGCACTTGCCGAGTTTCAGGGCGTGGGGCGACGCATGCAGCGTTATGGCGAAGTCCCTCTGGCTTCCGGCGGCTCATTCACGTTGATAGACGATTACGGGCATCACCCGGTAGAAATGAAAGCCACGCTTGCGGCAGTGCGCGGCGCATTCCCAGACAAGCGCCTGCTGCTGGCTTTTCAGCCGCACCGTTTCACCCGCACGCGCGATCTGTTCGAGGATTTCGTGAAAGTGATGTCTAGCGTCGATGCGTTGGTACTGGCTGAAATCTATGCGGCAGGCGAAGCGCCTATCGTCGCCGCAGACGGGCGTGCATTGATGCATGCGCTGCGTCTGTCCGGGCAAAGCGAAGCGGTATTCGTCGAGAACATCGCCGACATGCCGCGCACTATTTTGCAGATGGCGCGCGATGGCGATGTGGTGCTGACCATGGGGGCGGGCACTATCGGCGGCGTGCCAAATCTAGTGGTGCGGATGGGTGGAGGCGAAGCCTCCGGGACCCACCGGCCTGCCCCTCGCGGGTAAAGCAGATGGCGCAAAAATGAACATGAGCGAACCGACACAGTTTATGGCTGAGGGATTGCGCGGGGAAATGCGCTACGACGTGCCCATGAGCCGCCATACGAGTTGGCGTGCAGGCGGCGCGGCACAACGCATGTACCGTCCGGCTGATCTCGCCGATCTGCAATGTTTCCTGCAGCAAGTGCCGGCGCATGAACCGCTGCTCGCAGTGGGCTTGGGCAGCAACCTGCTGGTGCGCGACGGCGGCTTGCGCGGCACGGTGTTGCTACTGCACGGTGCGTTGAGCGAGTTACGCATGGATGGCGAAAACACTCTCTATGCACAGGCTGGAGTGGCGGGCGCGAAGCTGGCGCGTTTCGCCGCCTCGAACAATCTGTGCGGCGCGGAATTCTTCGCCGGTATTCCCGGTACGCTGGGCGGAATGCTGGCGATGAATGCGGGTTGCTACGGCAGCGAAACTTGGCAAAAGGTAGAGCGCGTGCAAGTGTTCACGCGAAGCGGCGAACTGCTGCAGCGCACGCCGCAGGAATATGAGATCGGGTATCGCCATGTGGCGAAACGTGAAACGGGAAATGTGAAACGGGAAGAGCGAGATTCGTTTCACCTTTCACCTTTCACCTTTCACTCGGAAGAATTTTTTGTCGCTGCATGGTTGCGCTTCGAGCAAGGCGATGTTGACGCGGCGCGCCAAGCGATCAAGGGGCTGATGGAAAAGCGCAGCGCCAGCCAGCCGCTGCAACTGCCGAACGCGGGCTCGGTGTTCCGCAATCCGCCGGGCAACCATGCGGCGAAGCTGATCGAGAGTTGCGGGCTGAAAGGCAGGCGCATCGGCGGTGCGCAGGTGTCCGAAAAACATGCCAACTTCATCGTCAATGTGGGCGATGCGACGGCGGCGGATATCGAGAATCTGATTAACGAAGTGCAGGCGATAGTGTTGCGGCAGACCGGTATCGACCTGCACCCCGAAGTAAAAATTATTGGCGAGTATGCGCAACATGAATCCTGAATCCAGAATCCTGAATCCTGCCGTTTTCGGCAAAGTCGCCGTGTTGTTCGGCGGGCGTTCGGCAGAGCGCGAGGTGTCGCTCAAAAGCGGTGCGGCGGTATTGGCTGCGCTGCAGCGCAGCGGCGTGGATGCGCATGCTTTCGATCCGGCACAGCGCGACCTGTCCGACCTCAAGAAGGAAAAGTTCGACCGTGTATTCATCGCGTTGCACGGACGCTACGGTGAAGACGGTACGGTACAGGGCGCGTTGGAATTGCTGGACATTCCGTATACCGGTAGCGGGGTGATGGCGTCGGCTATCGCGATGGACAAATGGCGTACCAAATTGATCTGGCAGGCGATGGGCTTGCCTATCCCCGAGTATGAAACGCTGACTGCGCCTAGCGATTGGAACGCGCTGGCGGACCATCTGGACTTGCCGCTGTTTGTGAAACCGGCCAACGAAGGTAGCAGCGTCGGCATCAGCAAAGTAAAAACGGTAGAGGAGCTGCCCGCCGCTTATGCCGAGGCCGCCAAGTACGACAAGGTGGTGATCGCCGAAAGTTATGTCAGCGGCGGCGAATACACGGTGGCGATACTGAATGGGCGCGCTTTGCCCATCATTAAGATCGAGCCCGCGAACGAGTTTTACGACTATGAGGCGAAGTATTTGCGCGACGACACGCGCTATCTGTGTCCGTGCGGCCTGAGCGCGGAACAGGAAGGCGAGATGCAGCACTTGACGCAGCAGGCGTTCGAGCTCATCGGTGGCCAGGGCTGGGGGCGCGTGGACTTCCTGCGCGGAGAAAATGGCAAGGCGTATCTGCTGGAGGTGAACACTTCGCCCGGCATGACCGACCACAGTCTCGTGCCGATGGCGGCGCGGCAGGCGGGTATCAGTTTCGAGCAACTGGTGTTGCAGATATTGGAGGCGGCGCATGTGGGGTAACGCACCTCTGCTGCGGACTGCCGCCAACCTGCTGTTTGGCCTCAGTCTGTTGCTGGTGCTGTACGGCGCGGTGCGCCATGTGCTGCATCTGCCGGTGTTTCCGCTCAATGCCGTGCAGTTGAGCGCGGTGCCGCAGCAGGTGCCGGTCGAGCTGATAGAGCGCGTGGTGCGCGAGCAGGTGCGCGGCAATTTTTTTACGGTGGATATAAATCGTGCGCGGGTTGCCTTCGAACAGTTGCCGTGGGTACGCAAGGTAAGCGTGCGCAGGAAGTTTCCGTGGAGTCTGGAGGTCGAATTGGAGGAGCAGGTGGCATTGGCGCGCTTGAACGACTCGGCCTTGGTGAATACATACGGCGAGGTGTTTTCTGCGGCGGGCAAGCAAACGCTGCCCGTGTTCATCGGCCAGCCAAATATGTCCGCGCAGATGGCGGGGATGTATGTCGAGCTGAGCAAAGAATTGCTGCCGCTACAACAGGATATCGCGCAGATCAGTCTGTCGCCGCGCTTCGCGTGGCAAGTGTGGCTGAGTAACGGCATGATGTTGGAGTTGGGGCGCGAGCAGATGCAGCAACGTTTGGCGCGCTTCGTCGGGGTGTATCCGTATAGCTTGGCGACGCTGTCGCATGCAGTGACGCATGTCGATTTGCGCTATAGCAACGGTTTTGCCGCCTATCTGCCGAACGGGGCGGAAGTGCCGGGTAAACGGACTTCGGAAAACAAGGTTTAGGGGATAAATACGATGGGCAAAAACAGAGAAATGAAAAATTTGATCGTTGGCTTGGACATCGGGACATCGAAGATCGTCACCATCGTCGCCGAGGTCAAGGCGGAAGGGACGCTGGAGGTGATCGGCGTCGGTATGCACGAGTCTTCCGGCATGAAGAAGGGCATGGTGGTGAACATCGACGCGACTGTGGCCGCGATACAGCGCTCTCTGGAAGAGGCCGAGCTGATGGCGGACTGCAAGATACGCGAGGTTTATACCGGTATCGCGGGTGGGCACATACGCAGCTCGAACGCCAATGGCATGGTGAGGATCAAAGATAAAGAAGTGACGCAGCCGGATATTGATCGCGTGGTGGAAACGGCGAGTTCAATCAGTCTGCCGGGCGACCAGACGATGCTGCATATCCTTGCACAGGAATTCAGTATCGACGGGCAGGAAGGCATCCAAAAGCCGCTCGGCATGAGCGGCATGCGCCTCGAAGTCGAAGTGCATATCGTGACCGGCGCGGTGGCGGCGGTGCAGAACATTCTCAAGTGCGTGCATCGTTGCGGTTTGACGGTGAACGAGATGATCCTGCAGCCGCTGGCATCAAGCAAATCGGTGCTGGCCGAAGATGAAAAAGACTTGGGTGTGTGCCTGGTGGATATCGGCGGCGGAACCACCGATGTGGCGATTTTTACCGGCGGTGCGATCCGCCATACTGCGGTGATTCCCATCGCGGGCGACCAGATCACCAACGATGTCGCGATGGCGCTGCGCACGCCGACCAAGGATGCGGAGGACATCAAGATCAAATACGGTTGCGCGCTGCGGCAGCTGGCCGGCGATGCGCCCATCGAGGTGCCGGGCGTGGGCGAACGCGATATGCGCACGTTGTCGCGCCAGACGCTGGCGGACGTGATCGAGCCGCGCGTGGAAGAGTTGTATTCGTTGGTGCAGGCCGAATTGCGGCGTAGCGGCTTCGAAGAATTGTTGTCGTCCGGCATTGTCCTGACCGGCGGCAGTAGCGCCATGCGCGGCATGGTCGAACTGGCGGAAGAGGTCTTTCATCTGCCGGTGCGTCTGGGCTTGCCGCGTTACGTCGGCGGCTTGTCCGACGTGGTGAAAACGCCCCGGTTCGCAACGGGGGTTGGGCTGCTGCTGTATGGGCTGGAGCAGCAGCAAAAACACGAAGTCACCCGCATGCAGTCAAGTTCGTTCAAGGACGTCATGGCGCGGATGAAGGAATGGTTTCAGGGTAATTTTTAATCGCGATTTGCTGCGCTGGGCAAAGTTTTGTTTAGGTTTGGTTTCGGGTGTTTAAGTTCAGGGTATTGGTTTGTAATTTAATAAGGAGAAAACAATGTTTGAGTTAATGGATGTGCAACCACAAGGGGCTGTAATCAAGGTGATCGGTGTGGGCGGCTGCGGCGGCAATGCGGTCGATCACATGATCGAACAGGGCGTGCAGGGTGTCGAGTTCATCGCCATCAATACCGATGCGCAAGCACTCAAACGCAGCAAGGCGCGTATGCAGTTGCAGATCGGCTCCGCGCTGACCAAGGGTCTGGGCGCGGGCGCGAAGCCTGAGGTCGGACGTGAGGCGGCAGAAGAAGATCGCGAGCGTATCGCCGAAATCATCCGGGGGGCGAACATGGTTTTCATCACCGCAGGCATGGGAGGGGGCACGGGCACGGGCGCGGCTCCGGTGGTGGCGCAAGTGGCCAAGGAGATGGGCATCCTCACCGTCGCTGTGGTAACCAAGCCATTCGTGTTCGAGGGAAAGCGTATGAGTTTGGCGCAAGCTGGCATCGAAGAGTTGGCGACCTATGTCGATTCGCTCATCATCGTGCCGAACGCCAAGCTGATGGAAGTGTTGGGCGGTAAGACCACGCTGCCGGCCGCCTTCAAAGCGGCGAACGGTGTGTTGCAAGGCGCGGTGGCAGGCATTGCCGAAGTGATCAACGTGCCCGGCATGGTCAACGTGGATTTCGCCGACGTGTGTACGCTGATGTCGGAAAACGGTATGGCGATGATGGGTGCGGCGACCGCAACCGGAGAGAACCGTGCCAGGAAAGCCGCCGAGCAGGCGATTGCCAGCCCTTTGTTGGACGATGTGGATTTATCCGGCGCGCGCGGCGTGCTGGTGAACATCACTTCCAGCAGCAGCCTCACTTTGGAAGAGTTGCACGAAGTGATGAATTGCTTCCAGTTCGCCGCAGCGGAAGCGACGGTGATCGTGGGGTCGGTGTTCGATGAGGCTATGGGCGATGAGTTGCGTGTGACCATCGTGGCAACCGGCCTGGGCTCAATTGCCAACAAGAAGTCCAAGCCCATGCTGGTTCCGCAAGTCCAGTTGCGCACGGGTACGCACGATGTCCCTATGGTCGATTATCGCGAACTGGATATGCCGGCGGTGATGCGCACGGGACGCCATCACGCAGCCACGGTGGAAGCCATGAAGCAGTCGGGCGTGGAGACTCTGGATATCCCATCGTTCCTGCGCAAACAGGCGGACTGAACGAGAACGGCGCAACGTCGGGCGCGGCGGGTCGGGGTATGCTGACCGGCTGTGTTAAACTGCGCGCCTGATTTGTCGGTATTTACGAAGAGAAGAAATGGTCAAGCAGCGCACGCTAAAAACAACGGTGAAGGCGACGGGAGTCGGTCTGCACACGGGTGAAAAGGTCTATCTGACTTTGTGCCCCGCACCCGTCAACAGTGGCATCGTGTTTCGTCGCGTCGATTTGCCGCAACCCGTGGATATTCGTGCCGAAGCGTATGCGGTTCACGATACCCGCCTGTCGACTTGTCTGGAGGCCAACGGTGCGCGCGTGGCGACAGTCGAGCATCTGATGTCCGCGTTGGCCGGACTGGGTATCGACAATGTCATCGTGGAGTTGAGCAGCTCCGAGCTGCCCATCATGGATGGCAGTGCGGGAACGTTTGTTTTTCTGCTGCAATCTGCCGGCATCGTCGAGCAAGCCGCCGCTAAAAAGTTTATCCGCATCAAAAAGACCGTAGAGGTCAGGGACGGGGATAAATGGGTGCGCTTCGATCCGTTCAACGGCTACAAATTGAATTTCACTATCAATTTCACCCATCCGGTGTTCGCCAATAGCAAACAGAATGTGACGGTCGATCTCGGCGAGCATTCTTATATCAAGGAGGTGAGCCGCGCACGCACTTTTGGCTTTATGCAAGAGGTCGAATACATGCGTTCCCAGGGGTTGGCGCTCGGCGGCAATCTGGACAACGCCATCGTGATGGATGAATACCGCGTCATCAACCCGGATGGGCTGCGTTTCGAGGATGAGTTCGTCAAGCACAAGGTATTGGACGCCATCGGCGATCTCTATCTGCTGGGTCACCCGCTGATCGGTGCATTCTCCGGCTTCAAATCCGGCCATGCGCTGAACAATGCGCTGCTGCGCGCCATGCTGGCAGACGAGTCTGCTTGGGAATTCGTCACTTTCGACAAGCACGAAGAAGCGCCGGATTTCCTGCGTTTGCAACTGCAAGCCGTTTAGCCTAAAGGGGCGGAATATGTTGGCGCTGCGTTTGTTGCTGATGCTGTTGGCGTTGATCATTGCCCTGTCCGGCGGCATGTATCTGTTTACCCGCCAGCAGCGTTATTTGCGCTTTGCGTGGCAGGTCGTGCGCTTCGGCGTCATCATGCTGCTGGTGTTTGGCGTATTGTTTTTATTGGAACGCTATGTGCTGATCGGTTGGCGGGTGTTGCTCTAATTGTGCCGGGTCAATCTGTTCAGGGCGGTTTTTAACGGCGAGTCGGCTAGTTTGTCGGCGAATTGGGCGAGCTGATTTTTCCCGGATTGGCTTAGGGACGGTGCCTTGGGCGGCGGTGTGATGGGCGGGGTGCTAACTTGCACCTGTACTTGAATTACAGTAATCTCGACACCCCTCTGCTGGAGTTGGAGGGCTAGCTCTGCGGTCATTTGACGTAATTTAGCCGCGATTGCACCGCTATCGGCAGCGACAGTCAACGTTTGCCGATCAAGTTGCAGTACGCGGCAGCCTCGTTTCATGGAGGGAGGGATGACGTGTTCAAAATGCTGTTGCAATGCCATAAGCTCACGCGCCTTATGCGCAAGAAGACTGAGCTCGCGGCTGGAGTTTAGAAAAGTATTCAGACGATGTGGCACGGATGCAAAGGATTAAATATATGGAAGGGGAGGCATGAATATTATTCTAGTTTCCAGTCGATTGGCAAAAGCTCGTAGCATTACGCTCACAAGAACCTACTTGTTGACGCTTGCGACGTTGGTGCTGGTGCTTTTTGCCGGACTCGTGCTGACGGCGCAATATGCCATTGTGCGCTGGCAACCTGGCAGCATCAGCAATGAGTTGCGGGTATGGCTCGCCAGCGCGCAGCAGGATGAGCAACAAAAGCAGCAAGCCTATCTGCATGAGAGCATGGATACGATGGCCAAACGGCTCGGACAGATGCAGGCGCAGTTGCTGCGTTTGGACACGCTGGGCGCGCGTCTGGCCAAGATGACCGGTATGAAGCCGCAGGAATTTTCTTTCGATCAGGCTCCGGCGCAAGGCGGGCCGTATCTGCCCGCGCCCATGCAGGCGGATGTGTCGCTGGACAACATGAACCAGCAGCTGGCAAGCCTTTCCACTTTGTTGAGCGATCGCAGCGATAAGTTGGTCGCGCTGGAAACCTTGTTGATGCAGAACAGTTTGAGCAAAAGGCTGTTGCCTTCGGTGGCGCCGATCACCGAGGGCTGGTATTCCTCCAACTTCGGATGGCGCATCGACCCGTTCACCGGGAAAAACGCCATGCATGAAGGGGTGGACTACATGGTGCAGGCCGGCACGCCGATCTACGCTTCGGCAGGCGGTGTGGTGGTGTATGCAGATTACCATCCGCAGTATGGCAATATGGTCGAGATCGATCACGGCAATGACATCGTCACGCGCTATGCGCATGCTTCCAAGTTGTTGGTCAAGGTCGGGCAGATGGTGCGACGCAGGCAGGAGATCGCCTTGTCGGGCAGCACGGGACGTTCTACAGGCCCGCATCTGCACTTTGAAGTGAGATATAAAGGCGTCGCCCAAAATCCGGTGCGCTTCCTGGAAAAAGCCGCAAGTTGATACGCCTTATTTATGCAATAAGGGCGAGGGATTTAGCCTCACCCTTTTTTATTATTCAGTCGCAGTAGTTACAGAGTAAATTAAGAACATGATTTCCAAATTGCTGAAAAGTGTATTCGGTAGCCGTAATGACCGCCTGCTTAAACAATACCGCCGCAACGT
Source organism: uncultured Gallionellaceae bacterium (assembly GCA_964532405.1). Classification (GTDB taxonomy): domain Bacteria; phylum Pseudomonadota; class Gammaproteobacteria; order Burkholderiales; family Gallionellaceae; genus PALSA-1006. The sequence continues at coordinate 18,388 of CAZHIC010000004.1, read as the reverse complement.
AGATGCCATCAACGCGCTGGAAGCCGGTATCGCCGCGCTGTCCGACGACGAGCTGAGGAACAAGACCTCTCAATTCAAACAGCGCGTACAGCAGGGCGAGACGCTGGACGCCTTGCTGCCGGAGGCTTTTGCCGTGGTGCGCGAAGGCGGACGGCGCGCATTGCAGATGCGCCATTTCGATGTGCAACTGGTCGGCGGCATGGTGCTGCATTACGGCAAGATCGCCGAAATGCGCACCGGAGAAGGCAAGACTTTGATGGCGACACTGCCCGCTTATCTGAACGCCTTGTCCGGCAAAGGCGTGCATGTCGTGACCGTGAACGACTATCTCGCTTCGCGCGATGCCGAGTGGATGGGGCGGCTATACCGCTTCCTCGGCTTGTCGGTCGGCGTCATCCTGTCGAACATGGATCATGGCGATAAACAGGCGGCTTATGCGGCTGACATCACCTATGGCACCAACAACGAATTCGGCTTTGATTATCTGCGCGACAACATGGCAGCGCAGGCGAGCGAGCGTTTTCAGCGCGGCCTGAATTTCGCCGTCGTCGACGAGGTGGATTCGATTTTGATCGACGAGGCGCGCACGCCGCTCATCATCTCCGGCCAGGCCGAAGACAATCTCGATGTGTATTTGCACATGAACAAGATCGTGCCGCATCTGGTGCGCCAGCAAGAGGAAGAAGGCGCGGGCGACTTCAGTGTGGATGAGAAGAATCACCAGATCCTGCTGAGCGAAACCGGGCACGAGCGCGCCGAGCAGTTGCTTTCTGAGGCCGGTTTGCTGCCCGCAGGCGGCAGCCTCTACGACCCCGCCAATATCACCCTGATCCACCATTTGTATGCGGCGCTGCGCGCGCACGCCCTGTATCACTTGGATCAACACTACGTGGTGCAAAACGGCGAAGTGGTCATCGTGGATGAGTTCACCGGACGTCTGATGTCCGGTCGGCGCTGGTCGGACGGGCTGCATCAGGCGGTCGAGGCAAAAGAGGGCGTGGCGATCCAGAAAGAGAACCAGACGCTGGCTTCGATCACCTTCCAGAATTACTTCCGCATGTATAACAAGCTGTCCGGTATGACGGGTACGGCGGATACCGAGGCCTACGAATTCCAGTCCATTTACAATTTGGAAACGGTCATCATTCCGCCACATCGCCCGACCGTGCGCAAGGACATGATGGACAAAGTTTACCTGTCGACCAATGAGAAGTATGTGGCGGTGATTGCCGATGTGCGCGATTGCTATGAACGCGGTCAGCCTGTATTGGTGGGCACGACATCCATTGAGACTTCCGAGTTGTTGTCCGGTCTGCTGGAAAAAGAAAAACTACCGCATCAGGTATTGAATGCCAAGCAGCACGCGCGCGAAGCCGAAATCATCGCGCAGGCAGGCAGTCCGAAAATGATCACCATCGCCACCAACATGGCGGGGCGCGGAACCGACATCGTGCTGGGCGGCAATGTGGAAAAGCCCATCGAGCTGGTGCGCATGGATGAGGGGCTGGATGCGGCCACACGCGAGCAGCGTGTCGCACAATTGCGTGCCGAGTGGCAGCCGATACACGAGCAAGTTGTCGCGAGCGGCGGTCTGCATATCATCGGTACCGAGCGCCACGAATCGCGGCGCGTGGACAACCAGTTGCGCGGACGAGCGGGACGCCAAGGCGACCCGGGTTCCAGCCGTTTCTACTTGTCGCTGGAAGACCCGCTGCTGCGCATCTTCGCGTCGGATCGCGTGTCTGCCATCATGAACAAGTTCAAGCTGCCGGAAGGCGAAGCGATCGAACATGTGTGGGTGACCCGCGCCATCGAAAACGCGCAGCGCAAAGTCGAGGCGCGCAACTTCGACATGCGCAAGCAGATTCTCGAATATGACGACGTGGCCAACGATCAGCGCAAGGTGATCTATCAGCAGCGCAATGAGTTGCTGGAAAGCGACGACATCTCCGAGACCATCGCCGCGATGCGGGATAACGTGGTCAACGACGCTGTCAGCGAATGGATTCCGCCGCACAGTATGGAAGAACAGTGGGATGTGCCCGCACTGGAAAAATCCCTTGCTGCGGAATACCAGTTGCCTCTGCCGCTGGTGCAATGGCTGGAGCAGGATAAGCAGTTGGATGAACAGGGTATTCGCACCCGTGTGATGGATGCGGCACAGCAGCAATATCAGGCCAAGGTCGATACCGTCAGCGGCGAAGTGATGCACGGCTATGAGCGCATCGTGATGTTGGGCAGTCTGGATACGCACTGGCGCGAGCATCTGGCCGCTTTGGATCATTTGCGCCAGGGCATCCATCTGCGCGGCTATGCGCAGAAGAATCCCAAGCAGGAATACAAGCGCGAAGCGTTCGAGCTGTTTTCCAATATGCTGGAAAGCATCAAGCGCGATGTGACGCAAACACTGATGAATGTGCAAATCCGCAACAGCGAAGAAGTCGAGGCGGCTGAAGCCCCCCCCACGCCGGAAAATGTGCAGTATCATCACGCCGATTATGAAGAGGCACTGGCGTCGGGCGGGCAGGAAGAGGGCGAGCACAAGCCCTTCGTGCGCAACGGGGAAAAGGTCGGACGCAATGATCCTTGCCCGTGCGGGTCGGGAAAAAAATACAAGCAGTGCCACGGAAAATTGAGCTGATTATTACGGGGAGAGAACGAATGGTAACGAATGAATTGGTCATAAACGCATTGCGCTGCTCCACTTTGTCCGAGGAATTGCGTGATTCCGAGATCGAGCTATTGGGAAGCTTGATCACCGTGCGCGAATACAAAGCGGGGGCGAGCATCCTCAAGCCGGGCGATACCGAACTGAAAGACGCCCTGTTGATTCTGGGTAGCGGTGATGTGGAAGCGAACGCCAATACGGGCGGCGAGCAAATGACGCTGCACATGCTCCAGACCGGCGACTTGGCCGGAATCATCGGTTTTGTTGGCGGCAATGTGATGCAGATCAGCGCGACTACTGTTGCCAAGACCGACAGTAAAGTGCTGGTGCTGGAACGCGCGCGCTTCGAATCTCTGCTGAACTCTCAGCCCGCCATCGTGTACTACGTGATGCGCGGCATCGTGCGCCATGTGCATGGCATCGTACGCCGCATGAACACGCAGTCGGTCGAGATGAATAACTATATCCACAAGACACACGGTCGTTATTGATTTAAAAATAATTCAGTTGGTGAGAATGTCCACGCCCGTCGCGGCAACAACAGTTGCCTGTCGCGGGCATTTCTTTGACAGGAAGGTAACAAATGGTAACGGATGAATTGGTTCTGCAGGCTTTGCGTAACTCCACCTTGTCCGAGGAATTGCGCGATTCCGAGATCGAGTTATTGGGAAGTTTGATCACGGTGCGGGATTGCAAAGCCGGAGAAAATATCCTTAAGCCGGGCGAGACCGAGCTAAAAGAATCATTGCTGATCGTAGGCAGCGGCGATGTCGCGGTAATGGCCAATAGCGGCGTTGATCAAACGGTGCTCACTCAGCTGCAGTCGGGCGATCTGGCCGGCGTCATCGGGTTCTCCGGCGGCAATGTGTCGCAAATCAGTGCCATCATCGTCGCCAAGACGGATTGCAAGATACTGATCCTGGAGCGCTCCCGTTTCGAATCATTGCTGAATTCGCAACCCTCCATCGTGTACTACGTGATGCGCGGGATAGCGCGCCATGTGCATGGCATCGTGCGGCGCATGAACACGCAGTCGCTGGAAATGAACAACTACATCTATCAGACCCACGGTCGTTATTGATTAAGGAATTTTATCCATGCCAGTGAATCTCTCCGCGCCCGTCGCGGCACACCTGTTACCCGTCGCGGGCGTTTCTTTGGGTATCGCGGAAGCGGGCATCAAGCGCGCCGAGCGCAAAGACTTGCTGGTCATCCGGCTGGATGAAGGTGCAACGGTTGCGGGGGTGTTCACCACCAACCGCTTCTGTGCTGCACCCGTCATCGTCGCGCGCGAACACTTGGCCGCGAACAAAGGCATCCGTGCGCTGGTCGTCAATACCGGCAACGCCAATGCCGGAACTGGCGAACAAGGCATGACTGCCGCGCGCACTACCTGCGTGGCGCTGGCACAGCTGCTGGGCTGTGCGCCGGAGCAAGTGCTGCCGTTCTCCACCGGCGTTATCATGGAGCCGCTGCCCGTTGAAAAGATCATCGCCGGTATGCCGCAAGCCATCGCCAACCTGAAACCTGACAATTGGTTCGATGCATCGCAAGCCATCATGACCACCGACATCGTTGCCAAGGCCGTGTCGCGCCAAGTGCAGGTCGGCGGCAAGACCGTCACCGTCACCGGCATGTCCAAAGGCTCCGGCATGATCCATCCCAACATGGCCACCATGTTGGGCTACATCGCCACCGATGCCGCCATCGCAACGCCGCTGTTGCAACAGATGGTATCTGAGGCGGCCAACCGTTCATTCAACTGCATCACCGTGGATGGCGACACTTCCACCAACGACGCGCTGATGCTCATCGCTACCGGCAAGAGCGGCGTCACCATCGACGCTGCGAACCGCGCTGCATTGCAGGCCGTCATCACCGAAGTTGCCACCGCACTGGCGCAAGCCATCGTGCGCGACGGCGAAGGTGCGACCAAATTCATCACCATCCAGATCGAAGGTGGCAAAGACGAAGCCGAATGCAAAAAGATCGGTTACGCCATCGCACATTCACCTTTGGTCAAGACCGCCTTCTTCGCCTCCGACCCCAACCTCGGGCGCATCCTCGCCGCCATCGGTTATGCGGGCGTGAGCGACCTCGATGTTGCGACGCTCAAGCTGTATCTCGATGACGTGCTGGTGGCCGAGAAGGGGGGGCGTGCCACGAGCTATCAGGAAGCCGACGGCCAGCGCGTGATGCAGCAGAGCGACATTACCATCCGCGTCGTGCTGAATCGCGGCGCGGTGAACGCCACGCTGTGGACCTGCGATTTCTCGTACGACTATGTAAAGATCAACGCCAGTTATAGAAGCTGATTCCCGGCGCGCAAAGTTCGGTGGCGGACGAAATGTTTTTAGAAGAGGTGCGTTACCGCAGTCAGCTGTTCCGCGCCGTTTGAAGGAATGCAAAACCAAGAGAGGGGACTTCTATGCGATTAAAACTGGAGCTGATCTGGCCGTTTCTGGCCTGCCTGATATTGCCGCTGATTGCGGCATGGTTTGCCTATCCCGTCGATCATTTGCCGCCCAAGTTCGGCGTATTCCCTCCCGAACAAATCCCCGGTGCACCCGGATTCAGCCTATTCGTATTTTGTTTGATATTGATCCCATGTTTGGCGATAACTGCACTGCTGCTCTTCCCCGGATTGTTCGGTTTCAAGCGGGTGCCGCCTGCGCCTCCGGCAACCCCGACTAAATTACCTGTTTGGTTCTGGCTCGGCGCAGTGTTCACCTTGTTTTTCTGGTGGCTCATGTGGGCACGGATAACGCCCTACGGCGATTTGGTCTATTACGCCTTCACGCCGATGTGGTGGGGCTTCATCATGGTGCTGGACGGGTTGACCTATCGCCGTAGCGGCGGGAACTCTTTCATGGCGACCAAACCGGTAACCTTTGTTATCAGCGCGCTGGTGTCGGTGGTGGGCTGGCTTTTCTTCGAGTACTTCGACTACTTCGTGCTCTCCAACTGGTATTACCCGAACGGCCACATGGCGGCACTTTCGCACTCCGCTATCGTCGTGATCTTCTTGCTCGCCTACACCACGGTATGGCCTGCGGTTCTTGAGTGGTACACATTGCTGATGACCTTTCCGGCGCTGGCCGTACGTTTCAGCGACGGCCCGAAACTGGTGCTGCGGGGTAGCCTGTTGCTATGGAGCGGGCTTGCGTTGATCGCGCTTACCGTTTTCCTGCCCTACCCCTTGTTCTGGGCGATGTGGATCGGCCCTGTGATGGTGCTGGCGGGACAACTCATCCGCAAAAATATCTGGACGCCGTTCACCGCCCTAGCACAGGGCAACTGGAGTCCGATATTGTTGATCGCCCTGTCGTCGCTGTTCACCGGTTTCTTCTGGGAAATGTGGAATCATGGCAGTGAGAGTATCAATCCGCTATCGCACAGCGTGCCGCCATTCCCGACCAACCCGAATTTTTGGATATACGACGTTCCCTATGTCAACGTCATCCACATCTTCTCCGAAATGCCTTTGCTGGGCTATTTCGGCTATCTGCCGTTCGGTGTCCTGGTCTGGGTGTTCTTCATATGGGCAGGCAGGGTGTTTGGTTTCGACCCCGATTTCGGCAATGAAAAATCCCCGCCCGAAAACGGATAGACTTTGAGAAATATGCCGGGCCGACATTTCGCCGCGCTGCTAGTGCTGCTCGCGCTGTTTACCTGGTCGCCGTGCCAAGCGCAGCCAATGCCGCTCGACGGAAAATGGTTCCAGCCGCCTGCCGATTGGATCGCGCACGGACAGCATGAATCCGGACTGGTCCCGATTGAACAGCCGGAACGGACAGGGGGGCGTTTCCTTTACCGGGCGGAATTCGACATAGCGCAAGATGCATCGCTGGTGCTGGACTTCAAAAATTCCAGCGTGATAAACCAATTTCGCCATCGCATATACGACAGTCGGAACCAGCTGATAGCCGAAGCGGAGGGGGGGATTCAAAGCACCTCCCCCAACCCCTTCTTTCTGAGACATGGCCGCGAACTCAAACTGGCGGCAGGGCATTACCGCCTCTACACCGAAATATTTTCCCCGTTCCTGCTGGCGCAACCTGTGCCCTATCTGGACTCGGTGGAACATTACCGGCAGGCCATCAAACCGGGCAATGCATTCACACTATTTTGCATGGGAATCCTGTTCGGACTGGCCTGCTACTATGCCGCACTCGCCGCAATCAGGCGTAACCCTACCGACGCGCTGTACGCACTGTTCATCCTGGGCAATCTGCTTTACAACGGAACCGCATTGCTGATATATCCCGAACTGTTCGGGATGCACTGGTTCTACCTTATCAGCCTGCCCATTCTGTTCTCCAACTGCGCCTACATCCTGTTCGTGACCCGCCTGCTCGACATTACGCGCCACACATCCCCCCGTTTGCACCGCGCCGCGCAGGCAGTGCTCACCCTGTTCGCCGCCTTCATCCTGCTGGCGCTAGTCAAACCCCACTGGTCGCTGGAGCTGTGCCGGCTGGGTGTATTACTGTTTCTGAGCTACGGCCTGTTCGCCGGCATCGTGCGCGCCAGACAGCACTACATCCCCGCCCGGATATACCTGTTCGCCGTGACTGCCTTCTTTGTGCTGGGCGTACTGTCAGTGTCCATGACCGGCTTTGCAAATAGCTACACCATCTACATCGAACATCTCGGCCTGCTCGCCGTTACCGTGGAAATCTTGCTGCTGGCGCTGGTATTGGCGCGCCAGTTAGATCAGCTGCGCGCAGAAAAAGAACGGGCGATCACCGACAGCCTCGACAAAAGCCGTTTTCTGGCGGCGGCCAGCCACGACCTGCGCCAGCCCATGCATGCGCTGGCCCTGTTCGTCGAAGAACTGCGCAACGAAACGATCACGCCGCAACAGAGCCAACTGGTCAAACTGATCGAAAAATCCGCGCAGGCCATGTCCGGACTGCTCGACTCCCTGCTGGATATTTCCAAGCTGGATGCGGGGCTGGTGACGCCTTTCATGCAGCCGCTACCGATCGCTCCGCTGCTCAACCGGATGGAACAGGAATATGTGCCGCTGGCCGCGCAATACGAAATCGAGTTAACCATACGGACATCCCCTGCCATGGTCGAGAGCGACGCGATCTTGCTCGAACGCATTCTGCTGAACCTGATAGGAAACGCCATACGCTACACCCCGAAAGGAGGACGGGTGCTGCTGGCCTGCCGCAAGCGCGGCCGACGGCTGCGTATCGAAGTGCGCGACAACGGAATCGGTATCCCCGCCGACAAACAACAGGAGATTTTTCGCGAGTTCGTGCAGTTGGGCAATGTCGAACGCTCCCGCGACAAAGGCTTGGGGCTCGGGCTTTCCATCGTCCAGAGACTGTGCCGCTTGCTGGACTACCCGCTGCACTTGCGCTCGGCGCCGGGCAAAGGCTCTGTATTCGCCGTCGAGATACTTTTGTCCAAAGAGACCCTGCAAATTGCGTCGGATACAGCAACGAGCGGCGTTCACGCGCCAGACGAGGCAGAAACAGAAAAGACCCTCCAGGTCCAAGTGCTGCTCGTGGAAGACGACCCGCTGGTACAGGTCGCCACCCGGCGCTTACTCGTTTCCTGGGGATACGAGGTGCAAGTGGTCGCCTCGCTGCAACAGGCGCAGCAACTGTTTCCGGGCATCGACATCGACCTGCTGATTTGCGATTACCGTCTGCCGGACGGCAGTGGCACACACGTCATCCGGGCAGCGGAAGCATTTTATGGCAGGAAATTACCCTGCATATTGGTCAGCGGAGATACCAGCCCCGAGGTGTTGAAAGAGATTGGCGCGCAGGGATGGCATCTGCTGCACAAACCGGTGAGACCCGCCAAGTTGCACTCGCTGGTGTCGTTCGCGCTGAAGGGCAGGAGTGGAGGGTGAATCTCAGACAGTATGCCCAGATCAAGCGCAGACAAAATGCAAGGAAGATATTTTGAAAATGGACAAACTCGACCACTTCCTCACCCGCGCCGAAGGCCTGCTCTCCCGTCTGGAAAACATCCTACCCGGAGCGCAGGCGCAAGCCCCCGATTGGCATGCCGCCGCCGCTTTCCGCTGGGATCGCCAGCAACGCACGTTGCATCCCGTAACGAACTTTCAGCGCATCGCGCTCGCCGACCTGCTCGGCATCGACGACCAGAAACAACGTATCCAACAGAACACCCAACAATTCGTGCGCGGCGGCACCGCGAACAACGTGCTGCTTTCCGGCGCACGCGGTACGGGCAAATCGTCTTTGGTCAAAGCCCTGTTGAACGAACATGCCGCGCAAGGCCTGCGCGTGATCCAGATCGACAAGCAGGGCTTGATCGACCTGTCGCACATCATCGGTCTCGTGCAAGGCCGTGCCGAGCGTTTCATCCTGTATTGCGACGACCTCTCCTTCAATGATGCCGAACCCGGCTATCAATCGCTCAAAGCCGCGCTGGACGGCGATCTGGTGGCCTTCTCCGACAACCTGCTGATCTACGCGACATCGAATCGCCGCCACTTGATGCCGGACTACATGCAGGACAACCTCGCCACCAAACATGTCGGCGACGAAGTGCATCCGGCGGAAAGTGTGGAAGAGAAGGTGTCGCTGTCCGAGCGCTTCGGGCTGTGGATCTCGTTTTATCCGTTTACGCAGGATGAGTATCTGGCGGTGGCCGGGCATTGGCTGGCGCATCACGGATGGAAGCAGGGCATGACGGATGAGGTGCGCAGGGCGGCGTTGCAGTGGTCGCTGATGCGGGGTTCTAGGAGCGGGCGAGTGGCGGGGCAGTTTGCGAAGGATTGGTGCGGGAGAAGATCGTGAATATTGCTATTTAATATCTCAAATGAGATACAATAATGCAAATTCACTGATTGGGAGATAGCGATGACTGCATCAACAATGATTCATGTGCGTGTTGATAATGAGGTTAAAGCGCAAGCGACTGAAGCCCTAGAGGCGATGGGTCTATCTGTTTCGGATGCGGTAAGATTTTTTCTGAAACGCGTGGTGGCGGAGCAGGCGTTGCCCATTGAACTCAAAGTGCCAAATGCCGAAACTCGTGCCGCAATGGAAGAATCGCGTGCCATGATTCGAGCGCACCGCGCCCGCTATGCTACGGCTCAGGAACTGTTCGATGACCTCGAAAAAAACAGCAAGCAGTAAGCGCGCTTCACCGCCGCGTCTATCCGACCATTCTAAAAAATTCCTCAAAGACTGGGTTCGGCTATCAGAGTCTGGGCGCTACGATATGAAGCGCCTAAAAGAAGCCATGCGGATACTCATTGGCAATGAAAGTCCGTTTGGCCCAGAGTGGCTTGATCACCCCCTCAAAGGGGAGTGGGCAGACCATCGCGAGTGTCATATCGGTGGGGACTTTTTATTGATTTATCAATTGCACGGCAGCGGTAGCAACGAGATCGTCAACTTTGTCCGTGCGGGTACGCATGCTGAATTTTTTGAATGATGAAGCACTTGCGGAGTGGAAGAGTGGCGGGGCAGCTTGCGAAGGATTGGTGCGGACGGATGGCTTGAGTTATTTGCGTCGCTCATTGCCCTGGAGCTTGATGTAACATACGGCGTAATGCCAGTTGGTTATTGTGTGTGCCAATCGTACCAGTGACATCGGAGACTAATGGATAGCTCATGACTGATGACCTAATTTTTCTGCCTGATGCACCTTCAATTGCTGGGCTCCGATTTCGGCATTTTCGGGGAGAAAGTGATTTTCCTTGCATGGCGCAAGTCTTCGTCGCCAGTGCCGAGGCTGACAATGTCGAAGCTGTCATGACGGCCGAAGATATTGCCAACCCCTTTTTACATATCATCAACAGCGATCCCTATCAAGATATGCTTTTTGCTGAAATCGATGGTCAAGTAGTTGGGGTTACGCATGGCTATTGGTCTATTGAAGATGGTACTGAGCAATATTTATATAGCTCTTTTGGGTGTCTGACTCCGAGCTGGCGACGTCAAGGAATTGGGCGGGTCATGCTTCAGTGGGTCGAAAACAGGCTGCGCGAAATTGCAGTTGGGCATCCTTCAGATTTCCCCAAGTTCTTCGAAGACTTTGCTCGTCAATTAGAAGTCGGCACGGCAGCTATGCTGGAGAAATCGGGCTATCGGCCAGTTCGGTACTTTTTCGAAATGCAGCGTTCTTCATTGGATAACATACCAGTTTTTTCTTTGCCAGAAGGGCTGGAGGTTCGCCCAGTGTTTCCCGAACATTATCGGTTGATATGGGAGGCTGACAATGAGGCTTTGCGTGACCACTGGGGAAGTTTGCAAAAAACAGAAGAGGACTATCAAGCTTGGCTAAACGACAAGGCCGTTTTTCAACCTCATTTGTGGCAAGTGGCATGGGATATTTCAACCAATCAAGTTGCCGGGCAGGTAAGGACATTCATATCTAAAGATGAAAATGAGAAATATGGCCGCAAGCGTGGCTACACCGAATTTATCAGCGTCCGCCGCCCTTGGCGCAAACGCGGCTTGGCGCGCGCACTGATCGCACGTAGCCTCCAAGCACAAAAGGAACAAGGCATGACCGAATCTGCCTTGGGTGTGGATGGTAAAAACCCGAGCGGAGCGGTAGGTCTGTATGAAACCTGCGGCTTTCGGGTTGTAAAAAGGAATACGATTTATCGTAAACCTTTTTAGTTTTGTGGGCACGGAGTGCCCACGCGGTGGTTTTAGGTTTTTTGTTTTTCCTTCCCCTGTGCGCCGCCGAGTAGCGCAGGCTGATCAGGGGATTTCGGCGAGGACTGTTTGAGCGCGTAGCGCGAGTTCCGCAGCCGCCTGACCAGTCGAGCAACGCAGGGAACCCACGAAGTGGGCGGTAAACCGGGGTCGCCTTCTTTTTGGTTACTTTTTCTTGGCGAAGCAAGAAAAAGTGACTAGCTGTCGGGCTACCCCCGACGGTGTTGAATTTGATTTAATTGTTGGGTTACGCTGCGCTAACCCAACCTACAAACCAGCTACAAAACCAGCGGGCTTCGCCCATCCTTCGATACACAGCACTATGCGCGGCACTCAGGACGAACGGTCTGCGTGAAATTAAAAATAGAGATGCAGCTTTGAATACACAACCTGAAAAGATAGTAGAAGTCTCTGCCGCCGTTCTGCAACGTCCCGACGGTTCCTTCCTCCTCGCCCAACGCCCCTCCGATAAAATCTGGGCAGGCTATTGGGAATTCCCCGGCGGCAAAGTCGAGCCGGGCGAAACGGCGCAGCATGCTTTGGTGCGCGAGCTGCGCGAGGAGCTGGGCATTGAAGTGCAAACGGCCTACCCGTGGCTCACGCGAGTGTTCACTTATCCTCATGCCACGGTGCGGCTGAGTTTTTTTCGCGTGACAGCATGGAGCGGTGAGTTGCATCCGCATGAGGGGCAGCAGTTCTCTTGGCAAGCGCCCCTCTCCCTAGCCCTCTCCCCAGAAGGGGAGAGGGGACGGTTATCGGTTGAGCCCATTCTTCCTGCCAACGCGCCCATCCTGCGCGCGCTGGAATTGCCTTCTCTATATGCGATCAGCAACGCCGCCGAGCTGGGCGTGGAGATGTTTCTGGAAAGGCTGCAAGCCAAGTTGGATATAGGTTTGCGGCTGGTGCAGTTGCGCGAAAAGCATCTGGCGCACGACGAGCTGCGCGTATTGGCACAGCGCGTGGTGGCGCTGGCGCATGCGCGCGGCGCGAAGGTGTTGCTCAACGGCGATGTGGCGCTGGCACAGGAGGTTGGGGCGGACGGTGTGCAGTTGACCTCTACCCAGCTTGCTGAATTAACAGAACGCCCTGCGCTGGATTGGTGTGCGGCTTCTTGTCACAGCGCGGAAGAGTTGCGCCGCGCCGAAGTGTTGGGTTGCGACTTCGCGTTGTTGAGTCCTGTGTTGCCGACCCAATCTCATCCGGGTGCGCCGCATTTGGGTTGGGATAATTTCGCGGCTATTGCAGCGGGTTCGTCTATTCCGGTGTATGCGCTGGGAGGTTTGACTAACGACGATATGCAAAGCGCATGGCGGCGCGGTGCGCACGGCATCGCATTGCTGCGTCAGGCTTGGTGACCCGTCTCGGATAGGTCTTGTTCGCGTTGCTCGACGCGATATTCTTCGTTCGCCCACTTGCCCAGATCGATCATTTTGCAGCGCTCGCTGCAAAATGGACGGTAGCGGTTGGCGCTGTCCCAGACGTGTTCTTTGCCGCATTGCGGGCAGGCAACGATGAGTGGTTTTTGAGTAGTCATTACAGGGAGCAGAAGGTCAGGTCGAACGGAACATCCCGGTCATAGGGGGTGGTTTTGGCGGAGTAGTTGGCCGTGACGAAACGGATGTTTAACGCATATTTGTTGGCGCTGACTTCGGGGATGCACGGCAAGGCCTGTTCGAGGTGGATGCGCAACATCTGCGCGACTTTGCCGCCTTGCATCTGTTGGAAATTGCCCCGAATGGCAGTGAAGTGATGCACTTTGTCGCTTTCGCGCAACAGCTTGAGAATGATGCTCAGGCTTTCGCGCAGCGGCAGCATGGGCTTGAGCCAGGACATCAAGTGCTCGCGTCGTGTTTTGGTATCCTGGTGTTGCCAGTAGTGGTAGGACGGCAGGTCGAATTCGCATACGCCGCCGGGGATGCAGGCGCGTTGTTTGATGCCCATCAGCCACTCGTTGTCGCGCAGGTGCTGGCCGATCTTTCCATTCATCGAGAGCAAGTCCATGCTGGCATTTTCTATTTCGCTCAAGATCGCTTCCAGTGCCGCTTCGGAGATCGCCGGATTGCTGTGCAGCGCGGAAAGTATTTTCTTCTGGCGTTCGAGCTCTTGCAGCAGATCGGATTTGAGGTCGGCGCGTGCCGCCACTTCGAGAATCTCGAATATCACGCTGAGCGCGGCATGGTGGTCGATGCTGTCGTTGCGTGCGATAAAAAGTTCCACCCGATAGAAGAGATCCTCTAGGCGCAGCAGGGTGCGCGCACGTTCATTCAGAGGAAACTCGTAGTCAATCATCGTGAGAAATCGAGATGCCAGTTAGGTTTGGTTCGGAACGATATATAAAGCGCCGCATGGCGTCAATCGCTTCCCGCTGTTATCGTCAAATAGTGCCTGTGCAGCTGCGCGACCTGCTCCGTTAGCGCAAGCATATCTCCGTCGTTATGGATGATGTCGTCGGCCAGCGCCAGACGTTGCGGGCGAGGCGTTTGTTGCGCCATGATGGCCTGCACCTCGGGCTTGCCGAGTTCGCTGCGCTGCATGGTGCGTGCTATCTGGGTCTCTTCCGGGCAGTCGATCACGAGCGTGCGCTGTAGCCAGTCCCGATAACCCCTGACTTGGAACAGCAACGGAATGACCGCCATGGTGTAAGGCGCGTCGGTGGCAGTTTCGGCTATTTTCTTTACCTGATTGAGGATAGCCGGATGCAGAATGGTTTCCAGACGTGCTTTTTCCGCCGGGTTGGAAAACACCCATTCGCGCATTTTGTCTCGGTCGAGTGCGCCTGCGGCGTCAATGTAGGCCGTGCCGAACGCATCGCGAATCGCCGCGATGGCTGCTCCGCCGGATCGGGTGAGGTTGCGCGACAGTTCATCGGTGTCGATGATGCGCACGCCCAGATTTTCAAACAATGCGGCTACCGTGCTTTTGCCGCTACCGATGCCGCCGGTGAGGCCGATCAGCAAGTGTGTGCGTGCGGCATCGCCGCTCATGGCGCCGCGATAAATTGCAGATAACTTTGCGTCAACGGCTCGCCCCAAAACATGGCGATTAAGCCGCCGCCCGCGAGGTAAGGGCCGAACGGGATGGGGACGTTGCGCCCGTGTTTGACGGCAACGATCAGGGTGATGCCGACTACGGCGCCGACGACCGACGAGAGCAGGATGACCAGCGGCAGCATCTGCCAACCCAGCCACGCACCAATCGCCGCGAGCAATTTGAAATCGCCGTAGCCCATACCTTCTTTACCGGTGGTGAGTTTGAACAGCCAATACACCGCCCACAGCGTCAGATAACCTGCGATAGCGCCGACCAGCGCATTGGGCAATGAGGTAAATACGCCGTTGAGGTTAAGCAGCAGCCCCAGCCACAGCAGAGGCAGGGTGATGTCGTCGGGCAACAGCTGCGTGTCGAGATCGATGCAGGTGAGCGCGATGAGCGCCCAGACGAAAATGATTGCGGCCACTCCGGCCACTCCGGCCAAACCGAAACCGAAATGCCATGCCGCGTAGGCGCTCAATATGCCGCTGAGGGCTTCCACGATGGGATAGCGCATGGAGATCGGCGCCTGACAGCCTTTGCATTTGCCGCGCAAAAGCAGGTAGCTGATGACCGGGATGTTTTCCAGTGCGCCGATCTTGTGGCCGCACTGCGGGCAGGCCGAGCGCGGCGTCGACAAATTGTACGGTGCTGCGTCTTTAACTTCAGTGCCGGATAGTTCAGCGCACTGCGTGCGCCAATCGCGTTCCATCATTTTGGGCAGGCGATGGATCGCGACATTCAAGAAGCTGCCGACCAGCAGACCGATGATGGCGGCCAGAGCGATGAACAGGGGAGGGGCGGCTTGCAGGTCTTGAAGGAAGGTCATTGCGTTTTATATTTGGTTAATGGGGATGTCGAAATTGTTACCCGGATGATGAACGTAGCCTACCTTGTAGGAGCGGGCCCTGCCCGCGACATTTCGATTGATCGCGGGCAGGGCCCGCTCCTACAGGGGGTGTGCAGCTTTTACCCGACTGCCTGACCCATCTTGAAGATCGGCAGATACATCGCCACCACCATGCCGCCGATGAGCGTGCCCAGCACCACCATGATGACGGGTTCCATCAGGCTGGCAAGCGCATCGACCGCATCGTCCACTTCGGCTTCAAAGAAATCCGCCACCTTGGACAGCATGCTGTCGATGGAGCCGGACTCTTCGCCGATGGCGACCATCTGCAACACCATGCTGGGAAACACGTTGGTGTTTTGCATGGCGACCGTCAGGCTGCTACCCGACATCACTTCGCGCTGAATGGCTTTGGTCGCATCGTAATAGACCGCGTTACCCGCCGCCCCCGCAACAGAATCGAAAGCCTCGACCAAGGGTACGCCCGCCGCAAACATGGTAGCCAACGTGCGTGTCCAGCGGGCGATGGTCGCTTTGCGTATTAGAGCGCCGAATACCGGAATTTTGAGCATCAGCTTATCCATGGCGCGCTGCATTGGTTTGCTGCGCTTCCATGTGTAAAAGAACCAATAGCCGCCGCCGCCGATGCCACCGAAAATCGCCCACCACCAGGTGACGAAGAAGTCGGACATCGCCATGACTACCAAAGTCGGTGCGGGCAAATCTGCGCCGAAGTTTTTGAACATTTCTTTGAAGGCCGGGATAACGAAAATCATGATTACCGCCGTGATGACGAAGGCGATGACGATGATGGAAACCGGGTAGAACAACGCCGATTTAATTTTGCTCTTGATGGCTTGGATTTTTTCTTTGTAAGTCGCCAACCGGTCGAGCAAGCTATCCAAGATACCCGCCTGTTCACCCGCGCCGATCAGATTGCAAAACAGGTCGTCGAAAAAGAGGGGAAATTTGCGGAATGCCTGTTCCAAGCTGCTACCGGTTTCCACATCCGTTTTGAGGTCGAGCAACAAACGCGCGACAGCGGGATTGTCATGTCCTTTGCCCACGATGTCGAAGGCTTGCAACAACGGCACGCCGGATTTCAGCATAGTGGCGAGTTGGCGCGTGAACAGCGTGACATCCTTTTCGGACACGCTTCCCCCGCTGCGGGCGCTTTTCTTGATCTTGGTTACGGTGATGCCCTGGCGACGCAAATTTGCAGAGAGGCTGGCCTCGCCGACGGAGCGCATCTCGCCTTTGACGATCTTTCCGGCTTTATCTTTGCCTTCCCAGCTGTATTGAATCTCTTTTGATTTAGCTGGTTTGTTTGCAGTAGCCATAATTTTTTCCTTAACTCAAGAACAGCAACAAACGAGTGATTAGAATCATTAACAAATCTCACCAATAGGCGGGATTGTAAAGATTTTTTGTATCATGCTTGGCAAAGCCAGCTTTGTAAAGAGGGCGAGCCGGAACCAAACAGGGTTTCACGTGGAGGCGCGGAGACGCAGAGAAAAAGCAAAGCGGGTTGGAAGCCTATATTCTCCGCGCCTCCGCGTGAGAAAATCTTGTCATGTTTTGACATCATTTGACCGGTAAGTGACTAAAGAGCATCCGGCTTGGCTGCGGGCGCGATAAAAATCCGCGCAACCTTCACCACGCGATCTTGGGTCTGCATGATCTCGATCGGATAGCCGCTGATCTTCAAGCTGGTGCCCGCTTCGGGAATGTCTTCGAGATGTTCCAGAATCAGCCCGTTCAAAGTTTTGGCACCATCCAGCGGAAAGTGCAAGCCCATCTTGCGGTTCAAGTCGCGCAGCAGCGTGCTGCCCTCGATGAACAAGCTGCCGTCTTGCTGGCGGAAATATTTGCCGGTTTGTGCGGGCGATTGGGTGGTGAAATCGCCGACAATCTCTTCCAGAATATTCTCCAGTGTGACCAGTCCTAGCAACTCGCCGTACTCGTCCACGATCAATCCCAGACGCAGATGGCGTTCCTGAAAGTGCTGGAGTTGGGTGAGCAGCGTGGTGTCCGAGGGGATGAAATACGGCTCCAGCAGCAATGCGCGCAACTCTTCTCCGCTGAATGCCGGGCTTTGCAAGAGGGCGAGCGTTTTGCGCACATGCAGGATGCCGACGATATTGTCCAAAGCGTTTTCATACACGGGCAGCAGCGTGTGGTGGCAGGTCGCCAGTTGCTGTTTCAAAACCTGCGCATCGGCGTTGATGTCCAGCGCTTCGATCTGGTTGCGGGGAACCATCACGTCGTCAACGACGACGCGTTCGAGATCGACCAGATTGAGCAGCATCTTTTGATGCTTGCGCGGCAAAAATTGCTCGGCCTCCAGCACCAGCATGCGCACTTCTTCTAAACTTACTTTCTGTTTGCTTTGGTCGGTTTGTACCTTGATGCGCAGCAAACCGAGTACGCCGCGCACGATGGTCGTGGCGATGAAAACCACGGGATAAAACAGCTTGATGAAAAACGCCAGCCCGTAGCTGGCAGTGAGTGCGATTCGTTCCGGGTGGCTGGCCGCGATCACCTTGGGCATGATTTCGCTGAAAACCAAAATAACGAAGGTGATGGACAGCGTGCCGATGATGAGTGCGCTGCTGTTGTCGTGGCCGAACAGGCGAAACACGATGATCTCGGTGAGCGTCGCCGCCGCCACGTTCAGCAGCGTGTTGCCGAACAGAATGGAGCCGAGCAGTTTGTCTGTTTTTTCCAGCAACTTCGAGGTGAGTTTTGCGCTCTTGTTGCCCTTGCGCACCAGATGATTCAAACGGTGGCGGTTCAGTGCCATCATGCTGGTCTCGGAAGCCGAGAAAAAACCGGAAAGAATGAGGATGATAACGAGGGCTAAAAACAGCGTGCCCAATGAGAACTCGTCCAAAGCGTGATGCCTGTACTAATGAGAGGCGCGAAGTATCGGCGAGGGGCGGGGGGGTGTCAAGGAAGCAGGATCAAGATGAGGCGATTACTGCCGTGTGTTCGCGATGTTGGTAAATTCTTGTGCGAAGTCTTCACTTAAAGGCGTCACGCTCAGATTAGCTGAACAACTTTCAAGGAATCGGGCTGAGGTTTGATAAAGCATGGGTTGTAAGTCGTGCAGAGTATTGAAGGGCATCTCTAAAAATCACCCTAAATAAATTATCGAACAGGTCATCGAGAACC
>CAZHIC010000003.1:0-131068 GCA_964532405.1 uncultured Gallionellaceae bacterium | reverse complement strand
ACTTTCACCAACTATCGCTTGCCAGTTTGTGCTGGCGCACCTTTTTCTAGGATGAACAAAACTACGACAATTCGTCCACGAAAACTGATAAAACTACTAGCCATTCCACTAAGCGACCAAAGAACGGTCGCCAAGTGGCTGGTTAACGAAAGGCTCGAAATAAAACAAAAAATCAAATTGGCTGACGACCCTCACACCTGAACTTCATCGCCTCATGCCCAACTGATTTTGTTCGTGTTTTTCGTGCCTTTCGTGGACAAGCGTTTTTTCCAAGTTGAATTTACTTACCCACCCACAAGCAGTGCCCATTGCTGCGACCATTGCGCCATCGGGTCGCGGGTAAAGCCGCTCTTGCCGAACTGCTGCCAGCGTCCGATGACGTAGCACACCAGCACATTGGCCAGCGCGCCGGCATCGGCATCGATGGCCAGTTTGCCCTGCGTGGCGGCAATGCGCAGCGATTGTTTGAGCGTGGCCTCAATGCGATCCAGAAACTGATTGATGCGCAACTGCAAGCGTTCATTCTCGTTCACCAGCGCATCGCCGATGAGCACCCGTGTCATACCTCGATTCTTCTGCGCGAAGCCGAGCAGTAAAGCGACGATACCTTCCGCTTGCTTCAGCCCGTCGGTCTCTTCGGCGCTGATCTTGTTGACCAGACCGAATACGGTCTGCTCGATGAACTCGATCAAGCCCTCGAACATCTGCGCCTTGCTGGCGAAGTGACGGTACAGCGCCGCCTCGGAAATATCCAATTTCGCCGCCAGCGCAGCAGTGGTGATCTTCTCGCTCTTGGGTTGCTCCAGCATCTCGGCAACGGTTTGCAGAATTTGTAGTTTGCGTTCGCCCGGTTTTGCAGTAGCCATTTTTTTCTCCTAATTCAGCCGCGCCAAAACGCGCGGCAGCTCCATCACATCACGTATTTTTACGTCTACATAGCTCGGCGCAAGCGGTGCGGCACTCACCCATACCGTCCGCATGCCCAGACGTTTGGCCGTTTGCAAATTCTCCGCGCTGTCTTCCACCATCACGCACCGTGTGGCATGCAAGCGATGTTTGCGCAGCAGTTGCACAAAGCCTTGCCACTGCGGCTTGGGGCGGTAACGCGCATGTTCAAGCGCGAACACATCGTCGAACAAGTCATCCACGCGCAACAACTTCAACACCGCCCGCGCATAGTGCTGCGGCGCATTGGAAAACACCAGCTTTCTTCCCGGCAATTGCTGCAAGGTACGACGCAGTCTCGGCTCGCGCAACACCATCTGCTTTAACTGCGGGAACTGGTGCGTGTGCCACAGAAAATGATCCGGGTCGGTATCGTGATGCTTTAACAACCCGCTCAATGTCGCCCCGTAGCGCTGCCAATAATTCATGCGCAAATCGTTTGCCGCCTGTTCATCCAATTGCAGGTGCTCCTGCAAATACGCTGTCATGCTGCGGTTAATGTGCGGGAAGATATGCGGCGTCGCATCGTGCAAGGTGTTATCCAGATCAAAAATCCATACAGGATTCAACATTTGAGACACACCTTATTTAGCCACGGATGAAAACAGATGAAACACGGATTAATCCATGCTTTTATCCGTGAAAATCCGTGTTCATCCGTGGCTAATTTCACTTGCTTTTAATCAGCGTACCAACGCCTTCATCGGTCAGAATTTCCAGCAACAGCGCATGCTCCACGCGCCCGTCGATGATATGCACCGAGCGCACGCCACTGCGCGCCGCATCCAGTGCCGAGCTAATTTTCGGCAACATACCACCGGACAGCGTGCCGTCCGCCACTAAATCGTCGATCTGCTTGGGTGTGAGCCCTGTGAGTAGCTTGCCATTTTTATCCAGCACTCCCGGCGTGTTGGTCAGCAGCACCAGCTTTTCGGCATTCAATACTTCCGCCAGCTTGCCCGCGACCACGTCGGCATTGATGTTCAGCGTCTCGCCGTCCGGCGACACGCCGATGGGCGCGATGACCGGAATGAAATCGCCGGAATCCAGAAAGGTAATGATCGAAGGATCGATCTTGCTGATCTCGCCCACCAGCCCGATGTCCAGCATCTTGCCCGGCTCGTCGGTGCTTTCCAGCAACATCTTCTCGGCGCGGATGAATCCGCCGTCCTGCCCGGTCAAGCCCACCGCCTTGCCACCGTAGCGGTTGATGAGATTGACGATGTCCTTGTTGACCTTGCCCAGCACCATCTCGACCACGTCCATGGTCTCTTCGTCGGTGACGCGCATACCCTGAATGAACTCGCCCTTCTTGCCCACCTTCTGCAACAGGTCATTGATCTGCGGGCCGCCGCCATGCACCACCACCGGATTCATGCCGACCAGCTTGAGCAGCACCACGTCGCGCGCAAAACCTTCTTGCAGCTTGGGGTCGGTCATGGCGTTACCGCCGTATTTAATGACGATAGTCTTGTCGAAAAAGCGTTGGATGTAGGGCAACGCTTCGGACAGCGTATGGGCTTTTTGTGCTGCGGTGGCGGCGGTTAATGGCATAAGGTATCCCTTCACAAAAGTGGCGCGCATTCTACAACACATAAACTCGTATTCGTCACCGCAAAATAAAACGGGCGGCATCCAGCCGCCCGTTACTCGCGAAGTCCACACTTACTAAATTTTATGATCCCCGCCAACGTAGGCATTTGCGTTACTCAGCGGCATATCCAATTCAATCAGTCCTCCATTAAATGCAAACGGACGCAATTTATATTGACCCGATACATTGGACGCATCTATCGGATTCGCAAATCGAACCAAAAAACATCGCTTACCTTGCCGCTCAAAAATAACGAATCGGTTAACATCGACCACCACAGCAATCCGGGAGAAATACTCCTTGATTGACATCTCCACCTCAACATCCGATGCAAGCCTTTCAAGGCTCATGTGAAATTCCGAAAAGCTCTGCATGATTTCCTCTGCGAATCTCGCTCTATAGAGCGAGATTCGACAAACATTCGATTTCAAGTCAATGCCCGATACTAAGGATTCCTTAGTATTTGGTCAATCAAAAACTAAGAACATCTTTGGCATGGCCTTACATTCTCAAGAACCCTCCGCTTTTGCTCGCCGCATGAAAACCGCTAGAGAGAAGCTGGGTATTTCACAAATGGAATTGGGTGTGCGCGCAGGAATTGACGAATTTTCTTCTTCCGCCAGAATCAATCAGTACGAGCGTGGCAAGCACGCGCCGGACTTCCTGACTGTGCGTAATCTAGCAAAGGTACTGGATGTTCCTACAGCCTATTTTTACACAGAAGACGATAACCTAGCCGAGTTGGTTATGTTGTTCGGAAAGATGAAAGCCACAGATCGTAAGACGCTGCTTAACTTCGCAGACTCACTGCTCGCCTAATCAATAAAATCAAACAAAAACGAGCCGCATCTAGCCGCCCATTTCTCTCTCCCCTCCCTCTGAAAACACCACTAGCCAATCAACTAGGTGGCAAGGACGCTACGCGAGTTCCACATTACCGATGGTCGTGCACCTCTTCCGCACCGAGATGCCGATAGCTCAACTCCATCTTCTTTACTGTCGCCTTGACCGCGATAGTTTGTCTGCGCTTGTTGGCATATTCGACCACAATACTTACCGGAATGAGGTCGCCGATATTGAGCTCTTTCTTCAAGCCCTGCATGATCAGAAACAGTTGGTGTGAACCAAAAGCCGTGGTGCGATGCGCGGGCAGACGCAAGCTATCGACCACATGCGCTTTCATTTTTCCGCCATGTCTGGATACACTATGAATTTCCACCTTGGCTGCAGCTTCGCTGCTGACCGACACCAGCTTGGCCACCTTGACAGTGGTGATGTTCAATTCCAGCGTCGCCGAATTCTGTCCAGGCACGCTCTCGCCCACCCAGACCCGATCGACGATCACCTCGTTGGTCCCCGCACACGCATTGCCCGCCAAACCCAACAACAAAAAATACAGAAATTTATTCCGCATTTTTACGTCCCGTCAAACGCTTAATGATACATATACATGTGTTCATCATGACTTTCGGTCAGCGGCCTGACCTCCGCCTTCACCTCGACTTTTTCTTTGTGCTTGTCGGCAAATTGCACGGTCAAAGTCAGCGCCACGCTGTCGCCCGCTTTGAGCGGCTTCTTCAGACCGATCAGCATGATGTGGTTGCCATCATCGCCCAAGGCCACTTCCTGCTTGGCTTTAAGTGCCAGCGCCGACAGCGCACGCATTTTCATCATGCCATTTTCATGAGTCATGCTGTGTATCTCGGCACTGCTCGCGGCGGCACTGCCCACCGCAATGATGTTCGCGTCCTTTTGGCTGGTGATATGCAATGACACCGCTGCACTATCCTGCCCCGGCGCAGTGGCTCTCGCCCATGCTTTGCTCACCGCCACTTCACCTGCCACGGCTTGCGATACCCACAAACAAGCCACCAATCCTGCGCATAAATATTTGCTCATCATATTTCTCCGAAAATAATAGTGCTACCCCTTGCGGCTACGGCGCGCCATTCTAACTTGAATGCGAAATCAGCCAAAAGAAAAAGCCAAGCCGACCGACCGTCAAGGTGAATTCTAGGGAGGAGATTCCGGGAAGCGCGGTCAGCGGCTTGGCAGGACGAACTGTATCGTTCAACTTTGCATTTGAGAATGCGGCATTTTGTCGCACCCCATACGTGGGGTTATGTCGGTAAAATCGGCGACATGAACTCATCATTGCTCGCCGCCCAGACAGGACACGCCCAACTGCAACGCCTCATTGCCCTGCGCGCCATCGCCGTGTTCGCCCAATGCGCCACGCTGGCACTGGTGCATTACTTTTTGGAAATGCAATTACCTTGGCTACCGATGTTGGTCTGCATCGCGGTGCTGGCGACGTTCAATCTATTTTCCTGGCTGCGCTTGCGCAGCGACTATCCGGTTTCCAATATGGAATTGTTCGCGCAGCTATGCGTGGATGTGTCGGCACTTTCAGTATTGCTCTATTACGCGGGCGGCTCGACCAATCCGTTCGTCTCCCTGTATTTATTGCCGCTGGTCATTGCCGCCGCGACCCTGCCACAACGCTACACTTGGGCAATGGCGACCATCACCACCGCCTGTTACACCGTACTGATGAAGCATTACCAGCCTTTGCCGATGTCGCACGCAACAGGCGAAGAGCACGACATGGAGGCCATGATCGGGCATGACCATACAATGATGCAGCACACCATGCCACAAGACGACGCCTTTAACATGCACGTGTTCGGTATGTGGCTGGGCTTCGTCATCAGCGCGGCGGTGGTGGCCTATTTCGTGGTGAAGATGGCGAGTGCCGTGCGTGAACGCGATGAAAAACTGGCGCGGGTGCGCGAAGAGACTTTGCGCAACGAGCGCATCGTCGCGCTCGGCATGCAAGCCGCCAGTGCTGCGCACGAAATGGGAACCCCCCTCTCCACACTGGCAGTCGTCATCGGCGAACTGCAACATGAAACAGATGCTCTCCCCGAATGGCGCGAAAGCCTCGCCCTATTAGACGGGCAGGTGCGCAACTGCAAACGCATTCTCGACAAGCTCCTTGCCAATGCACAAGATACAGCGCCAACCTCCCCGCAATCTCTGGAACAATTCATTGTCGAGACACTGGATGAATGGCAGCTGCTACGCCCCGCAGTACAGCATCGTTATCATTCATCCGGCACACAGCCCGCTCCGCAACTGCGCATTGATCCCTCGCTACGCGCGGCATTGCTCAATTTGCTCAACAACGCCGCCGATGCATCTCCCGACAAAATAGACATTCATGTGCGCTGGGATGACGAAAACTTTACGCTCGAAATTCAGGATCAAGGGCAAGGTCTCACCTCCGAATCCGCTGCCAATGCGGGGGCGGCGTTCTTCACTACCAAAGAAGAGGGACGCGGACTCGGATTGTTTTTAGCCAATGCAACCATCGAGCAACTCGGCGGCAAGGTACGCCTGTTCAACCGCGAAGGCGGCGGCGCCACCACCGCAGTCATGCTACCGTTGAAGGGAAAGAAAGCATGAGCCATCCCTGCGCCGATTGCCCGTCATTGCTGCTGGTAGATGACGATACAACATTTTGCCATGTGCTCTCACGCGCGCTGGAGAAACGCGGCTTCGCAGTGACGGTTGCCCACAGCGTCGAACAGGCGCTACCGCTGGCAAAAGCGAACCCGCCGGAATACGCGGTGGTTGATTTGAAAATGGACGGGGCATCCGGCCTTGTATTGATTCAAGCGCTACACAAGCTCGATTCCGCCACACGCATTGTCGTGCTCACCGGCTACGCCAGCATCGCCACCGCCGTAGAAGCGATCAAGCTCGGCGCGACGCAATACCTCGCCAAGCCCGCCAATGCCGACGAGATCGTCGCCGCTTTCGGCCACAACGCCAGCGTCGCACTGCCGCTCAATACCCAGCCATCCTCGGTGGATCGCTTGGAGTGGGAGCACATCCAGCGCGTGCTACAGGAACAACAAGGCAACATCTCCGCCACCGCGCGCCTGCTCAACATGCACCGGCGCACCTTGCAGCGCAAGCTGGGCAAACGACCGGGCGCGTGAGATACGCTGCAATGTAAAAGGGACGCACAAAGACTATGCCGCCGTTTGCCGCATTGTTTCGTTCATCTCGTTGATCGCGATCAGTATGCGACGCGTGGCTTGCGAAAATTCATTCCTCAGCAATGCCTCCGCCTCAACCCGCCCCCCTTCCAGAACATTTGCGAGGATCAGCCCGGCAAAATAATGAAACTCGGCATGATCCGCTTCCAAACGGCGAAATGCGGAAAAATGGCCGAATTTGACTCTGCCGATACCGCTCAACCAACGCCCCAAACCGCAACCGTCGTCCGCTCCGGCTGCACTTGGCAACCAATTCTCAGCCGCCTCTCCTGCGATGTGGCTCTTCAACCGGCTGCGCCAGCTCATGTGCGACACTGCAACTTCGACAAAGTCGATGCCGAAATTGCCGGAAGGAACCTCTACATAACATTCCGCCTCACTGCTCACCAGCATAAACATCCCCCGCTAAATATTCGCCTAAACTACAGGGGGCGTTATAGAGTCGCGCATCAATTAAAACAATATGCCAAACGGTCTAGTCCCTATCTAGATATTTCGCTTCCCAAACCAGTCCATCGGGCAGCCTACTCAACTGAACGTCAAGCCGCTCTCCCGAACTTCGAGATGCTTACCCACGCCTGACACCTCATATTTCCCACTCTGTTACAATGCGCCGCGCGGCAATTGCTTCAGTCTTGATTGTTCGCTACCGAATCCGGTTCGTTTTCCCCCTATCTGCCTAAGACTGGCGCCCCGCAAAGGCGGCAGGCCGATGTAATTCAAAAAGGTTTTATATGTCATTCGCATCTCTCGGCTTGTCCGCAGAAATCCTCCGCGCCGTTTCCGAGCGCGGCTACACCGAACCCACCCCGATCCAGGCGCAGGCGATTCCCGTCGTGCTAGCCGGTCGCGACCTGATGGGCGGCGCACAGACGGGCACCGGCAAGACTGCCGGTTTTACTTTGCCTATCCTGCAATTGCTAACCGCTTCAACAAAACCCGCTACCGGCAAGGCGCCGATCCGTGCACTGGTACTCATCCCCACGCGCGAACTCGCCGCACAGGTGGAAGAAAGCGTGCGCGACTACGGCAAATATCTGGCGCTGAAATCCATGACCATGATCGGCGGCGTCAACATCAACCCGCAGATCAAACAACTGCATGGCCGCGTGGACATTCTGGTGGCGACACCGGGGCGCTTGCTCGACCACTTGCAACAAAAGACCGTGGACTTGTCGCACGTCGAAATCTTAGTACTGGACGAAGCCGACCGCATGCTGGACATGGGCTTCATTCGCGACATCAAAAAGATCCTCGCGGTCTTGCCCAAGAAACGTCAGAACCTGCTGTTCTCCGCCACCTTCTCCGACGAGATCAAATTGCTGGCCGACAGCCTGCTCACCAATCCCGCCTTGATCGAAGTGGCGCGCCGCAATCAGACAGCAGAGTTGATCGAGCAGCGCGTGTATCCGGTCGATCGCGAACGCAAGCGCGCACTGCTCACGCAGCTCATCAAAGATCACAACTGGTTTCAAGTGTTGGTATTCACTCGCACCAAACACGGCGCGAACAATCTGGCGGAATATCTGAACAAAGACGGCATCTCCGCGATGGCGATCCACGGCAACAAGAGCCAGGCGGCGCGCACGCGTGCGCTGGCCGAATTCAAAAGCGGCAAGCTGCAAGTGCTGTGCGCGACCGACATCGCCGCGCGCGGCATCGACATCAGCGAACTGCCGCATGTGGTGAACTACGAGTTGCCCAACGTGGCGGAAGATTACGTGCACCGCATCGGCCGTACCGGACGCGCGGGCAGCAACGGCGAAGCGAGTTCGCTGGTTTGCATCGACGAAAAGAAATTACTGAACGACATCGAGCGTCTCATCAAGCGCGAGATTCCGGTGGTGCAAATCCCCGGTTTCGAACCCGATCCGCGCATCAGAGCCGAACCAATTTTGAATGGCTCAAATCGCGGCGGTGGCGGACAGCGACAAGGACAAGGCCGTTCGGGTAGCGGACAAGCGCGTAGCGGTGGCGCACCACGCACAGGCACGGGCGGCAAACCGTCAGGCGGCGCAGGACGTGGCGCAGCGCCCGTGCTGCATCGTTCCGGCGGACGCGGCAAATAACTACCACTTCAGTTCCTTCCCCCTTGCAGGGGGAAGGTTAGGATGGGGGGTAGAGTTGTGGAGCACATAGGCTTCTACCCTCTCCCTGGCCCTCCCCCTGCAAGGGGGAGGGGATGCCGTGGTTTAAAGGATTTTCAAAATGAATACAAACATTACCAACGAAGAAGCCATCGCCGCCACCAAGCTCTGGCTTGAGAAAGCGGTGATCGGCCTCAACCTGTGCCCCTTCGCCAAGGGTGTGCATGTAAAAAACCAGATTCGTTACGTGGTGAGCGCCGCGCAAACGCCGGAAGAATTGCTGCGCGACTTTCTGAGTGAACTGGAAGTATTGGCGGAAGCGAGTCGCGACAACATCGACACCATCCTGCTCATCCATCCGCATGTGCTGACCGACTTCCTCGATTACAACGACTTTCTCGAAGTGGTCGATGCGGCGCTGGAGGAAGTCGATCTGGCGGGCGAGCTGCAAGTCGCCAGCATGCACCCGCAATATCAGTTCGCCGACACCGAGCCGGACGACATCACCAACTACACCAACCGCTCGCCCTACCCGACCCTGCACTTGCTACGCGAAATCAGTATCGACGAGGCCGTGGCTGCATTTCCCGAAGCCGAGCAAATCTTCGATAAAAATATCGAGACCATGCGCAAGCTGGGACACGAAGGTTGGAATGCGTTGGGGTTGGCGGAAGTGCAAAGAGACAATAAATAATCGCGAACCTCACTGACCGTTCGTCCCGAGTGCCGCGCAACGCGCGGTGTATCGAGGGATGCCGAAGGCGCACCGTCGCGAACCGCGCCGGATGGTTCGATATGGCCAGAGGCCTACTCACCACGAACGGTTTGGTGAATAATTCAACTCTATGATGACAACACCCAACTATTCTCTGCTCACCCCGGACTGCGTGCTGAACGCGCTAGAGAGCATCGGCCTGCGTTGCGATGGACGCCTGCTTGCGCTCAACAGCTACGAGAACCGCGTGTATCAGGTGGGCATCGAAGAAAGCACACCGCTAGTCGCCAAGTTCTATCGTCCCGCACGCTGGACGGATGACGCCATCCTCGAAGAGCACGCTTTCGTGCAAGAATTAGTTGAGCGCGAGATACCCGTCGTGCCTGCCCTGACAATTGATGGAGCCACATTGCATCACTTCGACGGATTCCGTTTCTCCGTCTTCCTCAAGCACGGCGGACGCGCGCCGGAACTGGAAAACCGCGACACGCTGGAATGGCTGGGGCGTTTTCTCGGGCGTATCCACGCTGTCGGCGCAATCAAGAATTTTCAGCATCGCCCCACGTTGAACATCGACACCTTCGGCACAGAGCCGCGCGATTATCTGCTGGCAAATGGATTCATTCCAAATGACATTGAGCCAGCCTACCGTAGCGTGGTGCAACAAGCGCTGGATGGCGTGCGCCACAGTTTCGACTGCGCAGGCGATGTGAAGAGTTTGCGTCTGCACGGCGACTGCCACGCAGGCAACGTGCTGTGGACAGACGAGGGCCCGCACTTCGTGGACTTCGACGACAGCCGCATGGGGCCTGCGGTACAAGACCTGTGGATGCTCCTCTCCGGCGAACGCGAAGACCGTGTGCGCCAGATGGGCGATGTGCTCGCAGGCTACGAAGACTTCTACGAATTCGACGCGCGCGAACTGCACCTCATCGAAGCCCTGCGCACGCTACGCCTGATCCACTACTCCGCATGGCTAGCAAGACGCTGGGACGATGCCGCCTTCAAACAAGCCTTCCCGTGGTTCAACGCGCAAATCTATTGGCAGAATCGCATTTTAGAATTGCGCGAACAGATCGCGCTGATGGAGGAGCCACCGCTGTGGCAAAACTAATTGCGCGATAAATAATTCCGTTCGCCCTGAGCTTGTCGAAGGGTGAATGGACGACAGGGCTGGATTCATGGAGGCTTCGACAAGCTCAGCCCGAACGGGTTTAATTTCATTTAGTGAATGAAAATGAAAAATCAAACCACTCTCTGCCCCTGCGGCAGCACCAAAGAATTAACCACCTGCTGCGCCCGCCATGTGGACAGCAACGAACCCGCTCCCACCGCCGAAGCCCTCATGCGCTCGCGCTACACCGCCTACACCCTGCTCCGCGAAGACTACCTGCTGGCAACCTGGCATCCCTCCACGCGCCCGCCTTCATTGGGCTTGGCAGAAGAGGCAACAACCAAATGGCGTGACCTCAAAGTGCTTCGCCACGAACAGCAAGACGCCGGCCACGCCATCGTCGAATTCGTCGCGCGCTACAAAGTGAATGGCCGCGCACACCGACTGCATGAAATCAGCAGCTTCGTGCGCGAAGAGGAGCGGTGGTTTTATGTGGATGGGGATATTTAGTGCGCGCCCTATCCCCGCGCAGAACCACTACAATGCGGCCTCTTAATTCGCAGCAATACAGCATCAGCCAACTATGAACACAGAAACCGAAAACAACTTCCTGGTGATTACCGCTTCCGGCGCAGACAAGCTGGGCCTCGTCGAACAGTTCGCGGGACGCATCGCCGATTGCGGTTGCAACATCGAAGAGAGCAGCATGGCCGTGATTGGCGGGCAATTCTCTTTCATCACGCGGGTCTCCGGCGCATGGCACGCGCTTTCCAAACTGGAAGGGCAGATACCTCCGCTAGGCGCACAACTCGGCCTTACCATCACCCATCAGCGCACAGGTAAGAGCGAGCGAACCGCCGCCATTCCCTATACCGTTGAAGTCGTGGCGATGGATCAGCCCGGCATCGTGCGCAGTCTCGCCGCCTTCTTCACCCGCAACGGCATCAACATCGAAGAGCTGCAAAGCAGCACTTATTTCGCCCCGCACACCGGCTCGCCGCTGACCTCCGTCATCATGAGCGTGGGCATTCACGCCAAAATTCACATCCCCACCCTGCGCGAAGATTTTCTCGATTACTGCGACGACTTGAATCTGGATGCCACGCTGGAGCCGATGCGGGGTTAGTTTTCGGGAAAGACGGTTTTATGCGGCGCGATTTTTAATTTTAGTAATTCACCCTGCTCGTAAATCCCCCGTCGACAATGAGGTTGGCACCCGTGACGAACGATGCCGCAGGCGAACACAAAAACGCGGCGGCATTTGCCACCTCTTGCGGCGTACCCATTCGCCCCAGCGGGTTGCGCTTGAGATACCCATCATACATTTCCGGTGCGTTCCGTTTCACATTGCCCCAGAACCCGTCATCGGAATAGATCGTTCCGGGGGAAACGGTATTGACCCTGATCATTTTCGGTGCCAGTCGGCGCGCCAAACCTTTGGCATGGTAAACCAGTGCCGCCTTGTAAGCACCGTAAGCACTCTCGGCATTCGCTTCAGCGATGCCGGCAGAGGAGATGATTAAAATTGCGGCATCGCCGGACACAAGCGCGGCCTTTTCCAAATACGGTTGCGCCGCCGCTATCGTATGCACCGTGCCCATCAAGTCCACTTCGTAGCCGCTCTGCCAGTCTTGCTCCGACGTACCCATGCTCAATGAACTCGGGTTGGCGACAACTATGTCGATCCCGCCCATCGTGTCGGCGGCCTGCGCTATCCACGCGCTAAGTGCATCCTGATTCGTGATATCCACGGTGCTGCCGCTTACCGCAAACCCCTGCTGCTGAAATGCAGCGGCAGTCTCAGCCACTTGCTGCGCATTACGCGCGCACAAGACAACACGTCCACCTTCCTGCGCAATGGTGCGCACAATCGCCAGACCGATGCCGCGCGTTCCGCCTGTCACCAATACTCTCTTGCCTTTCAATCCGAGTTCCATGCTAGATTCTCCATCGTAGTTAATTAGTGGCCATCGCGGCGCGGAGTATGGAATCGGCTGTACGGCACGGCTATGCTCAGGCGTCCTTAATCCTTGTTCAATCGGCTCGATATGGATGGTTTAGAAAATTTCATACCCGGACTCAGAGTCCAAAAAGCGTCATACACCCGCGTGGAAGGCAATGCGCCGTGGGGACTGGATCTCGACGCATACCCGCACACCAAATTCGGCATCGTCACCGAAGGCTGCTGCTATATCGACATCAAGGACAGCGCGCAGCCGGTCAAGCTTGTGAGGGGCTCGTGTTACTTGCTAGCCAGAGGCAATGCGTTCCGCATCCGCCATACGGCGGATGGCAGCACCGTCAAATTTGAAGAAGTGTACAAACAGATAGAGGGAAGAACGCTGCGCTGCGGAACAGATGGCGAACGCACCATCGTACTCGGCGGACAGTTCATCTTCACCGATGACCGCTACCCGCTCGTGCTGGATTTGTTGCCGCCGCTGATCTGCTTCAACGTGAACGAACAAGAACTCGCCGCATTGCAAAGCACGCTGCAACTACTGGAAAAAGAAATTACCACGCCTGCGCCGGGCACCTCCACAATGCTCAACAGCTTGGCCGACATCTTCTTCATTCAAACCCTGCGCGCATACCTACTCAACGACCACACGCGTAACACCGGATGGGCAGGCGTCTTGTCGGATGAACGATTAGGCAAAGCCATCCGCCTGATACACACAGAAAGTGAAAAGCCGTGGACGATAGTTTCACTGGCAGATCATATCGGCATGTCAAGATCGGCTTTCGCTGCACGTTTCAAAGACAAACTCGGCATAGCACCGATTGCCTACCTCACGCGCCATCGTATGAGTCTAGCGCAAGAACTATTGCGCCGACCCGCAGCCATAGGCATCGCCCAAGTTGCCGCCAAAGTGGGCTACGACTCGGAAGCCGCATTTAATAAAGCGTTCAAGAGAGAGACGGGGATGCCGCCTGCGTTGTGGCGTACGCAGAGACGTTGAAGAGTTTTTGGGTGGCTTAAAGAAATCGTGACAATTCCTGATTGTTTGAGGAGAGACTAAATGGATGATGAGTATGCGGCCGATACAACAAAGATATTTATTGATTCCAATGTTGCTGAAATGTTTGCCTCTACAGGACTTACCTTGGTCTGAAGTTAATCGATAAGTTATCTGGTCAGTTTTTAACTGGCACCAACAGAGGCTGCCAAGCGGAGAGTCCTGCTCGTACCGTTGCATCCGTCCACAGCGCAAGGAACAAACGCATGGAGGGTTCTGCGTCTATTTTCTTCATGTTCACAGCTTATCAGTTCGACCTTGTTTCCGTGAGGGTCGAGCAATGCTGCGCATTGCGGTAAAATGCGCGCTTTGCTGAATGAAAGCCGACCTAATGACCGTCCGTTTGCGCGAAATCCCGTATAACTACACCTCATTCTCCGACCGCGAGATCGTCATCCGCATCCTCGGTGACGAGGCTTGGGACATCATCAACACCCTGCGCGACGAACGCCGCACCGGACGTTCCGCACGCATGTTGTATGAAGTGCTCGGCGACATCTGGGCAATCAACCGCAACCCGTATTTGCAAGACGACCTGCTCGGCAACAACACCCGCCGCGCCGCACTGGTCGGCGCATTGCGCCACCGTCTGCACGCCATCGAGAAACGCCGTCAAGACACCGAAGGTGCGGTGCCGACTAACATCGGCGAAGACGATGTTAAGCGTAGCGGTCGCAACCACAATCTGCCAGTGCAGCGTCTGCTCGAGTTGGCGCACGCCGCCGTCAACGAATTCGAGGCCGAATTCAAGGCGACGCTGCAACTGCGCCGCCGCACCTTGCGCGTGTTGTCGCGCCACACCCGCCGCGACAACATCCAGTTCGACGGCTTGGCGCGCGTCTCGCATGTCACCGACGCCACCGACTGGCGCGTGGAATATCCGTTCGTGGTGCTGCACCCCGACACCGAAGAGGAAATCGCGCCGCTGGTGCGCGCCTGTATCGAACTCGGCTTGACCCTCATTCCTCGCGGCGGCGGCACCGGTTACACTGGCGGCGCCGTGCCGCTGGACAAACGCGCCGCCGTCATCAACACCGAAAAACTGGATGCGCTGTCTGCGGTGGAAACGCTCACGCTGCCGGGACTCAGCCAGCCCTATGCCACCATCCATTGCGGCGCGGGCGTGGTGACACGGCGCGTGATGGAAGCGGCGGAAGCCAACGGACTGGTGTTCGCGGTCGATCCCACTTCCGCAGACGCTTCCTGCATAGGCGGCAATGTGTCGATGAATGCGGGCGGCAAGAAAGCGGTATTGTGGGGCACGGCACTGGACAATCTGGCCGCGTGGAAGATGGTCACGCCGGACGGAAAGTGGATGACTATCGAACGCCTCGACCATAATCTCGGCAAGATCCACGATGTCGAAGTGGCGCGTTTCCGCATCAACCGTTTCGAGGCCGACGGCAAAACACCGCACGGCGAACCGGAGATACTCAGCATCCCCGGCGGCAAATTCCGCAAGACCGGCCTGGGCAAAGACGTTACCGACAAATTCCTTTCCGGCCTGCCCGGCATCCAGAAAGAAGGCTGCGACGGCATCATCACTTCGGCGCGCTTCATCCTACATCGCGAATTTAAATTCACGCGCACCGTGTGTCTGGAATTCTTCGGCCAAGTACGCGAAGCCGTACCCGCCATCGTCGAGATCACCGGACTGTTCAACAAAAACGGCGCCCGCGCCGCCCAGGCTTCCCTCGCCGGGTTAGAACATCTGGACGAGCGTTATCTGAAGGCGGTCGGCTACGCCACCAAATCGAAACGCGGCACGCGCCCGAAGATGGTGCTGGTGGCCGACGTGGTGAGCGACGACGAGAATGCCGCCGCGCAAGCCGCTTCTGAAATTGTGCGCTTGGCCAACCTGCGCCAAGGCGAGGGTTTCATCGCCGTCTCCGCAGAAGCGCGCAAAAAATTCTGGCTGGACCGCGCGCGCACTGCCGCCATCGCCAAACATACCAATGCTTTCAAGATCAATGAAGACGTGGTGATCCCGTTGCCGCGCATGGGCGACTATTGTGACGGCGTGGAGCGGATCAACATCGAGTTGTCGTTGCACAACAAAATAAAACTGCTGGGCGCGCTGGATGAGTTTTTCGCGGGCGAACTGCCGCTTTACTATCAGGATGATGCGCAATTAGGCAACGCCGAATTGCTGGGCAACCGTCCGCAACAAGCGCGTGAGTTGCTGACGGAAGTGCGCGCGCGCTGGCAGTGGATGCTGGACAACCTGGACGCTCCACTGTCCTCACTCCCTCTCCCGGCCTTCGTCCACTCTCTCCCGCTTGCGGGAGAGAGGCTGGGGGAGAGGGTGTTCGATGCCCTACAGCGCCACCTGCTGCGCGCCTCCTGGAAACGCGAAGTGCGCGAACCGTTACGCCAAATTTTTAGCGGCAACACCTACCAGTCTATTCTCGAACGCTGCACCGTCCTGCATCAGGCGGTATTGAAGAGCCGCGTGTTCGTGGCGCTGCACATGCATGCGGGCGACGGCAACGTGCATTCCAACATTCCGGTCAATTCCGACGACTACCCGATGCTGCAACAAGCTTACGGCGCGGTAGATCGCATCATGCAACTGGCGAAAGATTTGGGCGGCGTGATCTCCGGCGAGCACGGCATCGGCATCACCAAGTTCGATTTCCTGGAAAATGCCGAGATTTCAGAATTCGCTGCCTACAAACAAAAAGTGGACCCGGAACACCGCTTCAATCGCGGCAAACTGCTGGCGGGCGGCAACCTCGAACGCGCCTATACGCCGAGCTTCAGCCTGATGGAACTGGAAAGCCTGATTCTGGAAAAGAGCGAGCTCGGCAAAATCGCCGACTCGATCAAGGATTGCCTGCGCTGCGGCAAGTGCAAGCCGGTGTGCACCACCCACGTGCCGCGCGCCAACCTGCTGTATTCGCCGCGCAACAAGATCCTCGCCACTTCGCTGCTGATCGAGGCTTTCCTGTACGAGGAACAAACGCGGCGCGGCATCTCCATCGCGCACTTCGACGAGTTCAATGACGTGGCCGACCATTGCACGGTATGTCACCGCTGCCTCAACCCGTGCCCGGTGAACATCGACTTCGGCGATGTGACGGTGGCCATGCGCAATTTCCTGCGTTTGCAGGGGAAAAAGAAATTCAGCCCGGTCTCCTACGTTTCCATGCTGTACCTGAACGCAGCCAACCCGACCACCATCAAACTGATGCGCAAGGTGATGATCGAGTGGAGCTACAAGGCGCAGCGCTTCGGCTATCAAGTCAGCAAGTATCTGGGACTGTTCCGCAAACAGGTCGCACACCCGCCCGCCACCGTGGGCGGTGCGCCGCTCAAGGCGCAGGTCATCCATTTTTTCAACAAGCCGATGCCGGGCAATCTGCCGAAGAAAA
This sequence comes from uncultured Gallionellaceae bacterium, assembly GCA_964532405.1. Lineage (GTDB taxonomy): Bacteria > Pseudomonadota > Gammaproteobacteria > Burkholderiales > Gallionellaceae > PALSA-1006. The sequence continues at coordinate 114,152 of CAZHIC010000003.1, read as the reverse complement.
CCTCGCGCGCGCTGCTCGACATCGAAGACAACACCATCATCCCTATCATCCGCGACCCGCACAAGGCGAACGAAGATTCCGAAGCGGTGTTCTACTTCCCCGGTTGCGGCTCGGAGCGCTTGTTCGGACAAGTGGGTCTGGCAACGCAGGCGATGCTGTACGAAACCGGTGCCATCACCGTGTTGCCGCCCGGCTATATCTGCTGCGGTTATCCGCAAACGTCCAGCGGGCACGAAGACAAAGGCAGCCAGATCACCACCGACAACCGCGTGTTGTTCCACCGCGTCGCCAACACGCTGAACTATCTCGACATCAAGACGGTGATCGTATCCTGCGGCACTTGTATGGACCAGTTGCTGAAATACCAGTTCGACAAAATATTCCCCGGCTGCCGCCTGCTCGACATCCACGAATATTTGCTGGAGAAAGGCGTGCGGCTGGAGCAGGCCACCGGCACACGCTATATGTACCACGAGCCCTGCCACACCCCGATGAAGACCTACCAGTCTTTACAAGTGGTCAACACGCTCATGAACAGCGAAGAAATCAAGCTCAATGACCGCTGCTGCGGCGAATCGGGCACTTGGGCACTGAGCAACCCGTCCATCGCCACACAAGTGCGCTTCAGCAAGGAAGAAGAAATGCGCAAAGGCGCCGATGCGTTGCGCGGCGATGGCTACAACGGCGAAGTGAAAATCCTCACCTCCTGCCCGGCCTGCCAGCAAGGCTTGTCGCGCTATGCCGATGACGCGGGCACGACCACCGATTACATCGTGGTAGAAATGGCCAAGCATTTGCTCGGAGAAAACTGGCTGGCCGACTACGTGCAAAAAGCCAATCATGGCGGCATCGAACGCGTGCTACTTTAAACATGCTCGACCTGCCTCTCGAGCCGACCGACGATCTCGCGCACCCCGCCTTCAAGGACAAGGCGAGCTGTGAGGCGTGGCTGCACCAGTTGCAGCTCACCAATCTGCATCAGGCGCATGGCGTGCTGCGCGCCCAACTGGGCGAACTCAACCGCTACCCGATGCGCGGTTTGGAACGCTTGCATACCTTGGAGCTGCTGCGCGAGACCGTGGTGCTCGTGCAGGGCGATTACGCCAAGAAACTCATCTCGAAAAAACTTCCGCTCAGCGATGATGAGCTGACCATCTTTGTTTCCATCATCGGCTTGTGGCAAGGCTTGGTGACGGGTTATCAGCGTTGTCTGCAAGCTTACGCCGCAGGCGACAAACAACTTGCCGGTTTCGGCGCACTGCTGACCCAGCGTTGCCTGCGCTACACCGGCTTGCAAATCTTTGAACACTTGCGCTGCGGCTATGAGTCCGACGGAAAACTGTGGCATCAGTTGCATGCGCTGTTCGCCTTCGCCGAGAAACACGAATTTCATCGGCTAGCGGTAAACGATGAGCTGCACACCTCCGGGCAACCGAGTTCCTGTCAGGCGATCTATGCCAAAACCCTGCTCGACTGCCATGCGCGCCCGGCCGAGCTGACGCGCGGACAGCTGCAATTGCTGGATCGCTGGCTCACCCTGTGGAGCGATGTTCTCATCATTGATCGCCGCTACAGCATCAGCAAAGAAGATGCTCCTCCCTTGGCTGTCGATTTGGGCGGTACGCAAGGGATACAGGCAATCCAGCACGTCACCCCGTCGGATAGCGTGCGCTATCTGGCGATGGTGCCACTGAGCAAATTGTTGCGCGTGAAAACCATTCTGCTGCAACAAGGACAAACGCCGCAGCAACTCGAATTGGGCAGCGAGTGCAACAGCGCGGATTGCGCGGAATTTCTCGGCAGCTTGCATCGTTATTTCTGCGAAGCGAACAATGACCGCTTGGCCGAGCGCCATACCATCGCACAGTCTGCGGAGTTGTGTTTTAGCATCGAAGGCATATATGCCCACATCGCCCACAAACCGTTCAGACAGCCCAAAAAAGATGCCGGATCGGACAGCATGGCACGCAAACAGATTGCCGCTTTCGGCCGCGTGTTGACCGAAGCGAACCGTCAGGACATCGCGGCACTCGGCTTCTCCACAGAGAGTTGGCACATCGAAAATGAAAGCATCTCCGGGGCGAGATTATTGCGCGAAAGCAATCAGGGTGAACGTATCGGCCCGCATCAGATCGTCGCGGTAAAACCGAGCGATGCGAACGCTTTCATACTCGGCAAAGTCACCTGGGTCGTTGTCAGCCGTAGCGGACAACTGCGTATGGGCATCCAGTATTTGCCCGGCATCGCGCAGCCCGTCTCGCTCAAGGGAAGCGGCATCAATATGGGTCAGTCCGATAAGGCTGTCGCCGCTTTGTTGTTGCCCGAAGTTCCGTCACTCAAGGCTCCGCCGAGTCTTATCGTGCCGCGCGATTTCTTCCGCCCGGATCGTCTCGCCGACATTGCTCATCTCGACGATAAAAATCAGATGGTAAAAATGGGATTCAGCGTAGACAAAGGCCTCGACTTCGAACGCGTCAGCTTTATGCCCGCTTAATTCAGACAAACCTAGAAAAAATATTTGCCCACGAACAACACCCATATATTGGTGAAGTACGCCGTTTATTGCCCCAACTCTCTTGGCGTAGGCTAAAGCTGCACTGTATGAGTCGCCTCTTACGGTGCATTGCAATCACAGTGAACTTGTAACAATTTCCTTTGAGCAAAAAAATCACATGGAGTAAAATTGTTGCCCCAATACTTATAGTAATTACACTAATATGGCTAAGAAAATTCCATCTGAAAAGTACTTGTTAAAAGCTCAGGAATTATCAAAAAATCAAGCAGAGTATGTGTTTTCCCGTATGGGCGGAAAGCTAGGCAGAAGACTTGAAGATAACAAACTTGTCGCAATAGAAGCATTAGCAATACAGCTTGAAATTGAGGATGAGCAGCTAAAGGAATGGCGAGAAAAATTTTCTGAAATGAAAGTCAAATACAGTAAACAAATGGAAAAATCGGAACCTTAGCCTTCAATATTTTTTGTTGCTGTCTTAACTCTGGATTATCCCGAATTTGCGCATCTATGGATGTACTGCGATTGATTGTTTGACGACTTTTCGAAGAGTCTGTCGCTGTTACATTACTCATACTTTTTACTCATGTAAAAAAAGCTGCAGAGCAACTAGTTGCGTCATCTGCACTATGTTTTTCGCACTCAGTACAGTAAATATTCTTTACCATCCCTAGCCGTTATATTTTCGACCCAACGACGCTTAACAGATTTTTTATAAGCGGATTTGGAATGTCGTTCAAAGTAGGATTTAACAATAGCTGCTGACCTTCAGTCCTCAGATTTAATGCGTGCAACAATCGACTTTCAAACTCTGCGGGAGTTGTCGAAATAACCTCGCTTGGAACACCAAACTTTTGGGTCAATCGAACTTTTCCCTCGAAGCCATAGGACACAACGAAAGGATGCATTCCTGCGCCAATGGCAGCGAGATAGTCGCTGTATTCGTCCCCACAAGCATAGGAGCACGCTGGATTGATGGCTAATATTTGCCGGGCGTGTTTCATGTAATCGCGCTTATTCTCTTTTAGGGTAAGGCAAGCAAAATAGTCGAACTGATCAATATCAATGTCGTGTCGCTGAAAAAGGCATTTCAGGGTTTTCTTTGGCTCGATCGTTACATTCCGGGTAATTAGACCTACGCGTATGTTCGGATTCGCCAACAGCGTACGAAGCAATATGTCGATCCCGGGATACAAGCTAGCCTCGTGGCGGTAAACTTCGGTCAGCGTTTCACGCAAGCGCTTTCGGCTTTGTTTACCAAATTGATGGCGCAGATTTGTGGGGAACTCCCTCATGCCTCCCAGAAATTTGAACAACTTACGCCGCTTCTGGAAGCGATCAATATCGCCAATGTCCATTCCGTGTTGGAGAAAAGCCTGTTCAATAGCATGAAAGGCATCAATGGTCGTGCCATCGGCATCAAAAATAACCAACCGTTCCAAGTTTTTATACTGAGCCATATTGGTAATAGTAGCTCAGACATGTGACAAGGGCATGAAAGGAAAATATTTGATGCCCATATCTGAGCCAGGCTCACGCCGTGTAATTCAGCACCGCGAAAAAGTGACAGCCCGTGCCGAGAACGACAAAGCAGTGCCAAACTGTGTGCGCGTAGCGCAAGCGGGAATCCAGCATAAAAAACACGACGCCTGCCGAATATGCGAATCCGCCCGCCATAAGCCATATGTTGATTAGCGGCGGCATGCGCTCGACAAGCGGCATGGTCGCGATCAGCACGAGCCAGCCCATAATGAGATAGAGTCCCGTTGAAAGCCAAGGATGCGATAGGAAGTCGAATGCTTTAAGTGCTGCACCTAAAATCGCAAGCGACCACACCAGCACGAACAGCGTCCAACTCCATGGGTCAGCCAGCGCACCCAGAGCGAACGGCGTGTAGCTGCCCGCAATGAAAAAATAGATTGCTCCGTGATCGAGCTTCAATACGATACTCTTGGCGCTGCTTGCAGGCAAAGCGTGGTAAAGGGTTGAGGTCAAAAATAACAAAACCATCGTCACCCCAAACACGCTAGTGCCGACGATGGTGGCGCTACCGAGATGGATTGCCGCAGCGATCAGGAACGGCACTGCCACAATGGCTGCCAGTAACGCCACGCCATGGCTCACACTGTTGGCGATTTCCTCACCTAGGCTCTGCGTGCTTTCGTTCATAAGTTATCGGAGAGATACTGAGACTGCCCCCAAGAAGGAAACTGATGCCAACGATGTGAAGGCTGGCGTTTTTTGTGGGGCCATATTTGAAATGCATGTTTGAAATACATGATAGACAAAATAGCTTACCGAGTTTCGATAGTATTTTCTTTCCCGCTCAAATATGCCGCTCGGTATGGAGAAATGCCGCCGATATGCCATCTTTCTTGATCGCTAACATTTTTACTTTTGTTGGCTAACCTTTCAGTTTGCATATCGCTTTCTTTTAGCTCCATTAGAGCAATATCGACTTCCTCAGGCAGGGTAAGATTGTGGCTCATGATATTTCCTTTAATTTGGTTTAAGGAACTCAGTGCGGCTAAAATAATTGCGTATTACTTATGGCGGGTGAACTATTCCGAACCTATTGTTTGCCTGTTGGCGGAATGGATAAAGAACAATCTGAGTTAAGTGTACTCAAGTAGGATTGCGAATATATTACGTGTACATCTTCTAGATTTTGCACAGAAGTACTATTTATAAACAATGGAGGAACGGGTCCGCAGCATTAAGAAATTCCATATGATGGACGAACATTCCGATAAAAGTGTCGATGTCATCATTTTCTAATGATCCAAGTGTTACGATGCGCCACTTATTAATCATAGAAAAACACAACAATGGAAAATTTTATTGAGAGCGTTATTTTTCGGAGCCGCTGGGTTTTGGCGCCGATGTATCTGGGGTTAGTTGGAGGGCTGGTAATTCTGTTAGTCAAGTTTGTACAAGAATTTTTACATATCGTAGTGCACCTAATCGATACGTCAGAACGTGATGCGGTTCTCTCGCTACTGGCACTGGTTGACATCACACTGGTGGCAAATCTGCTCATCATGGTGATATTTAGCGGGTATGAGAATTTCGTTTCAAAAATCGATGTTGCCGATCATGTAGACAAGCCGGATTGGATGGGTAAAGTTGACTACACCGGACTCAAGCTTAAGCTGATTGGCTCTATCGTCGCCATCTCGGCAATTGACCTGCTAAAAGCCTTCATGCACATTTCTACTCCCGGAGTTGAACACCTTACCGATTCGCAAATGGGATGGATGGTGGGCATTCATATGACTCTGATTGTCTCGGGTGTTATGTTTGCATTGATGGATCGGATTGCGGAACCGAAAAGCCATTAAATCAACAAAGGGGATTTTTTGACCCTGTTATGGCGTGAACAATTGCAGCTGTAAAACGGGGATTCAGCATAGACAAAGGCGTCGACTTCGAATGCGTCAGCTTCGAGCCTTCCCCAACCTAAAGTACTTAGCCACGAATACACACGGATATAAATCAAAAACAGATTTATGTTTGCTGTTATTCGTGTCAATCCGTGTTTGTCTGTGTCCAATGGTTTTTCGCCCCATCACATCAAATGCCGTTTAGCCGGAAACACAATACTGAACGTGCTGCCTTTGTCCTCTTCGCTGACCACATCCAGATGCGCCTGATGGCGATTGGCGATGTGTTTGACGATAGCCAGGCCCAATCCCGTTCCCCCCGTCTCGCGTGAGCGACTGCGGTCCACCCGGTAGAAACGCTCCGTCAAACGCGGGATATGTTCGGGTGCGATGCCGATGCCGCTATCGCTTACGCTGAAGGTCGTTTGTCCATCCCCGTGTTCATGCCAGCGCATCACGATGTCGCCGCCCTGCGGCGTGTAGCGCACCGCGTTGGAAACCAGATTGCCGAACGCGCTGCGCAACTCGCCGATGTTGCCCTGCAATTTCGCGGCACAATCTAACTCCAGCTTCAGCACATGTTTTCCTGCGCTCAATGCCTGCCCTTCCCGATGTAACGTTTGCAACAGCGTCGGTACATCCACCACTTCTTCCACCAGCGTGTTGAGCGAATTTTCCAGCCGCGAGAGCGTCAGCAGATCATCCACCAGGCCTTCCATGCGTTTCGTCTGCTCGCCCATCAGCAGCAGCGCGCGACGCGACATGTCGTTATCCAGCGTCGGCATGTCCTGCAAGGTTTCGACAAAGCCGTTCACCACCGTCAGCGGTGTGCGCAACTCGTGTGAAACGTTCGCCACAAAATCGCGCCTCATGGTTTCGATGCGTTCGAGGTGTGTGATATCGCGACTGATCAATAATTTTTTATTGACGCCGTAAGACACGACTTTGACGGAGAGCACCAAGTCGTCCTGGCGCGTTCCGCGCAAGATCAAAGGTTCAGAATAATTCGCTATCGAAAGGTATTGCACGAATTTCGGCTGGCGTGCGAGATAAGTGATCTGTTGCCCGATGTCGCGGGCGGCGTCCAAGCCGAAGTGCAGCTCCGCCAGCGGGTTGCACCACTCGATGTGGTCGGCCTCATCCAGAATCGCCACGCCTTCGGGCAGCGCGGAGGTCGCCTGTTCGATCTGCTGCAAAGCGGCGGCATGTTTTGCGCGCGCTTCGCGCTGCTTGCGCATCATCTTGTTGAGGCGCGTGAACACTTCTTCCCACAAGCCGGAGCCTTCCGGTACGCTGGTCGATTCCGGGGACGCCGACCAATGCTCCAGCGCGGCAAGTTGGCGCAAATGCGCGATCAGGCGCAGCAACATGGCGGCACCGAAAAACAAGGCCGCAGGCAATGCGCCGAAGATGCCCCATAACAAAAGGGAGCTTAGCAGCACCAGAAACGGAAAGAGCAAAGCGCGCTGCCAGAAATCAAACACTCTACATATCCTGAAATTTTTGACGCGCCATTATACGGCGGGTATTTGGCGCTGTAATTACTTTCCCCTCTCTGTGGCCGGGCATATTTAAAAATCAGACAAGCCATCGAAAAGCACGAGCACTTGCTCAATTCGCGCATCCAGCGGGTGTCGTTCAATCAAACCTCTAACGCACTTGGCTTCGTGACCCCCGCCAACTTTGGCTAAACCAGTGTTGCCTGCACGCTGGGGCGCGCGCTGATCTGTTTAAACCACGCCGCCAGATTCGGATGGACGCCGCACCAGTCGCGCTCTGCCTGACGCAGATCCAGATACATCAGCGCACTTGCCAGCGCGAGGTCGGCCAGCGTGAGGCTTTCACCCTCGCACCAAGTCCGCGTACCCAGCTGATGCGCAGCGTATTCCACTGCTTTAGTGATGGCGGTGTTGTGTAATTCCAGAGTGGCGGCTTGCTGTTTTTCCGGCGGGCGGATGCTTTCGGTGCGCACCACCACAGCCGAATCCATGATGCCGTCCGCCAATGCCTCCCAGCGTTTGACGCGCAGACGCGCCGCCGGGTCATTGCGTGGAATCAGGATGGGCGTGTCGTTCAGCGTGTCGGCGTAATCAGTAATCACCGGGGAATCGAACACGCAGAAACCATCGTCGAGTATCAGCGCCGGAATGCGACCTAGCGGATTAACGCGCAATACCAAACTGCTCGGATCGGTCGGCGGATCGAGCACATATTCATGCGGGATGTTTTTTTCCAGCAAAACCAGACGCGTTTTGCGCACGTAAGGGCTGGTGTTCGAGCCGAGCAGTTTCATGGTGGTTTCCTGTGAGGTGGTCATGGATGAATTATCACGCACGGGATGTTTCCGGTACAAATCATTTCGAGCAGTAGACGCATATAATTAATCGCTATAAACAAAGTATCTAATATTCTTTTGCGGAACAATAAAAATTAGCTAAAGTGCCTTCCGCAGAAGCCGTGTGATACGCGCTTCGTTAAAGCGATATTTGGAAAGCGCCATGAATCAGCCTCCGCCAATTGATCGGTTCATCAAGCCGGGGCGGTCAGTTAAATTGACCCTATCACGAATCTACTTGAAGGAGAAAATATGTCGAAGCAGTTTGCAGATAATTCGCTGTCCGTCGGCCATACGCCGCTCGTTAAATTGAACCGCATAGGCGACGGGGCGAAGGCCATTATCCTTGCCAAGATTGAAGGGCGCAATCCGGCGTACTCGGTGAAAGATAGGATCGGCGTGGCCATGATTGATGATGCCGAAAAACGCGGCTTGTTGGAGGCGGGTAAAGAACTGCTCGAATCCACCAGCGGAAATACGGGCATCGCACTGGCTTTTGTGGCGGCGGCGCGCGGCATTCCGCTCACGCTGACCATGCCCGAAACGATGAGCGTCGAGCGGCGTAAATTATTGCTCGCTTACGGTGCGAAGCTGGTGCTGACCGAAGGCGCGAAAGGCATGAGCGGTGCGATAGCCAAGGCCAAGGAAATCGCGGCTTCCGATCCCAAATATGTGTTGCTGCAACAATTCGAGAATCCCGCCAATCCGGCCATCCACGAAGCAACCACAGGGCCGGAAATTTGGAACGACACCGATGGCAAGATCGACATCTTCGTTTCCGGCGTGGGCACGGGCGGCACCATCACCGGCGTGTCGCGCTACATCAAAAACACACGCGGCAAGGCGATTAAGTCGGTGGCAGTGGAACCTTCCGCCAGCCCCGTCCTCACGCAAAAGCGCGCGGGGCAGGAACTCAAACCTGCGCCGCATAAAATACAAGGCATAGGTGCAGGCTTCGTTCCCGGCGCGCTGGATATGTCGCTGGTGGACGATATCGAGCAAGTGACGAATGAAGATGCGGTGTTGTATGCACGCCGCTTGGCGCGCGAGGAAGGCATTATCTCCGGCATCTCCAGCGGTGCTGCCGTGGCAGTGGCCGTGCGTCTGGCGCAGAAGGCAGAAAACGCGGGCAAAACCATTGTTGTGATCTTGCCGGATTCCGGCGAGCGCTATCTGAGTTCAATCCTGTTCGAAGGTATGTTCGATGCGGCAGGTCTGGCAGTATGAATCGAGTACGAACAAGTTGTGTGCCGTGATGACGTATCACTAAGCTGATGCCACTCAACGCAAGAAAATAGCGCTGGCGAACTTAGGTCTGCCGGGGGTGTATTTCTGTAAGCCGTTGCAAAAAGGGTGAGAGTCGGGAATGTCTGCAACAGTCGCGCTGTACAAAATTTCCGCTGGGTTTATGATGTGCGCCCGTGCAGTTTGCGCACATAGTCACTCGACATGAACAATATAGACTCCCTCACCGGATTTTTGGATCGATTGGGCTGCTTGCATGAAGCAGTGATGCTCACCGCCGACTCTACGGATAGCGGTCAGCCGTTCGCCGTCATCTGGCTGGATATTGACCGCTTCAAGAAAATCAATGACTCGTTTGGTCACTTGGCGGGCGACGAGATCATCAAGGAGTTCGCACTGCGCTTCCGTAACCGAATAAGCGGGCGCGCGGAGCTCTGCCGGATGGGAGGCGACGAATTCGTATTCCTCGTCCCGAAATGCGATCTGGCTCAGGCACAGCAGCTTGCCGGTGAGTTGGCCAGAACGGTTGAAGAGCCGCTTACTATTGACAACCTGACTTTGCGCCCCACCGCGAGCATCGGCATCGCAATCCACAACCGCGAAGATTCTCTTACCCTGATAGAGCGCGCCGACCGCGCCATGATCGCGGCCAAAAGCAAAGGGGGAAACAGCATTGTTTACTCCGGTGAAGAGCCGATCCCGGGGCGTCTCGGCATCACGCTTGCACGCGAAGAGCTCTCGGTCGAAAGCATTCTGCATGCCGCACTTGAGACCGGCGGGCTATCTCTTCACTACCAGCCCATTATTCGTGCGAACGGCGAGATTGAAGCGGTCGAGGCACTCATGCGCTGTTCTGTTAACGGCGAAAACATCTCGCCCGGCAAATTCATTCCCGTCGCGGAAAAGACCGGGCTGATCATTCGTCTCGGAGAGTGGTGCTTGTTGCAGGGCGCAATGCAGGCACGCCTGCTGCATGATGCGGGTTATCACACTAAAGTTGCAATCAACGTCTCGCGCGCCCAGTTGGCTTCCCCGAAGTTCACTCAGGCGTTGCACGCAGCCCTGATCTGCTCCAACGCAAAAACGGAGTTGGTGGAGTTGGAATTAACGGAATCCCTGTTCATGGATGTTTCGGATACGATTCAAAAGAACCTGAAAAACGCTCTCGCCGCAGGCGTGAGTTTATCCATCGACGATTTCGGCACCGGCTATTCCTGTCTGGCCAATTTAAAAGATATTCCGGCCAAAAAACTTAAACTGGATCGCGCCTTCATTACTGTATTGCCGGAAGATCGTCGCGCTCTGGCCGTGGTCAAGGCGATGACCCAGCTGGGGCACGAGTTGGGCATGACCGTCGTGGCTGAAGGATGCGAAAGACAAGAAGAAATCGATGCCTTGCTCGAGGTGGGCGTGGATGCTATTCAAGGATTTTTCTACGCAAGACCGATGCCGGAAGAGAGCCTTCTTCCATGGCTGCAAACAAGGAGCACTAAATGAATGACAATCTGCAAGGCTCAACCCCGACGGCAGTCGATAGTCTGTTCGAACGCTCCATCATCGATGTGGGCATCCCCCCTTGCCCGGTCATTCTGGATCGCTTCATGGCCGAGGCGCGCAAAGATGAACCCGACTATAACCGTCTGGCGATTATCATCGTAACCGATGTCGGACTCTCTGCCGGATTGATGAAAACGGCTAACTCTCCGTATTTCGGCATGCGCCAGCGCGTACGTTCGGTAAACGAAGCGCTCGCAATACTCGGCTTGGACACGGCCAGCCGTGCCGTGGCCGGCATTGTTCTGCGCAAAGCTTTTCCCAATGTGCCCAATCTGGAGCGTTTCTGGGATGCCTCGGCGCGTATCGCACGCCTTTCCGGCTGGCTGGCACAGCATTTAGAAATAAGCGGTCTGCGTGCCGATGATGCTTACACTTTCGGGCTGTTCCGCGACTGCGGTATTCCGGTTCTGCTTGGACGCTTCCCGAATTACGAGGCGGTGCTTGCTACGGCCAATCAAGATGCCCTGCGCAGCTTCACTGAAGTGGAGGAAACCGAACTGCCAACCAATCATGCCATGATCGGTTGCATCTTGGCGCAAAGCTGGTGGCTGCCGGAAGAGATATGTCTGGCCATACGCAATCACCACGATCTTGCGGCGCTGCAATCGGCCCACTTCAACCTGCCTATGCTGAGCCGCAGACTTATCGCAACCGGACAGCTTGCGGAACACATCGTGCAGCAGCAACTGGGACTGAGCCTCACTCAGGAATGGACGAAGCTGGGGGCTACCTGCCTGCAAGTTTTAGATCTGCGCGAGGAGCAGCTCGAAGCGTTGTATGCAGAGGCTGCCCCCATCGCTGCCGCAACCGAGTAGCCAATCTCGCGCCAATTTTCCACAGCATGGATGCGGTGTACTGACGTAGAATCGCCGCATCGCTTCCCGTGAATAAATCGTCATGCCCATCACCATGCTCGCCCCTGTTTTCATCCCACCGCAACAACTTTCCGATACCTTACAGAGCGATGGTTATGGGGTATTGAGCCCTGCCAGTGTCGTTGCATTCATTGGGGCCACGTTGTCCGAATTGGAATCGGTCAAAGCGGATTGGAACGATTTGCCGTTGGATAATTTTCTCAAAGACGGCGGACGTTACCGGCGTCGCAGGCATTCCAGTTTTATCGTGGAACAGGGTTGCGTCACGCAAGTTACGCATCGCGCGCATTACCAGCCGCTGGAATACAACGCGCTGCACGGCGGCATGCAGCGTTTGTTCGAGCCGATGAGCGCGCATACGGTTGCGCAACTGGTGTGGTCGAGATTGTTGTTGGCGATTGCGCGCATTTGTTCGTCCGTCAAAGGTGAACAACCCTGGTATGTGGAAGCACACCAATTTCGTATCGACACCCGCAACGGCATCGGTCGCCCCACGCCGGAAGGCGCGCATCGCGACGGTGTGGATTTCGTGGCTATTCTGCTGGTGGCGCGGGAGAGTGTCAGCGGTGGCGAGAGTCGCATCTTTGAAGCGGAAGGCTCGCACGGGCAGCGTTTCACCTTGAGCGAGCCGTGGACGCTGCTCTTGCTCGATGATGAGCGCGTGATACACGAATCCACGCCAATCCAACCCACGGCTGAAGGCGGTCATCGCGATACGCTAGTGCTGACGTTCCGCTCGGGCGGGTTTCTGGAGCAGGTGATCCCCTCCCCCTTGCAGGGGGAGGGTTAGGGTGGGGTAGAGGTTTTGTCGTATACCATCGCTTTTACCCCCATCCTAGCCTTCCCCCTGTATGGGGAAGGAATATTCGGTACGCATTCAACGGAGCGTCAGATCAAATGAAAATCGGCATACCCAGGGAAATCAAAACCAACGAAAACCGCGTGGCACTGGTTCCTTCTGGTGCCGAGGCGCTCGTTGCCGAAGGACACACCGTGTTGCTGGAAACTGGCGCGGGCTTGGGCAGCGGATTTAGCGACGCGGAATATGCGGCGGTTGGCGCACATGTTGTTGCGACTGCGGGTGAGGTTTGGGCGCAAGCGGAGTTGATCGTTAAAGTCAAAGAGCCCATCGAAGCCGAGTGGTCGCGCATACGCGCCGAACAAACGATTTTCACGTATTTTCATTTTGCTGCGAACGAACAGCTGACCCGCGCGCATCTGGCGTCAGGCGCGACCTGTATCGCTTACGAAACGGTGCAACTACCCACGGGCGAGCTGCCGCTGCTGACCCCGATGTCGGAAGTGGCCGGACGCATGTCTGTGCAGGAGGGAGCGAAATATCTGGAAAAACTTTATGGTGGGCGCGGCGTATTGCTTGGTGGCGTACCCGGTGTGCCGCCTGCGCATGTAGTCATCCTCGGCGGCGGCGTGGTGGGCGCACATGCCGCGAAGATTGCGGCGGGAATGGGAGCCAGCGTCACTGTCCTCGATGTGTCGCTGGAACGGCTGCGCTATCTCAGCGAGGTGATGCCGACCAACGTGCAACTGGTATTTTCAAATCGTCACGCGCTGCTGGAGCAAATCGCCAGCGCCGATCTGGTTATCGGCGGCGTGCTTGTCACCGGTGCGGTCGCGCCCAAGCTGATACGTCGCGAAGACCTCAAGACTATGCGCCAAGGCGCGGTGATCGTGGATGTGGCCGTAGATCAAGGCGGCTGCGTGGAAACGACCCGCGCCACCACACACGAAAATCCGATCTATGTCGTCGATGGAATCATTCACTATGCGGTCGCCAACATGCCGGGCGGCGTGCCGCGCACCTCGACGCTGGCGCTCACCAATGCGACCTTGCCTTACGTGCTGCAACTGGCGAACAAAGGATGGGGGTTGGCGCTTAAAGACAATGGCGCGTTACTGAAAGGCTTGAATATCGCGCACGGGAAAATCATTCATCGTGCCGTGGCCGAGGCGTTCGACATGCTATGTTTTCAGCCGGAAGCATTTTTGTAAGCGGCATCGGCCTCATTAAAAAGCTCAAGCGTCTTTACTCTGGCAAGGGCTTTATCCACGATAGCCGCAGAATAATCTCGTCCAATCAAGCCCGCGAAAAGCGGTAGCCGCTGCCGCGCACGGTCTGCACCAGGCTATCCAGACCCGATGGTTCCAATGCCTGGCGCAAACGGCGGATATGCACATCCACGGTGCGCTCTTCCACGAATACATGATCGCCCCACACTTGGTCGAGCAATTGCGAGCGGCTATAGACGCGTTCGACGTGGGTCATGAAGAAATGCAGCAGGCGAAATTCGGTCGGCCCCAGATCAATGTTCGTTCCGTTCGCATTCACGCGATGCGTGACGGGAGAAAGTTCCAGCCCTTCCACGCGTACCAGCTCGTCGCTCATCTGCGGCGCTCGGCGACGCAACACGGCGCGAATACGCGCCATCAGTTCGCGCGGGGAGAACGGTTTGGTGATGTAGTCGTCCGCGCCGGATTCCAAGCCCATCACCTTGTCGCGCTCGTCGGTGCGCGCCGTGAGCATGATGATGGGAATGTTGTGGGTGCGCTGGTCGGCGCGCAAACGCCTTGCCAGTTCCACGCCGGATATGCCGGGCAGCATCCAGTCCAGCAAGATCAGATCCGGTAGTGCGCGGTTGATCAAGGCCAGCGCGCTATCCGCATCGGATGCTTGCAGCGCACGATAGCCGCATTGCGTCACGTTGAACGCAAGCAATTCCTGAATCGCCGGCTCGTCTTCCACTATCAGAATGTTCGCTGTCATCTAATTTCCCATAATCTTTGTTTCATACAGGTTGCGATGGTATGGATGAATTGTGACAACAGCATGACAGTCAAGCGGGGTGATGCGGGTGTCGGGGTGCCGCCCCGTGTTTGCCGATCAGATTCGGCAACAACGATCCTAGCAACATACCGAACACACTCAATAGCAAGCCGGCCAGTTGCGGTGGCCAGATTTCGCTTGGCTGCAAGGCCTCCATCAGTAACCATGAGGCCAGTCCCAGAACGATGGAGAGCAGCGCTCCCTGCGTGTTGGCGCGTTTCCAATACAAGCCGAACGCCAGCGGCACGAACGCGGCGACCAGCGTGATCTTGTAGGCGTTTTCCACCATCTTGAATATGCTTGCTTCGGAATTCAGCGCGAACCACAGCACGAAGCAGCCGAAGGTCACCACGATGATGCGCATGGTGCGCAGCATCTGCTGGTCGCTCATGTGCTTGAGCGCGAAGTGCTTGAGGATGTTCTCGGTAAACATCACCGAGGGCGCCAGCAGGGTGGCGGATGCGGTACTCATGATGGCGGACAACAGCGCGCCGAAAAAGAACACCTGCGCCACCAGCGGGGTGTGGTGCAGAATCAGACTGGGCAGCACCATCTGCGCATCGTTCGCTATCATCTCGCCGAAAACTTTGGGGTCGATCAGCGTCGCGGAATAGGCTAGGAACATCGGCACAAAGGCGAATGCGAAATACAACACGCCGCCTGCCACCGAGCCGCGCACCGCCGTCTTCTCGTCTTTGGCCGAAGTCATGCGCTGGAACACGTCTTGTTGCGGGATAGACCCCAGCATCATGGTGATACCTGCACCGATGAACGGAACCCATGCCTCATAGCCGCCTTGCGGAAAGAATTGCAGCTTGCCGGCAAGCTGCGCATGATTCACCACATTGCCCACGCCGCCCGCATCGCCGCTCACCAGTACCGCGATCAGCAACATGCCCGCCATGATGACCGTCATCTGCACGAAATCCAGCAGCGCCACCGCCCACATCCCGCCGAACATGGTGTAGGTCAGCACGATGCCCGTGCCGATGAACATGCCGGTCGACTGTTCGATGGCGCCGCCGCTGACCATGTTGAACACCAGCCCCAGTGCCGTCACTTGCGCCGATACCCAGCCGAGGTAAGAGACCATGATGCAAATCGTCATGATCAATTCGACCACGCGGTTATAACGCGCCCGGTAATAGTCGCCGATGGTGAGCAGATTCATGCGATACAACAACGGTGCAAAAAATAAGCCCGCGATAATCAGGCACATGCTTGCCCCGAACGGATCGGCGACCACGCTGCTCAAACCTTCTTTCACGAAGGTGGCAGAGATGCCCAGCACCGTCTCCGCGCCGAACCAGGTGGCGAACACCGTTGCAGTCACGATAGGCAAAGGCAGGTTGCGCCCGGCCACCACAAAGTCGCGGGAATTGTGTACCCGCCGCGAAGCGTACAAACCGACTCCGACGGAGAACAAAAGATAAATCACGACGAACCAAATCAGCATGCCAGCGCCTCATCCGATTGAAAAAATGCAGCGGCAATTGTAAATCAAGTCGAGAAAATTGATGCTATGGATGCGCTTTTAGCAGCGCAAAAATCGCCCCCGCGATATGCCATTATTCCAGATAGTTCATTAGAGCCGAACCAGTCCCTTCCCCCTTGCAGGGGGAAGGCTAGGATGGGGGAGGGGATGTTGTGGCCGCTAATAATTATCTGGGATTATTCAACAGATGGAAGAGCCGCGCCTTGGCCTGTTTCGATGCTGATAGCATCCCGGGTTGTCGTGGCCTGTTGCAACTCATCCAGTAAAATTTGTATGTACTGACGCTGTTCATCGCTTGGCAGCGTCTTCGCCTGTGCGAGGTGGTTGAGATACGCCTCCAGGTTCCGCGCAACGTCGCTCAGTAAAGAAAACCCAAAAACTTTTCCAGATCCCGTCATGCTATGCACCATGCGGCACAAGGCCTGAAAGCCGTCCTCACTCCACTCGCTGTGTGACAAATGGCACCACGTCTGTTCGATAAGTTTAAGCTTTTCGGGCAATTGCACAGCGTAAGCATCGCTCAGTATTTTTAGCTGAACTTGCATGTCCGCCGGGTCAGTCATGACAACGCTCCCATATAGCTTGCACCTGACTTGATAACATCATCGGATCAAAGGGCTTGGGGATGACATCCACCGCCCCCAGTTCCAGGTAGTGCGCCACTTCACCCGGCTGAACTTTGGCAGTCATAAAAACGGCGGGTGTACTGGCAAACTGCGGCAACTCGCGCAGCCTCTTGAGCGTACCCGGCCCATCCATACCCGGCATCATCACATCCAGCAAAATCAGCTGCGGCTGAAAACTGGCGGCCCGTTGCAGAGCCTCGTCACCCGAACTGCATATTTCCACAGTAAATCCGCCCAGAGCTTCCAGCGCAAGCCGCGCCACCGTCTGAATATCCGGCTCATCCTCCACATACAGGATGCGCGTCAACTTGATCATGCTGTTGTGGGCTAACCCTGTAGTTTTCATATTATTCGGCCCGGGTCAAACGCTTGAAGAAAGACTGATTTCAGGATGCTGGCTTTCCAACCATTCCGGCAATTCAACATAAAACACGGTCTGCACATTGGGTTGTGTATCAAACCAAATATTGCCGCCCATCTTTTCGATGATCGCCTTGGCAATGGAAAGCCCCAAGCCCGTCCCGCCTTTTTTGCGGGTATCGGAAGAGTCGGCCCGGGCAAATTTCTGGAAAATACGCGCCCTGAATTCATCCGTTATGCCCGGCCCATTGTCTTTTACTGCCACACGAATATTGCGATCAATGCGCTCTACCGTAATCAGCACCCTGCCACCCACGGGAGAATACTTGGCTGCATTCGAAAGCAAGTTGGCGAACACCTGCATCATCCGGTTGCTATCCACATTGACTAGCGCCCCGGACAACTCACTCGCCAGCTCGCCATCCAACGCATAACTAACCTTATACTGCTCGGCGTAGGCATGATTTCCATCCAGCGCCTGAAGCAGCAACGGCACGAGTTTGACCGGGTTGGCATTGAACTCCATCTTGCCCGCCTCGATTTTCTCCATATCGAGAATGTCGTTAACCAGAAGAATCAAACGTTCGCTGTTCTTATGGGCAATATCGATCAGCGGTTTGGCTGCTGCGGGCAACTCTCCGGTCACGCCTCCCGCAATCAACGCCAGCGCGCCGCGAATCGACGTCAGCGGCGTGCGCAATTCATGACTCACCGTTGCAAGGAAATCCGATTTCGCCAGGTTGGCTTTTTCCGCCGCAGACCGGGCACTTTCCAGTTCGGCATTTTTTCCCTCAAAATCTGATCCATAAAATTGCGCTCTTTGTACAACAGTCGTACTTCCAGCATGTTGTGAATACGCGTTTTCACCTCAACTATATCGAAAGGTTTACTCACAAAATCCTTTGCGCCCGCTTCCAGCGCACGCACCTTGTAATCCGGCTGGGCGGTGATCACAATAACCGGGAGGTAGCCATCCGGTTCTATTTCCTTAAGCCCCTCCATCACCTGAAAGCCATCCATGCCGGGCATCTGCAGATCGAGCAGGATCAGATCGTAGCGATTCTTAAGATGAAGCTCGCATACCTCAAGCGGGCTCATTGTCGAAGTGATAAATACATAGCCGGCATCGCGCAGCATTCTCTCCATCAGGCGCACATTGGCTTGCTGATCGTCAACGATCAGCACTTTCGCGTTAAGGATATCGGCGGTATTAATCATAAATATGATCGCGGATTAGCGTTGCCCATAACGGCAGAGACATGCTTAAGATTCGTCTTCGAGCGAAGCGGTAGCGCGTATAACCTCTTCCAGTGAGGTCAATCCACGCAATGCTTTCTTGAAGCCGTCGTAACGAATATTGCTAAATCCCTGCTGCACTGCGATATCCACGATCTCATCGTAATTGCGTTCGCGCAGGATCGCCTCGCGTATCTGTGGTGAGACTTTCAGAAATTCATGAATGCCCAGCCGTCCGGCATAGCCCGTACCACCGCAATGCTTGCAGCCGGCCCCTTTGTAAAATACCGGCAACTTAATATCTTCACGCCAGTAGAAATACTGGCGCAACTCGGCGGGATCGGGGTGATGCTCGGCCTTGCAGTATTCGCATAACCTTTTTACCAAACGCTGCCCCAGCACGCCGATGATGGATGGCGCCACGATGAAACGCTCCACGCCCATTTCCAGCAGGCGTGTGGTAGCCTGGATCGCATCGTTGGTATGCAACGTGGTCAATACCAAATGACCGGTCAGCGCCGCCTGAGCTGCAATGCGCGCCGTTTCAGTGTCGCGAATCTCACCCACCAGAATGGCATCGGGGTCCTGGCGCAATACTGAACGCAATACCTCTTTGAAGCCCCTGCCAACCTTGTCGTTGACCATTACCTGATTCAGGCTCGGCACATCGTATTCGACCGGCTCTTCGATGGTGATGATGTTGATGTCGCGCGTGTTAATAAAGTTCAGCGCCGCATACAGCGTGGTGCTTTTCCCCGATCCGGTCGGGCCGGTCACAAACAAAATACCCTGCTGATATTTCAGGGTCGTCTTGAACGGACGCAGCACTTCGGGAGAAAAATCCAGTTTGTCCAGATTCAGGATGTCGCTGGTATATATCGAACCTAGAATACGCATCACGATTTTTTCGCCGTGCATCACAGGCAGGCAGGAGACGCGCAAATCCAGATCTTTCATCGGCAACGCAAAACTGAGACGCCCATCCTGCGGCCTGCGCCGCTCGGTGATGTCCATGCCGGATGAGATTTTGTAACGCGAGGTCAGCGGCAACGCCATTTCTGCGGGCAAGAACAGCCTGTCCACCAGATCCCCGTCAATGCGGAAGCGCACTATCACTTCATTCTTTTTCGGCTCTATATGGATATCCGAGGCGCGCTCTTTCAGCGCAAGCAAAATAATCGAATCGCAAAGCTCGACGAGTGGCTTGGAGTCGAGCAATTTTGCCAGTGCGGCATCACTCAGCTCGGCAGACTGAAACACCATCAGATCGAAGCTGGTCACCAGATCATCCACATGCTGCGCGGACTGATAATTAACCTGGATTGCCGAATTGACCTCGTCCTTAAAACAGAAGACCGGGCTAACCGCCTTCATCAACAAATTGCTCAGCTCCGTAATAGCTTGCGCGTCATTGGGGGTCACCATCCCCACCGTCACCACGTTGCCCAACTGGTAGATCGGAATAGCCTGATAGTGTTGCGCAATCTCCCCGGTAAGCATGGAAACTGCCTCATCCTGAAACAGCGTTTTGCTCAGATTGACGTAAGTGCGATTTAACTGCCTTGCCAACAATTCTCCCGCCGTGTCGCGATTCAGATACCCGTCCTGAATGACGAATTGCGCAAAATTGACTGCATCATTTTTTGCCGCCCTGATCATGCCCGCCAGCGGGACGGGTGGAACATGCGCCTTTTCCTGCAGACTTGCGATCAATAACTCTGTCAGCTCTATCATCAGAATTTCTTTCTGCGCAACGTTAACAGCTTGCGAATATCGTCCTGCGTGACGCGCGCTTTATGGGTTGACTCCAGAAACTGTTTTTCTTGCGCCGCTTGCAGTGCCAGACGTTCCAGATCGAAGCGATGATCGTTATCAACTCCGGCTCGGTCATCCACTGCGGCTACTTCAAGCAAACTTTTTCCGCAGTTACCGCAGAAAACGTCACCCATCCCGGTGACAAAGCCGCAACTGCAACGCATCTTCTCCAATGCGCCTCCGCAGGTTCTACAGAATACATACCCCGCAGGGTTGGGGTGATTACAACTCATGATTGCGCAATGCGCGGTCCACCATAATCGCCGCCATATATGAACCCCACGTTGCACTGAGCGCTTTGTGCAATTCGCCGGCAGTCGTATTCTTCAGGATGTAATTCCATGCCCCGTTATCAATGCACTCCTTGACCACTTCAAGGGTATTCAATGAAGTTAACATCACCACCAAGGCATTGTCGTTGATCGCCATGATCTGCTTCAGAACGCTGATCCCGTCAATTTTTGGCATATTGATATCGAGCAGCACCATGTCCGGCGAGAATTGCTTATACAAGCGTAATGCCTGCTCTCCGTCTGCGGCGTCGGCAACGACCTCGGCCCCAAGCGACGTGACAATTAAACGGATCAAACTGCGAATATGCGGCTCATCGTCCGCGATCAATACGCGAGCCTTGCGTTTTTCCATGCAAATCTCCAGTGTTAAACCGAACCCGGTTCCCAGCCAAGCCAGTTGCCGCCAAGATCGGCATATAACTGCCGATATGAAGGCTTCCAATATCTTGCGTGATTTTCCGTCTCCGACCAGCACCGCTCTGTGCGCTATCGTACATATGACCTGCGCGACAACGTCTAGCCGCAGTGTGCGTCTAAAATTGGCAGTTCATTGCGTTACAGGGGATATTTAATCTGTCGTGACTCGGTCAGACATGTACGCTTGCAAGCGCCCGCGAAAAGGCGTCACTGGCATACGAGTTTATTTGAGTTGCGCCGAAGCTGATGTTGGTGACGTGCCGTTTGCTCCGCGCAATAGCGCTGCTCATTTGGAAAACAATATTTCCAGACGTACGATGAGTTGCGCGTTGGGTTGGTAGTTGTTTACTTTTAGATAGTGCAGTTGCGGGCTTAGCTCGAAGAATATCCAATCGCGATGCAAACGCTGGCGGTAAAGCAGCAAAGCTATATATTCCGACACATCAGTTTGCGGCTGACTGGCTCCGCTCACACCCACTTGATACAGCAAGGAGTGGCGTTCATCCAAAGTATGGAAGAACGAAAAATCCTGACGCAGATCGAAATTCTGTTTGTCATGCAGCCAAGTGGCGCCGCTTGTGGCTCTAAACAATAATGGCTCGCTGAAACTGTAGTCCACATCAAACTGCGTATTCTCCCCCGCGCCTATCGTGTTGTACCAGAATACCGATTCCGCCAATGTCAGTTGCACCGCCCCTATCGGCTTTGTGAAGCGGCCTCTGGCGCGCACAAATGGATCCAGCGAAGTATGGTTTAGCTTTAGGACATCGTTGGCGCCGACAAGCTTCAAACCGGCATCGGCACTCAAGCGCCAAGGGCTGTCATCCGCGTTCTCGAGGCGCAAAGCGGCGCCATAACTATCCGGTGTGGCAACTTCTTTGAATATCGGCGCGCTATTTTGCCGTGTTGTCGCCCCCGCGCTTGTCCCTGGCAAGTTCTTGTCCGGGTTGGTTTCCAATAACAAGTGAAGACTCTGCTGCCACGAATGGAGGCGTTGCTGCAGGGCCGGCAAATGCAGCTTGGCTCTGAAGGCGGGCACGATTTTGTTATTACCAGCGTTCTCCACCACTCGGGTGAGATCGAACTGGAGCACGCTTTTATTGCTTTCCTGATAATTGCGGTCGCTACCGAAAAAAGCATCTACATTGCTGGCTAAATTTGCGAATTTTTCCGACACGTATTCGTGCGGAACATCGAGGATGGGATCGGTAAAGCTGGATTGCTGCGGCACCTCGGCAATCGGCGCTTCAGTAGGCAATATCACAACAGGCAATGTTTCGGCAGGCGGTAACTTTACAGGCGGCTCTTCGGCAAGCGATGCCAGCGGAAAGAACAGCGCGATCCCCAACACCATAATCTGCGGGAATCCGGGAATGCTACGATTATATTTTCGCTGTAAGGAAGCCATCCGGGACGAATATTGCAGAATTTGTCGCAATGTTGCAATCCGAAGTCGCCGCAAAAATACAAAAGGCTCCCGCAGGAGCCCTTTAATCACTACGGCTTGCGTCCTACTTATAGTTCTTTAGCGTGTTGTGCCAGATACTTTGCCACACCTTCCGTGGATGCGTTCATACCGGCCTTACCTTTGCTCCAACCCGCCGGGCAAACTTCGCCATGCTCTTCGGTGAATTGCAACGCGTCGATCATGCGCAACATTTCGTCGATGTTGCGGCCCAGCGGTAGATCGTTCACCACTTGATGGCGAACCACGCCTGCACGGTCGATCAGGAACGAGCCGCGATACGCCACGCCGCCGTCGGACTCCACGTCGTAAGCCTTGCAGATTTCATGCTTCACGTCTGCCACTAAGGTGTAGCCCACATTGCCGATGCCGCCTTTTTCCAGGGGCGTGTTCTTCCAGGCCAGGTGGCTGAATTGGGAATCGATGGAAACGCCCAGCACTTCGACGTTGCGCTTCTTGAACTCGTCCAGACGATGGTTGAACGCGATCAGCTCGGACGGACACACGAAGGTGAAATCCAGCGGATAGAAAAACACCACGGCGTATTTACCCTTGGTGACTTTCGAGAAAGTGATGTCGGTGATTTCGTTGTTGCCCAACACTGCGGTTGCGGTGAAGTCCGGTGCTGCCTTGCCTACTAGAACTGCCATGGTGATCTCCTTGAGGTGAGGGTGGATATTTGCTTGACTGAAATACTAAGGATTGAATTTAGCGAGATGGAGCCAGGCTGTCAACTTAATTCCAGTGAATTTTTTTCTTTCTCCGCATCGTGCCATTCGAACTGGATACGATGCAGCTGCGCATATACACCATCCTGAGCCAGCAATTCACGGTGTGTGCCCATTTCGACGATTTGGCCTTTTTGCAGCACCACGATGCGGTCGGCTTTTTCAATGGTGGATAAGCGATGCGCGATAACTAAAGTGGTGCGGCCTTGCATCAGGGTTTCCAGTGCGGCCTGCACATGACGCTCAGATTCGCTGTCCAATGCGGAGGTCGCTTCGTCCAGAATCAACACGGGCGCGTTTTTTAGAATGGCGCGCGCGATAGCCAAACGCTGGCGCTGCCCTCCCGATAAACGCACGCCTTTCTCGCCCACCAGCGTATTCAAGCCTTGCGGTAAATCGCGGATGAACTCCATCGCGTGCGCAGCTTGCGCTGCAGCAATAATCTCTTCCTCCGGCACTTCGCGCATTTGTCCGTAAGCGATGTTGGCAGCGATGGTGTCGTTGAACAGCATCACCTCCTGGCTCACCAAGGCGATATTGGCTCGCAGACTCTCCAATGTCAGGTCGGACAAGTCGTGCCCGTCCAAAGTAATTTGTCCGCTGCTGGGCAGATAAAAACGCGGCACGAGATTGGCCAGCGTGCTTTTGCCGCTACCGGATGCACCGACGAGAGCCACTGACTGACCGGCAGGAATGTCGAGACAGATGTCGTGCAAGGCGAGGCGCTCATCGTCTTGATAGGAAAGATTCACATGCTGGAAGGCGAGATTACCGTTAGCGCGCGTGATCGTTGTTTTGCCGGCATCCGTCTCGCTAGGCGTATCGATCAGTTCAAACACGCTTTCTGCGGCGGCCAGTCCGCGCTGCATAAATTCGTTGACGCTGGCCAGTCTTTTCAACGGAGCGGTGAGCATCAGCATGGCGGCGACGAAGGACAGGAAACCGCCGACCGTAGAGGTGTCGCTTTGCGCTTGCCCAATGGCCAGATAGATGACAAGCGCCAAAGCGATTGCCGCCACCATCTGTACGATCGGCACATTGGCCAATGCGGCAGTCGCCTGCTTCATCATGTGGCGGCGCACCCCATTGATTTCTTCATGGAAGCGCTCTTGCTCGTAACGTTGCCCGCCGAACAGCTTGACGACCTTGTGCGCGGTGACGCTTTCCTCGATCACCTGCGTGATGCTCCCCATCGCGCGTTGCGTATCGCGACTGGAATTGCGCAGTCGGCGGTTGATCGCGTGAATGACGAAGGCCACTACCGGGGCAACGATCAAGGAAAGCAGCGTCAATTTCCAGTCCAGATAAAACAGCCAACCCAGCAATCCGACCATGATGATGGAGTCGCGGATGGTGATCGTCACCACGGTGGTGGCCGCTGCTGTCACATTGGTTACATCGTAGGTCAGCTTGGAGATCAGAGCACCCGTAGCGTGGTCATCGTAATAACGCGTGGGCAACGATAATAATTTTGCGAACATTTCGGCGCGCAAATCCATCACCAATTTGTTGCCCACCCAATGGATCGCATACGAACCGAAGAAGCCAGCCACGCCGCGCACGAAGAAAATCAGCAGAATGATGGCCGGTGCCCAGCGCATCACCGTGTCGTCTTTGTGTACAAAGGTGCCGTCCAGAAAGGGCTTGAGCATCGCGGGCAACATCGGCTCGGTGGCGGCGGCCACCGCCATGCCTAAAATGGAGATCGCGAAGGCGTGCCAATACGGCTTAACGTAGCCGAGCAGGCGCTTATAGAGCTGGGGGCTGGTCATATTCATGGCGCGCACTTTAGCAGAAATGCGCTCCCGCCGCCGCGTCTGCTGCAATGGAAACAGTCGGTTGATTTCACGTCTTGCTCCAACACGACGCACCTTGCAACTGGACAGCCCGCCCACCCGCTGCTAGTCTGCCCGCGCTTTCTTTCCCCGACAAACCATGTTACGAGAACTGCGCTTATTCCTCACTGCTATCCAATTCTTCACGCGCATTCCGGTGCCCGCGTGGGTCGGGCATTCCGCGCAGCAGCTCGATCAGGCCGCGCGCTATTTCCCGCTGGTGGGTGTACTGGTAGGAGTATTGAGTGCCGCCGTGCTGTGGCTGGGCGCGCAAGTGCTGCCGCTGTCGCTGGCGGTGGGGCTGAGCATGGCCACCAGCATTCTCATCACCGGCGCATTCCACGAAGACGGCCTGAGTGACTTTGCCGACGGCATGGGAGGAGGGTACACGCTGGAAAAAACGCTGGCGATCATGAAAGACTCGCGCGTCGGCGCCTACGGCGTCATCGCTCTCGTGCTGGTGCTGCTGCTGAAATATCAGGCATTGCTGGCGCTGGGCGATCTGCATGCGCTGCCGCTACTCGCCGCCGCCCTCGTCGCCGCGCACAGCGTGAGCCGCCTGCTGGCCGCCAGCCTCATGCTCACCCAGCGCTACATCCGTGAAGACGACAGCGCCCGCGCCAAGCCCGCCGCGCAAGCAATCAGCATTGTTAGTTTCATCATCGCAACGCTTACCGGCATCGCCGCCCTCGGCATCCTTTACGCTGCGGATGCAGAGGGTAGCACCATCCTCGCCGCCGTTGCCGCCGCCTTGCTGATGCGCGTCTACCTCGCATGGCGCTTGCAGCAACGGCTGGGCGGCTACACCGGCGACTGTCTGGGCGCAGTGCAGCAACTCAGCGAACTGGCGTTTTATCTGGGCTTGCTGGCCGTCCTTTGATGCAGACCCTGTACCTAATCCGCCACACCACACCCGACATCGCCCCCGGCATCTGCTACGGACAGCTCGACATCGACGTGGCCGACAGCTTCGCCGCCGAAGCAAACAACGTCCTGCACTACCTTCCCCCGCTGCAACTCATCCTCACCTCACCCCTGCTGCGCACCCGCCGATTGGCCGAGCACTTGGCGCAAGTGCAACACTGCGCACTGCGCAGCGACGCCCGCTTGCTGGAAAAACACTTCGGCGCATGGGAAGGCAAGGCGTGGGACGACATCGCGCGCGGCGAGATCGACGCATGGGGCGATGATTTTATGGGCTACGCCTCAAAGGGTGGCGAGTCGGCGCAACAGGTGATGCAGCGCGTGAAAAATTTGTTGAGCGAAGTGGCGCAACTGCCGCAGAAAAATATCGCGCTGGTGGCGCATGCGGGGAGCATACGGGCGATGTTGGCGGTGATGGGCGAGGTGGCGTTGGCGGATATTTTGCAGTGGGAAGTGGGGTATGGGGCGGTGATCGGGGTGAGGGGATAACGTGGCTTCCCCGCCATACCGTTAGTTCCGAGAAGCCTGAATCACCTCAGGCCGTTCGTCCTGAGTAGGCGCAGGCGTATCGAAGGATGGGCGAAGCCCGCAGGTTTTGAGCCTGTAGGGTGGGCACGTTTCTGTGCCCACGCGGTTGCTGGATTTCAAACTCAACACCGTCGGGGGTAGCCCGACAGCTAGTCACTTTTTCTTGCTTCGCCAAGAAAAAGTAACCAAAAAGAAGGCGACCCCGGTTTACCGCCCACTTCGTGGGTTCCCTGCGTTGCTCGACTGGTCAGGCGGCTGCGGAACTCGCGCTACGCGCTCAAACAGTCCTCGCCGAAATCCCCTGACCAGCCTGCGCTACTCGGCGGCGCACAGGGGAAGGAAAGTCAAAACCAAAAACCACGGCGTGGGCACTTCGTGCCCACGCTACTAAGTTCGTTCGCCCAAACGCTTTCTATCAGCATCCTCAACTGAGCATGAAATCATTTTAAATGCAGCCGTTGAGTGCTTCATTTTCATTGCTGGTACACCTATTTCTTGGCAAATCTCGAGTATTTCAAGTTGATCTTCGGAAGAAATATGTGAACCCAAATAAACAGCCTTGGGTTTTGGCATCAGATAGGCTTGCTCTTTGTCAAGAATGCCATTTGAAAATAAAAGCCGCCACTCATTTTCGTATGCCCAGTCCGTCGCCTTCACGAGACCTGCCATATTTAGACGGAGGTTATTAAATGATTGCGATTCAATTCCCAGCATTAGATGTTCCGTAGCATCGAATACTTCTGATGAATATATTACTGGATACAGAAGTCTTGATCTGGGGTCATCGCCGGGCAATGACTTCACGTCATACTCAATGCAAAATCCTTTATGGTAGTTCGCGTAATGAGCCCACATTAAAGTTGAGTCTACCCTATCTGAAAACGAACAAAGCTTGAAGCTGCTCTTGATTCGATCTGCACTTGAATGAGCTATGTCTTCGTACATTTTTTCCGTCACAAAAAGCAGAGCTTCTTTCATTTTTTCACGCTTCTCGATGGACTCTTCAGAAAGCATCAAATCTATTAGCGTCACCTTGGGATCATCACTAACCTTTAGTGTCTCTAGCAACCCTCCTGCCAACTTATCTAGGGGCAGTCGATCAATTAACGACTGAGGCGGATTTTTGTATAGATTAATATCTAACTTAGAAAAATTTATCGAATGTGTAGAGTCATAAGGATCGTTCATGCTTCGCGGATCAGCCAGCCAAATAGTGCTGTCCTTCAAGTTTTTCTTCGAGTTTTCATTAACAGCCCGATATTTGTATATTGAAGCCGGTAGATTTGTGTACTTAAGTAGGAATGCTCCCTCAATGTTCTGCTTTCTTCTATCTAACGGATACAGCATCTCCGTAAATCGTTTTTTCCAAGGCATGCTTTACTCCCGCTGTACGTATAAAAGGGGGTTAATATTAAACGCAATATGTAATGTTTAAAAAATTAAGAAGCGCTTCCATTCAACCTGTGTAGGCACGCAGTGCCCACACTATGGCTTTGGGTTTTGACTTTTTCTCCCCTGTGCGCCGCCGAGTAGCGGAGACTGGTCAGGAGATTTCGGCGAGGACTGTCTGAGCGCGTAGCGCGAGTTCCGCAGCCGCCTGACCAGTCGAGCAACGCAGGGAACCCACGAAGTGGGCGGTAAACCGGGGTCGCCTTCTTTTTGGTTACTTTTTCTTGGCGAAGCAAGAAAAAGTGACTAGCTGTCGGGCTACCCCCGACGGTGTTGAATTTGAAATCCAGCAACCGCGTGGGCACAGAAACGTGCCCACCCTACAAGTTCACAAACCAGCGGGCTTCGCCCATCCTTCGACAAGCTCAGGACGAACGGTCTGAGGGACTCAACACAAAAATCAAATCTTCCCCGACACCGCCGCTTCCGCAAACGTCGCCATCCCGTTATGCAGCGCGCAAGCCGTGCGCAGCAACGGCAATGCCGTAGCCGCACCGCTGCCTTCACCCAAGCGCATGCCCAGATTCAGCAACGGCTTTGCATTCAACTCTTGCAGCAAGCGCGCATGCCCCGGTTCTGCCGAACCGTGCGCGTAGATGAACCAGTCCGTGCATTGCGGCGCGATGCGTACTGCGACCAAGGCGGCCGCAGTGGTGATGAAGCCATCCACCAGCACGGGCAGGCCTTGCTGCGCGCAGGCGAGGTAAGTGCCGGTCAGTGCGGCGATCTCGAAGCCGCCGACGCGGCGCAGACATTCCAGCGGGCTGTCGAAATGGGCGGCATGCAATGCCAACGCGCGTTCCAGCACGGTAATTTTGTGCGCCACACCCGCATGGTTGAGCCCGGTTCCCGGCCCTGCCAATTCTTTGGGCGATGCCTTGAGTAAGGCGCAACTCAGTGCGGCGGCGGCGGTGGTGTTGGCGATGCCCATTTCTCCGCCGATGTAAATCTGCACGCCGTTTTTAATCGCGCGCATTGCGCTGTCGCGTCCGGCTTGCAGCGCTTGCGCCAATTGTGCTGCGGTCATTGCAGGCTCGACCGCGAAATTCGCCGTGGAGGGCGCGATGACGGCACGCACGACGTTTGGCCATTCGCCGGGATCGTTGACGGTACCGAGGTTCACCACTTCCAATTTGGCATTGAGCGTCTTCGCCAGCACGCAGATCGCGGCACCGCCGCGCGCGAAATTTTTTACCATTTCGCCGGTCACGGCTTGCGGAAATGCCGAGACGTTTTCCGCTGCCACGCCGTGGTCGGCGGCGAAGATGGCGATGGCGGCGTGATCGGCGGCAGGGCGTTCTACGCCTTGCATCGCGGCGAGTCGCACGGCCAATTCTTCCAGTTGCCCCAATGAGCCGGGAGGTTTGGTGAGTTGTCCTTGGCGCGCCAAGGCGGCGCTGCGCGCGGTTTCATTCAATGCGGCACAGGGTTGCTTCATCCAGCTCATTGCCATGTTTATTTTCCTTTCACGATCAGTGGCAATCCGGCCACGGTCAAAATTACACGTTCACATAAGGCGCCTACTTGCTGATGCAGGCGTCCCGCTTCGTCGCAATAGCGCCGCGACAATTCACCCAGCGGGACGATGCCCATATTGGTTTCGTTGCTCACTAAAATAATGTGTCCGGGCAGCGTGGGCAGCACGGACAGCAGGGCATCCACCTCGCGCTGCAATTCGGCTTCGCTCACATCGCACAGCAATTGCGTGAGCCACAGCGTCAAACAATCCACCAGCACGCAGCGCCCGGTACTGGCCTGCTGTTGCAGCACCTGCGCCAGATTTTGTCCGGCCTCAATTACCTGCCAATGCGCCGGGCGGCGCGCCTGATGATGGGCGATGCGCTGCTGCATTTCGGCATCGCGCACTTGCGCGGTCGCCAGGTACACCACATCCAAACCGGAATCGTTGGCGTGCTGTTCGGCCAAACGGCTTTTGCCGGAACGCACACCGCCCAGAATTAGTTCACGCATTGCGTTTCTCCCAATTGAAATAACTCGCGCAACTTTGCCGTATCCAAATAACTCTCCACCGTATCCGCCAAGCGTTCCAGATCGGCTTCGCAGCGCGCGCGGTAATCCGGCGTCTGCACCTCGCGCAGTCCTGCCCAGCGCAGCAAGGCGTTGCATGCTTGCGTCGAGTCGAACAAGCCGTGCAGGTAGGTGGCGAGTATTTGTCCATCATCTGAAATAGCACCGTCTGCGCCGTGTGCCAGTTGCAGCGATGGACGTTGTAATGCTGTGCCGCTGGAAACGCCCGCATGAATTTCGTAGCCGGATACGGGCGCATTTTCCAGCAGCAAGGTGCCTTGCACGTTGCGCAATTGTTTTTCCGCAGCCAGCGTGGTGCTGAGTTCCAGCAAGCCCAGCCCCGCGCTACTGCCCGCTGCGCCTTCTATTCCTAGCGGATCGTGGATGTGTTGCCCCAGCATTTGCAGCCCGCCGCAGATGCCGATGAGCTTACCGCCGTAACGCAGGTGTTGCTTGATCGCGGCTTCCCATCCGGCTGCGCGCAGGCTGGACAGATCGCTGCGCACGGATTTGCTGCCGGGCAGGATGATTAAATCGGCAGACGGAATCGGATCACCCATCGCGACAAAACTGAACTCGACCTGCGGATGCAAGCGCAGCGGATCGAAATCGGTATGGTTGCTGATATGCGGCAAGCGCGGCACGATCACGCGCAAGCTACCCTCTCCCCCAGCCCCTCCCCCGCAAGCGGGGGAGGGGAGTGAAATGGGTACGGCATCTTCGGCCTCCAGATGCAGGCCGTGCAAATAGGGCAGTACGCCGAGCACCGGTTTGCCCGTGTGCTGCTCCAGCCAGTCAAGTCCGGGTTGCAACAAGGACAGGTCGCCGCGAAAACGGTTGATAACGAAGCCGACCACACGCGCTTGTTCGCTGTCACTCAGCAGCGCCAGCGTGCCAACCAAATGCGCGAACACACCGCCCTTGTCGATGTCGGCGATCAGAATCACAGGGCAATCCACCGCCTCGGCGAAGCCCATATTGGCGATGTCGCCCGCGCGCAAATTGATTTCGGCGGGGCTGCCCGCGCCTTCCACCACCACGACTTGATACTGTGCGGACAAGCGTGCATGCGACCCCATCACCGCCGCGCGTGCCGTGTTTTTGTACTGGTGATATTCCAGCGCATCCATGTTGCCGATGGCGCGCCCGTGGATGATGACCTGCGCGCCGGTATCGCTGTTGGGTTTGAGCAACACCGGATTCATATCGGTGTGCGGTGCGAGGCGCGCGGCCTGTGCTTGCACCGCTTGTGCGCGACCGATCTCGCCGCCATCATGCGTCACCGCGCTGTTCAACGCCATGTTTTGCGGTTTGAACGGCGCGACGCGCACACCCTGCCTCACCAGCCAGCGGCACAGCGCCGCAACCAGCGTGCTCTTGCCCGCATCGGAGGTCGTGCCTTGGATCATCAGGGTGCGGGCTGAATTTCCCCCGGATTGTTCATTAGGTTCAAACCCCTCCCAACCTCCCCTTGTCATGGGAGGAGCGGGTCTGGCTCTCCCCCTGACAAGGGGGAGTTGGAGGGGGTTTGGGTTTAACGCCGCCGCCAAGCGCGCCCACTGCGCCTCATCGCGCGGCAGGCCGAAACGCAGGCTGGACGGCGCATCGAACAGACGCGTTAAAATGCCCTGCCGTGCCAGTTGTTCGTGTATGTTCGCGGCATCCGCGCGACACACCCATTGAAATAAACTGTTTCCGCCTGAGGGCTGCAAACCCTGCGCGCGCAGCAGTTCCGTCAGCCGCTGCGATGCCAGTGGCAAAGCCAAGCGTGTTGCGTCTTGCCAGTCAGTGTCGCGCAGTGCCAGCGTCGCCACAAGGCGCGACGGCGCTGCAATCGGCCACGGGCCGAGCGCTTCGGCAAGCGGCTGCAAAATTTTTTCTTCGGCCAGCACGAAGCCGACACGCGCACCGGCCAGCCCGAAGAACTTGCCCAGAGAGCGCAGCACGATCAGCCCTGGAAGCGGGCAGGCAGAGGCAAGGCTGTGCGCAGGCGTCGCATCCATGAAAGCCTCGTCCACCAGCAGCCAGCCGCCGCGCGCCGCTAATTTTTTATGCAGGCGCAGCAGTTCATCGCGGCTGAAAAGCAAGCCGCTGGGGTTGTTGGGATTGACGATGAGCGCCACTTGCACCTCGTCGCCGCTGTGCAAAATTTCTGCGGCAGACATGGGTGTGACTTGGTGTCCGTACTGTTGCCAGGCGTGGGCGTGCTCTGCATAACTGGGGGCGACCACAGCCACCTTGCATGGTGCGCGCAAACGCGGCAGCGCTTGTATTGCGGCTTGCGATCCGGCAACGGCCAGCAATGCGGGTGTGCCGTAATAGCTTTGAGCTACGGCATGCAGCTCGTCGTCGTCTTGCGGCAGACGTTGCCAGATTCCCTGCGGCACGGCGGGAACAGTCCAGCCGTTGGGATTGATGCCGGTCGATAAATCCAGCCAGTCGTTTTCGGGAATGCCGTAACGCTGCGCTGCCGCGCGCACTCTGCCGCCGTGTTCGAGCAGGATGTGCTAAAACCCACCGCCGGCAACCCCCCCCCCTGCCCGGGGGCGGGCGGGGGCGGGGGTAGAAATGTCGCCTACTTCAGACTTTACCCCCATCCTAGCCTTCCCCCTGGCAGGGGGAAGGGACGGTATTGGCGCTAATGTGTAATCGGGCTTAAACATAGCGCTGCCACCACCCAATCGACAACGCGCCCAAACTGACCACACCCAGCCACAAATACACGGTGCGTTGCACCAGTTGCACGGCGCGCGAAATATCGCCGCAGGTCACTTCTGCACCGCAACCCAGCAACGGACGCTCGCTGATCGCGCCGTGATAAACCGCCTTGCCGCCCAGTCGCACTTGCAATGCCCCGGCACCCGCCGCCATCACCGGTCCGGCATTCGGGCTTTCCCAGTGAACCGCCTGTGCGCGCCAGCAACGCAAGGCACTGCGCGTATGTCCGACCAGCGCGTAGCTCAATGCTGTGAGGCGTGCCGGGAGGTAGTTCAGCACATCGTCCAGCCGCGCCGCCGCCCAACCGAATTCGTTATAGCGCGCATTGCGGTAGCCCCACATCGCGTCCAGCGTGTTGCTCAAACGGTACAGCACCACCCCCGGTGCGCCTGCGACGATAAACCAGAACAGCGCGGAAAAAATCGCGTCGTTGCCGTTTTCCAGCACCGATTCCACCGTGGCGCGCGCCACGCCTGCTGCGTTTAATTGCGTGGTGTCGCGGCTGACCATCATGCTCACTGCTTCACGCGCCGCAGGCAGGTCGTTATTGGCACAAGCGGTGGAGACGCGTTCGGCATGTTCGCGCAGGCTGCGCGGCGCGATGGCGAAATACAGCAACAGCACGGAGCACAGCGTGCCGATGATGGCGAGGGATTGCAGCCATGCGGCGAGCGCCGCGAGCGGCAGCAGCAACACGCACACCGCTACGCTGCCGCGCAGATAACTCGCGTGGGAAGCAGCTGCGCCATAGAGCCGCTGTTCAACCCTCCGCGCCAGCCAGCCGAAACCGGCCAGCGGATGGAAGCGTTGCGGCTCGCCCAGCATGCGGTCGAGTAATACTGCCACCCATATCATCAGCGGAGCGGCCATAAAATTTAAGCATTGCACCAGGGTTGTCATGCTGTTAGCGAACTGCCCCAGCGATTTTCATATAGCACTTCATGCAAGGGCTGCGCCCGCTATCGGAATAGCGATACGGCATAACCAACGACTTGGCTGGCGTTTTTTGACAGCCTAGTCGGACGGTTAGTAGTTTCATCAGGCTCATGGCAAAAATAATTCCGCCACTGCATGAGGGTTGAACGGGAAATAAAAATGGATATACGAGGCGGTGAGGCGTTGCTGTTGATATACAGCTTCGCTGGTCGCATTGCCGTTGGGGCACACACCACACGCGTTTGGGATGAGGTTGCCGGCCAATTTTGAATAGTGAAAAGTATGCCCACGTAAGCTGCCTTGCGGCAAGTCTACACTTTGCAATGCCAGGGCGGACAGGCGCGGTCGCATCACCGCCGTGCCGTCGATCAGACCGAGTAAATTTTCCGAGCGTCCTTGTGCATCGGTGAGTGCTTGCAGCGTGTACAACATGCCGCCGCATTCGGCGAGTATGGATTTGCCATCGGCGCGATGGGTGCGGATAGCCGACAACATGGCGCTGTTGCCCGCCAGTTTGGATAAATACAATTCGGGATAGCCGCCGGGTAAATACAGGCTGTCGGCTTCCGGCAAGGCAGCGTCATCGAGCGGCGAAAAGAAACTCAGTTGCGCGCCGAGCGCGCTCAACACATCAAGGTTGGCCTGATACAAAAACGAGAACGCGGCATCGCGTGCGACGGCAATTTTTACGCCGTGCAACTCGCGCTCCAAGGCAGGAAATTCGGCGGATGCAAACGCCACGGCGGGTGGCAACCCGGTATACGCATGTTCCGCCCATAGCTTGGCGGCACGCTCAATGCGCTGTTGTATGTCGGGCAATTCGGTGGCTTGCAACAGACCCAAATGCCGTTCGGGTAAGTTGATTTCTGCGGCACTCGGCAGCGCACCGCAAAATCGCAATGTTTTTGGTAGGCGTTCGGTGAGCATTTCGGCATGGCGTGCGCCCGCCACTCGGTTCGCCACTACACCGAAAAACGGCAAGGCCGCATCCAGCTGCGATAAGCCGTGAGCCAATGCCGCGAAGGTCTGCGCCATCGCGCCTGCGTCGATCACCGCCAATACCGGAATGCCGAATTGTTTGGCGAGATCGGCGCTGGAAGGTTGTCCGTCGAACAAGCCCATCACGCCTTCAATCAAAATCAGATCGGCTTCGCCCGCCGCTTGATACAGCCGTGCGCGGCAGTCGGTCTCGCCACCCATCCATAAATCGAGCTGATAGACCGGATGACCGGAAGCCTGTTCAAGAATGGTGGGATCAATAAAGTCCGGCCCGGTCTTGAACACACGCACCCGTCGCCCCCGGCTGCGGTGATAGGCTGCGAGCGCGGCCGTAACAGTGGTTTTTCCTTGCCCGGAAGCGGGCGCGCTGATGAGCAGAGCGGGGCAGTGGCGCACGGACATATCACAAATCGATGCCGGGTTGGGCGCGCACACCGGATCTAAAAGCGTGCTTGACATCCTGTATCTCGCTGATCGTGTCGGCGATGTCCAGCAGGCATTGCGGCGCGGCGCGACCGGTAATCACGACGTGCTGCATGGGCGGGCGGGCCGCCAGATCGGCGCAGACCTGTTGCGCGTCCAGATAGCCGTAATTCAACAAATAGGTCAGCTCATCCAGCACCACCAGATGCAGCGACGCGTCGCGCAACAAGCTTTGCGCCACTGCCCAGCCGCGTTGTGCGCTGGCGATATCCGCGTCGCGATTTTGCGTATCCCAGGTGAAGCCGTCGCCCAGCACATGCCATTGCACATCGGGCTGCTTGCCGAGGAAATTTTCTTCGCCGGTATCGCGACGGCTCTTGAGGAATTGCGCCACGCCGACTTTCAGGCCGTAGCCCAAGGTGCGTGCCACCATGCCGAATGCGGAACTGGATTTGCCCTTGCCGTTGCCCGTTAGCACCAGCAGCAAGCCCTTGTCCTGATCGGCTTTGGTAATCGCCGCATCGATTACGGCTTTTTTGCGCGCCATGCGCTGCTGGTGTTGTGCGCTGTTATCCGGCAAGACTTATTGCTCCGCTGGATGTTGCGTGTTGGCGCGGTGCGTGAGCAGCGCATACAGCAAGACCGCAGGAACCAGATACACCAGTGCACCGCTCAAATACGGCACATAGTATTGCGCCACACGTCCGGTATATTCGGCCATGCCCATGTCGGGGAAGCGACCGGAAAACAGATAGAACGCGCCATTGGAAATCAGGAAAGCCACGCTGGTTGCCGCAAAGGAGAGTCCGGCAAATACCCCCAGACTGCGCAAGCTGTGTTGATGGATGCGCGCGTAGTAACGTCCGGTAAACCACAGCACGGCATAGGTCGGAATCAGGAACCAGTAGGCCGGGGTAACGCAAAAATCACTCACGCCAAACTGGGTGATGGCGAGGTAGTCGATCACTGCGGCTTCAACAAACAACGCGCCAAAAAATACCGGGCTGGAGATAAAAAAACCGGCCAATAGAAACACCGCCAGCGATGCGTCCGGCAAATGCAGGTCGCTGCCGAAATGGTGCATGCGCGTCGCTGCCATCAACGCGATCAATCCGATGCCAATTAACACCGGGCGTTGCGATAATAATTTCATGTCGTTCTCCTTAATAAGTTTTGATGAAATACAGGTTGGGTTGATGCCGTAACCCAACCTGTAAAACCTAGTTCTTGGCCTGATAATTCAGCGTCAAGTATAACCCGCGACCCGCCTGATTATAGAATTGCGCAGTCTCGTATTGCTTGTCGAGCAGATTGTCCAGACGGCCTTGCAGTTGCCATTCCGGCGCGATGCGATATTCGGCACGCACATCCAGCAAACCGTAGCCGGGCAGTTCTTTGCTTGGCGTATTGGCCAGATCATCGAAACGGCGACCTTCGGCATATAGCGAACTGGCGACGCGATAGTCGCCAAAGTCGTGCGCCACTTCAACTCTAATCGTTTCGGTGGGGCGACGATTCAGCAACTTGCCATTATTTACACCGGAAGTTTGACGCGGATCTTGCAGGGTCAACGTGGTGTTGATATCCCAAGCGTCGAGTTGTGTTTTAAGTTGGGCTTCCACCCCTTGCAAGCGCGCGCTATCAATGTTGACCGGATTAAAGGTGGCATCAAAACCGATCAAATCGGTCACATCGGTTTGATAGGCATTGACCGACCATTTGCCCAGTGCCGCCAGTCCCGCTATACCCAACTCAACACTGCTGGCCAATTCGGGACGCAAGTTTGCGTTGCCGAATCCGGGGTAATACAGCTGGTTAAATGTGGGCGATTTAAATGCCGTGCCGTAACTTGCGGTTAGCCGCGTGGCTTCACTCAGCGCGTAGCCGTAGCCCAAACCGCTGGTGTCATGCCCGCCGAATTGCTGGTTGTTATCGTGACGTGCGCTGGCCTGCACGCTGTGTGCGCCAAAATTCCCCTGATATTGTCCGAACACCGCATTGTTGTTGCGCGCGGTTTGAGCGTACAGCGTGGTGCTGTCGACGCGGTCATTCTGATAGTCCAATCCTGCGGTGAGCAAATGATCGGCATTCACCGCCACGTCGTTCTGCCATGACAGGCTGTCGCGTTGCGAGTTGAAGCGGGATTTGAATACGCTGTTCAAATAATTGTTTGAATTATCCTGACTGCTGCCCGCGCGCACCGTCATATTCCAAGCCCGCAGTGGCGAATATTTCAACGAACTGCCGATGACTTGTTGTACGCCTGTAGCTTCATTTTGTGATGAGCCGTCGAATTGGTTGGTGCTGTTGGCGCGCAGCACTTGCGCGTCGGCAATCAATCCGCTGTCAAAACGATAGCCGCCGTTCAAGCCGAGAGACGTGTTGTGATAGCCGTCGTTGTCGGGTTCGATCGTAAAACATCCGGCCGTCAAACTGCCGCGACAGGCGTTGAAACCGGTCGTGTTTTGCTGATTTATTTTTGCGTTAAACCAGCCTTGTTCGCCGCCACCGCGCAAGCCCACCGCCGAGTTATACGTGCCATAACTTCCCGCCGTAAAACTCGCCGAGGGAGTCAACGCGCCGCCGCCCTTGCGCGTGAAAATCTGGATCACGCCGCCGATGGCTTCCGAGCCGTACAGGCTGGCGCGCGGGCCGCGCACGATTTCAATACGTTCGATTTGCGCGACGGGAATATCCTGAAACGAGGCGGTGCCCAAAGTTGCCGAGCCGACCTTGATGCCGTCGATCAACACCAGCACATGGTCGGCATTGCTGCCGCGCAGAAACACCGAAGTGACCTTGCCTGCGCCGCCGTTATTGCTGAGCGTCAGACCCGCCACGCCGCGCAACACCTCCGGCAAGGATTGCGCCTGCAGATGTTCAATGTCCTTGCGTGTGATGACGGTAACGGATGCCAGCGAGGCATCCGCCGCTTGCGCGGTGCGCGTGGCGGTGACCACCACTTCATCGAGTGTTTCGGTTGCGGCTTGCGCCAAAGGAGAAATCGCGCACAGCAGTGCGGCAAAAAGTTGCTTGTGTTTCATTTGAGCTTCCCGAATAAGCTCCAAGCGTCCCCGCTGGAGCGTTACAAAACAGGAAATACCGCAGAAGCAAACAGAAGGCGGAAACGCAAAAGCTCCAGCCGTCCATGCGCCTCCCGCAGCATTTCCTAACTTACTCCCAGGCCGGTATCCGGGCTCGCAAGTCTTGATTTACCGCCTTCCCATGATTGCTCACAGTGGCCTATTGGCAAATCCACACTTGCTTACCGTTGCGGGGGCAGCACAGGCATATCACCTGTTTCCCGTTTAACTGTCTGACGCAAATCAGGCAGCACCTTGAAGCGGCGCGCATTGTAGCAGAGCCGCAGCGCAGACTCATTGTTCGTCAAAATACTTGCACAATCCTTTGTTAGCGTTTGACTTGACAGGATTTTTTAAACTATAGTGCGCGCCATGCAAGGTGAACTAAACACATTAGAGAACAAACTCGCTCAATTGGTGCAATTGACCAAGTGTATGCGCGCCGAGAACCATCAGTTGCGTCAAGACCTCGCCGAAGCACTCAGCCATGCCCGCCAGAGCGAGGACAAGATCAACGGCGCCAAATTGCGCTTGGAACACGTTCTGGCCAAACTTCCCGAAGAGAAAATATGAGCGGTAACAAAGTACACGCGCTGGATGTAAAGATACTTGACCGCGAGTTTCGCGTCGCGTGCCCGGAAGATGAAAAAGCGGAGCTGCTTGAAGCGGCCGCATATCTCGACAAAAAGATGGGTGAAATTCGCGATGCCGGAAAAATCGCTTCGGTGGAGCGGATCGCCATTATGGCGGCGCTCAACATCGCCCACGAGTTTCTTTCTACCCGACTGGGCAGTGGGGTTGATATGGGCGAATACAAGCGTAGAATGCAAACTATGCAGGCAACAATCGATGAGGCTTTAGCGGATCAGGATAAGTTGTTTTAAGAGTTTGCCCCTGCGGTGTTCGTCAGATTCATAATTCTTTGAACCAATGAGCTAACGCTTAGGTTGCGCCCCATTCAAGTTACTGTTGTGAGCGTCCCTCGCGGATGCACCTGATGTAACCGGGAACCGACCCACTTGAACCCAGGTTCAAGACATTGAGTCAACGGCACAGGCGGGGGCTTTATTTCAGTGCGATCTTTCGGGGTCGCACTTTTCTTTTGTGGAAAGAACATGCGCTACTGGCTGATGAAATCCGAACCCACCGATTGCAGCATCGACGACCTCGCCGCGCTGCCGAATCAAAGCGTGGCTTGGTACGGCGTGCGCAACTATCAGGCGCGCAATTTTATGCACCGGCAGATGAGTGTCGGCGACGGCGTGCTGTTCTATCATTCCAACTGCAAACAGCCGGGCATTGCCGGCATCGCCAAAGTCAGTGCGCTCGCCTATCCCGACGCCACGCAGTTCGACCCGAAAAGCAAATACTTCGACCCCAAGGCCACG
Organism: uncultured Gallionellaceae bacterium; assembly: GCA_964532405.1. Classification (GTDB taxonomy): domain Bacteria; phylum Pseudomonadota; class Gammaproteobacteria; order Burkholderiales; family Gallionellaceae; genus PALSA-1006. The sequence goes on along the minus strand of CAZHIC010000003.1, from coordinate 74,657 downwards.
CAGGAAACGCCGCGCTGGTTCAACGTGGATGTGCAACTGGTGAAGAAGATCGCGCTCATTCCGCTCGACGAATTGCGCCAACATCTCGAACTGGAAAACATGCGCACTTTACAGCGCGGCAACCGCCTCTCCATCACCCCGCTCGATCCGGCAGAGTGGGCATTCATTAACGCGCGCTTGGTACACGACTAATGGAGTGGTACGCCGCCTATCTGGTGCTGGGCGCAGTTGCCGGATTTCTCGGCGGCATGTTCGGCCTCGGTGGTGGTACGGTGTTGGTTCCCGTGTTGTTGATATTGTTCGAGGCGCAGCGCTTCCCCGCTGAACACGCCATGCATCTGGCGCTGGGCAGCGCGATGTCCGTCATCCTGTTTACCTCCATCGCCAGTACCCACAAGCACCACCAGCACGGCGCAGTAAATTGGCGCATCGTTTTCAGCATCAGTCCCGGCATCCTGCTAGGCACCGCCATCGGCTCACTGGTCGCCGCGAGCATCTCGCCGCATTTTCTGACCATTTTTTTCTCGCTGTTTATATGCTTCGCGGCAGCGCAGATATTGCTCGACGTGCGTCCGCACGCATCACGCCAACTGCCCGGCATGGTGGGCATGACGCTCATGGGAATCTTCACGGGATGGTTGAGCACGCTGGTCTCCGTCGGCGGCGGCACACTGACCGTTCCTTTTCTCATCTGGTGCAATGTGCCGATACGCCACGCTATTGGCACCGCTTCCGCCATCGGCTTTCCCATCGCCATCGGCGGCACCTTGGGCTACATTCTCACCGGCCTGCACGCCGCCAACCTGCCTCCCTCAAGCTTGGGCTATGTCTACCTACCCGCCATGCTGGGCTGCGCACTCGCCAGCGTCATTACCGCACCCATAGGTGCAAAGACCGCGCATCGCACGAATGTGGCGGTACTGCGCAAATTGTTTGCGGTGCTACTGCTGGGACTGGCGGCGAAATTGTTGTTAAAAGCATTGGGTTAACGTGAAACAGTGGTAGGTTGGGTGGAGCGTAGCGATACCCAACATAAAAAACTCAAAACGATGGGTATCGCGTTGCTCAACCCATCCTACGCGAGCTTGGAAGTGGTTAAACCCGGATTGTCCATTGGCATGTGGGAGCTCGACTTATCGAGCTCCCACAAGGGCTCCGGGTTCTAATGGACAATCTGGGTTAAATTAGATAGTTGAACAAAAAATGGCGGCTCGAAAGCCGCCATTTTTTAGAGTGTTTGAGAATTTAGTGATGCGCGTGTTCACTCGCTGCCAGTTTTGCAGATAGCGCAGTCTTGATTTTTGCAGCGTCGGTATCTCCGTTGACGTTGATGATGTTGAGCTTGCCTGCGCCTTGTTTCATATCGTCGGTAAAATCATACACAGCACCAACGACCAGCAGCTCTCCGCCCTTCACCTTATCAGCGAATTCTTTGAGCGCGGCTGCAACTTGGTTATTGACATTGATTTTCACGCCGTCGATGTTGCTACCGCCTTTGCTAATGCTGATGGTATCCAGTTCTTTCTTGATGGGATCTTCCAAAGTAGAGTAGTCACCACTGGCCGCGTTGATCGCTCCGCAAGATGAATGGCCGATGAAAATCAGCAATGAGGACGCCAGATGATTCACACCGTATTGCACAGACCCTTTGGCGGTTGCCAGCTGGTTGCCGATGTCGCGCACCATGAACAAATCACCTTCAGGGGTATTGCCTAACATATTGGTATGCACGCGCGAATCAGAACAGGTTACCACGGTGGCTCGTGGATGTTGTCTCTTGGCTAGTTCTTGAAAAAAAGTGGCCTTGTGCGCCGCAATGTAGGCGTTATCGACCGCCTGAATTTCTTTGATGACGGCTTGAGCCTGGGTAACATCACCGTGTTCGTGTTCATCGGCGAATGCGGGGGCGGAAATAAACGCAGCTGCCAGCAAGGCAGTGGAAAGTTTTTTAAACATGTGATCTCCCTGATCGGTTTGTTAAACAATGCACTCTTTGGTGCGGTTTGTAGCCTAGCAGGCCGTCGGGAGTAACGCGTTACTCTATTTTAGAGTGGTTTAGCAAAGTGTAGGTAGTGTGGAGGACGTGGTCGAGGCGTATGGGGGTTAATACGCTCTTTGAGTGTGCTACGCATTGCGTAAAATGAATTGCTTCACTATTCTCAGGGGACGATGCGCTTCGGCGAACTCAAGAAAAATATCCCGCCCGTGAGCCAGAAGATGCTCACCCAGCAATTGCGCGAGCTGGAATCCGATGGGATCATTAACCGCAAGGTCTATCCCGAAGTGCCGCCCAGGGCGGAATATTCTTTGACTGAACGGGGCATTACCTTGAAGCCAATTTTGCAGGACTTATACGCTTGGGGTCAGGTAAATATACGGGACTCGAAAAATACCATGGAGCACCTATGAGCAAACAACCCAACATGCTATCCGCCATCGAACCGTGGGACTTGGTCGCCTGCGGCTATGCCGAGACCACGATGCAGATGCTGGCGCATTACGCCGAAGAGGCTATCGCCGCATCCCACCTCAAGCCGGGTGCGGCGATACTTGATGTCGCTTGCGGCCCCGGCACACTGGCACTGATGGTGGCGCGCGAGGCGGGCGCTGTGCACGGCATCGACTTCTCCGCGCCCATGCTCGACATTTTTCGCCGACACGTCGAACGCGCGGGACACAAAAACATCGCCATTCAACACGGCGATGCGCAAGCGCTGCCGTATGCGGATGGGATGTTCGATGCCGCGTTCTCGATGTTCGGCCTGATGTTTTTCCCTGATCGCCGCAAAGGCTTTGTCGAAATTTACCGCACGCTCAGACCGGGCGGCACTATCGCCGTCACCAGCTGGGCGCCGATAGACCAGTCACCAGCCATGCAGCTGATGTTCGGCGCGATCCGTGCCATCAAACCCGAAATCTCCGAACCGCAAAAATCCATCGACACGCTGGAAAACCCGGACGTGTTCAAACAAGAAATGCTGGATGCCGGATTCGGGGATGTGAAAATTCAAAGCATCACTAAAGCTGCTTTCCCCGTGACATCTATCTCGGAGTTCTGGGCGAATATGGTGAAAGGCAGCGCGCCGATTCAGATGATGAAGAAGGGTATGGGTGAAGCGGCGTGGCGGGAGAAGGAAGTGCTGGCGATCCAGTATCTTGAAGAGAGGCTGCCGACGTTGCCGACTAAGCTTTCGTCGGATGCGTGGCTGGGGATTGGGGTTAAGTAAGTCCCTCACCCCTTTTCAGGCAACTTGGCGGGTAGTCAAAATAATCCCACTCCGTGTTGAATTTTTCGTGTTTTTCGTTAACCAATGACTTTGCGCATGTTTCACCGCGCTTAGTCAGATGGCTAGTTGGTTCATCAGGACAACTGCTTGTGCTAGGATTAATTGCCCGGTGGAAGGATGCGGTTGCCGACCTGAAGCTGGCTGGTGGTCTGATAGATGGCGAGGAGATTCTGCTCCATACCATCCACTTCGTTCGGTTTCAGGCCTGCCGAGTTGCCGACACGGCGCGTGAGGTCGTGCGACACCCAGCCGCGCGGCGTGATCCAATCGAGAACATCGCCGCGCACAAAGAGCGAAGCGCGTGCCTCTTTGCGCGTGTCATCCAGCAACGAACGCCCCAGACCGGCGTAGGCAGAGGCCCATCCCCCCGCATCGATCAGCGTAGGCAAAATGTCGAACTGACTGCCTACGCGGTCGTCGATGCCGCTGTTGATTCCCGGCCCGACGATCAGCAGCGGAACGTGAAAAAGATTGGGCACATACTCGACGTGCTCGATGAATTCATCCGCATGGTCTGCGGTGATAACGAAGATCGTGTTGTCGTAATACCCGGCTTTTTTGGCCGCTTCGATAAATTGTCCCAGCGCCCAATCCGCGTAAAGCAGCGTGTTCAAAAATGCCTCGCGGTCGGAAGTGCCGGTGTATTTGTGCCAGCGTTCATCGGGGATGAGCCAGGGCACATGCGTGGTCGAAGTGAAGATGAAACCCAGAAAAGGTTTATGTGCTGCGGCGAACAGACGGTGCGCTTCCTGAAAAGTGTTGTGATCCCACGTCCCCCAAGTCGATGCCTTTTTTTGCCGCTCATGCAGATTGGGCAGATCCTGCGCACCGCGATAAGTCGAGAAACCGGCGCGAGCCGCGATAGCGTCGAAACGCAAGGAGCCGCGATCACTGCTTTGCAGGAAGAACGTCTCGTAGCCCTGCGCGCGCGCCAGCTCTCCCATGAAGCTTTGCCGATTCTGCTCCAGCCCTTCGCCCAGAAAAGGCATGCTGGGGAATGTCGGCTGGCTGGCGAGTATCGCTTCTGCGCCCTGAATCGAACGCTGTCCGTTCGCATAGAACTTGGTGTAAAGCCGCCCCTGCTTTGCCAAGGCATCAAAATTGGGCGTTACGCCGAGCGGCGGCAAACCTATCTGTTGGCGCATAGCGTCGATGTGCAGCGCTCCCCAGCTTTCCAGCATCAACACCACCACGTTGGGCTTGGGCTTCGCGGCTACGGCATGTGCGGGCTGGAAAAGAGGGTAGGCTTTATTCGGGAACGAGGATTGGCCTCCCGCAAGATATTGCTGCGTGACTGCCACCGCCTGCTCTTGCGGCATGAAAGTCTTGAGCGGAGGAGGTGCCTCAGTCAAGGCGCGGGACATGGCAAACGCACCATTCAGGGCAAGGTAGCCCTGTGCGAGCGAGTCGGAAAAAAAGGCTTCGCCCACACTGATCGGCTTGCCGGAAAATCCGCCGCGCCCCACTAGCAACATAAAAACAAAAGCTGCCGGCAAGATCGCCAGCCGCAACCACGGACGCGCCGGACGCGCCGGAATGGGCGCAAGAACACCGCGCCAGAGCCATGCGCCGAGCAGCGCCCCGCCAATAAACAGCAGCAACGCACCTCGATACTGGCTGAGCGCGATGCTCACCATCGAATCCATATCGGCGGACAGGGTGTTGATCTCGGAGCCGACATGGCGATGGACATAGCCGAAATAAACCGCATCGACCACCATCATCAAGACAAAGGCCAGCAGGGCGAGGTAGACGAACCATCCCCACAGGTGCTGCCACAAAACATGATGGCTCCAGCGAAACGGCAGCAGCATCAACAGCAAGGGAGTACCAATCACCAGTACTGCCATCGAGAAGTCAAAACGCAAACCGACCAGGAACGAAGCGAGCACCTGCATTGCCGTTAAGCCGCTAAAGTCGTCGTGATACCCCAGATACAGCGCCAGACGCACCACGGTCGCGGGCAGCAGAAAGAGCAGGAACAGAATGGATATACGCCCGTAAGGATGGGCTCGCAGGGCAGAGAAGATTAGTTTCATGCGGGCATTTTAACGCATCCCAAGCTATCCGTTGCTCTGCTCGAAAAATTCCAGATCATTGAATGGGTTGCACGGCAATTATCTTTCAGGGATAATCCGCGCCCTCATGCGTGCGTACTCCCTTGCCGCACCGATTATTGACGAAAGAAAAAAATGAAAGCCGACATCCATCCAGCCTATAACGACGTTGCAGTCACCTGCAGCTGCGGCAACAAATTCAATACTCGCTCGACTCTGGCGAAACCTTTGCACATCGAAGTCTGCTCCGAGTGCCACCCGTTCTATACCGGCACACAGAAGATTGTGGACACGGCAGGTCGTGTTGAGAAGTTCCGCCAAAAATACAATAAGGGCAGTGCTACAGCTGCGGCTTAACACCCTCGCGTTACGAACAGCATCAAAGGCAGCGTTGGCTGCCTTTTTTGTTTTCTACGGGGCGGCAGGTCTTACGCCCCCGCGTCTTTCCCTTCATAATGGCCTACATCGAAAAACCCATTAAATAAATACAGGCATGTTTGCTTACCCCTATCAGAAAGATCAGCTCATCACCCCGACCAAGGCTTTGTTCCTGGGGATGCTGTGCGCGGTCTGGGTGCTGACGGGGCTGATCGGGCACGACCCGTGGAAGCCGGATGAGGCTTACAGCTTTGGCCTGGTCTACCACATCTTGCAAAGCGGCGACTGGTTGGTACCCACGCTGGCAGGCGACGACTTTCTGGAGAAGCCGCCTCTCTTTTATTGGACTGCGGCAATCTTCGCCAAGCTGTTCGCTCCTTTTCTGCCGCTGCATGACGGGGCGCGTTTGGCGAGCGGCTTCTACATGACGCTCACCCTGCTCTTCACCGGGGCGGCAGGCCGCGAGTTGTTCGGCAAGAGCGCGGGCTGGGCCGCTGCCATCATTCTTATCGGCTCTCTCGGCTTTTTGGTGCGCGCGCATTTGCTCGTCACCGATCTGGCGCTGCTGACCGGATGCGCCATGATGATCTACGGCTACACACTGAGCGCGCGGTGCCACCTGCTCGCGGGATTCATACTGGGCACTGGCGTCGGCATCGGCTTCATGTCCAAGGGTTTTATCGAACCCGTATTCTTCCTGTTCATCAGCGCCGCGCTATTGTTCTTCCCCGCATGGAGAACACGCTCTTTCTATCTCACGCTGGGCATCGCGTTATTGAGCGCGTTGCCGTGGCTGACGATCTGGCCGACGCTGCTGTATCTGCGCTCGCCTCAATTGTTCGCCGAGTGGGCGTGGCAACTCAACATCGGACGCTGGGTAGCGCATGCGCGCGGCGGCGATTATTCCGAAACTTTTTATTATGTGACCCTGCTGCCGTGGTTTGCCTGGCCCGCTTTCCCCTTGGCGGTTTGGGCGGTGTGGGAGGCGCGTAAAAAACTAGCGCAAGCGATCGAGTTCCAATTGCTGCTGGTCAGCTTCGGCGTGATGCTGGTTGCGCTGAGCCTTGCGCCGAGGATCAACGATCTCTGCGCGCTGCCCATGCTGCTACCGCTCACTCTGCTCGCCACGACAGCTCTTTTTACGCTGCGGCGCGGCGCGGCAAACGCCTTGGATTGGTTCGGCATCATGACCTTTGCACTGCTCGCCATCCTGCTCTGGTGGGGGTGGACCGGACTGCTGGTCGACAGCCCTGCCTATATCACGCATTTATTGAAAAACTATCGCCCCGGCTTCCAGCCGATTTTGCAAGTCAATCAGTTCTGGATCGCCGTCTTCGTCACCGTGCTGTGGATGATTCTGGTCTGGCGCGTCGGCCGCTCCATCCGGCGCTCGGTCGTCAATTGGGCGGCGGGTGCGACACTGCTGTGGATACTCGCCGTGACGCTGTGGATGCCCTGGCTGGACAGCAGCAAAAGTTATCGCGCCATGGTGATGAGCATGAAAAAAACGCTGCCCGAGCGTTATAACTGCGTCTCCGGCGCGCAGATCGGCGAAGCGCAACGCGCGATGCTGCAATACTTCGGCGACGTCACCGTCAGAGAACGACCCAGACCGGAATGCGATTTGATGTTAGTGCAGGGCACAGGCATCACCCCTCACAGCGAAGACCCGACACACTGGAACAAGATATGGGAAGGCGGCCGCCCGGGGGATAAGGGCGAGCATTATTGGTTGTATCAGCGGGTGAAGAAATAGATTTTGTGGGGTGGGCACGTCGTTAGTGCCCACGCTGTCGGCGGAGGGTGTTTCCGCGTGGGCACATAAAACGTGCCCACCCTTGTATGGCTAGCTGTCGGGCTACCCCCGACGGTTTTCCTTAAACCATACGGCGCAATGCCCGTTGGTTATTGCGCCCTACGCTTGCTCGAAGGTGTATGTGAACGAAACCTGAGCAGGCTCACCATGACCAGCTACATATTTACCGCTGCCACGAAGACTCGCTAGACCACCAGTGCCCGAGCCAGGAATGATCGACCACGAACTGCGTGCCTTGCCTTCCGAAAAACCTCCCGCGTGTTGAAGGACAAACGTTCCGGTCTTTCCATCGATCGTACCGGAAACTCGCTCTAGTCCGACAAAGGTAGCTGTGCCATGAACGGTGTAGGACATGAGATATTCGATGGTACTGGTGCCTTCAATGGCTCCAGAATAGGACTGTGTGACCTTTGCGTTACTGAGCTTTGCACTACCCTCAATTTCTTGATACGTTTTTTCATCCCAACCAGTAATCTGAAACGTGCATTTGGTATCTGTTGCCATTGGTAATCCTCCGATGTAAAAATTGAATGCCTAACGAATCTTCGGTGTCTCACAAACCACATCCCCATTCTGCGCCCGATGCCTTAACGCATGGTCGATCAGCACCAACGCCAGCATCGCTTCAGCAATCGGCGTAGCGCGGATGCCGACACAGGGGTCGTGACGCCCTTCGGTTGAAACTTTCACGGCTTCACCCGCTTTGTTGATGGAGTTGCGTTCGATGCGAATACTGGAGGTGGGCTTGATGGCGTAGTGCGCGACGATGTCTTGCCCGGTGGAGATGCCGCCGAGGATGCCGCCCGCGTTGTTAGACAGGAAGCCTTGCGGGGTGAGTTCGTCGCCATGTTCACTGCCTTTTTGCGTGACGCAATCAAAGCCCGCGCCGATCTCCACGCCTTTTACCGCGTTGATGCCCATCAGCGCGTGGGCGATGTCGGCATCCAGTCTATCGAACACCGGTTCGCCCCAGCCCACGGGGACGTTGTGCGCCACCACGGCGAGTTTCGCGCCGATGGAGTCGCCGGATTTGCGCAGTGCATCCATGTAGTCTTCCAGCTGGCCGATGTAGCTTGCATCGGCCACGAAGAAGCTGTTGCCGTCCTCATGCAGGTCACCCCAGCTCTTAAATGGGATCTCGATTTCGCCGAGCTGCGCGAGGTAGCCGCGCACCTCCACGCCGTATCTTTCATGCAGCCACTTTTTGGCGATGGCTCCCGCCGCCACACGACCTGCCGTTTCGCGCGCCGAAGCACGCCCGCCGCCGCGATAATCGCGGATGCCGTATTTCTGCCAGTAGGTGTAGTCGGCGTGGCCGGGGCGGAAGGTGTCGGCAATGTTGCCGTAGTCTTTGCTGCGCTGGTCTTCGTTGCGGATGAGCAGCGCGATGGGGGTGCCAGTGGTCTTGCCTTCAAACACGCCGGAGAGGATTTCCACGGTGTCCGATTCGCGCCGCTGGGTAACATGGCGCGAGGTGCCGGGCTTACGGCGGTTAAGATCCTGCTGGATGTATTCTGCACTCAGCTCCATTCCCGGCGGGCAACCGTCGACGATGCAGCCGATGGCCGTGCCGTGAGATTCGCCGAAAGAAGTGACCGTGAAGAGGGTGCCGAACGTGTTCCCAGACATGATGTTATCTCGCTAAAAGAGTGCGCGGAGTTTAACATAGCGACGCTTTTGCAAGCCCTGTCATTGATAGCAGCGCCCTACCCTTCCGCCCTGAATACACTCATATCCACACAACCCTTGCCTCCCCGTCCCAAACCCAAGCATTCATTATCTTCACACGGCAAATAGCCCATAAATCCCCCTCTATTCCTCCGCTGGTTTTCTGCTTAAATTCCGATAATAGGCATCACAAAAGGACTCATTCGAGCCTAGTTCGAATAGAGCTGACCCCAAGGGAAGGAAGCGGCAAATGAATTTCTTACTCATGCTTCAAGATACGTTCAAGCGCCTTGGCCTGCGCAGCATGGCGGGGCCTGTCCTGATCGTGATGATTCTGGCGATGATGGTGCTGCCGCTTCCGCCTTTCATTCTCGACATCTTGTTCACTTTCAATATCGCGCTGGCTATCATGGTGTTACTGGTCAGCATGAACACGCTGAAGCCGCTCGATTTTGCCTCTTTTCCCACGGTGCTATTGATCTCTACCCTGTTGCGCCTATCGCTCAACGTCGCTTCCACGCGTGTGGTGCTGCTGGAGGGACACAACGGACCGGATGCCGCAGGCAAGGTGATCGAGGCATTCGGTCACTTCCTGGTCGGTGGCAATTATGCGGTCGGTATCGTGGTGTTTCTGATTCTGGTAGTCATCAACTTCATGGTCATCACCAAAGGTGCCGGACGTATCGCTGAAGTGGGCGCACGTTTCACCTTGGATGCGATGCCAGGCAAACAAATGGCGATCGATGCCGACCTCAACGCCGGACTGATCGGCGAAGACGAAGCGCGCCGCCGCCGTGCCGAAGTGGCGCAGGAAGCGGACTTCTACGGAGCGATGGACGGTGCGAGCAAGTTCGTGCGCGGCGATGCGGTTGCCGGCATCATCATTTTGGCGATCAATCTGGTGGGCGGTTTCGTGGTCGGCGTATTGCAGCACAATCTGGACATAGCCACCGCCGCTAAAACTTACACTCTGCTGGCTATTGGCGATGGTCTGGTTGCACAGATTCCCGCACTGGTGATCTCCACCGCTGCCGGTCTGGTGGTGAGCCGCGTGACCAGCAACGAAAACATCGGCCAGCAACTGGTCAAACAACTGTTCACCAGCCCGCAAGTGCTGCTGTTGACGGCGGGCATCATCGGCATGATGGGCCTGATCCCCGGCATGCCGCACTTCGCTTTTCTGTTACTCGCCGGTCTGCTGGGCTGGTTCGCTTTCTACAAATTGCAAACCGCCAAGAAGGCTGCCGAACAGCCTGTCGTGGAAGTGACTGTAGCACCTTCCAATGAAGCACCCGAAGCCAGCTGGGAAGATGTGGCGCAGGTTGATGTGCTGGGTCTGGAAGTGGGCTATCGCATCATCTCTCTGGTGGACAAAGCGCAAGACGGCGACCTGCTGCGCCGCATCAAGGGAATCCGCAAGAAATTCACCCAAGAGATGGGCTTTTTGCCTCCGCCTGTGCATATCCGCGACAACCTCGATCTGCGCCCCAATGCTTATCGCATCACGCTGAAAGGTGCAGAGATCGGCGTCGGCGAGGCTTATACCAATATGTTTCTGGCGATCAATCCGGGCAGCGCGAGCGGCGTGTTGCCGGGCATGCAAACAACCGATCCCGCATTCGGCTTGCCCGCAACTTGGATTGATGCAGACATGCGCGAGAACGCACAAGCGATGGGCTATACCGTGGTCGATGCCGGAACCGTGGTGGCTACCCATATGAGCCATCTCATCCATACCCATGCGGCCGAATTGCTGGGTCGTCAGGAGCTGCAACAGTTGCTCGATCATATCGCCAAGATCGCGCCGAAGCTCACCGAAGACCTCGTACCGAAGTTGCTGCCTCTGTCGACCGTGCAAAAAGTCATGCAGAACTTGCTGGATGAAGGCATGCATATCCGCGATATGCGCACCATCCTGGAGACTATGGTGGAGCACGCTCCCCGCACTCAGGATGCAGTGGTGTTGACCGGCCTGGTACGCGTCGCTCTCGGCCCCGCCATCGTGCAGCAGTTCTATCCATCGGCGCAGGAATTGCAGGTCATCGGCATGGACAAGGAATTGGAGCACGTGTTGTCGCAGGCACTGCAGGCGGGAGGCGGTTCGGCTATCGAGCCGGGCTTGGCCACCACGCTGCTGCGCGAAGCGCGCAACGCGGCACAGACACAAGAACAGATGGGTTTGCCCACTGTGTTGCTGGTGCCGGGACAAATACGCGATCTGTTGGCGCGCTTCCTGAAGCGCTCGCTGCCGCAGCTCAAAGTAATTTCGCATGAAGAAGTTCCCGGATTCAAAACGGTAAGAGTCACATCTTTGGTAGGGGGTAGAGCATGAACGCTAGAAAATTTATCGCGGTGAATTCGCGCGAAGCATTTAAGTTGGTGCGTATCGAACTGGGGGACGACGCAGTCATTCTGTCCAACCGCAAAGTGGCGGACGGTGTCGAGATCGTGGCGATGGGCAGTTCGGAATTGTCGCGCTTGAGCGAGACACGCATGAATGAGACCAAAGTGACTGCCCCGGCAGCAGCCCCCGCGCCCGCAGCAACACTGAATAAACAAGCGCTGAACCAAGCTAATGCTCTGGGGGCGAAAGTGCTGGATGCCAATACCAAACGCGAAGTCGCGGCCACCCAAAAAGAAGATGCGCCGGCAGTGCCATCGGCTGAACAGACAGGTATGCTGAGCGAGATCAAAACGATGCACAACATGCTGAAGGAACAAATGGCGTGCATGGCGTGGGGTGATATGCAGCAGCGCGACCCCAAGCGCAGCACTATGATGCGCGACATGATCAATGTCGGCTTCAGCCCGGTTTTATCCAAGCAGTTGCTCGACAAGATGCCCGCCAATGGCGACATCTCCTGGGTACACAACATTTTAAAACACAACACCCACGTCGCTTCGCCGCAGGAAGATATCGTCGCACGCGGCGGCGTCTATGCGCTGGTCGGCCCGACTGGAGTGGGCAAGACTACGACTACAGCCAAGCTGGCAGCACGTGCCGTGGTGCGTTACGGCGCGGACAAAGTGGCACTCATCACCACCGACAGCTATCGTATCGGCGCACACGAACAACTCAAGATATACGGCAAAATCCTCGGCGTGACGGTACATGCCGTGCGCGATACCCAAGACCTGAAGCTGACCTTGTCCGGCTTGAAGCACAAACATCTGGTGCTGATCGACACGATGGGCGTAAGCCAGCGCGATAGCCGCGTGGCGGCGCAAGCGGAGATGTTCGATGCCGCCGGCGTGAAACGCCTGTTGCTGTTGAATGCAACCAGCGCCGGCGGCACGCTGGACGACGTGGTGAATATGTATCGCGGCTCGGGTTTGACCGGCTGCATCCCGACCAAACTGGACGAGGCAGTAACGCTGGGAACCGTGTTGGATGTGGTGATACGCCATAAGCTGACCATGCACTACATCACCAGCGGACAGCGCGTCCCCGAAGATCTGCATGAAGTGAATCTGGAATATCTGTTGCATCGCACCTTCAAAGTGAGCGCCAAGCCTGCGCCGTTCGCGGTACAAGAGCTGGAATTCCCCGCGTTTATGGCAGGAGCGGGTGCGGCACCTATGATGAGAGCCGAATATGCGTCATGACAATCTGAGAGGCCTGTCCTCGTTTGCCTCACCCTCTCCTCAATCCTCCCCCGCTCGCGGGGGAGGAAGCGAACGAGGAAATCAACTGTTTGATTCAGATCAAGCAGAAGGATTGCGCCGTTTGCTGGCGCGTTCCGCCGCGCGGGTAGTCGCTGTTGTAGGCGCCCGCAACGGCCTGGGCGCAACCAGTGTGGTGGTGAATCTGGCCGCCGCATGGTCGTGGTCCGGTAAAGACGTACTCATTCTGGACGAGCATCTGTCCACCAACAATGTGGCCAATACGCTGGCACTGAAACCGCGTTACGATCTGCTGAACGTGATACGCGGTGACAAAACACTGCGCGAAGTTATGTTGCGTAACAGCGACGGCATACTGGTGTTGCCCGTTGCGCGCGCCATGCAGGCGCTACCCAAATTAAACGAAGCCGAACGCGACAAGTTGCTGGACTCATTGACTCAGGCCGCCAGAGGCATGGACGTAGTGCTGGTCGATGCCGCAGCGCGCGAGGGTCATTCCGTATGCGCCAACCTCTCCGGCGATGAACCCCTGATGCTGGTGCTGAACGGTAGCGCAAGCGGGATCACCGAAAGCTACGCCATGCTCAAACAAATGGCGCTGCATAACGGTCGCCAGACATTCGATATCGTGGTCAACAAAGTCGGCAACGAGCGCGAAGCCCGTGCGATTTTCGACAATATGGCACAATTGGCACTGCGCAATTTACAAGTACGGCTGGAATATATGGGATATATTCCGGTTGATGAAAAGCTCAAGCGTGCGACACAATTATGCCGTCCGGTTGTCGAGGCCTTCCCGAACGCGCAAGCTGCCATCGCGTTCGGTGAAGTGGCGAGCAATTTGATGCGTACAAAAAGAGTTGCCGACGCAGAGGTGAGCAGCCTGACCCGGGTCATGCAACGATTAATTCGGCAGGCGCGCCCAATGAATGTGGTGTCTGCTATTACATGAGAAGTGCTATTACCGCTATGTATACGGCAAACGGACTCAGCGACAAGGAACAATGCCTGAAGGAATATGCGCCTTTGGTGAAGCGCATCGCGCACCATATGATGGTGAAGTTGCCGAGCAGCGTGGAGGTGGATGACATCATCCAGGCCGGCATGATGGGCTTGCTGGATGCGGCAAGCCGCTACGATGAATTGCGCGGGGCGCAGTTCGAGACCTATGCCGGACAACGCATACGCGGTGCGATGCTGGATGAATTGCGCGGCGCGGATTGGCTGCCCAGAAGCCTGCGCCGCGACATGCGCCGCATCGAGACGGCGATTCATCGTCTGCAACAGCTGTTCGGGCGGGCACCCGCCGAATCCGAGATTGCGAAAGAGTTGGGCGTGTCGCTGCCGGAATATCAACAAATGTTGCTGGAAGCGCGCGGTGCGCAGCTGGTCTATTACGAAGATTTTCATGGAGACGGCGACGAGGATTTCTTCGACCGCCACGACTTCGATAGCGACGAGAACCCCTTGGGGTTATTGCAGGATGAGCGTTTCCGCACGGCCCTGATCAAGGCGATCGACGGATTACCCGAGCGGGAGCGCCTGATGATGGCATTGCATTATGAGCAGGATTTAAATTTGCGTGAGATCGGAGAGGTCATGGGGGTGAGCGAGTCTCGCGTATGTCAATTGCACAGCCAAGCGGTAGCGCGGCTGCGCGGCTCGTTGAAAGCCCATTGATGGATAAGCTCAGTCTTTTCGGCCTGTTGATCGCGCTTTCCGGCATCCTTGGCGGACAATTGCTGGAAGGCGGTTCAGTCTCTGTTTTGCTGCAAGCTGCGGCTTTCTTTATCGTATTCGGCGGCACGCTCGGTGCAGTCATGTTGCAACATCCTTGGAAAATATTCCTTGCCGGACTCAAGATGGGAGGCTGGGCATTCGTCACGCCGAAAATTGATTTGCAGAATCTCGCCTATCAGCTGACGGCCTGGGGGAGCTTGGCGCGTAAAGAAGGCTTGCTGATGCTGGAAGGCCAGATCAAAACCATAAATGACCCGTTTGTCGCCAAAGGTTTGCAACTGCTGGTGGATGGAAACAGTGCCGAAAAAATACGCGAAGTACTGGAAGTCGATGTGCACATCTATGAGGAGTCGCGCTGGCAGGGTGCGCGGGTGTGGGAGTCTGCGGCAGGATACTCCCCGACCATCGGCATTCTGGGGGCGGTGCTCGGCTTGATCCACGTCATGCAAAGCCTGGGAGACCCGGCAAAACTAGGCGCGGGTATCGCCGTCGCCTTCATTGCCACGATATACGGGGTGGGATTTGCCAACCTGGTATTTTTGCCTATCGCGGGCAAATTGAAAATGATCATCATGCAACAGATGGTCATGCGTGAAATGATGATT
Organism: uncultured Gallionellaceae bacterium; assembly: GCA_964532405.1. Taxonomy (GTDB): domain Bacteria; phylum Pseudomonadota; class Gammaproteobacteria; order Burkholderiales; family Gallionellaceae; genus PALSA-1006. Next base: position 59,482 of record CAZHIC010000003.1, on the reverse strand, counting down.
GATGGCCTGGTGATGATCGCCAACGCGGAGAACCCGCGCTTCATCGAAAACAAGCTAAAGGGTTACATCTCTTAACGGGCATGACGACAAATACATTTGTTATGTCCGCTTCCCTCTCCTCAATCCTCTCCCGGGATTGCCCTCTCCTCAATCCTCTCCCGCAAGCGGGCGAGGAGGCAAACGAGAAGTGCAATAGAAAATCCCGGAATCGCTTCGCGAATTTAATTTAGCCGTGGCACTCCGCAGAAAAAGAGTCGATCGCGACAATCATGAACGCTGGTTAATTTCCTACGCGGATTTCATCACGCTGCTGTTCGCCTTTTTTGTGGTGATGTACGCTATCTCTTCCGTGAACGAAGGTAAGTACAAAGTATTGGGTTTGTCATTGGGCAGTGCGTTCGGCGCCGCTGCAGCCAAGCCAAGCGAATCCGGGACGATTCGTTTAACCGAGGAAGAAATCTATTTCAAATCCATCGTCGATCGTCGTGATTCCAGATTAGCCGAGCAACAGCGCAGACAAAACGAACGCATGCAAACGCTCGTCCACACGCTCAATCAAGTGATGGAAAAATTTGTGAAGAATGGACAAGTAAATGTTTCGCGCACCAATCGCGGGGTCGTGCTGGACATCAATGCCAGCGCCCTGTTCGCCCCCGGCGGAGCCGCGTTGTCAGGCACAGCGCAGACAACATTGACGGATGTGGCCAAAGTCATGGTTGACGGGGAGCAATCCATCGAAGTGGAAGGTCACACGGACAATCTTCCCATCCGCACTTCTATGTATCCTTCGAATTGGGAACTGTCTTCGGCGCGCGCAAGCAGTGTGGTGCGTTTGTTCATCGACCAGGGCGTCGCAGCCAAACGCCTTACTGCGGTCGGCTCGGCTGACAATCACCCGGTGCTAAGCAACGACACTCCCGAAGGGCGCACGCGCAATCGGCGCGTGACCATCACCGTGCTGACTCCAGAACTTGAGCGCGGCACATCCCCGCAGCAAGCCAATATCGAGTCGGCCACGAATGGTATTGCACCGCCTCTTGAAACAAAACCCTAGCCCCGGTAGCCCGGGTTAATGCCGAACAATGATATGACCGCTCACCCTACCCCAGATCGAAATACCGGCCGGTTAGCCGCTACCGAGGGTGCGCCCCGTGGTGGGTAAACTGGGCTGCCCGTCCCGCCCGTAAAGTCCGGACGCGCTTTTTGCAGCACCCAACAAAGCCGTCAACGCCTGTTGATTGCTGCGCAATTTGAGCTGAATGACTTCACCATTGGTTTGATTGAGCTGGTGTGCTTGCGCTGCCAATTCACGAATATCATCCCAAATGACACGGCAGGAAGGCGCATGTTTCAATATCCAGGCAGCGGTATCCAGTTTGGGTGAGGTCGAATTTATATAGTGCCGCCGGGCGTTGCCCATCTCGGTCAGCTTGAGGGCTGACAGTGTCTTAGCTTCTGCCAGAGCCTGAAGCTGTTCTACACTTTGGTTGAGTAATATTTGCTGTTCTTTTTCGAGCAAGACGACAAATGCGCGCAGAGCCGCGCGCTCTTCATTCAGTCGGGAAGGAAAATCCGCCGCAGGGGAAGCGGGAATGCTGTTTATCAACTCCGGCTCGCGCTAATCATATCTCTCGTATCCATCGTGTCACTCGCGCCAATCATATCTTCTACGTTATTGATCAGGCCGTCGGCAATCGCTTCCGAGTTGATTTTGAAACGCCCTTCGCTGATGGCTTGTTTAATTTCCGCCACCTTTTTCGCATCGACCATGGGGGCGTTGGCGATATTCACTTCCATGCTGCGTATTTGGTTCGTCGCGGAACCCAACGTCACGCTTACGCCGTTCGGTGAAGCCTGGCTATCTGCCGGTTTAGGCGTAGCCGCACGCGCAGTCGACTCACTCAACGATGAGGGTGGCAAGGAATTATTACTTTTTTCGATTTTCATTTAAATCACCTTTATAACTGTCTCGGTCATGCTCTTCATCGGCAACTAATTTAGAAACTTTAGGGCGCAACAGAAAATATTTCTCAGAAAAACAGTTTATACAATAACGTATTGTTATCTCAGAGTAAATACTTTCTAGCGACGCACTTCCACCGCTCCTGCCCCCCTTGCGACACCGCCAATGACCTGCCCGGAAGGCACTTTTACCTGCACAGCCTGGCCTTCGGCGGCGTTGTTCATGGCTTGCCCCTCGCTACGCAGCTTGATGCCGCGCCCTTCATAGACGAGTTGCACTGTTTGCCCCTGAGTTACCGCGTAAGGTAGACGAAGCATATCTTGCTTTAACGGCTGCCCTGCCCCGATGCTGAATTTAATTATTTTGCCGAGCGCCTGGGATTCATCGGTGATGATCCCCATCTGGTTGAGTTCGCCCGATTGAATATTGAAATCGCCCGCACCAAGAGTTTGCCCTTGCTGCAACGGCTTGCTCGAAACGAGCATGTTGACGGTAATGGTGATGGTGGCGGGGATAAACACAGACCAGCCGTTTTTTTCATTGCAGCGCACGCCGATGCTGGTCTTGCCGAACATCTGTGCGCCGGTCGGCAAGAATGCTTCGAGCGGAGAACATGCGGGGAACACGCTGCGGGGGTCGAGATCTTCTACTTTGATGGCAACTTTGCCCGGCATGGACTGCGTCTTTAGCTGGACAAACTCCATGACCGTCTTGCGTATCTCGGCGTGACTCTGCTTGCCCTCCGGCCATGCGCTTGGCGCATAGAAGAGCAAAAGACCGAGTGATGCTGCGAGTTGTTTTTTCATGGTGGTATTGTCGCTCTGTAGCGTGCCTGTCTAAAAAGGGAAATAACGCGCTTTTCTACCTCTAATCGAATGATGCGCAAATACAAACTGTATTTATTATGCACTACATGGAAGCAATCAGAGTTAGGGAGGGCGTCGAAATGAGCAGCAGAATCGATAACATGTTCCAATTTAATCAGGCGGCGCTGAATTTGCGTGCGGCCAGGCAGGAATTGATCGCGTCGAACATTGCCAATGCGGACACACCCAACTACAAGGCAAAGGATATTGATTTCGCCAGCGCCTTGCAAGGCGCGATGTCGGGCAATGGAACGAAATTACAAATGGCGGGCACTTCGAATAGTCATTTTGGCGGCAGCAGCGGCGAAACCGTGTTGGGCGCGCCAGTCCAATATCGCAACGCACTGCAACCCAGCGCCGACGGCAACACAGTAGACATGGACGTGGAACGCGCGCAGTTCGCTGACAATGCGTTGCGCTATGAGGCCAGTGTGAAATTCGTGAGCGATCAGGCCAAAGATGTGTTAGCGGCCTTACAAGGCTAGATTTAGAAGGATATCCATCATGTCATTATTTAACATATTCAACATCTCAGGTTCGGCGATGACCGCGCAATCGCAGCGGCTCAATGTGGTGGCCAGCAATCTGGCCAACGCGGAAAGCACCACGGGACCTGACGGGCGTCCATATCATGCAAAGCAGGTCGTTTTCAGCACCGCTTCCTTTGCCGGACAGCCGGGAGAAGGCGTCAAAGTGTCGGCGGTGGTGGAAGATAGTGCGCCCATGAAAATGGTGTACGACCCCAAACATCCGATGGCCGACGACAAAGGTTATGTCACCCTACCCAATGTGAATCCGGTAGACGAGATGGTGAACATGATTTCGGCCTCTCGTTCTTATCAAAACAACGTAGATGTGATGAACACGTCCAAGGCGCTGTTGCTCAAAACGCTCACCATCGGTCAATAAGGAGAATAGTCATGGTCAATTCCGTTCAAGGTCCTAATCCGCTAGCGGCAACGCAAGCTTCTGCTCCGGGGCCGAATAAAACAGCGGCAACACCGAACGTCAATCCCGCTCCAAACGCGAACAAGACAGCGGCGGCGACGGCAGCTTCAGTCAGTGAGGCCGCAGGTTCGGGCGCAAATTCGCAGGATCGGTTCCTGAAGCTGCTGGTGACGCAAATGAAAAATCAGGATCCGCTGAATCCGATGGATAACGCGCAAGTCACTTCACAGATGGCACAACTCAGCACCGTGAGCGGGATCGATAAAGTCAACTCGACCTTGAAAGCCTTGAGCGACAGCATGTCGGCAGGACAGGCCATGTCGGCCGCCAGCATGATCGGTCGCGGCGCATTGGTTCCCGGCTCGAGCATGGAGCTGAACGATGGAAAAGCTGTCGCCGGCCTGGATCTCACACAGGGAGCGGATTCAGTGCAGGTGCTCATCAAAGATGGCGCGAACAACGTGGTCAAGACTCTGCAACTCGGCGCTCAGAAACCCGGTGTGGTGCCTTTGGCCTGGGACGGACTCAACGATGCAGGCGATGCCTCGCCTGACGGCCCCTATAAGATATCTGCCGAATTTGTTGCAGCAGGTAAAGCGGCTCCCGCGACCACTCTGTCTTTTGGCATGGTGGCAGGCGTTGCACCGGGAGCCGGCACGACCAAATTGGACGTGGGTAAACTGGGCGCATTTAATCTATCGGACGTTAAACAAGTTTTGTAAATCGGACAATCCACAGCCCCGAGCGGGTGTGGAGTTCACGTTAACCAAAGGAGAATATCATGGGCTTTCAACAAGGACTAAGCGGACTCAATGCAGCGGCCAAGAATCTGGACGTCATCGGCAATAACGTCGCCAATGCGAATACCGTGGGTTTCAAAGGATCACAAGCCCAGTTTGCCGATGTCTATGCCAGTTCCGTCGGCGGCGCTGCCGGAACATCCTCGGGCATCGGTACCAAATTGGCCACGATCGCGCAGCAGTTCTCGCAAGGCAATATCACCTCGAGCAACAATTCGCTGGACACCGCGATCAGCGGACAAGGCTTCTTCCAGCTGGGAACGACGACCAGCACCGCTCCGCAATACTACACGCGCAACGGTCAGTTTCAGACGGACAGCAATGGCTTTATCGTAACCAGCGAGGGCATGAGATTATTCGGGGTGGACCATACCGGTGTGCCCGGGGCGCTGCAAATCCCTACGGCACAGATCCCCGCGCGGGCGACTGGCACCTCCGACCATCCCAATGTGGTGGCGGGCCTTAATGTGGATGCGCGCGGAAAAGTCACAGCCGAGGCTGCGGATACCGGCCCGAAGGCCACGGTTCCTCCCGGCCCTGCCGGATCGTTCAGATTCAATCAGACCGATCCGACGACGTACAATAACTCGACCTCCACCACCATCTATGACAGCTTGGGCAATCCGCACGTCGCCACGCTGTATTTCCAGAAATCCAACCCGACCGTCGGCGTCAATCCATGGAACGTTTTTCTGACGGTCGACAATGAATTGCAGCCCCCTCAGGCTGTCCCGACCATACCGCCAAGTGCAGTTCCATTGGGTGCAGGCCTACCATTCGACACGACAGGTAAATTGCCTCCGGGAAGCTTGCTGACCATGGCAACGGCTTACATGCCGCCTCTTGCCTCGCCTGCCGGCGGCGGCATCGCGGCGGCGGCGAATCCGATGACGCTGACGTTCGACTTCTCCGCCAGCACGCAATACGGCTCGGCGTTCGGAGTGAGTTCGATGGTGCAGGATGGCTACACCACGGGTATGCCGAGTGGATTTAACATCAGCCCGGACGGTACTATCCTAGGACGCTACACCAACGGCCAATCGCAGAAATTAGGCCAAGTCACCATTGCTAACTTTTCCAATCCGCAAGGCTTGCAACCTTTGGGAAATAATCGTTGGGCACCTACGTCTACTGCGGGTACGCCTTTGCCGGGCACGCCCGGCACGGCCAGCTTGGGCGTGTTGCAGTCCGGTGCGGTAGAAGACGCCAACGTGGACTTGACGGGTGAATTGGTGAGCATGATCGTGGCACAGCGCGTGTATCAGGCGAATGCCCAGTCGATCAAGACACAGGATGCTGTACTGCAAACCATTACGAATCTGCGTTAATTTTTAATCACTATTGAATGGACGTAGGTCGGACTTTAGCCCGACCTACAGGGGGTTGTTATGGACAGGCTGATCTACACCGCGATGACGGGTGCTTCACACATACTGCAGCAACAAGCTGCCGTGTCTGAGAATCTGGCCAACAACAACACCCCTGGGTTTCGGGCGGCGATCAATACCTTCCGCGCGGTTCCGTTGGTCGGGGAGGGCCTGCCGACACGCGTATTCGTGGTCGACTCGACAGCCGGTACGGATTTCACGCCGGGTTCGGTGGAACCTACCGGCCGCGATCTGGATGTTGCCATCGATGGCAAAGGCTGGATCGCGGTGCAGGGTGCCGATGGCAAAGAAGCTTATACGCGCAACGGCAGTTTTCAAATCACCACCAACGGCATCCTGCAAACGCGCAGCGGCCTGAATGTGTTGGGTGACAACGGCCCGATCACTTTGCCACCGAATACAGAAGTGACTATCGCCAAAGACGGCACCATCTCGACAGTACCTACCGGAATAAAACCTGCGGGCGTCGCCACGGTGGGGCGCATCAAATTGACCAACCCGCCTGAAGACCAGATGGTACGGGGTGATGACGGGATGTTTCGCACTCGCGACGGCAATGCGGCGGATGCGGATGGCAAGGTCACCGTGATCGTGGGCAATCTGGAAAGCAGCAACGTCAATGCAGTGGAAGCGATGGTGAGCATGATCACACTGGCGCGCCAATTCGACACCCAGATGAAAATGCTGCAAACCGCAGACAACAATGCCAAGTCAGCCAGTTCGTTGCTCAACATCAATGCTTGATGATTTGAATAAACCCTTAAACAACAATCTGTCCACGAAATACACGAAAAGCACGAAATAAAACCGTAAACCGCATTCGCTCGGAGCCTTTGCATTCTTTTGTGTTTTTCGTGCCTTTCGTGGACACAGCTTTTCTAGTTGTTTTGCTTGCCGACGCATCTCCCCTTCCCTCTGGGCGCGAATAAGCCCCTTTTTCTGCCTCTCATCATCCGTTTGTTTTCTCCCGTTTTGAGTAGCATAGGCTCAAGTGCAATTGTTTTATGCTCTGTAGATTTTCATACAGGGCAGACAAAATGAAGGAGTACCGAGATGATTCGTTCCCTGTGGATTTCCAAAACCGGGCTTGATGCCCAGCAAACGCAGATGGATGTGGTAGCCAATAATCTGGCAAACGTGAGCACCAACGGCTTCAAGCGCTCGCGCGCGGTGTTCGAGGATCTGTTGTATCAAAACATTCGCCAGCCCGGCGCGCAATCGTCACAACAGACCCAGATTCCCTCCGGGTTGCAGATCGGCACGGGCGTGCGTCCGGTTGCAGCGGAGCGCATACATACCCAGGGCAACCTGGCACAAACGGGAAATAAGCTGGATATAGCAATCCAAGGCAGCGGCTTTTTCCCCGTGCTGATGCCCGATGGCAGCACGGGATATACTCGCGACGGTTCTTTCCAAACCGATGCCCAAGGCCAATTGGTCACCTCCAGCGGCTACGTGGTGCAACCCGCCATGACGATCCCCGCCAACGCGAGCAGCGTGACGATAGCCCAAGACGGTGCGGTATCCATTACCCAAGCAGGAAGCGTCGCCCCCGTGCAGATCGGTCAGATGCAGCTGGCGTCTTTTATCAACCCCACCGGCCTGCAAAGCAATGGACAGAACCTGTATCTGGAAACATCCTCTTCCGGAGCGCCGAGCACGGCTGCGCCGGGAAGCAACGGTACAGGAACGCTGGGGCAAGGCTTTGTGGAAACATCCAACGTGAACGTGGTGGAAGAATTGGTGAATATGATTCAGACCCAGCGTGCTTATGAGATCAATTCCAAAGCGATCACGACGTCGGATCAGATGTTGCAGAAACTGTCCCAGATTTAATCAGAATTTCAGTTGAGGAGAAATGCCATGCGTAAATTAACAAGCTGGAGTCTATTGGCGATACTGCTGATCATGGTCGGCTGCACACCGATCAAGACCAAGACACCGCTGGCGGCATGCCCTCTCGCGCAGAAGACGGCCTCTTTTGATAACGGGACAATTTTTAAGGCAGACGCAATTCGCCCCTTGTTTGAAGATCGCCATGCCCGCAATGTGGGCGACGAGTTAACTATCATTATCGGCGAGCCGACTACGCCCACACAAAAATCCAGCGCGAATGCGGCCAAGCCCGGCACTATGAACGCGGCTTTGCCCAGCAATAGCAAAGATGTTAAATCCGGCGAAGCGGGCGAGAATAGCGCTTTCTCCGGCTCGATCATCGCGACCGTGGCGGTAGTGCTGGATAACGGTAAATTGTTGGTATGCGGCGATAAATTGGTAAAATACGCCAACGCGGATTTGAATTTTGAATATGTGCGGATTTCTGGCGTTATCAATCCGAATGCGATTTTGCCAAACAACACGGTGCTGTCTAGCGCAATCGCGGATGTACAAATCGAATACAGAAATGCGGACAACATCAATGCATCCCCCGCAGTACAGACCTTTGTCAGTCGCCTCAGTCGCTTCTTCATGCCGAAACAACTGTATTTCTAGAAAGGTGGCATCATGAAAACGCTATCGAAGTGGGTATTGACCGGGTTGATGCTATTGCTGTCGCTGGATGCGTCGGCCGAGCGCATCAAAGATCTGGCAAGCATTCTGGGCGTGCGCGAGAACCAACTGCTCGGCTATGGCTTGGTGGTCGGTTTGGATGGCACAGGAGATCAAACTCCTTTCACGATAAACAGCACGCTCACCATGATGTCGCAGATGGGCGTCACCCTGCCGCCTGGCACCAATCTGCAAATAAAGAACGTGGCTGCGGTAACGGTCACCGCCTCGCTGCCCGCCTTCGCGCGTCCCGGCCAGACGATAGACATCACGGTTTCTTCGTTCGGCAGCGCCAAAAGTTTGCGCGGCGGCACCCTGTTAATGACCCCGCTTAAAGGAGCCGATGGGCAGGTGTATGCCATGGGGCAAGGGAGTTTGCTGGTTGCCTCTGCAGGCGAATCAAAAACTGCCGTTAACCATCTGATCGTCGGGCGTATCCCCGGCGGCGCCACGGTGGAGCGTCTGGTGCCGACTACAGTAGGTCAGGGTGAGTTCGTCTATCTCGAACTGAATATGGGCGACTTCACCACGGCTTCGCGTTTGGCTGATGCGGTCAATCGGGAAATTTCGCCGGATGACGAGATTGCGGTTGCGCTGGATGGGCGTACGATACAGATCAAAGCCCCGGTGGGACGCGCGCGCGTGGCATTCATATCGCGCATCGAAAATCTGCAAGTCAATGCGGCACAACCGGTCGCACGGGTTATCATCAATGCGCGCACCGGTTCGGTGGTAATGAATCAGTCGGTGATGCTGGATGACTGTGCGGTGGCGCATGGAAACTTAACCGTGGTCATCAATGCCGAGATCGGAGCCACCCAAGCTAATGATGCCACCAAGGCGAATCTCGAGAACAAAACCGGCAAGGGCAGTCTGTTGCATTTGAAACGCGGCGTAGCCTTGGGTGATGTGGTCAGCGCACTGAATTCCATCGGCGCGACACCCCAGGATATGCTGGCCATTTTGCAGGCCATGAAATCGGCGGGAGCATTGCGTGCCGAACTTGAAATCATTTAATCGGGAATTTCAGCCATGAGTATCTCCGCCAACGACGCCGGTAATTTAGCCCTGGGCTCGCAAAGCCTGGATAAATTGCGTCTGCAGGCAAAGCAAGCGCCGGATCAGGCGCTCAAAGGAGCGGCGCAGCAGTTTGAGCAGGTATTTCTGAACATGATGTTGAAAAGCATGCGTGAAGCGACTCCGCAAGAAGGCATGTTCGACAATGAACAAACCAAAATGTTTACCGGGATGCTGGACCAGCAATTGGCGCAAAGCATGTCGGCCGGAGAGGGCGTGGGACTGGCCGCCATCATGGTGCGCCAGCTCCGCCATTCATCTATGGCAGGCGTTGATCCCAAAGCGGATGCGACCGCCCCGTCTCCCGCATTGAAGAACGCCATTCCTTCCGCTTACAACGAAAACTTTCAGCAGGATTTTGTCAAAAAGCTCATGCCGCATGCCGAGAAAGCCGGCAGTGCGACGGGTATTCCCGCCCATCTGATGGTGGGACAGGCTGCACTGGAAAGCGGCTGGGGACGGCGCGAGATCAAAATGCCGGACGGCACGAATAGCCACAATCTGTTCGGTATCAAAGCCGGTGCAAACTGGAATGGAAAAGTGGCCGAGGTGATGACGACCGAATATCACAACGGCGTGGCGAACAAACAAGTGGAGAAATTCCGTGCTTACGCCTCTTATGCCGACGCGTTTAAAGATTATGCAGCTACGTTGAGCGGCAATCCCCGCTACGCCGAGGTGTTGAAACAGGGCGGCAACGCACAAGGATTTGCGACTGCGCTGCAGCAGGCAGGTTATGCGACAGACCCGCACTATGCGGACAAATTGAATAAAGTGATCAATAGTGTCAACACCTTAGCTTAGCGGTTAACGAGTTGATTAAAGTATCGGCCAATACTGCCGATAGCTAGCGCGAGAAGCGCCCGAACGGGACAGCAGGAGAAGGATCATGGCAGTTAGCGGAGTGATGGGAATCAGTGTAAGCGCCCTGGGCGCCGCACAGGTGGGTCTTCAGACCACCGGGCACAATATCGCCAACGCGAACACGCCGGGATATTCCAAGCAGGAAGTCGTGACGGGCACACGCCAAGCGCAATTTACCGGCGCGGGCTATCTGGGTCAGGGCGTCCATGTGGCTACCGTCAAGCGGGCCTATAGCGAGTTCCTTAACGGGCAGGTGCTGTCCGAGCAAAGCCAGGCCGCGATGCTGAATACCCATCACGCGCAGATCCAGCAGATCGACAACGTCATCGCCGATGCCAATGCGGGCATCTCTCCGGCGATACAGGATTTCTTCACCTCCGTGAACAATGTATCGGCGTCTCCCGAGTCGCAGCCCGCCCGGCAAGCCATGCTGAATAGCGCCAATGCCATGGCGACGCGTTTTCAATCGTTGAGCCAGCGTTTCACCGATGTCAACAACTCCGTCAGCAGCCAAATCGCCAATAGCATTACTCAGGTGAACAGCTACTCGCAACAGATCGCGGCCCTGAATCAAAACATCGTGATGCAAACCGCCGCCAGCGGCCAGCCGCCCAACGATTTGCTCGATCAGCGCGACAAGCTCGTCTCGCAGTTGAACACGGAAGTCAAAGCATCCGTGGTAAGACAAAGCGACGGCTCCTACAACGTGTTCATCGGCAATGGGCAATCGCTGGTTGTCGGCGCAACGGCTTTCTCGCTGGGGCTTGCGCAGTCTCCTTCCGACCCCTCGAAACAGGACATCGTTTACAACAACATGGACGGTACGCACACCACGCTGCAACAAAGCAGCTTGCAGGGCGGCAACCTGGGCGGATTTCTGACCTTCCGCGATACCACGCTGGCTACTGCGCAGAATGCGTTAGGGCGTGTTGCGATGGGCATCGCCGGCACGTTGAATCACCAGCATCAACTGGGACAAGATTTGAACGGGGCACTAGGTAAAAACTTCTTTACACCACCAACCCCGACAGTGTCTTCCAACACCACCAACAAAGGGACCGGGGTGGTTACGGCCAATGTCAGCAATCCAGAAGACTTTGCCGCCCTGACAGGGAGTGACTACACGCTCAAATTCGATGGCGGTACAAGCTACACCTTGACGCGCCTATCCGACAATACCCAGACCGTTTTTGCCAATGGGTTGCCCGCGACCCCCGTGGATGGCTTGACGCTGACCTCGAGTCCCGGCGCTTTGCCCGGGGACACCTATCTGCTACGCCCCACCGCTAACGGCGCACGCGACATTGCGGTCAGCATCATTGATCCGAGCAAAATTGCTGCGGGCATGCCGATGCGCACCAATGCCCTCCTGAGCAATCAGGGCACGGGGAAAATCACCGCCGGCACTGTAGATGCGACAACAATCATGCCCGACCCATCGCATCCGGCGACCGACCAACGCCTGCAAAATCCGGTCGCCATCACTTTCACCAGTGCAACCACTTTTGATGTTGTTGACGCAAGGGCGGGAACGCCCATTGCCACTGGCGTTTCTTATACGGATGGCAAAGACATCAGCTTCAACGGCTGGACTTCACAGATTTCCGGGATGCCCGCTGCCGGAGATACCTTTACGGTTGGACCGAATATCAATGCCACGGCGGATGGTCGCAATATACTTTTGATGGCCAATATGCAAACCCAGAACACTCTGGGAGCATCAAGCGGCGGCGCGCCGACGACGACGTTTCAGGGCGCTTATGCGCAATGGGTGAGCGATGTCGGCAACAAGACCCGTGAACTGCAAGTGACCAGCACAGCCCAGACCAGCATGGCGGAGCAATCGGTGGCAACGCAGCAAGCCGTCTCCGGGGTCAATCTGGATGAAGAGGCGGCGAATCTGATGCGTTATCAACGCGCTTATCAGGCAGCGGGAAAAGCCATGCAGATATCCAACACATTGTTCGATACCGTATTAGAGTTAGGAAGGTAGGTGCGCCATGCGTGTTAGCTCAGGTAGCATTTTCGACACCAACGTAGCGATGCTCAATCAGCAACAGTCGGCGCTGTTGCATACCAACCAGCAGGTCGCATCCGGCCGGCGCATGCTGACGCCGGCGGACGATCCCGCCGCCTCGGCCAATGCCTTGCAAGTCTCGCAAGCGGAAGGCACAAACGCCCAATTTACAACCAACCGCAATGCCGTAAAGAGTTCCACCGGCATGGCCGAAGCCGTCTTGCAAAGTGTCAGCACCTTACTCACCGACACAAAAACAATGACCGTGCAAGCGGGGAACGGGGCGCTCTCTCCAGCCGACAGGCAATCCGTCGCCGGGGAGCTGCAAGGCCGTTTGGACGAATTGATCGCCTTGGCGAACAGCACCGATGGCACGGGCAATTATTTATTCTCCGGTTTTCAGGGGAAAACCCTCCCTTTCGTCAACACCTCGCTGGGCGTGCAATACATGGCTGACGACGGCCAACGCATGATACAGGTGAGCAACTCCAGACAAATGGCGGCAAGCGATTCCGGTGCCGATATTTTTATGCGCGTGAAAAATGGCAATGGAATCTTCGTGACAGAGGCTTCCGCAAGCAATACCGGCGCAGCCTCCATCGGCCAGGGATCGGTCACCAATGCCACCATGCTCACGGGTAGCAGTTATCAGCTGACCTTTACCAGCCCGACCACTTATACGGTAACCGAGACCACCCAAAAAGGCGAGGTGCTTCCGCCGCTACCCGTAGCGCCAGAAGCGCCTTATGAGTACGTCAGCGGCGAAGCCTTCACCCTCCCCGGCATGCAACTTTCCATCATAGGCGCGCCCGAGCCGGGTGACACGTTCACAGTCGCTCCCAGCAGCAATGAGGGACTATTCAAAACCATGTCGGACCTGATCACGGCTTTGAACACGACCAATCCGGCGGGGAGTGCCGCCACGAACGCGCAATTGTCGAGCAGCCTCAGCAAGGCGATGAGCGGACTGGATCGTGGACTCGACAACGTATTGACAGCAAGAGCCTCGCTGGGCACGCGCATGAATGAATTGGATTCTTTGCAAACGACAGGTGAGGATCTGGGGCTGCAATACAAGCAGACCTTGTCCACTTTACAAGACCTCGACTACAACAAAGCGATCAGCGACTTGAACCGGCAGACCACCAGCCTGACGGCAGCGCAAAAATCATTCAAGCAGATCGCCGAACTGTCGATGTTTAATTACATGTAGCCGATCCCGCACGGCTATTTTCAATGCGGCAAGGCAGGTTTGATGTGTTGTCTTATTTGCGCGACTGGCTGGTGCATCACATTCTGGTCTAATTCAATTTCTCCATCAATAGCGCAACAACACCCCCGTCCGAAATTTGACGGGAGGTTCGGCATGTCACGACCGACGAGTTTCGCTATTGGCGCGGGCTAACTGCCGGATTTAGGATGAATACACCATCGGAATGCCCTCCCAATTTTTAACCCTGAGCCCAAGCCTTCGCTTCATCGTAATCCGCAAACACGCAAATCTCCGCATCCACGAACAGGCGCGATAGCCATGCCTGCCAAGTGAGCCACTGGTCGCTGGTGACCACAGCAATTTTGTTGAAATCGTGGTTATGTTCGCGGCTGAAGAATTTTAGCTCTTCCCAAGCCACGTCTGCGGTGTAGTCGATCATGCCACGCAGGTCGAACAACAGGTCGGTCTCGCCGGGGGATTGAAGTTTATACAGGGCATTTTCTTCGAATTGTTTGAAATCGGCTAGGGTAAATTCGCCCATAACGGCGACATTGAGCAGGTTGTTTGTTTGTTGAATGGTAATCATGTTGTGCCTTTCTGAGTTTAATGCTTTGGGGATGTTTTCAAGCTTAACACACCGCTGGCGATGATGAGTGCCATGCCTATCCATCCTTCCAGCGGTAGTGTTAACAGATAATTGCGACATAGCCAAAAACAAGGGAGACCGAAGTCTCCCTTGTTTATACATCAACTGCTTTTGTTTGATGGATATCGCACGCCTGTCCTGAGCCAGACGAAGGGCTCACCCTACGAAAGCCGGAGATTTAACCTCTGAGAATCGTATTGACGATCAGACCGAGAATGGCCATATTTAACGCTATTCCGATTCCAACCATCCATCGCAGGCTTTCAATCGAGCCTTCCATTCTGCCGAAACGTGAATCGTAATCCGCCATTGCCTTGGCCGCAGCCGAAGCTTTTTCCTCAGATGCGCCTGCATCTTTAAATGCTTCGTAAACTTCCACTATCATTGTGCTCATGGCGTGTTCCTTTAAAAGTACGATAAGTCTAACGGTTGCCCCTCTTTAAGTAAACCATCCGGCATTAACCGAAACATAAAACGAGAGACAAAAAACAAGGGAGACCGAAGTCTCCCTTGTTTTTACATCAACTGCTTTAGCCTTTGTTTGACGGGTATCGGCTACGCCTCAACCGAGCGTGTGTTGTTGGGGCGTTAGCCCCTTACAACCACGGCCTGCCCTTTACAGGTACATCCTACGCCAGCTCACCCTTGACGGGCATTCGATTAGAATGCTGTCGACAGGATGATGTTCATCAAAGTCTTGCCTTTAACGTCTGTTGTTGCAGTAGCGCCGTTAGAGCCGCCCACATCATACGCAGTACCGGACATCATGCTGTATGCGATAGCGATCTTCACGTTCTGACGCAGCTTGTAGCGAGCGCCGACAACGATGGCATTGTCAGTTTCGTTAGAGCCCGCAATCGCAACGCCAGCAGCCGTTTTTTCATTGGCACCGGTTTTAGCGAACGACAAACCCGCTTGCAGGTTCAGCACATGAGGGATCACGCCAACGTCAGCCAGAATACCCATGTGGCTCTTAACCTCAACGCCGCCATTGTATGCGTTGATTTCAGTGGTAGTCGTTGCCGGGGCGCTACCGTAGCTAGCGTAGATACCGATCGGCATACCGGCGACTTCACCTTGGGCTTGCGCGTCGATGATCGTTGCTTTGTTCACGTTCAGATTGCCGTCTTTGCCATTGACACCCTTTGTGGCGTCGCCGGTGTAGTACTGCACGCCCAGACCGGTTTCGAAGCCGGCAATGGTCGGTGTGAACGCTGCGCGAACGTAGGTACCGCCCAACTCAGTTGCAGTTCCAGCGGAGTTGGTTACAGCAAACCCCTGCGCCCACGGGGTAACGGTGACGTGAAAGTCTTCGCTAACCACACCGAGAGCCACGCCCGAAGCGACGCCATTAGTGCCAAGATAAGAACCGGTAAAGGTTTGCTGGTTTTCGATCGGACGACCGTTCGCGGTAGAACCCGTCGCGAACAAGTCAAAACCGTACTGAGGGCCCAAGCCGTTAACGGTGAACGGAATAACCAAGGTATGCATAGCGCCGAGTTCATTCGAGAACACCAACTTCGTGCCTGCCAAACCGGCCGCACCGCTACCAATGGCGATCTCTGTCAAAGAACCGATGCCTTCGGAAACACGACCACCCGCGAAAAGAGAGAACTCGTCAGGAAAGTCGATACGACCCAGACCGGAGTTTTGAGTGCGTGTTGTGCCAGCGTCCGTTCCGGATCTTTTCTGGATACGGTGCTGCAAATAAACAGCCATATTCAGTTCAGCCGGGATGGACAGGCCGTGCTCGCCTTCGATCTTGCCTTGCGAACCCATCATGGTGTAACCGGCAGCCTTGAATGACTTACCGAAAGCGGACAAAATTGGGAAGGAGTTAAAGTGGCAAGCATCGCAAGCCATACCTGTTTGACGGGCAAATGCTGGAACAGCGGATGCTTCTGGTGCAAACGCGGCGGCTGCCAAAACGCTTGCCAATGTGAGAGCTACTTTTTTCATTGTTTCTCCTCGAGGATTTAAAAGTTAAGTTAAGTTTTCCTGCTATAGCTGAGATTATCCCTTTGCAGCTACGGGGACGGAAGATACTGATGCGAAATGCCGGTGTCAAAGCATTGCAAGTTAATTGTTGCATTTTTGCAACAATTACTTTTGAAACTGGAAAAATTGGGGGTGTGATGAGGTTACGCACGCAAGCCGAATCAATACGCACTCACTCTTTACGGTTTCGCTGTCAGCTACCAAACTGCAGCCGAATAATGCTCGCGTATACTTTGGTCTGCCGTCAGCAGATGAGATTCTCGATGGGCGGCTTGTGCGACGATGATTCGGTCAAAAGGGTCGCGCCTCCAGTCAAGCTTCAAGGCCGCGCCGACAACGGCGGCAAAGGATTGTTTGCATGTTTCCAGCCCGATGTCGCGGCGCAAACTGTCCAGTATGGTGAGCGCAGTGCAGTTGATGCGGGAAATTTCATGCAGGTAGGTCAACTCCAGTTCGACTATGGGTGAAATGAGCAGTTGCTCCGCTCCCTCAATGGCTCGCACACCGAGCGGCGTAAGGCGCACCGCGCCATCCTGATAGAGCCATACCAAAATATGGGTATCGAGATACAGTCGCTTCACAGTGTTGGCCTCCAAGCTTGTTCCCAAGATAGATCGGCAAGATCATTGGCATTGCCATTGACGATACCGGGATGCGGCTTCAGCCCGGCGAGACGCAGGGTTGAGGTGTCGCGGATGATGCGTACCGCGCCGCTTGGGCGCTGGATTTCTACGGATTCTCCGGTAGCAACAACATGATCCAGAGTGCTAAAAAGCTCGGCGCGCAGACGAGTGGCAGCAAGGCGTGTTTGCATGATTAAATCTCCCGCGTGAAATGGGCGTACATGCCATACCCGAACATGTGCATATTCAAGCGCGAGCTTCGGTCGAATTATGAACCTCAATCGTCTGCCTCCAACAACCGCTGGATCACCGCCCCCGCCAACATAAAGCCAAACAATGGCGGCATATAGCTGATGGTGCCGTTCACCGCGCGCGGGCGGCCTCTGCCCGTCGGCTCCGGCGGCAGCGGGGCGCTCGGATATTCGTCCGAGAACACGGTGAGCACACCTTTATAGACCTCTTCGTTGCGCAGCCTTTTACGCATTTCGCGCGCCAGCGGACACATTTCGGTTTTGCTGATGTCCGCCACCTTGATGCGCGTGGGGTCGCGGCGGTTGCCCGCCCCCATGCTGGAGGCGACCTTCAAGCCGCGTTTGTAGCTCTCCACCACCAGCGCCACTTTGCATGATAGCGAGTCGATGCAGTCCATCACGTAATCCGCATCGGCGGGCACGAGGTCGTTGACGTTGTCGATGGTGAGGAAGTCGTACAGCAACGTAACTTCGCATTCCGGGTTGATGTCGGCGATGCGTGCGCGCATGAGTTCGGCTTTGGATTGACCCACGGTGGAAAGCAGCGCGGGCAATTGGCGGTTGATGTTGCTGACCACCACTTTGTCATGATCGAGCAGGGTGATGCGGCCGATGCCCGCGCGTGCCATCGCTTCGGCGCAATACGAGCCGACGCCGCCCAACCCGGCGATGAAGATGTGTTTGCTTTTGAGTTGTTGTAAGCCTGCGTCACCCAGCAGGATGTGGGTACGGGTGAATTGGGGGGGTGTAGTGTTTGGCATGTGGCGGATTATAACGACTGGGGACAGAAGTCACTACGCACCCTCTCCCCCAGCCCCTCTCCCGCAAGCGTGAGAGGGGAGCGGTTCCCTCTCCCATTTTTATGGGGGCTAGGGAGAGGGTGTGCCCTGAAACCGGGGCAACACGCTCAACGCATTTTCCGAGGTCACTCGCGCCACCTCTTCCAGCGACATACCGCGCAACTCTGCCAACGTCTGCGCGATACGCGGTAAATATTTCGGCTCGTTCGGCAGGCCGCGCTCCAAGAAATCGGGCGACATATCGGGCGCATCGGTCTCCAGCACGATGCTCTCCAAGGGCAGTGTGGCGGCGAGTTCGCGCAACTTGGTAGCACGCGCATAGGTCATCGCCCCGCCGAAACCGAGCTTGAATCCGAGCTTGATGAATTCATCCGCCTGCTGGCGACTACCGTTGAAAGCATGGGCGATGCCTGTCCTGAGCGAAGCCTGTCCTGAGCCTGTCGAAGCGGGGCCGCCGCCCCCATAAAACTTGCGCAGATGTTTGAGCACCACATCTTGCGCGCGGCGGATATGCA
Organism: uncultured Gallionellaceae bacterium; assembly: GCA_964532405.1. Taxonomy (GTDB): domain Bacteria; phylum Pseudomonadota; class Gammaproteobacteria; order Burkholderiales; family Gallionellaceae; genus PALSA-1006. The sequence goes on along the minus strand of CAZHIC010000003.1, from coordinate 40,963 downwards.
GCAACACGGGCAGATCGAATTCCCGCGCCAGTTTCAATTGCTCGACAAAGAAATGTTCCTGGCGTGCGCGGTCGTAATGCGGTATGAAAAAATCCAGCCCGATCTCGCCGACGGCGACAGGCTGGTGTTGTGTCAGGAATTCGCGCAAGAGCGCAAGGTCGGCGGGTGTGGCCTCGTCCACATACATCGGATGGATGCCGTAGGCCGGGAAACAACAGGGGTGCTGTTCGCACAGCAAGCGCACGCTGTCGAAATTGGCGCGCGTCACTGAAGGCACGACGATGCGGCTTACGCCCGCCTCTTGCGCGCTGCGCACGAGGTCGGTTTGCATGCCGCCGAATTCGGCGGCGTCGAGATGGCAGTGGGTGTCGATGATCATGCTGGCTCTTTGCAGGTTGGGCGTGCATGCCCGCTGGCCTAATGTTATCCCAAAAATCCTTTGTCCCTTCCCCCTTGCAAGGGGGAAGGGAACCAGCCTTACTCTAGCGCCAGCTCGGGATTCGCGGTGTAAGGGTCCAGCTCTTTCGGCACTGGCAATTCGCCCGGCTGTTGCGGGTAAGCGCCGCCTGCTGTTTGATAACGTTTCAGCTGGTAGACATAGGCCAACACTTCGGCGACGGCGGTGTACAGGGCCTCGGGAATAGCCTGACCGAGGTCGGTATGTTTGTACAAGGCACGGGCGAGAGGCGGCGCTTCGAGGATAGGGATGTTGTGCTCTTGGGCGAGTTCCTTGATCTTGGCCGCCATCAAATGCGTACCTTTGGCCACCACGACCGGTGCGCGCATCCCGTTCTCGCTGTACTTCAAGGCCACCGAGAAGTGGGTCGGGTTGGTCACCACCACATCGGCGGTCGGTATCTCCGCCATCATGCGGCGGCGCGCCATCTCGCGCTGCATTTTGCGTATCTTGCCCTTGACCTGCGGATCGCCCTCGGTCTCTTTGGCTTCTTGACGCACTTCTTCCTTGGTCATCTTCAGCTTCTTGTTGTGCTCCCATAATTGAAACGGCACATCCACGGCCACAATGATCAACATGCCGCCCATGATCGTGGCGAAACACAGCCACATCACGCTGCCCAAATGCGGGATCGCCGTTGCCACCGGCTCGCTCACCAGCATCAAAACGCTCTCCCGGTTGTGCCAGATCACCCATGCGCCGATGCCGCCCACCACCAGCGATTTGGCGATGGCTTTGACCAATTCAACCAGACTATGCACGGAGAACATGCGCCCGATGCCCGCAGCCGGGCTGAGCTTGGACAGATCGGGCATCAGCGGTTTGAGCGTGAACAGCCAACCGTTCAGCAACAACGGCGAGAAAGTCGCGACGCCCAATAGCAAAAGGAAGAACGGTAGGAAGGCCAGCAAGGTGGCCTGCGATAAATTATGCAGATGCGGCAGCAATGCTTCGGATTTGAAAGTAATGTCGGCGTTCAGGGTCAGCCCTTCGCGCAGCAGCTTGATAAGACTTTGCGACAGCGAGGCTCCCATCAACCACAAGCCCGCACCACCCGCCATCAATACGGTAAACGTGGAGAGCTCGCGCGAACGCGCGACCTGACCTTCTTCACGCGCCTGGTCTAAGCGCCTCTGTGAGGGTTGTTCTGTTTTTTCTAGATCGCTATCTTCTGCCATGACGGGTCACTCCATTGCTCATGGCTATTATCGGGACTGAAGGTCGAATCAATTCGATGAACAGCGCGAGATTTGCGGTGTATTTACGCCGGCAAAAGCAGTCGGATTTTTCAACGCGCACCCGCTTCAGACACAAAAATAACTGGCAGTGACCTCATTACCTCGCCCCGCATAACTCAATTTATAGGCGACGTTTTTCACCAATGCGATCCCCCTGCCATAAAAAATATCATCGGACTGGCCCATCGCCACAGACATCCGCGCCACATGATCGAACCCGCTCCCACTATCCGTGACACGGATATTGACCGCCTGTTTGTTTTCAATTTTCAAAGGCGTGATCTCAATATCAATTTTGCCGCTTTGCAGTGCTGCCAGGCGCGCATCACGCATTTCAAGATAAGTATCGAACCCATCCGGCTCCAACTTCAAGGCGGAGTCGAGCTGCAACAATCCGTGATCCAGCGCGTTGTTGAACAGTTCGGACAAGATCATGAACAGGGCCGAATGATGCTCGCGGGTCGCATCGATCCTAGCAATAATCTGCGTCAGCAGCGGCACCGCATCCAAATATTTCAATTCTGCCGCTCCCAGGCTGATCGCGATGCGCCAGTCGCCACTATCATGCCGGATCTGGGTAGAATGGGGGTGATGAAATAATTTCTCGGCCTCCATCTCGTAACCGATCTCCACCATCGCCAGCGAAATATCATCGTGCGCCGGTTGTCCTTCCAGATGCCCTTCAAGCCCGGCGAGCAATGTTTGAAAACGCGCTTCGTGCGCTGTCTTGCCCAATAATTCGCGCAAACGTGTTTCACCGAATGCGACGCCACGCGGCGAGCTGGCTTCCACCAATCCATCCGAGAACAAAAACAGTTGGCAATCTTCCCGATAATGAAACGATTCCAATTTGGCCGAAAATTGTTTGCCCCGCACGATGCCCAGCGGCAGATTGTCCGATGTCCAGCGGTGCAATTGCCGCCCGGCACGGTTAAACAATAACAGCGCGGGAATACCGCCGTTCCATATCTCGATGACCCGGGTTTGCCGGTGAATAGAAATCAACGCCGCAGAAACAAAACGATCTACCGGCATGAAGCGCTTCACCATCGAGTTCAGCTCGGTCGCGATTTGGCCGGTGGAAAACCCCTTCGCGGTCAAATCGTAGAAAATCTGGCACAGCGGCAGCACATTGATCGCCGAAGACAGGCCGTGGCCGATCGCATCCGCCAGCAAAATATTCACCGCGCCGTTCGGGCTCTGGGCGGCAATCAGAATATCTCCGCCCAAGTGTTCCACGGGCCGCAGGTAACGCTGCACCGGGACGCCGAGCTGCACCGGCATCTGCATCATTCTCCCCATGATGAAACCGCCTACCCGTTGCTCCTCTTCGGTGCGATCATAATATTTCTCCAGCACTTCAACTTTGTCGGCCAATTGTTGTTTCAGCTCTCCCATGTGCTGCAAAAACTGGTTAAACACCTCGGCGATATGGCCGGCCTCGTCACCGCTTTCGACCTGGACGCGCTTGCTCAAGTCGCCATCGGCTCTGATCGCCAGCATGGTTCTTTCGAGCTTAACCACCGCTGCAATCGCCTTGTTAATCAAGAAGCCAATCAGGAAAAACAACAATACCTGCAACAGCACTTGCCCGCCCCTGAGCAAGATGCGCAACCGGTCGAGCTCGGCATATTCCCGTTCCAGACCGATCGTCAGGCTCACCGCGCCGTTCACGGTGTGCTCTTTCACATCATGGCATTCCAAACAATCGGTACCGTGGAAATCTCTTTGGGCGGCGAAGGGAACCACCACGCGCAACATCTGTTTTTCCGTGCCGATACGCTGGATTTGCACCAAGTTGGATGAGAGCGCGTTGCGGTCCAATTCATCGCGCGCCTGCTCTTCCGGCAAACCTGCACCGTATTGATCTTGCACCGCTTTGCCGCGCACCAGATGAAAATCTTTTACGCCGTCCTGCCCTGCCATTTTTTTGAAATAGGTGATGCGTGCCTGCGGTTGCCTGATGGTGCCGTTCAGCATCATCGCGTTAAGCCCCAGGAACGATTGTGTGGCACTGCTGATCGCCCTTTCCTCGGCGTCATGAAACATCTGTTTTTCGAATTGCCGTGTTACCCAGACCTGCGCAAAGAGCAACAGCAGCAACAGCAGGAGCTGAATGGGGAATTGCAGCTTGTTATGCAGCGATAACTTGTACCACCAGACTTTCATTTCTATCCTTTAGTCACTTACCGGTCAAATGATGTCAAAACATGACAAGATTTTCTCACGCGGAGACGCGGGGGGCGCGGAGAATATAGGCTTCCAGCCCGCTTTGTTTTTTCTCTGCGTCTCCGCGCCTCCGCGTGAAACCCTGTTTGGTTCCGGCTCGTCCGGCTTAGGGTAAAGGCAACGAGCGCCCCTCTCACACTTGTGGGAGAGGGGCTGGGGGAGAGGGGGTGTGCGTTGAAACAAACGTATAGCCGTACCACGCCCCTCTCCCTAATCCTCTCCCGCCAGCGGGAGAGGGGATTATCAAAACAACTCGATCTCGCCACTCACCGGCTTGTCTTCGATCGTATGCAGATACTTGGTTTCCTGTTCAACGATGGTGTTGTTATGCAGTGAGCGCAAGCGCTTGACGCGGACTTTTCCCGTGGCGGGAAAATACACCACCATGCGCGGAAATACATCGCCGACATCTTCCGAAATCACGCGCAAACCTTCGGTGGCGACATAGTCGCGCGCAAACTCGATATTGCGCAAACCGACATCGGTCATATTCGCGATGATGCGTCCGCCGCCGAATAGCTTGACCTCCAGATTTTGTCGGCTGCCGCCGTTCTTCATGATTTCGTTGATCAGATGTTCCATAGCAAAGTTACCGTAGCGCGTGGATGCGCCCAAACCGGCAGCCTTCCAGCCCCCTTCACCTACCGAGGCAGGCAACATAAAATGGTTCATGCCGCCGATACCACTGACCCGGTCACGGATACACGCCGAGATGCAAGAACCCAATGTGGTATAGATACCTTCGTTGTTTTTGGTGACGTAATATTCACCCGGATTCAGCCGTGCCGAATAAGCTTCGTGAGCCTCATTCCAGGCGCGTTTAATGTGTTCGAAGCCGGGCAAAGCCAAGGGTGGGCGAGCGCCAAGTGTTATGGGCATGATCGCTATTTACCGAGAAATAATTTTTCAGCTTCGGCAATTTCTGCCTGCGCTTCGGCTACAACGTCAGCCACTTCATCGGCATCCAGTCCAATAATCTCCCAAGCATGCGGATCGATAGGTGATACATCGCCCGGATCAAGCGTATGTATTTCCGCCATCAATGCCAGAATATTGGCGATATGCACCAGCGCCACTTCGCGCGGGAAGCGTTGCGCGGACTGAATATCGTGGTGGAATTCGATACACTCTTCCAGCATCGGCGGCAGCTTCCATTGGCGTGCCAGTTCGCCTCCCACTTGAGCGTGATCAAAGCCCATAATCTGACGTTCTGCCTGGTAAACGGGCAACTCATCGGCGCTCTCCAGCACCAGCAGCAAAGCCTCTTTGGCCTGTTGTGGCAAGCGATTGAAGATGACCAGCTCACCGATGTCATGTAGTAATGCGGCGGTAAAGACGGCGTCAGGATCACACTTGCGTGCCTGCTTCGCCAAGATGCGCGCTACCAGAGCGCAATATAAACTGTGCCTCCAGAAATCTTCCATCGACACCAGTGTATTGGGCAGACCATCGAACGCACTCGCCACCGAAGTGGCGAGTGCCAGGCTGCGTATTTGACTGGTGCCAATGATGGAGACCGCCTTGTGGACGGTGTCGATGGATGATGAGAGGCCATAAAAAGAACTGTTGGCTACGCGCAATAGGCGCACCGCAAACGAAGGATCCTGACCCGCCACCTTGGCAATTTCAGCGATGGTGCTATCGGGATTGTCGACCACTCGATTGATGCGAATGAACACATCCGGCAATGTGACCAGGCTGCCAACTCCCTGAACCAGTTCAGTGATATTTGTTTTCATCGTTACCTGTCTAAACCGTTTTATCCCAGAAAAACGAGTCCACAAAAAACACGAACAAATTCACCTGTTGTTTTATTTCGTGTTTTTCGCGGACTAATTGTCTCGTTTCTAAAATTGCAAACGCTATCAGGTTATCGTGAACAATTTGTTGAAGTTGGCAATATCAAGAATCTTCACCACCATTTCATTCGGATTGCTCAGCGAGATTTGCTTGTTGACGCCTTGCACTCGCTCACGAAACATCAGCAACATGCCTAGTGCCGAGCTATCCAAATATTCCAGCCCTGCCATATTCACGTCGATCGACTGTACTGCAGGATCATTCAACAAAGACATGTATGCCTCTTTAAAGTCCCGATGCACATTGAAATCGAAGCGGCCACCCAAAGATATTGTCGCCTGACTACCGTTTTTTGTTTGTCTGATTTCCATTCTTGCTCTCCCTATAATTACACCCGGTTCCCCATGCCACCGCTGCTGATCAATCTTTGCAGCACTTTTTGCGCCATGTCCTGTATCGGCACAATTTCATCCACCGCCCCCACCGCAACCGCCTCGCGCGGCATGCCGTACACCACGCAAGTCGCCTCGTCTTGGGCAAAGTTATAAGCGCCCGCTTGGCGCATTTCCAACATGCCGATGGCGCCATCCTTGCCCATGCCGGTGAGCATCACACCGACGGCATTTTTGCCCGCATTTTGCGCCACGGAACGGAACAGCACTTCCACCGAAGGGCGATGATGATTTACCGCTGGCGACTGGCTGAGTTCGGTCATGTAATTGGCACCGCTGCGCTTGAGCAACAGATGCGAATGGCCCGGCGCGATGTAAGCATGGCCGGGCAAAATACGTTCATTCCCTTCCGCTTCTTTCACGGTGATCTTGCACAAGCTGTCCAGTCGCGCGGCAAACGATTTGGTGAATGCTTCCGGCATGTGTTGCGCGATCACGATCCCCGGCGCATCCGCAGGCAAGCGGATCAGGAATTCCTTGATCGCCTCGGTGCCGCCCGTCGAGGCGCCCACCGCAATGATCTTTTCGGTAGTGCCGAGACGAGCACCCAATGCCGGCAAAGTTTCGCGCGTAACGGGCGTAGTTGGAATACGAAACTTGCCGCGTGCCTGATAGGCCACGCGAATTTTTTCGGCGATGGTATCGGCATATTCGCGCAGGCCATCGACGATACCCATCTTGGGTTTGGGCAAAAAATCCACCGCACCCAACTCCAAAGCACGCAACGCCGCCTCGGAGCCGCGCTCGGTCAAACTCGAAATCATCAACACCGGCATCGGATGCAAACGCATCAATTTATCCAGAAAGGTCAGCCCGTCCATCTGCGGCATTTCCACATCCAGCGTCAGCACATCGGGATTCAACGTCTTGATCATCTCTCTGGCTTGCAGCGGATTGGATGCTGCGCCGACCGCGTAGAGATCAGGATAAGAATTGATAACCTCGGTGAGAATGGCACGAATCAGCGCCGAGTCATCGATGATAAGGACGTTAATTTTTTTTGCCGGGATAGTTCCGTTTGCCATTGTGCAATCTCAATTCGTAAACGATAAATTTATCAAAACAACTCCACATCACCCTGAATATCCGCATGCTTCAAGCGCGAACCGTATTCGGCTTCGCGTTCGATGATTGTATCGTTATTGGCATGACGCAACTTCTTCAACATGACTCTGCCGCTAGCGGGGAAAAAATATATCTTGCGCGGATAAATATCCAGCAAGGACTCCGCCACGACGCGAATATTCTCATTTTTTAAATATTGCAGGGCAAAATCGACATTGCGCTCGCCCACGTTAGTCACGGTAAATCCGCGCAGCACATTGCCGCCGCCGAACAATTTCGCCTCCAGATTGGAACGCTTGGCGCCGGATTTCAACAGTTGGTTGATCATCATTTCCATAGCGTAAGCGCCGTAGCGTGCTGCCGTCGCCACCGGGCTGTCGCCCTCGCTCTTGTTTTCCGGCAGCATAAAATGATTCATCCCGCCGATGCCCGTCTCGCGGTCGCGAATACAGGCCGCCACGCACGAACCCAATACCGTCACGATCACCATGTCGCGATTGGTTACGTAATATTCACCGGGCAATAGCTTGATCGCCTCCATGTCAAAGGTGTTGTCGTAATAGCGGTTGGGGGAAAGGACTTCCTGATAGTCCGAGTGATCCGTCATTGCTCGTTCTTAACGACTTTCCACAGCTTTTTGTTGCAATTTGTATTTGGGTGACAGTTCGTAAACTGTTTTCCCCCTCAGTTTGAAATATTCGTCGGCATTGTGAAAGCTTTCGGAATGCCCCGCAAACAGCAGGCCTTCGCTGTGCAACAAGGGTACAAATTTTTTCAAAATACTTAACTGCGTTTCCTTGTCGAAATAGATCATCACATTGCGGCAAAATATCGCGTCCAACGGCGGCCTAATCGACCAATTGTTGTGCAGCAGATTGGCCTGACGGAAAGTAATCATGTCGCGCAACTCCGGCCTCACACGCACATGCCCCGCTTGCGCCCCCGTGCCGCGCAAGAAAAAACGTTTGACCAGTTCCGGATCTAGCTTACTCACCCGCTCGTCTGGATATACCCCCGCCTTGGCAGTCTCCAACACCTTGGTATCCAAATCGGTGGCGATGATATGGACATTTGAGGCATCTCGCCCCAAGGCATCGATCACCGTCATCGCCATCGTATAAGGCTCTTCGCCGGTAGAGGCCGCCGAACACCACAATGAAATAGGACGTTTACCGCGTATCGAACGCAGGTGCTCCGCCAGCAGGGGAAAGTGATGCGGCTCGCGGAAAAACGAAGTCAAATTAGTGGTCAAGGAATTGGTGAATGCCTCCCACTCGTCGGCATCATTGCTTTCCAGCAACGCAAGATACGCATCAAAAGTTTGAATCCCGGTTGCGCGCAAGCGCCGCGATAGCCGGCTGTACACCAACTCCTGCTTGGAATCGCTCAGCGAAATTCCGGCATGGGCATAAATCATCTTGCGCACGCGGTCAAAATCTTTCAGGGTGAAATGAAATTCGCGCCCGGTTTTTAGCTCTTTGTTATCGGTCATTTCCTGCCCTCACTGAATTTTAGAGGCCTCTGTATATGCCTTGGCACTGGACGGAAGTATACACCGCCCCATCCAATGCCGATTAGCGGAACAATAACAAACCCCGCATTCGCAACGGTCAAACTCGGCTCCTTTACGAATCTCTTTCAAGTCATCGAATTGTCACTTTACATTGTTATTGTCTTGACACAAAATCCGCCCGTTTTTATTTTGCAAAAATCCCTTGTGGGTGCTTGTCCGAGTGACGGCACAACTTGAATGTCCCGCCGCAGTATCTTTACACGATGGATAGCCAATGCGCTTTGAATTATCGGGTTGCCTCAGTGCGATCTTTACACCTCTCAGGCTCGCGACCCTATTCGGAGGATTAGCGCTATCCCCTTTCTGCGCCGCGCAGACAGGGGATGCAGAGAGTACGACGGCGCGATTTCAAACAACCTACAACTGGCAAAAACATCCGGGGTTCTCGGCAGCGTACAGCGGGCCGAACAGCATCATCACCAGCGCGGAGGAGATGTACACCTTCTCCGCGACCGCCTTTCTGGGGCTGCGCCCGTGGAATGGGGGGGAAATCTATTTAAACCCCGAGGTTGTAGAAGGGGTGCCATTTTCCACTAACCTGGTCGGCCTCGGCGGATTCACCAACGGAGAAATCACGCGGGCCGGGGGAACCACTCCCGTCCTATACCAGCAGCGTCTGTTTCTGCGCCAGACTTGGAACAACGGCGGCGGTAGCGAGCATATTAAATCCGGCCTCAACCAGCTTGCCGGTTCCATCGACAAAAATCGCTTCGTGTTAACTGCTGGAAATTTCTCGACACTCGATGTGTTCGATCCGAACACCTATGCCAAAGATCCACGCACCCAATTTATGAACTGGGGCAACTGGACTTATGCCGCCTATGACTATGCGGCCGATGCGCGCGGCTTCGGCTGGGGCTTCGCGGCTGAATGGTATCAGGATGACTGGGCAGTGCGTGTTGCCCGCATGTCCGGCCCGAAAGACCCCAATGGCCTGCCCGCCGACCTTGATCTGAACATTCATTACGGGGATCAGGTCGAAGTCGAGCATGAACATTCGCTGTATGGGCGTCCGGGCAAAGTGCGCGTGCTGGGCTGGCGCAACCGTGCCAAGCTGTCCACCTTCAACGATGCGATGGACTGGCTCAACGCCCACCCCGGATCGTACACCGGGCCGGACGCCCTCATTGCAACGCGCTACACCGAGCAAATCAAATATGGCCTCGGTATCAACATCGAACAGGAAATCAACGACAGCGTCGGCCTCTTTCTGCGCGTCATGCAAGCAGACGGACGCACCGAAACCCATGCTTTCACCGAAGTTGACGGTTCCTTTTCGAGCGGGCTTTCAATCAAGGGCGACATCTGGGGGCGCGGCGAGGACTCAGCCGGTATTTCGCTTATGCAAAACACCCTGTCGGATGACCGCCGCCGTTTCCTTGCGGCTGGCGGCACCTCATTCTTTATAGGTGACGGCGGGTTGCGCTATCGCCCCGAAACAATTATCGAAGGCTATTACAGCCTGCATCTCTACAAAAGCATCTGGTTGACGCCCGACTATCAGTACATTGAGAACCCCGCCTACAACGCCGATCGCGGCCCCATTCACGTATTCGCGGCACGCTTCCACGCGGAGTTTTAGCCGCAGGTTAAATTTGCGTTAATCACCGGTTAAATTTACGTTAACTTTGAGAAATTCTTTTGCGGACCTATTGATACAGCTCAATCTAATGCGGCGTGAAACAGGCGCATCCGCTAGAATGCCGCACCTGAATTTTGGGGTGTACAGAGATGTCATCCCGAGCAATAAACCCCGCTATGTTTGAACGCCGGACTACCTATATAAAATATCCCGCCGCGCTTTGTGTCGCGTTGCTGCTTGCATTGCTGTCGGGGTGTGCGGCAGGGCCGGATTACCAGCGCCCGGATGCTCCCGGCGCAACGGGCTATACCGTGCAACCGCTCGCGCCCTTAACGTCTGTGCCAGACATCGCGCAAGGTGAAGAACAGCACTTCGATGCCACTAAAGAAATTCCGTACGACTGGTGGACATTGTTCCAGTCGCCGCAACTCAATGCCCTGATAGAACGCACGCTCAAGGGCAACCCCAGCATCGAATCCGCGCAAGCTGCGTTGCGCCAAGCCCAAGAGAATGTCATCGCCCAGCAGGGCTTCTTTTCCCCATCAGTCGGAGTGAACTACTCCCCTTCGCGCACTAAATTGGCGGGCAACTCGGGGGGCAACTCCCCCGGTTTGCAGCAGGACGGCGCAACAATACAGAGCACCCCCGACAGTCCTGCTTACTTCAATTTTCACACGGCGCAACTCTCGGTGGGCTATGTGCCGGATGTATTCGGCTTGAACCGCAGGCAAGTTGAATCGGCACAAGCGCAGCAGGAGTGGCAGGAAATGCAATTGCAAGCTGCCCAAATCACGCTCGTCTCAAATGTGGTTGCCGCCGCATTTCAGGAAGCCAGCCTGCGCGCGCAAATAGCTGCCGCCAATACCATCATTTCTATCAACCGCGAAAATCTGGATATTTTGCGCCAGCAACTCCAACTCGGTTTTGTGGGAGAAATCGATGTGGCGGCACAAGAATTGGTGCTGGCCCAGTTCGAGCAGACCCTGCCGCCGCTCACCAAACAACTGGAACAAACGCGCGATCTGATCCGCGCTCTGGCCGGGAATACACCGAACCAGGATGTGCCTGAAATGTTCGAGTTAGCCGACCTGCATCTGCCAGAGGAGCTGCCGCTGAGTCTGCCGTCCAAGCTGGTTGAGCAGCGCCCCGATGTGCGTGCCGCCGAAGCCCAATTGCACATGGCCAGCGCACAATATGGCGTGGCCATTGCCAACAAAATGCCGCAATTTATGGTAGCTGCCAATGTGGGTGGCATGGCGTCATCTCCGGATTGGATGTTCCGCAGCGGCGGTACATTTTTCAGCCTCACCGGCAATATCAGCCAGGTTATTTTTGATGGCGGCACTTTGCGCGCCAAATCGCGTGCAGCCGAACAAGCACTACGGCAGGCAGGGGCGCAATACCGCAGCACCGTCATTACCGCCCTGCAAAATGTGGCCGACACCTTGCACGCCATTCGCGGCGATGCCGATGCGCTCAAGGCCGCTCTCACTGCGGAGCAAGCCAGCCAGACCATGCTTAAATTAACGCGCAAACAATATCAGTTAGGATATGTCAGTTATCAAATTTTGCTGCTATCCCAGCAAAGCCACCAACTCGCCGCCATCAGCTTGGTGCAGGCGCAAAGCGCTAGACTAGGCGACACCGCCGCACTGTATCAATCTCTCGGTGGCGGCTGGTGGAAGCGGCCCGCCGATAAAAAAATCGCATCTGCCCCGACACCCGCGCAGTCGGCTAAATCGCCTGCGGCGGCAACCGTTGCCGCCGCGCAAGGAGAACACGCACCATGAGCAAATTAGGCAAAAATATTTTCGCATTCTTGATTGCTGTCGCGCTGGCAGGTGCCGGTTTCATGGGCTGGCAGAAATATCGTCCGGCCGCCGCACCCGCCGATATTCCTCAGCCTGCGCCACATAAAAATTCAGACACCTTGCACTTTGAAACCAATTCCCCGCAATTGGCTTTCATTCAAGTCAAGCCGGTCGACGCCTTTCCCGAGCCGCTGGTGGAGCCGCTCAACGGGCGCATTGCCTATGACGACAACCGCACCGCACGGGTTTTCTCACCCATCGCCGGACGTGTTGTAAAAATACTGGTCGAGATCGGAAAAGAAATCAAAGCAGGCGAAGGCGTGCTGGTGCTCGACGCCCCCGATTATGCCCAGGCCATTGCTGACAGCAGCAAGGCGGATGCCGACCTGCTGCGCAAACAGGAAGTCTACGAGCGTGCCAAGTTGCTCTATAAAGCCAAAGGGCTGGCACGCAAAGATTTGGAATTAGCCGAGGCCGACTGGCAACAAGCACAAGCCGAATCCTCGCGTGCCAAAGCACGGCTCAACGATTTGAATAACCATTCGGGCGGCGCAGCGGGACAATACATTTTGCGCTCGCCCATAGATGGCGTGGTGAGCGAACGCCAAGTCAGCGCGGGTAGCGAAGTGCGCCCCGACGCCGCCAATCCCTTGTTTGTCATTACAGACCCGTCCCATCTCTGGGTGATGGTTGACTTGCCCGAGCAACAGTTGGAAAAAGTCAACGTCGGACAAGCGGTACTGGTTCGTGTCGATGCCTATCCCAATGAGTCGTTTCTGGGGAAAGTCGCTGTCATCGGGGGGGCGCTGGATGCCGTCACGCGCCGCATTCAAGTGCGTTGTGAATTGGAAAATCTCAAGCTCAAATTAAAGCCGGAAATGTTCGCACGAGTTGCCCCCATCGCCGATATTCATTCCAGCTTGCCGCGCATTCCCAATACCGCATTATTCACTCAGGGTTTGTACAGTTATGTATTCGTGGAACTGTCGCCCGGTGTATTGCAACGCCGCCGCGTCACGCTGGGCATGCAGGGGCACGAAAGCTATGTCAAAGAAGGCTTGAAAGCGGGCGAACGCGTAGTGACCAGCGGTGCTTTGCTGCTGAACGCCGAACTTGCGGGTAACGATTGATGCTAGAAAAACTCATCACCTTTGCCCTGCAACAGCGCGTATTCGTACTGGTTGCCGCGTTTGTTCTGCTCATCGCCGGTTGGAAGGCGGCGATCAATCTGCCGATTGAAGCGTTCCCCGATGTGCAGGATGTGCAGGTGCAAATAGTCACCCAGCTACCGGGACAAGCGCCGGAAGAAGTCGAGCGCAGCGTAACCTTACCCATCGAGCGTGAAATGAGCGGCGTACCGCGCATGACACAACTGCGCTCGGTTTCTATCACCGGCCTATCGGTTGTCACCCTCACTTTTGCCGACAACACGGACGATTATTTTTCGCGCCAGCAAGTGCTAGAAAAATTGCAGAACGTGACCCTGCCGCCCGGCGCACAACCCGGCCTTGCACCGCTCACCAACGCGGTCGGTGAAGTCTACCGCTATGTATTGGATGCCCCCGCCGCCATGCCGCCGCGCGAAGTGCGCGCCTTGCAGGATTGGGTGTTGCGCCCGGCCTTGCGCCAAGTACAGGGAGTCGCCGACGTGGTCAGCTTCGGCGGCACGGTCAAGGAATATCAGATTCGCATCAACCCGTTCATGCTGCGCAAATTCGGCATCACCATCGACCAGGTCGCACAAGCCTTGGGCGCGAATAGCGGCAACACGGGCGGCGGGGTGCTGCGGCGCGGCGACGAGGCGCTGGTGGTGCGTAGCATCGGTTTGTTTCGAAGTGTCGACGACATCGCGCGCGTCGTCGTCAGCGCCAAAGACGGCAAGACCGTACTGGTGGGCGACGTGAGCGAAGTGAGCATCGGCGATCGTCCGCGCTCCGGCATCGTCGCCTTCAACGAGCACGACAACGTGGTGCAGGGCATCGTGCAAATGACCAAAGGGCAGAACGCCACCAAGGTGGTCGAAGCGCTCAAAGAACGCATCGCGCAACTGGCTCCCAAATTGCCGCCGGGCATCAAAATCGTCCCGTACTATGACCGCACCGATCTGGTACGCCATACCGTGCACACGGTGAGCGAGAATCTGCTCGTCGGCGCGCTGCTAGTGGTCGCCATCCTGATTTTATTTTTGCGCAACTGGTATGCGGCACTCGCGGTCGCGGTGATCATTCCGCTGGCGCTGCTGTTCGCTTTTATTCTGATCGATTGGCGCGGCGTCTCGGCCAACCTTATCTCGCTCGGCGCGGTGGACTTCGGCATCATCATCGACAGCGCCGTGGTGCTGGTCGAAGCGCTGATGGTCAAGCTCGCGCTGGCCAAAGCGGACGAACTGCCGCAACACCAGAACTACGGCTGGCGCCTCCACCTGATCAAGCAAACCAGCATCGAGATGGGGCATCCCATTTTGTTTTCGAAAGCCATCATCATTCTGGCCTTCCTGCCGATCTTCACCTTCCAGCGCGTGGAAGGAAAAATTTTCTCGCCCGTGGCGTTCACACTGACCTTCGCCCTGTTGGGCGCGATTCTGCTTACCCTCACCTTGCTGCCCGCACTGCTGAGTTACGCGGTAAAGAATAAAGACCTCGCCGAACAACACAGCGGCTGGATGCACAAACTGCAAGAGCGTTACCGCGCCTTGCTGCTGTGGGCGGCAGGCCATCGCACAGCCATCGTGTCCGCCTGTATCGGCCTGCTCGCTATCACGCTGGCATTGTCGCCTTTGCTAGGCAGCGAGTTCCTGCCCAAGCTGGACGAGGGCAACATCTGGCTCACGATCAGCTTGCCCCCGGCCACCGCGCTGGATAAAACCAAGGAGGTCGAGCGCCAGGTGCGCGCGATCCTGAACACTTATCCCGAAGTCAACAACGTCGCCACGCAAGTCGGTCGCCCCGACGACGGCACCGATCCGAAAGGGCCGAACAACCTGGAAATCATGGCCGACCTCAACCCGCACGACGTGTGGCGCTTTGCCGACAAGGAAGAGATGATTGCCGACATGACGAAAAAAATCCACGCCATACCCGGTGTGCCGACCAACTTCTCGCAGGTGATTCAAGACAACGTCGAAGAGGCATTGTCCGGCGTCAAAGGCGAAATATCGGTGAAAATATTCGGCCCCGATCTGGAAATCCTCGAAGATAAATCCGCTCAAGTCGCCGGCATCCTGAGCGACATTCGCGGCTCGGCCGACGTCGCGGCGATCAAGGTGGGCGGGCAAGCCGAGCTGAATATCACGCTGGATCGGGCGCGCATGGCGCGCTACGGCATCAACATCAACGATGCGAATGCCACCATCCAGACCGCACTGGCGGGCAGCGCCGTCAACTCGTTTTATGAAGGGAGTCGGCGCTTCGATGTGACGTTGCGTATTGCCGGTGAATTCCGCGATGCCGTGGACGATGTCGGTAACCTGCCCATTGCCCTGCCCAATGGTGCCTCGATTCCGCTGGGCTCGATTGCCAACATCGAAGTGCGCCAAGGCGCCGCGCGCGTGGGTCGCGAAGCGGGTGGTCGCGTCGTCGCGGTGAAGGCCAACTTGCTCGGGCGCGATCAGGGCAGTTTCGTCGCCGAAGCGATGGAGAAAGTGAACCAGCAAGTCACCTTGCCGCCGGGTTACACCATGACATGGGGAGGGCAGTTTGAAAACCAGCAGCGCGCCCTCAAGCGCCTCAAAGTCATCGTGCCTCTGTCTGTTTTAATGATCTTCGTGTTGCTGTTTTGGGCATTCAAATCCATGCGCAAAGCTTTACTGGTCATCCTCATGGTGCCGTTCACCCTGATCGGCGGACTGGCCGGACTGGGACTGGCCGGACTCCATCTGTCCGTATCGGCTGCCGTCGGATTCATCGCCGTCGCCGGTATCTCCGTGCAAAATGGCGTCATCATGGTAGAACAATTCATGGAAGGAATGCGCAGCGGTAAAACGCTGATCGAAAGTGTGATGGAAGGTGCGGTAGCGCGACTGCGCCCGATACTCATGACCGCACTGATGGCCGGCATCGGCTTGCTCCCCGCCGCCCTGTCGCACGGTATCGGCTCGGAAACGCAGCGTCCGTTCGCCGTGGTCATCGTCGGCGGCATCATCTCCGCCACCCTGTTCACGCTGCTGCTGTTGCCGCTGTTGTTTCCGGTGTTCGCCGAAGAGGTCAATGTAGAAAAGGATCAGCCGCTGTCCGATGAGTAGTCTTTCGCTCCTTTCTCTCTAGCGAGCTACTATGCACACAAGTCCCCTCCCCCGCTTGCGGAGGGGGCTAGGGAGAGGGTCGTGGCACACCTAGAAACTCGTTTTGCCCTTAGGAAGCGCAATGACTGAGCTAACAGCCTTATTCCATTTTTACTTCAATAAGGCATTAATAATCCACTTCCACGCAACGATAGATTTGATCGTTACGTGATCATCTTCGAAGGCTAAAACAGAATGTTGAGCTTCCGCTTTCTGGCGACGAATATGACAACATGAGGGGTTGGTTTGTGAACGGCCCCCTGAAGCAGCCATTCAGGAAATTTTCCGTAGAAACAACTGAGTAGCTATTTATTCGACATGATTTATCCAAGAGTCCGTTCGCATTGAGCTTGTCGAAATGTGCGCAGAATCGAATGCTTCGACAGGCTCAATGCGAACGGCCATCGCGTTTAATTAGTGCCGGGTCAAGAGCAGAAATAATTTAAAGATATTTGCTTGTGTCTTATAATGAAATCACTGTAATACATAAACAAAGGGGTACGTTATGAGCATGATATCTATGCGCCTTCCCGACGAACTGACCAATCAGCTCGATGCACTGGCAGCGGCCACAGGCCGCACAAAATCGTTCTTGGCAGGGCAAGCTATCCGTGATTTCATCGAGCGAGAATCTTGGCAAATCGCCGAAATTACGCAAGCAATCACTGAGGCTGACAAGGGCGAGTTCGCTACTGATGAAGAAGTCAACGCCATTAGCGCAAAGTGGCAACGGCATGCGGGTTAGGTGGCTGCAAAAAGCCATCAGGAATTTGGATGCTGAGGCGGACTACATAGCTCTTGAGAACTCGACGGCTGCTGCTGAAATGTTCGTGTACGTCAAAGCAAAAGTTGATGCGCTGAGTGATTTTCCGTCATCTGGACGACCCGGCAGAGTTCCAGGCACACGCGAGTTGGTTATTGACCATTATCCTTTCGTTGTACCCTACCGCGTGGCGGGTGATGAACTCCATGTACTGCGTGTATTTCATACGCGCCGCAAGTTGCCGAAAGCTTGGTAAACGTTTCTGTGCGAGCAGGCAGTGGATTAGAGTTGCGATTTTTCAAGTAATAGCATTTCGGCCTCGACTTGCAGGAAGACGCACATGGCCATGGTCAAACCCGGCATGTCCTACCTCGACTGCATGGAAATTCACGCCCGATTTATTGTCCCCAGCTTCGGCAGTATCGCCAATCTTTGCAGCAGGCTGAAACACGCCGTCCACGATGCAGCAATGAAAACGAAGTTTCAGTGTAGGCTAACGTCGGCTTTATCGACGTTAAGCGAAGCGGCCGGAACTAAAGTGGGTGTGTGCGTTTAGGCTTGAACCGAAACGGTGGATGAAGGCGATTGCGCCGATACGGGCAGTGGGATCACAACCGGGGCTGTGTTCGCGCAGGCAACTTTCCACCCCGCGCAACAAGATGCGCAGCACTGCCCCTTGCAGTGCGGTATCGCGTTGTAAAAAATAGCGCAGACGTTTGGGTACGGAGAGCACCCATTGCCTTACCGGTAGGCGGGGAAAAACGTGGTCGGTCAGATGCGCAGCCGTTTCGGCCATGCGCCGTGTGTTGCAGGAGGGACATACGCCGCGCCCCTTACAGGAAAAGGCGGTGAGAAAATCGTGGCCGCATTCGTCGCAATGGGCGCGGGCAAAGCCGTTAGCCAGAATTCCACAGTCGAGATAACGCCGAAAGGCTTGCTCTATATAGGCGGGTATGGATTCATCGCCCGGCCCATCGGTGAGCGCCAGCCATGTCTCGAAGTGCGTTTGCACGGTGCGATACCAGAGCGTCTGCTCGGGGCGGCGGCGCTGGTAGCACTGGGTTTGCGATGCGGTGGGTTTGACTGCGGCATCCATGGGATTCCCCATTGGGCGGGTTGGATGATCGCATATTATGGAACGGACGTTCTAGCGTCAATGGCGCATTTGTTAACAGCTCGGGTTGCATCAAGCCATCAAGCTGCCTCCACACTTCGGTCATTGCTTATTGCTTATTCCTTAAGCCCCGATTAAACTAGTCATCTGACTAGTTTAATAAGGTGTAATCATGAACACTTGGCCCGTACAAGACGCAAAATCCCGTTTCAGTGAATTGCTGGAAGCCTGTGTCAATGAAGGGCCGCAATTGGTCACTCGGCGCGGTACGGAAACAGCCGTTCTCGTCCCCATGGCAGAATGGAAACGACTGAGCAATGCCGCGCGCCCTTCGCTTAAATCGTTGCTGCTGTCTGATTTCGGTCGGACTGACCTTGAATTACCCAAACGCGGGGCGGCTAAACGTCGCTCAGCATCTGCCGCATAAGGTACAGATGTATCTTCTTGACACCAATGTCGTCTCGGAGCTGCGCAAAGTTCGCCCCCACGGAGCGGTGGTCGCTTGGCTTGAAGCCGTGGCCGATGAGGATATTCACCTCAGTGCCGTAACGCTGGGAGAAATACAGGCAGGCATAGAAATGACTCGTGAACAGGATGCCCCTAAAGCCTCAGAAATTAAGGCGTGGGCCGATCAAGTCGCCGCCACATACAATGTACTCCCCATGGATGCCGCCACCTTTCGCGTATGGGCGAAACTGATGCATCGGCAATCGGATACCGTTTATGAAGACGCCATGATCGCAGCCAGTGCGATTGTGCAACATCTAACGGTCGTCACCAGAAATGTGCGTGACTTTGAACGTTTCAACGTACCTCTATTCAATCCGTTCGGAGATTAGCTTTTCAGCCCGTAGATGGGTTGTACCCGCAAGGGGTCGCGCCCTTTGGGTGTAAGGGGCTTTGCCCCAACAGCACACGCTCAGCAACGCGATACCCATCGTTGACCTTAAATTGTTGGGTATCGCTTCGCTCAACCCAACCTACATCACCCCGCCAACTACCCCTCCACCGCCGCAATATCCGCATGCGTCTCCGGATGGCGGCTGCCGCTATGGCGGGCGTTTTCCGGTAATACGATGATGTGCATCTGGATGCCGAATTCTCCGGTCAGAGTATAGCTCGGCATTCAAATCAACAAATCAATGGGTCCACACAAAAAAATCGCTTGGGTGCGTTGCTGCTGGTCGCATGTCTTGCCTCATTTGCACTACGTTTGATTGGCGAAGTGGGTAAAGCGCGACAGATAGTGTTTCAATTCCAGAGCAATACGCGGCGGTCACGTTCAGTGCTCTCTGTGATTTCGCTAGCGTTACAACTTGTGCAGCATGGGATGGCTGGATTCCCTCCAAGAGAATTTCGCGAAGCTCTTGAGTCCTTGCGGTATGATCATCCTGTGCTGCAACTTTGAGGGGAGACCTCAGAGTCTGACCTCATTGCCTGCTGTGCCACTCAACACTGATCCGGAAAAATGACTCCGAAGTGGCATGAGTGTCAACCTCAAGGAATATTATGTTTTTGGGTTTGCTAACGCCGACTGTCAATTTTATTGACCCACCCGCACCAACAACATATCATCGGCAATATGATAAAGCCTCGTGTAGTGTTAGATACCAATGTGCTTGTTGCCGGTTTAAGTAGTCGGCTGGGTGCCTCCTACCAGTTGCTTTTGCGTTGTCGTAACAATGAATTTCGTTTGTTGGCGTCTGTTCCTTTGTGGTTGGAATACGAGTCCGTTTTGCAGCGGGATGAAATCCGCCGTCTGCACGGCTTGTCGCACAGAAAAGTGGATGTTTTTTTGGCTAATTTGGCTATGTTTTGCGACCCTGTTACATTGCACTATTTGTGGCGTCCACAGTTGTCCGATCCGAATGATAAGATGGTGCTTGAAACAACATTGAACGCACAGGCTGATGCCTTGGTTACTTTTAATGTGTCTGATTTTGAGCAGGCCGCGAAACGTTTTTCAGTGAATTTGATTCAACCGCGTGTATT
Organism: uncultured Gallionellaceae bacterium; assembly: GCA_964532405.1. Taxonomy (GTDB): domain Bacteria; phylum Pseudomonadota; class Gammaproteobacteria; order Burkholderiales; family Gallionellaceae; genus PALSA-1006. Next base: position 20,608 of record CAZHIC010000003.1, on the reverse strand, counting down.
CCTCAACCAATTGAAGGAGATTGAAAAATGAGCCAATTTGCATTAAGAATGCCGGATTCATTACACGGTTATGCAAAGGAAGTTGCGCATGCCGATAATACTTCGTTGAATCAATTTATCGTGACTGCTGTGGCTGAAAAGATTTCAGCGTTGCGCACGGAAGAGTTTTTTCGGCAACGTGCCAAGCAAGCTAATCTGACTGAATTCGACGCGATACTTGCTGCTGTTCCCGCACGTCCACCGCTGGCGGGGGATGAACTATAAATTTTTTCAGATTTAAAAGCGGCTAAGTGTTTTGCGGATACGCCAACAATTAACCCGCCAACAACCCCTCAACCGCCGCAATATCCGCATGCGTCTCGGGATGGCGGCTACCGCTGTGGCGCGCGTTTTCCGGCAACACGATGATGTGCATCTGGGTGCCGGATTCTCCGGTGAGGGTGTAGCTCGGCACGCTCTCTTCGTGTCCGCCTACACGTACTTTCCATTCCCCGTCTTCAAACTCGATGTTGTGCTTGAGCAGGAATAGCAGCACGGCTTTGGCGTCGTCGCTGAACAACATGAGGTTGATGTCGGAGAGTTCACCGGCAAACCCGCTCAACACTGAGCCGGTGAGATAGGGATGGAACGGCTCCAGCAGGCGCATGGCGGCGAGGGCTTCTTCGCGTAGCTGGAACAGAATGGCGGGGTGGCTTTCGTGCTGGAAGAGCGCGCGGTAGCTGTGCAGCGCCTCTTCCACTTCATGATTGCTGGGCAGGTGTTGCGTGTCCGCCGCGCCGAGCTGCTTGGCCGCTTTGCGTTTGGCAAAGGCGAAGTCGGTGATACCGCCCTCGGCGATCAAGCGGGCAGAGAGGTGCGCGAGCTGCTCGCGCATGAGGTCGCGGCGTTGGGGGTGCGGTTTGCTCATTAGAAAAGTTGGTCTTTGACCGAGTCGATGCGTTCGGTGCTTTCTCCCGACTGGGCGTCGCCCGCTGCCGGGGGAATATTTTCCTGATAGAAATATTCCACTCTGCTGCCGTTCGGATCGCGCAGGCCATTGTCGTTGATGCGCACGGCCACCATGTTCTCCGGCATGGTGTATTCGGCTTCCGGCACATCTTTCAAAACTTTTCCCATGTAGCTCATCCACATCGGGAGCGCCGCGCCGCCGCCCGTTTCTTTTTCGCCCAGACTGCGCGGCGTATCGAAGCCTATCCACGATATGGCGACGATGGTCGGCTGGAATCCGCAGAACCAAGCGTCCATCGAATCGCTGGTGGTGCCGGTCTTGCCCGCGAGGTCTTTCCGCCCCAGAGTCATGGCGCGCACGGCGGTGCCGTAGCGCACGACGTCCTGCATCATGCTGACCATGGTAAAGGCGTTGCGCACATCGATAACTTGTTCCGCGCCGCCCCCCGCCACGACGGATGCAGACTGACTGAGCAGCTTGCCTTGCGCGTCTTCGATGCGCTCGATGAAATACGGCATGATGCGGTAGCCGCCGTTGGCGAAGACGGAGTATCCCGTCAGCAGCTGCATGGGGGTGACAGAGCCTGCCCCCAGCGCCATGGTGAGGTAGGGGCCGTGCTTGTCTTTATCGAAGCCGAATTTGGTGATGTAGTCTTGGGCGTACTCTGGGCCGATGGCCTGAAGAATGCGGATAGACACCAGGTTCTTCGACTTGACTAGACCTTGGCGCATGCGCATGGGGCCGTCAAAACTGTCCTCGTAATTCTTGGGCTGCCACGGCACGTCACCCGTCTGCGCGGCATCGAAGACCAACGGGGCATCGTTGATCATCGACGCCGGGGTGAAGCCTTTTTCCAATGCGGCGGAATAAATAAACGGCTTGAAACCCGAACCCGGCTGACGCCAAGCTTGAGTGACGTGATTGAATTGGTTGTGGTTGAAATCGAATCCGCCCACCAAGGCGTAAATTTGACCATTGCGCGGGCTGGCGGAAACAAAGGCCGATTCGACCTGGGGAATTTGCGCGATCTGCCAGTTGTCCTTTTCGTTCTTCTGCACGCGGATCAGCGAGCCGACCCGAATACGCTGGTTCAGAGAAAGCTTGTCACCCAGAGAGCGCTGGGCAAAGCGCAATCCTTCGCCGCTGATTTCGACCACCAAGCCGCCTTTGGCGTAGGCCTTAATCGCTTTCGGGCTGACCGATTCGACGATGGCGGGAATCAAGTCATCGCTGTCGGAGACTTCCTGCAACGCCTCTTCCATAAACTCTTCGCTCTTGTCTTTGCGCAAGTCGATAAAGCCTTCCGGGCCGCGATAACCGTGGCGGCTGTCGTATTCCAACACGCCGCTGCGCACGGCCGCATAAGCGGCGGCCTGATCTTGCTGGCGTATGGTGGTGTAGACGTTATAGCCTTGGGTGTAGGTGTCTTCCTGATAGCGTTCGTACATCACCTGACGCACCATTTCGGCAAGGTAATCGGCTTTGACAGAGAATTCCTGATTGCCGTGTTTGGCAACAAAAGGTTCGATTTGTGCGGCGGCAAGCTGGATGGAATCGATAAATCCAAGCTCGTGCATGCGCCGCAACACATACATTTGGCGCAGCTTGGCGCGCTTGGGGTTCACCACCGGATTGAACGCCGAGGGCGCTTTGGGCAGACCCGCCAGCATGGCCATTTCCGCAACGCTGAGTTGCCCCAGCGGTTTGCCGTAATAAATCTGCGCCGCAGCGGCAAAGCCGTAAGAGCGTTGACCCAGATAAATCTGGTTGATATAGAGCTGCAGGATTTCATCCTTGCTCAAGTTGTGCTCGATCTTGAACGCGAGCAGCATTTCATTGAACTTGCGCGTCAGGGTCTTTTCTTTCGACAAAAAGAAATTTCGCGCGACTTGCATGGTGATCGTGCTGGCACCCTGCTTCGCACCGTGTGAGATAAAGTTAGAATAGGCCGCACGCAGTACGCCCGAATAATCGACACCGCCGTGTTCATAGAAACGGTCGTCTTCAGCGGCTAAGATGGCTTTCTTCATGAGGTCTGGAACCTCATTGATCTTGATCAGTTCGCGCCGCTCTTCGCCAAACTCGCCGATCAACAGGCCTTCCGCACTGAAAACACGCAACGGCACTTTCGGGCGGTAATCGGTCAAAGCCTCCAGAGAAGGTAGCGTGGGATAGGTGAGCATCGCCGCGAATATGACGACCAGCAATGGCAATATCGGTAAAGCGAGTACGGCAAGAGCAGGGAGGAACCACCAACGAGAAGTCATGACAGGTAAGAGTTAGTTGTATGGTCGGATTATATCGGCTCTGCGCCCGCAAAATAAGCCTGAAACAAAAACAGATTATCCGCGCTTGCTTTTAGAAAGCCTTTCCAGTACCTTGCCCGCCTTGCTGGGGGTCTTCGCTGTGAACGCGAAGTGAGATACACCCTTTGAACCTGTACGGGTAATGCCGTCGTAGGGAAGCGTCCTTGGATGCCTCCCGAAATTTTGGAGCACCAAACCATGAATGCCAATTCCCCGTTTTTAAGCCAGTCTGCCCACGTTGATGAGGCAGCCGTTAAGCCCTTACCCAATTCGCGCAAGATATATGTTGAAGGTTCGCGTCCGGACATCCGTGTCCCCATGCGCGAGATCAGCCAGGCGGAAACGCCCGCCAGTATGGGTGCAGAGGTCAATCCGCCGATTTATGTGTACGACTGCTCCGGCCCGTACACCGACCCTGCTGTCAAGATCGACATCCGCTCCGGTCTGCCCGCGATGCGCGAGGGCTGGGTCATCGAACGCAACGATACCGAAACACTGAGCAAGCTGACTTCTTCCTACGGCCAACAACGTTTAGATGATCCTGAACTGGTAGAGATGCGCTTCAATCTCCAGCGCGCACCGCAGCGCGCCCGAGCCGGTAAAAATGTAACGCAGATGCACTACGCGCGTCAGGGCATCATCACGCCGGAGATGGAATACATCGCCATCCGCGAGAATCAAAAAGTGGATGGCCTGTCGGAGATGATGCTTAAACAACATCCGGGCGAGAACTTCGGCAAGGCGATGCCGAAAAGAATTACACCCGAATTTGTGCGCAGCGAAGTCGCCGCAGGCCGCGCCGTCATCACCGCCAACATCAACCATCCCGAACTCGAGCCGATGATCATCGGGCGCAATTTTTTGGTGAAGATCAACGCCAACATCGGCAACTCCGCATTGGGCTCGAGCATTCAGGAAGAAGTGGAGAAGATGACCTGGGCGATTCGCTGGGGCGGCGACACGGTGATGGATCTGTCCACCGGCAAGCATATCCACGAGACGCGCGAATGGATTATCCGCAACTCGCCCGTGCCCATCGGCACCGTGCCGATTTATCAGGCACTGGAAAAGGTCAACGGCAAAGCCGAAGACCTGACTTGGGAGATTTTCCGCGACACTTTGATCGAGCAAGCCGAGCAGGGTGTGGACTATTTCACCATCCACGCGGGCGTGTTGCTGCGCTATGTGCCGATGACGGCAAACCGCATGACTGGCATCGTGTCGCGCGGCGGCTCCATCATGGCGAAGTGGTGCCTCTCACATCACAAGGAGAATTTCCTCTACACGCATTTCGAGGACATTTGCGAAATCATGAAAGCCTACGACGTGACTTTCAGTCTCGGCGACGGCCTGCGCCCCGGCTCAATCTACGACGCCAACGACGAGGCGCAACTGGGCGAACTGAAGACGCTCGGCGAGCTGACGCAGGTCGCGTGGAAACACGACGTGCAAGTGATGATCGAAGGCCCCGGCCATGTGCCTATGCACATGATCAAGGAGAACATGGAGCTGCAATTGAAGTGGTGCCACGAAGCGCCGTTCTACACGCTGGGCCCGCTCACGCAAGACATCGCTCCGGGTTACGACCACATCACCAGCGCGATAGGTGCGGCGATGATCGGCTGGTTCGGCACCGCCATGCTGTGCTACGTCACGCCCAAGGAACATCTGGGTCTGCCCAACAAGGCCGACGTGAAGGAAGGCATCATCACTTACAAGATCGCCGCCCACGCCGCCGACCTCGCCAAGGGGCACCCCGGCGCGCAAGTGCGCGACAACGCCCTGAGCAAGGCGCGTTTCGAGTTCCGCTGGGAAGACCAGTTCAACCTCGGCCTCGACCCGGACAAGGCGCGCGAATTTCACGACGAAACGCTGCCCAAGGAATCGGCCAAGATCGCCCACTTCTGTTCCATGTGTGGCCCGCATTTCTGCTCGATGAAAATCTCGCAGGACGTGCGCGACTTTGCCGCGAAGGAAGGCCTCTCGGAACAGGAAGCGCTGGCAAAAGGCATGGCAGCGAAATCCATCGAATTCGTGAAACAGGGCGCAGAGGTCTATCACAAGGCGTAACGATGAATTGCCGAGAGGGTTGCGGCGCTTGCTGCATCGCCCCTTCCATCACCTCGCCGTTGCCGGGTATGCCGCAGGGCAAACCCGCCGGGGTGCGTTGCGTTCAACTCATGACCGATTTTCGCTGTGCAGTGTTCGGCCAACAAGAACGCCCCGCTTTCTGTGCCGGATTAAGACCCTCGACAGAAATGTGCGGTACCTCGCGCGAACAGGCTCTACGCTGGCTGACGCAACTAGAGCAAGCAACCCGACCATCGTATCAATAAGTCTAACCACTGCATCACGACCAAGCTAATCGCGTTTGTGCAGATACATCGGCCAGTGGGCGTGCTCTGGAAAAGTTCAGTAAATCACCTAGTCTTGCCCCTTTGTCTCGCCAGTCTTGGAACGTGGTTTCCCCTAATAAAACGTAATGCCACGGCAGTCCGCTGCGCTGTTCCGCATCCAAGCCATTGAGTCGTTCGCACCATGACACCGCCGCTTTCAATTTGCGCTGCACATTGGGTGTGGTGACTTGTCCTTGTGCCTTGGTCTCCACCAGATAAATTGCCTCTCCAGTGCGCACCAAAAAATCGGGCGAGTAGAACGCAGGTAGCCCGTCTTCCTTCACATAGCGTAACCGCACAAAATCATGCCGCGTTTCACTCACTTTGCAGAAGGCCAGTACTTGCGTGTCGGCCTGCGCCCATTGCATAAACGCACGCTCCAACCCGCCGTTGTGTGCCGGAAACGCCAGCCGTTCGTAGATGCACTTGGTCACAGGCAACGAATTGCTTTCGCGCATCATCAACTTCGGCACTTCCGACAATTTTCGATGCCGCACCTCTGTTTCGCCCACCACATCCTGATGCTCAGATTCGATCAGCGCCACAGCGAAAACTTTGGTGATGTGATCAATCACCGGCTGCAACAACAGCACGCGCCATTGCTCTGTTTGCATCGGCTCAAACGCCGCGCCGAACAAATGCCCGCGAATGTAATCGTCCAGCCATCCCGTGAGTGCCGCCGTGTTTACCTGCAAATACGGGTTTGCCAAATGCGTGGCGATCTTGTTGCCCTTGGGTAGGGGTTGGCTCAATGCCTGTCCGATGCGGCGAGTGAGGCGTGCGAGAAAATCGTTGTAGCCGCCTACATTCATCACCGCACCATCCACGCGGTAATCGCCAAACAGTGTGCTGCTCTGCAAGTCCTGCGACACAAACGTGTCGCCTTTGCCGATCAGTTCGGTGAGCTGTGTTAACGGCATCGCGGAAAATGTGGGCAGCGTGGTTAAGTCCAGCGCGTGGTGTTCAAGAAATGATTCCGCTTCGCGCAAAATGAACGGAGTGGCGAAATCATATTCTTCAAATCCGTCGCGCAATTCCGCCGCAATCACATCGCCCGTGCTGCTGGTGCCATCCATCTCATCGGTGGTTACGCCAGCCAGTCCTTCAGCCATCAGGTCGTTGTAGAAGGACTGAAATGCGGGGTGCTCAACGATAGAGAGAACGTCGATCAGATTGTTTGGTTCTTGCCCGTTCTTCAATCGTTCCCGGTTCTCGCGTTTCAGATCGGCATATTCCTCATCGCGCCACATCAGGCGCAAACCGCGCCCGATGGTTTGTTCCAGCAGAATTTGCGCCTGTGAACTGCGCAGTGGCACGATCACGCAAATATTGTTTACGTCGAAACCTTCGCGCAGCATAAGTACGCTGACAATCACGCGTGGCGTGGCATGTTGATCCACGCTGAACAACCGCTCGCGCACCGGCGCCCAATCTTTTTCGCCCAACTCCGCTTTCTTGCCGGAGTCGATGGACATCACTTCGTCCTCGCTCAACCCCTCATCGCGCAAAAAATTCGCAACCAAAGGCGACACCGTGGTGTCCTCGCACACCACCAGCATTTTCGGATGCCGTGTCGGATCAATGAGCGCAAAGTCCGCCTCCAACTTTTTCAGCTTCTGCAAACCGGCGCGCAACATTACGCGCTGCCCATCGCTCAAGATCGGATTGTCATCCTCATCCCGTTCTGCCTTGAATTCCAACGGCAGCGCGCCGATTTCTTTACGCCGATCCAACACCAGCGATTTCACCAGTCCGGCGCGCATCGCACTGTGCAAATCAAAGTCGGTGATGATGTGCGCGAAGTACAGCTTGCGTTTGTTCTTGCCGGAGCCGACATCATTGTAAGGCGTGGCGGAAAAGTCCATCTGCACAAAGCGGCGGCCTTTGCTCGCGGCAATTTTGGATAAACTCTTCTGCCATTCCACCTCGCTGGTCTCACCTTCTTTCTTCAACTCGTGGATATGGTGCGCCTCGTCGTTGAACACCATCAAATCGGGGAGTCCCGCCAAATAATCCAGCACGTTGCCGCGCGCATAACGGCGATCCAACACATCCAAACTGTTGCCCGTGCTCTTGCCCGGCATCAGCGGCAACACGGCAGCGATCACGTGTTGCGCTTCCGGCATCGCACCCGGCGCAGAAATTTCTTCCTCACTTTCCAACTCATCCGCATCCGCCAGCAAATGCCAGTTGGAAATAGCAATCATGCCGTTACCGGTCGCCTTCAAACCGATTTCCGCTTTGCTGCACACATTGCCGCGCACAAATCCGAACACTGTTTCGCGATAGGCTTCCGGGATAAATAGCTCGGCGAATTTCGCTACATCGGACGTGGCGAAATCACGCACACCACTCATTTGCTTGCCGCAAAACGCATCCAGCAGCCGGTCATACACAATCAGGCCGGGCGCAACCATCAGAAACTGCCGCGTGAAACGCGGGTCGTCAATCCCCTCCGCCAGCGCTGCCGTTTTGTTGAGCAACTGCCAAATCATCAACGCTTGCAGCACCCACGTCTTTCCCGTGCCAGTTGCCATTTTCAGGCAATACTTCGGATGCGCGTGCTTGGCTTGCGCCACTTCATTCATACGATTAGCGGTCAGCAGCGCATCCGGCGCGGCCTGCTTGTACAAATCCAGCAACGTCGTCGCGCCCAGCACTTCATGCGCAACAATCGCATTGAGAATTGCCTGCCGTTGCCCCGCATGAAAATTCAGCGTGCTGCGCGCGGCAATCATATCTTCGCCAAACCACCACTTCAGCAAGGTTGCCGTGGTTGGTGTAACCAGCTCGAAAATATCGGCAACGCCCGATTCAAGGCCGATGCAAAGTTGATTGGTCTTGGCAGTGAGGCCGGCGGAGAGGGCGAGTTGATCGTTGTCCTTAGACATAGTTGCTTTCAGTAAACAAATTGTTTATATTGCGGGCGTGATTAAAAACTTTGCCGACACCGAAACTGAACGTTTGTTTGCCACGGGCAAATCGCGCCGCTTGCCGCCGGACATTTTGCGGCGTGTCGTTAAACGCCTGACCCAACTGGATGCGGCAACCATCGTTGAAGATATGCGGATGCCGCCTTCCAATCGGCTTGAGCCGTTGAGCGGAAATCGCAGCGGCCAATGGAGCATCCGCATCAACGATCAGTGGCGGTTGTGTTTCAGGTTTGAGAATGGCGATGCGCTGGATGTCGAGATCGTGGATTACCACTGAGGAGTGATGAAGATGAAAACTAAATCTGTTACCAACGGTATGCCCCCCATTCACCCCGGCGAATTTCTGCGCGAAACGCTGGACGACTTGGGAATGACACAAGCCGCGTTTGCCGCAGCGATTGACGTGTCTGCTATGCGTGTCTCGCACCTGCTGAATGGCAGTCGCCCTGTCACGGCTGAAATGGCGTTGCGCCTTGGCCGCGCCTTCGGGCAAACCCCCCAGTATTGGTTGAATTTGCAGAACACGTATGACTTGAAAGTGGCGCAGGTGGAAATGAAAACCAGTCTGCGCGCTATCCATGAACTGGCAGTCGCCTGACACCATTCGCGTTTTAAATTTCACGCGGCAACTCCACTGTTGCCACCGCTTCCGCCTCAAAACCGAATACATCCACCGCCCTCACGCACACGCGGCGCGCACCAGCTTTTAGCGGCAAACTCAAAACAGCTTTCGTTACCACGCGCAACGGGTCGCCGTCGTTCTCCGTGTTGCCGCGATAGTCCTGCCACACCGAGCGAAACACCTGCCCGTCATAGTCGGGATCAACCGCCCAGTATTCGATCAACGCCAGCGGCTCCTGGTTGATGACCGCCTGCAACTTCACGCGATTGGCATCGTCGAGATTAATTGCTTCCGGTGACAGCAACACGTAGTTGTCCAGTTGCACGGTAATGGTCTCGCTCCCCTCGCCCGCTTTCGGGAGAGGGGCTGGGGGAGAGGGAATGCGCACCACCGGCCTAATCGTCAAATACTGCAACGACGAAAACCGCACCGAGCCTTTGAGTTTTTCCAGCCCGCCTTTTTTCTTCAAGCGATCCAACAAATCCGGCGGAATCACCAGCACCTCAAGACGACTATCGTTCAGCGCGCTAATCGTCTCGCCGATAGACATCTCAAAATTCCAACCCAGCACCACCACCTTGTCCCAGCCGCCCATCAGCGTATCGCGCAGGGCAATGGCTTTTTTCAACGTGGCCGCGCCGGTGAGTTTGTTGGGTGAATCGGCCAGCACCAGCGTTTTACTCCCTCTCCCACTGGGAGAGGGTTGGGGAGAGGGTTGGGGTGAGGGTGAATTTGTCAGATACCCCAAATTCCGATTTGGATTATCTTCCACCGGCAACGGCAACGCGCCAAACAGCGACAACACAATCTGCGCCAAATCGCCCATGCGAAAGCCGCGCCCCAGCATGGACTTCGCCGCTTCCACCTGATAGTCGCCGATGGCTTGATACAGAAAGGGTTGCGCGTTCTGGTCGATCAGCCGCTTGCGCATCACCATACAGGCGGGCTTGCCGAGATCACTGGTGATCCAGCGACGACCGAGCTTTTCTGCCACGGCAGCGGTGGTGCCGGAGCCTCCGAAGAAGTCGGCGACGACATCTCCAGCATCAGTCGACATTTCAAGGATGCGGCGTAGTATTTCCGATGGTTTTTGTGTTGCGTAATTCAATGTTTCCGCACCACGTACAACAGATGCGGCTGGAATTTTCCAAACGTCATCTTCAATTTTTACAGTGGTCTCTTCGTAAATTAACTCACCTTTTGCATCACGTTCATAGCCATGCCATCTACCAAGTTCTTTGCTCCAGACTTTTTTGGCAAGCATGAGAGGCTTGTCCCGATCAACACGCAGCAGTTTGTACTTTTTCAGTTTCTTATTTTTTGCACAAAAGAAAATCGTGTCATGATTTTTCGGAAGACTGATTGTTCCAGAGGGAAGTTTGTCTGGATAGTGCCAGATGATTTCATTGATGAAATTGTCTTTCCCAAAGACTTCATCCATCACGATCTTTACATAATGACCAACATGCCAATCCAGATGCACGTAGATTGATCCTGTGTCTGCCAATAACTCGCGCATCAAAATCAGCCTTGGCGCAATCATCGCCAGATAGGAAGCCGTGCCGTCGCTCCATGTATCCGAGTAGGCGTACTGCTCGATGACGGTGGGCTTTTGTTCCAATTCCACACCGGGTAGCACGACTTTGGTGCGGTAGTCGGCTTTGGAATCGAAGGGCGGGTCGATGTAGATGAGGTCAATCTTGCCGCGCAGCGAGGGCGTGTGTTCGTCGCCTGCCAATAGCGCCGCCATTGCCAGCAGGTTGTCGCCGTAGATCAGGCGGTTGGTCCAATCCGTTCGTGGTGAGCTTGTCGAACCACTGGCTTGCCCTTCGACAAGCTCAGGGCGAACGGTTTTAAGGTGGGCTTGCCGTGCATTGACTGTAATCCAGTCCTGTGCCGCCGTATCTTTGGCGGGCAACACCCATTCGCGGGTTTGCAGTGCCACGCGGTGGCGGCCTTCCAAACTTTCGAGAATTCTTTCCGCTTCTTTGCGCCCGTTGGCGACGATTTCAGGGAGTTGTTCCAGCAGACTTTTGGCCATAGTTATCTGTTAAGCAATTAGCGTAACTATTAGTCTAACAAATAACGTAACTATCCGTGCTATTACGTAACTATGTAGCAATGTTAGTAACGTGCTCGCATGGAAAATGTAAAACAACAATTTGCCAGTAGGTTGCGTGAGGCCATGGTGAAATCAGGCCTAAAGCCGGAAGCTGCCGTGCTAGAACGGCATTTCAATCAGCATTATTTCGGCAAATCGTTAACCTTGCATGGCGTAAGAAAATGGCTGGTGGGCGAATCCATTCCGCCGTATGACAAGATCGTTGCCTTAGCCGGAATGCTGAATATTGCACCGGAGGAGCTGACTTTCGGGCTTGAGATAAAACAAAAGGTCAAAGAAAAAAATGATCACTGGCGGGAGGCAATTAGTTATCAGGAGCGGGAAATTTTTGAAACGTTTTTGTCGTTGCCCGCGCCGCAACGCAAGGTTGCGCGCGAGGTGATTGAAGCACTTGCTTGCGTCCCACCGGCGAAACCGTCCGTCAAGAAAAAAGTGTAAGCATTCCGTTTTGTTTCCGGCGTATTTCCGGGTGCGGCTATAATTGCCGCCCGCTCAATTTTATTTCCTCCTTGTCAAGCTGCGAACATGAACAACCAAGACGATTTTTTAAACGATGAAGCCGGCGAAGACTTGGAGTCGCTGCTGCGCTTATCCGTCAGCCAAATTATCCGCAAAGAAGACTCCGAGCAATTTCTTCACTGGTTTCGCGACTCCGCATTGCTGATCGCCCCCGAGTTTTTCAAACAATTCCCGAATGACCCGGATGCACGGCGCAGTTTTCTGTCGGTATTCGGGCGCGCCATTTGGAACAAAACGCCGCTTCCTTCCAATCACTTCCGAACCCGTGCCTTGCCCAAGCCTGAACGCAACGCACCTTGCACTTGCGGCTCTGGGCGTAAGTTCAAACAATGCTGCGCGGAAGTCGAAACATTGGGTTCGCCTTTTGAGAATTTAAGTTTGTTGTCTTTGGTGCTGGATAGTCTTTCGTCCAGTCAACGTGCTGCTTTGCCTTATGCCTATCTCAACCATGAGGAATTGGCTTTTGTAGCCAGGCAATGGATGGAGGAGGGGCGCGAGAAAGACTCGGTAAAGTTGTTGGAAGGGCTGTTTGCCGATTTCAGCAAGTTGGATGAACGCGCCGAGCAGGCGTTTGACTGCCTGCTGGATTGCTATGACTCGCTCAATAATCCGCTCAAGAAAAAACGCTTTTTGGTGCGCGGCTTTACAGCGCCGAACAAATATTTGCGCGCGGCGGCGATGCAGCGACAGTGCTGCATTTTGGCTGATCGCAACGAATTCACCGAGGGCTGGGCGCTGTTTCAGGAATTGCAGCGGCTGATTCCCAACGATCCATCGCTGTCGCATTTGGAAGTGGTAATGCTGATCGGCCAAGGTGAAAAACAGCGCGCCGCTGATCGCGCAAAATTTTGGATGGCACGGCTGGCACATGATGAAAATGCACAGGGGCCGCTAATGGAGTTTTTGCGCTCAGTGGCTCAAGGCAATTCCATCGGAGCGATGACGGGAATTGCACGGGAAATGAGTCCTGACATGGATAAATTGGTCGAGATCATTCGCCGTTTACCCAAGCCGGAATGTCACTACACGCTCAAGCCAATGGATGGGAGTGCCGGCCCGCTCATGCCGGACGCCAAAGTGCGTCGCCTGATCGAACAGTGGGAGGCGCAGGGCGAAAGTTCGCAGGGGCTTTCGGACGACTTGAGTTGGCTGGAGAAGAACTCGCTCGCGTTCCACTGTTTTGAAATTCTTGAAGACTGGTTGGGTACGCTGGAGGGTTTGCGTGCAACGCACGGGTTTGAGGAAGTCGTGCTCATCCCACTGTTACGGCATGCGGAAGCCGTGTTGCGCTTGGCGCTGGAAAAACATCATGCGGAAAACCTCAAGCTGGAATGGGGCTGGCATGAGAATCGTCCCGCCCTGACATTGCTGGCTAGATTGGCCATGATGTATCGCATCACAAAACGTTTTGATGATGCTGTGCGCGTGATGGCGTTGATGGTGTTGACGCTCAATCCGAATGACAACCAGGGAATGCGCGATTATTTGATTCACGACTATCTGCGCCTGAAGCGTATTGACGAAGCACTAGCACTGTCAGCACTCTATCCGGATGATATGACGAGTATGGCTTACGGCACGGCGCTGGCTTTGTTCATGGACAAACAGGAAGCCGCAGCCCGCGAGGTGGTCAAACTCGCCAGTGAACGTTATCCAGAGGTGCGCAAAATGCTGCTGGCTGACAAACCTAAACAACCCAAGCTACAAGAAGGTTTAGTGCGTCTGGGCGGCAAGGATGAAGCATGGTATTACCGCCAAGATCATCTCGACCTTTGGCAATCTGGCGGCGGGTTAGAATGGCTGCGGCAACAATCCGGCAGAACAAAAAAATCTTGAGCGCACTTTTGCAGCAAACCGAAATCACCTCCGCTTCCACCTGCATCGGACATTGCACCACGATGTTGGGCGACGATGTGTGCCGCAGTTGCTTGCGCACCTTTGAAGAGATCACGCGCTGGGTGGAAATGAGCGAGGAAGAACGCATTCAGGTGAATACGCGCATCGCTATCGAACAATCACGGACACGTTAAATACTTATGGATATTCTGTTGCTTATTAAAGCCGCCATTCTCGGCCTCGTTGAAGGTTTTACCGAATTCCTGCCCATCTCCAGCACCGGGCATTTAATCGTGGTGGGCGATTTGCTGAACTTCAATGATGAACGCGGCAAGCTGTTCGAGATCGTCATTCAGTCTGCGGCCATCCTCGCCGTGATGTGGGAGTATCGCGCCAAGATCGCGACGGTATTTGGCGGTGTGCGGCGCGAACGCCAAGCGCAATTGTTCATGATGAATTTATTCGTCGCCTTCCTGCCGCTCGCCATACTGGGACTGCTCTTCGGCAAACACATCAAAGCGCTATTGTTCAACCCGCTCACGGTCGGGATAACTTCCATCATCGGAGCAATTTTTATCTTGTGGGCGGAGCGGCGGCAACACACGGTTACCGTGCAAACGGTGGACGATCTGACCTGGAAAGACGCATTAAAAATGGGGCTGGCGCAAGCGTTGGCATTGATTCCCGGCACGTCGCGTTCCGGTGCGACGATCATCGGCGGCCTGTTCTTCGGCCTGTCGCGCAAAGCGGCAACGGAATTCTCGTTCTTTCTCGCCATGCCGACCTTGATCGCGGCGACGATTTATCAGCTCTACAAAGAGCGGGCGCTGCTGTCGAACAACGATTGGGGCATGTGGGGAGTGGGTTTCGTCACTTCGTTCATCGCCGCATTCTTGTGCGTGCGCTGGCTGTTGCGCTACATCAGCAGCCACGATTTTACCGCATTTGCCTGGTATCGGATCGCTTTTGGTTTGCTGGTATTGGGAACCTACTACGGCGGATTCATTAGCTGGTCGGCGGCTTAGCTCAAACGGCTGGCGTCAGGGGCTGGCGAATGGTGAAATCAGCCCTTGCCCTTGTCTGGAGACAACGTCCAATCGTCCTCCCAGCGCAGAGACTTCGCTTTTCACCACATCCAACCCGATGCCCCGACCACAGATTTCGGTGACTTCCGGTGCAGTCGATAGGCCGGGCTTGAAGATCATCTGAATGGCCTGCTCTGCATTGAGCTCCTCGCCTTTTTGCAACACGCCGCACCCGACAGCGCGGCATCCAGACAGGACAGTTCAAGCGCACCTGCCCCCCCTTCCTAGCTAACTGAATTCCTGCGGCAAGCGCTTTGCTTCGACGGCTTTACCCCACAATGCCGACATGATGTGCGAGGCTTGCACGGCGTCGCCGCTGCTAAAAAATTGTTCGGAGGAATCGCCGGATGCGCGCTGCGGCAACTCGGTTAGAAGACGGTGTTGCAGCTGGCGTGCGACGGCTGCGCCGGTATCGACCAGTACGATATCGTCGCCCACCACCTCGTGAATGAGTGTGGCAAGAAAGGGGTAATGGGTACAGCCGAGGATAAAGGTGTCCGCGCCGCGAGCCAGCAACGGCGCGGTATAGCGTTCGATCAATGCGCGAGTTTTCGCACTATCTAATTCACCCAGCTCCACTTGTTCCACCAAGCCCAAACAGCCCTGGGTGACAATCTCAACCTCTCCGGCATAACGTTCCAACAGCGCGGCAAAGCGCGCGCTTTCCAAGGTGCCGACGGTTGCCAGCACGCCGACCACGCCGCTTTGGGTGGCGGCAACGGCAGGTTTAATGGCGGGTTCCATACCCACGATGGGGATGCTGAATTGGCTGCGCAGACTGGCTACCGCAGCGGCCGTGGCGGTGTTGCAGGCGATGACAATGGCGTCTGCACCCTGCTCGATGAGGAAGCGGGTGAGGGCGTGCGAACGTTGTTCGATGAAACTTGGAGATTTGTCGCCGTAGGGTACGTGACCGGAGTCGGCCACGTAGATCAGGCGTTCATGCGGGAGTGCCTGGCGAATGTGCTGCAGCACGGAAAGCCCGCCCACACCGGAATCGAAAACGCCGATTGCTCCATGCAATCCTGAAACAAATTTTGCTTCCCCCTTTATCAAAGGGGGATTGAGGGGGATTTGTTTTTCTGTGTTATTCGACACCACTTAAATCCCCCCTCCGCCCCCCTTTTTCAAAGGGGGGAACTAAATCAAGCTACCATCTGGTCGCGCAAAAATTCTTCATACGTGCCGTGGTAGTCGTTCACGCCTTTGGCAGAAATCTCGATAATGCGCGTGGCCAAGGATGATACGAATTCGCGGTCATGGCTGACGAACACCAGCGTGCCTTTGAATTCCAACAGTGCGGTATTCAGCGACTCGATGGATTCCATGTCCATGTGGTTGGTCGGTTCGTCCATCAGCAGCACGTTGGGGCGCGCCAGCATCAGCTTGCCGAATACCATGCGGCCTTTCTCGCCGCCGGACAATACTTTCACGCGCTTCTTCACATCATCCCCGGAAAACAGCAGCCGCCCCAGCGTGCCGCGCACCACTTGGTCGTCATCGTTCGGACCGCGCCAATCGATCATCCAGTCCATCATCACTTTATCTTCGGCAAACTCGTGCGAATGATCTTGCGCGTAGTAGCCGATACGGGCTTTATCCGCCCATTTGATCGTGCCGGTATCGGCGGCAAGGTCGCCCGCGAGACAGCGCAGCAACGTGGTTTTACCGATGCCGTTCGAGCCGATAATGGCGATTTTTTCACCCGCGTCAATACGGAAGTTGACGTTAGAGAAAAGCATCTTGTCGTAGCCTTTTGCCATCTTCTGCACTTCTACCGCCACGCGATGCAGCTTCTCGCGCTCGTCATATTCAAATCGGATGAACGGGTACTGGCGGCTGGAAGGCTTGATGTCTTCGATCTTGATCTTGTCGATTTGGCGCGCGCGCGAGGTGGCTTGTTTGGCCTTGGAAGCGTTGGCCGAGAAGCGCGCAACGAAGGCCTTTAGCTCGGCGACTTTTTCCTTTGCCTTGGTATTGTCCGATGATTGCTGCTCGCGCGCCTGAGTCGAGGCCATCATGTAATCGTCATAGGTGCCCGGATACACGGTGATCTTGCCGTAGTCCAGATCGGCCATGTGGGTGCATACGCTGTTCAAAAAGTGGCGGTCATGCGAGATGATGACCATGGTGCAGTCGCGCGCGTTGAGCGTGTCTTCCACCCAGCGGATGGTGTTGATGTCGAGGTTGTTGGTCGGTTCGTCCAGCAACATAATGTCCGGGTTGGAGAACAACACCTGTGCCAGCAACACGCGCAGCTTGAAGCCGGGAGCGACCGCGCTCATCAGGCCCTGATGCAATTCCTGCGCGATACCCACGCCGTTCAACAACTCTCCCGCGCGCGCCTCGGCGGTGTAGCCATCGAATTCGGCGAATGATGCCTCCAGATCAGCGGCGCGCATATAGTCTTCCTCACTCGCATCCGGGTTGGCGTAGATTGCGTCGCGCTCGGACATTACCTCCCACATTTCACCGTGACCCATCATCACTACATCCAGCACGCGCCTGTCCTCAAACGCGAATTGGTTCTGGCTCAGCTTGCCGAGGCGCTCGTTTCTGTCCAGCATCACCTCGCCCGAAGTCTGCTCCAGATCGCGACCTAGAATCTTCATGAAAGTGGATTTGCCGCAGCCGTTGGCGCCGATCAGGCCGTAACGGTTGCCGTCGCCGAATTTGACGGAAACGTTCTCGAACAGGGGCTTCGCCCCGAATTGCATGGTGATGTTTGCGGTAGATAACATGATGTGCCTGACAAAATAAGGCGCGCATTCTACCACCAGCGCCTCTTGCCCACTAAGCGTCAGCCGATTCAAATTTCGTAAGCTATTTGACGCGCAAGGAGAAATTCCGTTACAGTGCGCTCGCATCGTTGGTTTGAACATCAACGCCTGCAAGGGCAAACCCGTTGAAAAGCGGGGGCGCAAAGCTTCCGGGCTAAGGGATGTTTCCTATTTGACAACAGTCAAGTGCCAGCGGGGTCGTCAGGTAACCTAACTTCCTTCGCGCTATATTCCCGGTTTTTTGCCTCAGCTACGAGCCGCCAAGACGCATGACTTAAAAGGATGAATCATGGAACAAGAAGACATCAATTTTTCCGACTTTATTGCTTCGTCGACGCATGACATGAAGAACTCCCTGAATATCCAAATCGGATTTCTGGAGGAGTTGATGGGTGAGTGCCGGGGCAAGATCGACGAGACCATGCTAAACCAGCTTGGGCGCACGATCTACGAGGCCAACCGGATGAATGTAAATCTGGTTCAGATACTGAGCCTCTACAAACTCGGCAAGTCCATTTATCCGATAGATATCGCGGAGCAATCGGTCAATGAAGTCCTGAACGAGGTGGTGCTGCAAAACCAATCCATCATGGGCTACAAAGGGATCACCGTCTCCGTGGCATGCGATGAGAATTGTTACTGGTATTTTGACCGCGATTTGGTGAGCGGCGTCTTGATCAACGCGCTCAACAATGCCTACAACTACACAAAAGACAAAATACATATCGTGGCACATATCCGCGACGGCATGCTGGAGATGCGCGTGGAAGACAACGGCAGGGGCTACCCGGAAAGCCTGTTGCGGGAGAACATCACGGAAAATAAAGGCGTCAGCTTTGCCACCGGCAGCACCGGTCTGGGTTTCTACTTCTCCTCCAAAGTAGCCGGAATGCACAAAAATGCCGGAAAACAGGGTGCACTGTCCATAGAGAACGGCGGTGCCTACAACGGCGGATGTTTCGTGCTGACGCTGCCATAGCTGCATTTCCCCTTGCGCCCGAAGCGTCCGACTTTCATTTAACCAGACCTTATCGCCCCACAGGAAAATCATGGCCACTTCATTAAAACAAGCTACCACTCTAGTCATCGACGACTTCCAGAGCATGCGCGCCATGGTGGTGACCTTCCTCAAAGCCATGGGCATGACCCGCATAGACAATGTCGGTACGGCACAAGAAGCCTTGGCGTTGCTTTCCAAAAACAAATACGACATCGTGATCTGTGACTACAACTTGGGCCACGGCCAGAACGGACAGCAAATCCTCGAAGAGGCTCGCTACAAAAATTTCATAGGCTACTCCACCATATGGATCATGGTCACGGCGGAGAAGACCATGGATATGTTCATGGGCGCGGCGGAAACCAAGCCCGACGATTACCTGTTGAAACCGATCACCGAATCCTTGCTTGAGGCGCGACTCAACAAACTGATCGAAAAGAAGCTATCGCTGGCACCCATCGAAAGAGCTTCCAAATCCAGAGACTACCTGCGCGCGATCACTCTGTGCGACGAACAACTCAAGACTCCCTCGACCAACGCGCAGGAGCTCCAGCGCATCAAAGGCGAGCTGCTGATGACCTCCGGGGATTTTCCCGCCGCCAAAGCTTTTTTCGAAGGTGTCCTAGCCGTACGCAGCATGCCTTGGGCGAAGACCGGCCTAGGCCGCGCGCATTTCATGAGCAGGGACTTTATCCGCGCCAAGGAAATATTCCAGGAAGTTCTGGACGAGAACAAGATGTATCTGGAAGCGGCGGATTGGTTGGCGAAAACCCACGATGAGCTCGGCGATCTGGAACAGGCTCAGACCGTTCTGGCCAAGGCCATGGAACTGTCTCCCAACGCATCGGCCAGACAAAAAAACTTGGCGGATGCAGCGTACAAGAACGGCGCACTCGATCTGGCGCATGCCTCATATGAAAAAGCGATCAAGCTCGGCGAGCATTCCGTGCATAAGAGTGCCAGCACCTATGCCGGACTTGCCAAAGTATTGACCGCCAAGGATGACCCGCAGGAAGCGCTGAAGGTATTGGGGCGTAGCCGGAGCGAGTTCAAGGACGATCCCGCTGCCGACCTGCAAACAGCAGTGATCGAAGGCATGGCCTACCAAAAAATGGGACAGCCGGAGAAGGCTGCAGCGGCGCTCGCGGTCGCCGAGGAGTTACTGCGCAGCCAGCCCGCCAGCGTCAACCCGTCCACCGCGATGGACATGGCGAACGCGCTGTTCAGTCTCGGGCAAAAAGATAAAGCCTGCGCCCTGGTTGAAAGCATGGTCAAGAACAATCATGAAAACGCCGGCATCATCAAAATGGCCGAAGCTGTGTTCGA
Organism: uncultured Gallionellaceae bacterium; assembly: GCA_964532405.1. Classification (GTDB taxonomy): domain Bacteria; phylum Pseudomonadota; class Gammaproteobacteria; order Burkholderiales; family Gallionellaceae; genus PALSA-1006. Next base: position 734 of record CAZHIC010000003.1, on the reverse strand, counting down.
TAAAGCGGGCATGGGCGCCGAGGGTAGCGAACGTATCAAAAAATCCACCCAGGAAGTCATCAACATCAACAATCAAGGCGTGGTTCTCGCCAACGAAGGAAAATACGAGGACGGCATCAAGCTCCTGAGGCAGGCGCTGCAGGCTCTTCCGAACAGCGACCTCATGATCACCAATCTGTGCGGCATGATGATCGGATTAATGTCCAAGAATGGCAAGGATGACCGCCTGATAGTCGAAGCTCGAGAGCTTCTCGACCGGGCGAGTAAAATCAATCCGTCCAACAAGAAATACAACACCTATATGAACATTCTGAACAAGTTGTCTTCACCGTCAGATTGATGCAGATGTAGTGCTTCAATGCAGCACAAGGGCAAACCCGTCGAAAGGCGGGGACGCAAAGCTATTCGGGGGCGGCAGCGGCTACAGCAACCGGGAATTTTTTGCAGACAGGGTCAAGCTTCCAATGCTTCGCGCCGGGACTGGCTGCGGGAGGAATGGATCAATCCAAGATATTACGCGTCGTCGGGCTGTCTTCCTCTGCGTTGTTTAATCCTAAAAACGGCAATTGGTCCACGAAAGGCACGAAAAAAACAATCGGTTGCATTGGTTCGCTGAGTTACCCATAGAGTTGAATTTCGTAGCATGGAGTTCTTTGAATTTGTTCGTGTATTTCGTGGACAACTGGTCGCGGTAGGAACAGGAGTTGCCCCCTGCCCCCCGCACAGATCCCTGC
>CAZHIC010000002.1:91078-138229 GCA_964532405.1 uncultured Gallionellaceae bacterium | reverse complement strand
TACCGGTCAAATGATGTCAAAACATGACAAGATTTTCTCACGCGGAGGCGCGGAGGGCGCGGAGAATATAGGCTTCCAGCCCGCTTTGCTTTTTCTCTGCGTCTCCGCGCCTCCGCGTGAAACCCTGTTTGGTTCCGGCTCGTCCGGTTTAGTCATTAGTCGTTAGTTGGGGTAGCCGGAGAGTGGAAGTTTGGTTTTAACTACCCGCTAACGACTAGCAACTGCCAATTGCCTTTTACACCTGCATATTCATGATGTCGTTGTAGGCGGCCACCACTTTGTTGCGCACTTGCAAAGTGGTTTGAAATTGAATATTGGCTTTTTGCATGGAGATCATGGTATCGCTCAAGCTTACCGTGTCGTCGCCCATCACAAAAGCTCTTTGCATATCCAGGGCTTGGTTCTGTGCCTGAGATACGCCGTCCAACGAGGATTTCAGCACATTGGCGAAATCCACACCGCCAGTGGCGGACGACGCCTGAGTCGCGCCTCCGCCCTGCGCGGCGGTCATCGCGGTGCGCATCTGCGCGAGTAAACTATCTACATTCGAAACATTCATGGCTCATCTCCTTGCATCAGTGTTCGCACAATATCATTCGGAGGTCTTCATAAACGCGAGAAAAGCTATAGAATCCCCGCGCTTTTCGACATACTGAACTTGTAAAGGACGCCGATAATGTGCAACGTGAGGTAAGGCACTTTCTCCTTTGGAAAATAACATGACCGATGCACTTAACAATCCGCCCACTTCGATCGCACGCGTGCTGCTGGGGCTGAATGCGCAGCAAATGATGGGGCTGGGAGTCGCCGTCGCCGCCACCGTGGCTGTACTGGCGGGGCTTTTTATGTGGGGGCAGACACCCGACTACCGCGTTCTGTACGCGAATCTCTCCGATCACGACGGCGGTGCGATCATCGAATCGCTACAGCAACAGAATATTCCCTATAAGTTCGCCGAGGGTGGCGGTGCGCTGCTCGTGCCGGCCAATGTCGTGCATGAGGCACGCTTGCGCTTGGCGTCACAGGGCCTGCCCAAAGGCGGCACGGTGGGTTTTGAGTTGATGGAGTCGCAAAAATTCGGCACTAGCCAGTTTCTCGAACAAGTGAACTACCAGCGCGCACTCGAAGGCGAACTCGCACGCTCGATGCAGACGCTCGCAGCGGTAGAAAGCGCCCGCGTGCATCTGGCCATTCCAAAACCTTCCGTCTTCGTCAAGGAACAGCAAAAGCCCAGCGCTTCTGTGGTACTGGCTTTGTATCCCGGACGTACGCTGGATCCCGGACAAGTCAATGGCATCGTCCATCTGGTTGCCAGCAGCATTCCCAATATGTCCGCGCAAAGCGTGACGGTGCTGGATCAAAGCGGCAATCTATTGAGCTCCGCGCATGACGGTGCCGAGCAAACGATGGATGCCACGCAACTCAAATATGTGCGCGAGATCGAACAGGATTACATCAAGCGCATTGAGGCCATCCTGATCCCGATCACCGGCCAGCAAAACGTAAAAGCTCAAGTTACCGCTAGCATCGACTTTTCCCAAGTGGAACAAACGGCCGAGAGTTATAAACCGAACCAGCGCCCCAATACCGCTGCGGTGCGTAGCACGCAATCGCTGGAGACGCTCAATGGCGTCGCCAATACCGGCGGCGTGCCTGGGGCCTTGTCCAATCAACCTCCTGTCAATGCAACGGCACCGATAGTGAATCCCGCCAACGCGCAGGGCACCAACGCGACGGCGAATAATGCGGCCAACACACGCAAAGAGGCCACCTCTAACTACGAAGTGGATCGTACTATCCAGCACACCAAGCTACCCGTTGGCAGCATCCGTCGTTTGTCTGTTGCCGTGGTGATGAATAACCGCAATGTCACTGACGCCAAGACGGGTAAGGTTTCTTCCAAGCCCTACACTGATGCTGAGAATGTGCAGATCACTGCGCTGGTTAAAGATGCGATGGGTTTCGATACCAAGCGCGGGGACAGCTTGAACCTGCTCAACAAAGCCTTCAACAACGAACAGGAAGCTCCGGTGCCGGAATTGCCGCTATGGAAGCAGCCGGAAATGATCGCCTTGGCCAAAGAGATATTGAAATACCTGTTGATCGCTGGCGGCGTAGGCTTCTTGTTGTTCGGTATCATCCGTCCGGCTTTCAAGAATCTGGCCGCGCAAGCTGCGGCACAAGCCGAAGCCATTGCTGCTGCCGCCGCAGCGGAAGCAGCCCGCCATCATCACGGACATGGTGCGGGGCCATTCGAGGAACAAAAAACCACTTATGAAGACAACCTGCAGCTCGCTAAAGACTTGACCAAGAGCGACCCCAAGATCGTCGCGTCCGTTGTAAAAGAATGGGTGAATAAAGAATGAGTGATGCCGGTGTTACCAAAAGCGCCATTCTGCTCCTGACCTTGGGCTCGGACGAAGCCGCTGAGGTCATGAAATTCCTTGAGCCGAAAGAGGTGCAGAAGATCAGCACGGCGATGGTGTCGCTCAAGAATCTGAGCCGCGAAGAAATCGCCGCTGTGTTCGAGGATTTTCATGAGGTCGCGTCCGAGAAGACGACTTTCGGCATGGATTCGGACGCATATATTAGAAGTATGCTGCAAAAAGCGCTGGGCGATGACAAGGCCGCTGGCCTGATAGACCGTATTTTGCACAACAGCGATACCAGCGGCATCGAAAGCCTGAAGTGGATGGATCCCGCCTCGGTTGTCGATCTGGTCGCCAACGAACACCCGCAAATCATCGCCACCATCATGGTGCATCTGGATCCAGATCAAGCCGCCACGGTGATGTCGTTGCTAACCGAGCGCACGCGCAACGATGTGATGTTGCGCATCGCCACGCTGGACAGCGTTCAGCCCGTGGCCTTGCATGAATTAAACGATGTGTTGACCAAGCTGCTTTCCGGCAATGCGGTCGGGAAAAAGTCGCTCAAGGGAGGGGTGCGTGCCGCCGCCGAAATCCTCAACTACATCGGCAGCACGCAAGATGCCGTGCTGGATTCGGTGCGCGGTCACGATGCCGAGCTGGCGCAAAAGATCATGGACGAGATGTTCGTGTTTGAAGACTTGATGGCCATCGAAGATCGCGGCATCCAATTGATCCTGCGCGAAGTGCAGTCCGAGTCGCTGATCGTCGCACTCAAAGGCGCCAGCGAGGAATTGCGCGACAAGATACTCAAGAACATGTCGCAACGTGCGGCTGAAATGTTGCGCGAAGATTTGGAATCGAAGGGCCCGGTCAAGCTCAGCGAAGTAGAATCCGAGCAGAAAGAGATTCTCAAGATCGTGCGCCGACTCTCTGACGAGGGGCAGGTTTCAATAGGTGGAGCAGGAGATGAAGCTTATGTCTGATGTGCTGATACCCAAAGAAAAACTCACCGCATATGAGCGCTGGGAGTTGCCCTCATTCGATGCGGGCGGAGGCATTCGCGTCTCCGGCAACCCCGGCGGAATGAAGCTGCCGACCGCGTCCGAACTCGAAGACATCCAGCGTCAGGCGCACGATGAAGGCTATCAAGCGGGATATGCGGAGGGCTCGCATCAAGCGTCGTTAGAAACGCAACAACTTGCATCCCTAGTTGCCTCAATGGAGCTTGCTTTGCAAGAGGTGGATCAGCAAGTCACGCAGAGCCTGCTCGAACTGGCGCTCGAACTGGCGCAGCAGATGTTGCACCAGGCACTGAAGATCAATCCGGAATTGCTGCTGGAGGTCATCCGCGATGCGATCAGCAGCTTGCCGCATTTCAATCCGGGCGCACACATCGTTCTAAATCCGGCAGATGCCGAGATCGTGCGCGCGCGCATGGGCGAACAGTTGGCACATTCCGGTTGGAAGATATTCGAAGATGCGCAGATCGCCCGTGGCGGTGCGCGCATAGAAACCGCGCACAGCCAGATCGATGCCACGCTGGAGACGCGCTGGAAACGCATCACCGCAAACATGGGGCAGGATTCGTCCTGGCTGCAAGAATGAACGCCAATAGACAACGCGGGCAGTTTTTTGTAGGGTGGGTAAACAGCTTCATCGTTTGCCCACGCGCTGCAAACATGGGGCAGGACTCGTAATGAACACCCACCAAAAACGCTGGCAGAATATTTTGCAGGCCAACCGCGATGTGGTCATGCAGAGTCCGCCCATGATGATAAGTGGACGCCTGACCAAGGTGACCGGATTGGTCATGGAAGCCGTCGGTCTGCGCATGGCCGTCGGCAGCACCTGCATCATCCAATTGCCTAACAGTCAGGTCGAAGCCGAGGTGGTTGGTTTTTCCGGCGAAAAATTATTTCTGATGCCGGAAAACGACGTGCATGGCCTTGTTCCCGGTGCTCGCGTGATTCCTTTTGAAGCACCGCGCAAAGCAGTCTTGCCCGGACAGCCGCCGCAATCACAACATCGAGCTACCGATTTGGCACGCCATCTGCCTGTCGGCGAAATGCTCTTGGGACGGGTATTGGATGGGGCAGGACGTCCGCTCGACCAGTTCGGCCCGTTGCCGGACGGCCCCAGTGCGCCCTTGCAAAGCCGGCCGATCAACCCGCTGGAGCGCGCGCCTATCAACGAAGCCCTAGATGTCGGCGTGCGCGCCATCAATGCGCTGCTTACCGTGGGGCGCGGGCAGCGCATGGGCTTGTTTGCGGGTTCCGGCGTCGGCAAGAGCGTGTTGCTCGGCATGATGGCGCGTTACACCACCGCCGATGTGATCGTGGTCGGACTGATCGGCGAACGCGGTCGCGAAGTGAAAGAATTCATCACCGATATTCTGGGGCCCGAAGGGTTGAAACGCGCGGTGGTCGTCGCTGCCCCCGCCGACACCAGCCCGCTGTTGCGCATGCAAGGCGCGGCTTATGCCACCACCATCGCCGAATACTTTCGCGATCAGGGCAAGAACGTGCTGCTCATCATGGATTCGCTCACGCGCTATGCCATGGCACAGCGCGAAATCGCGTTGGCCATCGGCGAACCTCCCGCGACCAAAGGTTACCCGCCTTCAGTTTTCGCCAAATTGCCGCAACTGGTGGAACGTGCCGGCAACGGTACCGAGGGCGGCGGCTCTATCACCGCCTTCTATACCGTACTGACCGAAGGCGACGATCAGCAAGACCCCATCGCGGACAGTGCGCGCGCCATTTTGGACGGACACATCGTGCTCTCCCGGCGCTTGGTCGAACAAGGCCATTATCCTGCCATCGACATCGAGGCATCGATCAGTCGCGCCATGAACCACTTGGTCAGCCAGCAGCACTTCACCCAAGTGCAGCATTTCAAACATCTGTATGCGCATTATCAGCGCAACCGCGATTTGATCAGCGTGGGCGCTTATGTGCATGGCAGCGATCCCTTGCTGGACGAGGCGATTATCATGCACCCGCAGCAATCGCAATTCCTCAAGCAGGGCATGTATGAGGCCGATCATTACAGCACCAGCATGGATTCTTTCTCGGCGTTGTTTGAACGGAGGAATTGATCATGGCCAAGCCTTTTCCCCTGCAACCTCTGGTACATCTGGCAAAGCAGAAAAATGATGCGGCCATTAAAAATCTCGGCCAGCTGAATCAGCAGCAGCGCTCGGCTCAGGACAAGCTGGCGATGTTGCAGCAGTTCCGCAGGGACTATCAGGAGAAATTTCAGGAGGTGGCAAGGAACGGGATGGCAACGATGGACTTGCGCAATTTCCAGGATTTTATTTACCGCCTGGATCAGGCGATCGAGCAACAACAGGGTGTCATGGAACAACATATTCTTTCGGTCGATACCGGGCGCACGGAACTCAAAGACGCGCAGCGCAAGATGCAATCTTTCGACACCTTGGCGCAGCGTCATATCGAGATAGAAAAACAACTGGAAGCCAAGTCCGAGCAGAAGATGCAGGATGAATATTCTGGACGCTTTGCCGCGCAGAAAGCGGCCGAAAAAATCAACGACGAATCAGAACAAAACATTAGGAGCGAATCATGAGCAATCTGCCTATCACCACCAGCGTCCCACAAGCAGCCGCGCAAGCAGCGAAGCCTGCACAGGCCGTGCAGCAAGCAGCGAAGCCTATGCAGGCCGTGCAAGCAGCGAAGCCCGCTCAGATGGCACAAGCAGGAGGGGCGGACGAAGACGGTGCGGCACAAAGCCAGTCTTTTGGCGATGTATTGGCGCGTCAAGTTGCCGATGCGGCAACGCCTGAAGATGCTTCGCCGGCAAAAAAAATAGCGCTCCAATCTGCGGATGAGACGCTCGCCAAGATCAAGGCGGATGATGTCGCTGTCGCCGCTTTGCCCGGTGATGCGGCCGCTGCTCTGCCCGCAGACATGCTTGCCGCGTTAATGCCCCAAGGAATGATTGCTGTCGCCGCATCTGCATCCTCTGCGGATGCGGCAGATTTGCCCAGGCAGGCTGGACGGTCTGCGGCCGCAGCTGAGGGCATGGGTTTGCCCAAGCAGGCGGCTCTTTCCTTTGCCACCGCCAACGTCGATCCGGGCGCAAGCCCAAGTACACCTGTGCCAGTGGCGCGGGGCGCGGGCGTGGCGCACGACGTGTCAAACGATTCAAAAAAAGATGCCGTTTTCACCAACATGCTGGCAAGCATGAACGCGACCATGGCAAGCAAATCGTTCGATGCGGATGAAAAAGGCGGCACTCTTGCTGCCTCGCCCCAACCCAATGCGGCGGCACTGGCTTCTATGCAGGCAACGGCAACCCCGCTCACTCCGGCCAGCATGCTCCCCGCGCAAGTAGCTATCAACACCCCGGTCACGCATGATAACTGGGGCGACGAGTTCAGCCAGAAGATCACCTGGCTCGCCAGCTCAAAAGAACAGAGTGCCGAATTGCACCTTAATCCGCCGCAACTCGGCCCGATGGATGTAGTAATCAAGGTCAGCGGCGATCAAGCCACCGCGCTGTTCTCGTCGCCGCATGCCGCTGTGCGCGAAGCGATCGAGCAGGCGCTACCCAAGCTGCGTGAAATGATGGCGGACAGCGGCATCATGCTGGGCAACGCGAGTGTCAGCGATCAAGCGCCGCGCAACCGGCATGACGGGTTCGACAACAGATCGCAAAATTCACGCGGGAGAATCGGTGCCATTGCCGAGTCGGGGGCGGCAAGCAGCATGAGTGCGCGAGTCTCCCCAATCAGCCGCCATAACGGTATAGTGGACACCTTCGCATAACGTGAAACTCGCGTAGCGATTCGTTTGCCTCCTCGCCCGCTTGCGGGATAACCAGCGACTTGGCTGGCGTAGTTGGACAGCCTAGTCGAATGGCTAGTAGTTTCATCAGAGGATTGAGGAGAGGGGACGGTCATGGTGGATTTCAAGGGTGCCATGCCTTTATGACCGTTGACCACGCAGAAATAGGGATGATTTCTTTGCTTATTCTGCCGATGGTGGACAAGCGTTAAGTTCGATAATCAGCCATATAAAAAAGGAAAGTAGCATGGCCAAGCCAGCAAAACCCGCAGCCGCAAAGAAAGAAGACGCAGCCGTTGCAGCCGCGCCCAAAAGCAATAAAAAGCTAATCATCATTGCGGTGTTGGTGTTGGCCATTGCGGGCGGTGCGGGTTGGTATTTCATGAAGGGCAAGAGCGGCGACCACGCTGAAGTAGCCAAAGTAGAAGCGCACAAAGAGCCCATATTCATCCCTCTGGAAGCTTTTACGGTCAACCTGCAACGCGAAGAAGCGGATCAATACTTGCAGGTCAGCATCACACTCAAGGTGTTCGAGCCGGAGCTGGTGGAAAAAATCAAGGCAGTATTGCCGGAGATACGCAGCAAATTGAATTTGCTGTTATCGGGCAAGCGCCCGTCCGATTTGGCCATGGTCGAAGGTAAAAAGAAGCTCGCTGCCGAAATTGGCGTCGAGACAAACAATGTCTTGGGTATCCACGCCCCTGCGGCCCACGCGGCCATGCCTGCATCTGCCCCTGTTGCGGTATCCGAGATCGCTGCTGCTCCTGCCGAGCACGAAAAGCCTGCCGAAGGTGAAGCTGCCACGCCACCTGCAGCTGAAGTTGCCGCAGAAGGCGAAGCCGCTTCCGCCCCCGTTGCGCCGGTGGTTCATGCGGTACCGGCGGCTGCGGAACAAAAGGGAGTGGTGGACGTATTGTTCACCTCGTTCATTATCCAGTAATGATGCCATGAGCCAAGAATTCCTCTCCCAAGACGAAGTCGACTCGCTGCTGCGAGGCGTCACGGGTGAAGCCGAGGACGCCAAGGATGCCGAGCCAGCGGGTGGGGTGCGTTCATACAACATGGCGACGCAGGAGCGCATCGTGCGCGGGCGTATGCCCACGATGGAGATCATCAACGAACGCTTTGCGCGTTTATTGCGTATCGGCCTGTATAACTTTATTCACCGCAGCTCGGAAATTTCAGTCGGCCCGGTGCGGGTGCTGAAATATTCCGAGTTCATCCGCAATCTGCCGGTTCCCGCCAATCTGAATATGGTTCAGATCAAGCCGCTACGCGGAAATTCGCTGTTCATCTTCGATCCCAATCTGGTCTTTTTGGTGGTGGACAGTCTGTTCGGCGGGGATGGACGTTTCCATACGCGCGTGGAAGGGCGTGAGTTCACACAAACAGAACACCGCATCATTCAGCAGCTGTTGGCTGTGGTGTTTGAGAACTATTCCAAGGCGTGGGAGCCGGTCTATAAACTCGAATTCGAGTTCGTGCGTTCGGAGGTCAATCCGCAGTTTGCCAACATCGCCACGCCGAATGAGGTGGTGGTCATCACCACGTTCGAGGTCGAATTCAACGGTGTCGGTGGAGCGATCCATATCTGCAAGCCTTATTCGATGATCGAGCCGATCCGCGAGCTGCTATACAGCACTATGCAGGGGGATCATGTCACCACCGATAAACGCTGGCAGCTCATGCTGGCCAAACAAATTCAGGCTGCCGATGTCGAGATCGCCGCAGTTCTTGGAACGGCAAGAACGACCGTTGATCATGTGCTGAAAATGAAAGTCGGCGATTTTATCCCGCTGGAAGTGCCCGACAACATTCTCGCCAATGTCGACAACGTGCCCGTGATGGAATGCAAATATGGCATGTTCAACAATCAATACGCACTCAAGGTGGTAAAGATGCTGGCTGCCGATAATAGCGATAAATCCAATGGAGGAAGAAATGGCTGATAAAACCACAGAAGAAATTAGTGCCGACGATTGGGGTGCCGCGATGGCGGAGCAGACCACCGCACCAGCCGCGACCGACGACTGGGGCTCCGCGATGGCAGAACAAACTGCGGCACCGGCAGCGCAGCCACACGTATTCGAGCAATTTGGCGGCGCGGGCGGTGCAACTGCACACAACGATCTGGACATGATCCTAGACATTCCCGTGCAGCTTACAGTGGAGCTGGGACGCACCAAGTTACCGATCAAGAATCTGTTGCAACTGGCGCAAGGTTCGGTGGTGGAGCTCGCCGGCATGGCGGGCGAACCGCTGGATGTGCTGATCAATGGCTTTTTGATCGCACAGGGTGAAGTCGTCGTGGTGAACGACAAACTGGGTATTCGTTTGACCGACATCATCACGCCTTCCGAACGTTTGCGCCGCATCAATAAATAACGACATGCTTATTCGATTATTCACTTTTACTACTGCATGCTGTTCTTCACTGGCATACGCAGCCGATCCGGTACGTCCCGCTTATACACCCCCCCCCGCAGCCGCCGTTTCTTCCGGCAGCGTGCTGCAAGTCATCCTGAGTTTGTTGTTGGTGCTCGCGGCGATCGCCCTGGTGGCATGGGTTCTGAAGCGCATCAACATGCCCCAGAACGCGGCGGGCAGTGCGCTTAAAGTGATCAGCGGAGTCGCCGTCGGGCAGCGCGAACGCATCGTGCTGGTCGAAGTCAACGACACATGGTTGGTGGTGGGCGTCGCCCCGGGTCAAGTGACCGCGCTGCACACCATGCCGAAGAATGTTCTACCTGTCGCTGCCGAGAGCACATCGCCCGATGCGGATAACAAATTCAAAAATTGGCTGAAGATCATGATGGAGAAGCGCAATGCGGCAACAAAGTAATACCCTCGCGCAGCGAGTCTGCGTCCCTCTCGCCCGCTTGCGGGAGAGAGCTAGGAGTGAGGGAGGCGGGTTGTTCTTGCCCGCCAAGTTGTTGCTGTTAGTCGCAGCGCTGTTGACTGGCATCACGCCATTGGCGCAAGCTGCCGACGCAGGGCTCGCCGCCTTTACCAGCACCCCCTCGGGTGGGGGAGGGCAGACTTATTCGTTGAGCTTGCAAACGCTTATTCTGCTCACTTCGCTGTCTTTTTTGCCCGCCGTTCTGTTGCTGATGACGGGCTTCACCCGCATTATCATCGTGCTGTCGCTGCTGCGCTCCGCCATCGGCACGCCGTCTTCGCCGCCCAACCAAGTCTTGATCGGGCTGGCACTGTTCCTTACCTTTTTCGTGATGTCGCCCGTGCTGGACAAAATCTATACGGATGCCTACCAGCCCTACAGCGAAAATAAAATCACGCTGCAACAGGCTTATGACAAAGGCAGCGCCCCGCTCAAGACATTCATGCTGCGGCAGACGCGGGAAACCGACCTTGCACTTTTCGTGCGTATTTCCAATAGCGAGCCGTTGCAAAGCGCCGAGGACGTGCCGATGAAAATACTCGTGCCCGCCTATGTCACCAGCGAATTGAAGACGGCATTTCAGATCGGCTTCGTGGTGTTCATTCCGTTCCTCATTATCGACATGGTGGTCGCCAGCGTGCTGATGTCCATGGGTATGATGATGGTGTCGCCTTCCGTCATTTCGCTGCCCTTCAAAATCATGCTGTTCGTGCTGGCAGATGGCTGGAATTTATTGATCGGCTCGCTGGTGCAAAGCTTTTATACTTGAGGCCGCGACATGACTCCCGAAACCGTAATGACCATAGGAAGGCAAGCGCTGGAACTGACCCTGCTGGTGTCGGCGCCGTTGCTGCTCACCGCGCTCGTCATCGGTTTGTTCGTCAGCATCTTTCAAGCCGCCACGCAGATCAACGAAATGACCTTGTCGTTCATTCCCAAGCTGCTCGGCATGTTCGTCGTGCTAATTATTGCTGGCCCGTGGATGATGGGACTGCTGCTGGATTACATGCAGCGTTTGTTCACCAGTATTCCGTGGATGGTGGGCTAGCGGAATCAATAACGAAACACGAAATCTGATGAACCTCATAAACCATCAGCATGATTAGCGTCACCAGCGCCCAACTTACCGCATGGATCGCCGCGTTCATATTTCCGCTGGCGCGCATATTGGCGCTCATTTCCAGCGCGCCGGTTCTCGGCAACAAACAAATTCCGATACGCATTAAAATCAGCTTGGCGATGCTGCTCACCGTCATCGTCGCCCCCACCATCACCGTGCCAACCAATATCGATCCGGCCTCTGCACAGGGATTGCTCATCCTCGTTCAGCAGACTCTGGCGGGATTGGCGATGGGGTTCGCGATGCGTCTGATATTTACTGCGGTGGAAATGGCGGGCGATCTGGCCGGCATGCAGATGGGATTGGGGTTCGCGAGTTTTTATGACCCGGTGAACGCTTCTTATACGCCGGTCATCGCACAGTTCCTCGGCATTCTCGCCACGCTGGCTTTCCTCGGTATGAACGGACATCTCTACATGCTGGCGGCGCTGGCGGACAGTTTTCAGGCTTTCCCGATCAGCGCCGCCTTGCCCTCGGCTGCCGCGTTCCGTACTTTGGCAGAGTGGGGGAGTACCATCTTCATTCATGCCCTGCAACTCTCCATGCCCATCATCGGTGCGTTGATGATCACTAACCTCGCACTCGGTATCCTCACCCGCAGCGCGCCGCAACTCAACATTTTTGCGGTTGGTTTCCCTATCACATTGACGGTCGGTTTCGCCACATTGGCATTAACTTTGCCTTACCTCGCCCCGATGCTGGATCGTATTGTCAATGAGGGTTTGGATACGATGCAGCGCCTCGCGCTGCAAATGGCGAGGAAGTAGGGCAGGAGCATGTCCGGGTATAACGCTAACCCGCACTTGTGCGGGGGTATGCCGGATGCGTTTGCGGTTTAAGCGCTGACCAGCGAGCGCAGCTTGGTATCTTATTTCATTTGTCTTTCAAAAGAGCATTAACCATGTAGATACTCTGTTCGGGGGCAAGCATTTTTCTGTAATTTTTGCATTGTTTATTCTCATAGCAGTTTGCGCATGACGGCACAGAGAGCCTGTAATGGTTTCTTCCCGTTATCCGCGAGGTGTTGGAAATACGCCTTAACGTGCGGGTCGTGCTGTTTGGCACTCAAGGCTGGCATGTATGCAGGGATGCTGCTTCAATTTCAATCGCGGATTTTGGGTTGATTACGTCCGCGTCGCTCCGTCCTGTCTTTTGTTAAACTATCGCGCATTGACCCCGGATCGGAATACTCACCATGAATGAAGAACAAGCCGTACTTGATTTTTTCTCTCTGCCGGAAAATCTTCCTTTGGCACTCAGCGTCGCCGAACAGGTGAACAGCATCCGCCAGCGCATGAATAACGCATTCTGGCGCGAATCCTGCGCGCGCCTCGCCGATCAAATAACGGATTGGCGCATCGCTTTAACCGAAGATCGCAACACGCCTGATTGGTATGTAGGGCTGCATTTTCAACCGGCAAACGAGCAGAGTTCATATTTGCAACCCATGATGGAACAACAAGTCATTGGGGGCGAAATACGCATTTATTTTGGCCTCGGATGGAATACCTCTCCGACGGAAAGTACAAAGAATTTGCCGGAGATCGTCGCCTTGCACGACAAATTGCAGCATACCGGTTACAAAAGCAATGAGCGTTTTCTGGCCTGGCGCTGGACTGCGCTTTATCCTCAACGCAAACATTTCTTGCTCCGCCTCAATTCCCATCCGGGCGAGCTGCTCGACGAAGCCACGACGCCCCTGCTTGATCTCCTATCCAACCACGGGACGGAACTCAGTCTCGCAAATAAAACGCTGCGCGATAAAGGAACAAGCACAACCGTTTCGCTGGATCAGTTGCGCATAAATCTCGCTCACTAAAGAACACTGCCAGTGTCTGATTCAATTTCTCCATCAATAGCGCAACACCCCTCTCTGTCTGAAATTTGACGGGAGGTTCGGCATGTCGCGGCCGGCGAGCGGGCAAGCAGTTTTAGATGATGCGCTGATAGTCGTTGCTGCCGCGAAAACGCTTGAACAACTGCGGCAGGCTCAGGCAGTTGCTCCGCCTCTTCAATAGGGCTTGAATCTAGCGCAGACAGGTCAAGCCATCGGCATGTTCGGCGAATGGGTATGCCAGTCGCGCAACCGGCGCAAAGCGATCCTGCCGCGCGGGAAGCGTTTAAAAAAACGCCCCGAAACACTCGCGGAAACCCGCAAAGACTGGGTGCCGTGCGGGCTGGCCCCCGATGTTCCAGGGCGAGGCGCGCTTTGGGCGTATCGGCGACGTGCGCCGCCGCTGACCCAAACCTGTGCGCCCATTATGCCAGCACTATGGGAGTAAGAAGGGTCGCAAGTGCTTTCGCTGCATATCTTGCGGGAAGTCTTTACTGGAAGGAATGGTGGGGGCGGATGAGACTGACTTTCTTGAGTCGTTTAAAGGAAAGCGTAACGACTTGCCTAGAAAGGCAAAAAAGAGGGGCACGCCAGCCAAGAAGCGGGGATTGTCGGGTGAGCAGATACCTGTATCGGTAGCCAGAAATAGATCTGACGGGGCAACGTTGACTGCGGTGCTGCCATCGCCCCAAAGATTTCAGGGGATTCCGTATTGATTGCGGATGGCGCAACGGCCTATCGTGCAGCAAGCAAGGGGTTGAAGTACGCGCCGTACCGGCGAATCCAAAGAACAAGCAGCTAAGTCCAAATCACATTAACAATGCGAATGCTTATGATCACCGACTAAAGGACTGGGTTGAATACAAGTTTCATGGCGTTGCCACAAAGTATCTGCCAAATTACCTTGGATGGCATCGCTGGATGCAGGCGGCTAAAGGGCGCAACAAGGCACAAAAGTTCTTGGCTGACTCGGCAAAACCTATCAAACCAACTGGAAACAACCCGTGACACTCGGCATTTTAAGAAAACCTACTGCTATTTGCGAACATAGCCTTGTTTAATTGCTGAAGTAGTGTTGACATTGTTTTTCAATTTAGACATTATTCGGTTTGTGTTGTCGCGCTGGTTAATTTTCAGGCTAGTGGAATTAAAAAAATAAAGCGACTGCACCGCGTAATTCAAATAATCCGTTTCACCCGTAGGAATGCAATGCCGACAGTAACCGGGTCGGCAGTCTATTGTTTTGTTGGGGGAGCCACATACGATGCACCGTTTCTTGAGTTTATCTATTTTGCTTGTCGGGCTACTCGCGAACGCAGGCAGCCATGCTGCCGATGCGCCGCCATCCATTACCACTGCGGATGACTTGGGGCCAAAGGTCGAACAGCCCATTGAGTTCCCGCATGATCGCCATGCCGGTCTGCACAATCCGGCGGATGCGGTCGATCCATCTGTTCCGGCCAAAGGCGGGATGGAAATCAACTGTATGTATTGCCACACGGGAGCCCGACGCAGTGCGGTAGCGGCCATCCCGCCGTTGCAAAAATGTATCGGTTGCCATCAAACCATCAATTCGGTGAGAGAGACGCCGCGTATCCAGAAGTTGTTTGAATACTGGGATGCGAAAAAGCCTGTGCCGTGGAAAAAAGTGCATGACTTGCCAGACTTTGTGCGCTTTAACCACGAGCGCCATATCCAGCGTTTTGTCTTCACGCAGAACAAGCCAGTGCAAGAGGCATGCGGTTATTGCCACGGCGACGTGAAGACGATGACCGTCGCGCGCCGTCAAAAACCGCTGTCCATGGGGTGGTGCGTAAGCTGCCACGAAAAAGATCATCCGGTGGATGCGGCAGTTACCAAGACGACGCATGGTCCGAACGATTGCTGGCAGTGCCACAAATAACCGGCGCGTGAATTCGCGAGTTTGCAAAACAAGATTTCCAAGAGGGTTCAGTGATGATTGAAAACGGTTTTAATCGACGAGATTTTCTGAAGGTGCTGGGATGGGGCGGCGCTGCCGCCGCATTGAGCGGCTGTGGTAATACCTCGGTGCAAGATGGTGTTGAGACAGTCACCTCTTACGTGGAGCCGCCCGAATATGCGCTGCCGGGCATCGCTGTGTATTTCAATTCGACCTGCGCGCAATGCGATGCGGGTTGCAGCATTACCGGTCGCGTGCGCGAAGGTCGTGTGTTGAAGCTTGAAGGCAATGCCAGCTCGGCCATTAACCGCGGCAAGTTGTGCGGCTTGGGGCAGGCTGGCGTGCAAGCGCATTACAACCCGGATCGCGTGCGCGAGCCTTTGCTGCGTAACGGCGACAAGGGTGAGGCGATCACTTGGGATAAAGCGCTGGGCTTGATTAACGAAAAGCTCGGCGGCGTGAAAGGCGATGAAGTTGCGTTCCTGACCGGCGCGGTAAGCGGTCATGTCAAAGTGCTGCTGAAAAATTATCAGGAAGCACTTGGCTCCAAAAATCACTATGTTTACGACGCTGTCGCGCCGTCGGTAGTACGCGCGGCAAACAAGAAAGCCTACGGCGTGGAAATGCCGCGTTTGCGTTTGGATAAGGCGCAAGTGGTCGTTTCTTTCGGTGCGGATTTCCTCGGCGCTTGGGTTTCTCCGGTGCATTTCTCCCAGCAGTATGCGCAGTTCCGCAAGGCCGGGAACGGCGGGCGCGGTGTGCTGGTGCAGATCGAGCCCAAGATGACGCTGACTGGCGCGAATGCGGATCGCTGGATCGCGATTCGTCCCGGAACGGAAGGTATTTTGGCGCTGGGTATCATCAATGCGTTGGGCGTGGCGGGTCTGATGTTGCCTGCCGATGTCGCTGCTGTTAGCCAGGCGTATAACGCCGAGCGCGTGAATAAAGACACGGGTGTGTCGGTCGAGCAGATCAACAAACTGGCAGCGCTGCTGAAAGAGCGTACGCCAAGCCTGGCAATCGCGGGTGGTGCGGCAGAAGGCTACGCACACGGCTCGCAAAATGCGGCGGCTATCGCGCTGTTGAACCGCGTGCTGGGCAACGTCGGCAAAACGATCGAGGCGTCTGCGAATGTACCGTTCCCGCAAGTGGCGGTTGCCACCGGCAATCGCTCTTCAGTTCAGGCATTGAACGACAGCATGGCCAACGGCAAAGTGAAAGTGCTGTTCAGTTATGGCGCGAATCCGGTGTTTACTGCGCCTGCTGCTCTCAAGTTCAATGACAATCTGAAAAAGGTGTCGTTCAAAATTGCGTTCGCCCAATATTTGGATGAGACCGCGCTGGAGGCGGATTTGGTGCTGCCGCTGGATTCCGCTTTGGAAGACTGGGGTACTTCCGTGCCGGAATATTTGGCTGAAGATGCGCAACTGAATATCTTGCAGCCGTTGATGGAAAGGCTGCATGCGGAGACTCGCGGCGTGGGCGATATTTTGTTGGCTTTGCTCAAGCAACGTCGCGCCAGCGAATACAAGGATTACGAGGACTTCTACTCCTATCTGCGCAGTGCCGTGGTGAAAAACAAATCCGCGTTGGGTGGCGCAGGTGCGGACGATGATACTTTCTGGGGCGAGACGCTGAGCAAAGGTTTGCTCAAGCTGCCCGCGTCTAACGGAATGCTGTCGGCAAAAGCCTCTGCCGCCGGATTGCTTCTGCCACCCCCGGCAGACGAAGACAGCACCTATCCCTTGCACTTGATTCCGGCGGTAACGGCGAACCTGCGCGATGGCCGTCATGCCAATCAGCCTTGGCTGCAAGAGTCCCCCGACCCGTTGACCACCATCGTGTGGGATTCTTGGGTGGAGTTGCATCCCAAGACGGCGGCCAAGCTGGGCATCGTCGAGGGGGATATTGTCGAAGTGGCTTCGCGCAGCGGTTCGGTCAAGGTGCAGGCCTATCTGTTCCCCGGCATCCATCCCGATGCGGTTTCTATTCCTCTGGGCAATGGTCATACGGCGCTGGGACGCTGGGCCAAGGATGTCGGCGTCAACGCATTCGGCATTCTCGATCAAGTCGTCGATAAGGACACGGGGGAGCTGGCTATGAATGAGACGCGCGTAAAAATCAGCAAAACCGGCAAACGTGTGTTGATTGTCAAAGATGAAGGCGCGGTGGGCGGTAGCCAGGCGGGTAAGAAAATCGCAGCGCGCGCATCGACTGATGAAGTTGAACTTTCGGGGGAGGTGTAAAAAATGTCCGTTACCAATCTGTTAGAAAACTGGTCGCAATTTCGCCATGCTCATCCGGTGGGCGATACACCGCATGAGCAATACAAGTGGGGGATGGCTATCGACCTCGATTCCTGCACGGGTTGCAATGCGTGCAGCGTGGCGTGTTATGCCGAGAACAACATTCCGGTGGTGGGCAAAGAAAAATTCAATGCCGGACAGCAAATGCACTGGATGCGTATCGAGCGTTATTGGGATGAAGATGGCCGCGAGTTTGCCGATCAGGGCGCGCAGTTCCTGCCGATGATGTGCCAGCAGTGCGAAGCGGCACCGTGCGAAACGGTGTGCCCGGCGGGTGCGACCAACCATACGGCGGATGGTTTGAATTCGCAGGTATACAATCGTTGCATCGGTTCGCGTTACTGCTCGGCTAACTGCCCGTTCAAGGTGCGCTATTTTAACTGGTACGACTATCCGACGACGGAGAATGTTTGGCCTGCGGAAATGACGCAACAGCTCAATCCGGATGTGACAGTACGCGGTAAGGGTGTGATGGAAAAATGCACCTTCTGTGTACAGCGTACGGCGGCGGCCAAGGTCACTGCGCGCAATGAAGGTCGATCGGTGCGTGACGGAGAGGTGCAAACCGCTTGTCAGCAAGCGTGTCCGCCGGGTGCAATTTCGTTCGGTAACATGATCGATCCAGAGTCTAGGGTGTCCAAGCAATGGGCGCATCAGCAGGTTGAGTTGGCGAAGGACGTGCAGGCGAAAGATGCGCAAGAAGGCGGGTCGGATCTGCGCGGTTACCGCATCTTTGAAGAGTTGCGCCCGTATCCGTCGGTGATGTATCTGGAGCGCGTGCGCGAAAGCGCAATCTAAAGGCACAAGTAAAAGGGACAAGTGACAATGGAAAAAGATATTAGCGAGAGCATTGCCTGGGCAAAGATCAATGGCGACGTGCTCAAGAGTTTGGAGTCGCCCAGAAAGCTGTACTGGGTGATTTTGGTTGTTGCGTTGGCGATGTTCGGTACCGGTTTGGGTTGCGAAATTTACCAGTACCAAATCGGCATGGGTGTGGCGAACATGAATAACCCTCATGTGTGGGGTTTGTACATCGCCACTTTTATTTTCTGGATTGGGATGAGCCACTCCGGCACGTTGCTGTCGGCGATCTTGCACCTGATGCATGCGGACTGGCGTAAGCCGATTTACCGTTTTGCGGAAGCGATGACGACGTTCTCGCTGATGACAGCAGGTCTGTTTGTGATGGTGCACTTGGGGCGTTTGTGGCAATTCTACTACTCGCTGCCTTACCCGAACGAACGTGGCCTGTGGCCGAACTTCCAGTCCCCGCTGCTGTGGGACGCGATGGCGATTTTCACTTACCTCAGCTCGTCGGTGATCTTCCTGTTCATCGGCATGATCCCCGACTTGGCGATCTGTCGCGACCACCTGCATCCGGGCTGGCGCAAGAAGCTGTACACCATTTTGTCGCTGGGCTGGGAGGGTACTGACCGTCAATGGCGCAACTTCCGCGTTACCTACCTGACCGTGGCTTGCTTCCTGATTCCGCTGGCGGTGTCGGTGCACTCCATCGTGGCTTCCGACTTCGCCATGTCGCAACAGCCCGGCTGGCACGTGACTTCGTTCCCTCCGTACTTCGTGGCAGGTGCTTTATATTCCGGTTGTGCCGCGATCATTACGCTGTTCATCATTTTGCGTTATGTGTTCAGGTTCGAGGAATACATGACCCTGCCGATTTTGAAGAAAGTGGTTCGTTTAACTTTCGCGATTTCGATGGTGTGGACTTATCTGAACGCAGTCGAGTTTGCTTCCGTGTGGTACAGCCATGACCAGGCGTCCAAAGACCTGTTAATCCAAAAGGCGATCGGTCCCTTTGCTCCCTTCTGGTGGATGATGATTTTCTGCGGCTCGGTTGTGCCGTTGACGCTCGCGTTCAAGCGCTTCCAGACCAACATCCCGGTATTGTTTGCCGTGTCGTTGCTGCTGAACTTGGGCATGTGGCTGGAGCGCTGGATGATTGTGGCGCCCACGTTCTCGCACGGTTACTATCCTTGGACATGGGATGGCAACCAGTGGCCCAGCATGATTCAGTGGGGCATCGTGTTTGGTAGTTTTGGCTGGTTCACTTTTCTGTTCATGGTGTTCTGCAAAGTATTCCCCTCTGTTTCCATGTACGAAGTGAAGGAGATGGTGTACCACCGTAGCCTTGCGCTGAAGAAAAATGAGTTTGCAGAAGAGAAGGGAGCGCACTGATGAGCCAACATCACATACTCGCGTTGTTTAATAACTTCGATGATGCCGAGGCCGCAATTTTTGAATTGCGCGCGGCGGACATCAAAGGGTTTAACTTCGACGATTTAACATTGAAGTCGCCCATTGAGCACCCTGAGGTGGAAAATATTCTGGGCAAGCGTTCTGCCAACGTGCAATGGTTCACTTTGGGCGGTGCTCTCATGGGTGGTTTGCTGGGATTCTTTTTGATTTCCGGCGCACAGGCTAACTTTTTTGCACAAATTAAGGGCGGCAAGCCGATCGTGCCTTTTCCGCCCAATTTTGTGCTGACCTATGAAATGTTTATTCTGGGCGGCGTATTTATTTCGGTGCTGGGCTTCTTGGTGTGTGCAGGCCTTCCGGCTAAACGTTCGCCGTTGTATAGTGCCAAAGTGTCCGAAGACCAGATCGGCATTTTGATCAAAGCAGACGTGTCCGCGATGGTTAAAATTAAAAAGGTGTTCCTCGATCACGGGGCGTTGGAGATTCAGGAAGAGGCGGGGAAATGAAAAAACTATCCTTAGCAGTTGTATTGATGTTGACGCCTGTATTGGCACAAGCTTGGCCGTGGTCGCAGGACATGGCGAATCAGGTGAGCACCAAGCCGCAGGAAAGTACCGATCCCGCTAATCCGGGTATGGTTCCGTTTCCGAAACGATCCGTTCCCGTTCCGGGCACCATGACTATCGTCAAGGATGCCGCCGCAGCCGAGAAGTTAAATAACCCCATCGTGGCAGATGAAAAGTCCGTTGCGACGGGTGCTCGGTTATTCGAGATTTACTGCGTTCCCTGTCATGGAAAAGCAGGGCAGGGTGACGGGTTCGTCGGGGCAAAGTTGGCGCTGAAGCCCTACGATTTGTCCGCAGATCAGACCAAAGGGCGTAGCGATGGCTTCATCTTTGGTTATATGACTTTCGGCGGAGCAGTCATGCCGACTTATGCCAACGACCTGTCGCCGACCGAACGTTGGCACGTAGTCAACTATGTGCGCAAGGTTGTGCAGAAGGCACCGGCCACTGCGCCTGTGGCCAAGAAATAAGGGAGGTAACGCAATGATTTCTTATAGCAACTGGGCAGTTTTATCGGTTAATTTTCTGGTGGTACTATGCTTGGCATTTAGCGGTGTAGCACTGTGTTCGGTGCTGTATCTGGTCGGGGCGAAATGGCGTTTTGAAGTGCGTCAAATCGCAGTGTCACTATTTGCATTGTTCCCGCTGGCCTTTGTCATGCTGATCATTTTGCTGGTTGGCGGGGAGCACACTTTTCCGTGGATCGGTCACATTTCGCATGGCGAAGATGTGCACATGCCGGGCTGGTACACACTACCACTGTTGGCTGCGCGCGAGATCATCGGGATGCTGACGGTGATGTATCTGTCCTGGATTTTCATCAAACGTCAAGAAGTGAGCGAACGCAGTGCAGAAGATGCTGCGCGTTTTCATACCATCGCAACATGGGTTCCCTTTCTTTATGTGCTTTACGGCACGATGGTGGCGTGGGATTTTGAGATGACGTTGCAGCCTGCTTGGCACAGTGCGATCTACGGCTTGCAAGTCGTCATCAGCAACTTCGGCATGTTCCTGGCATTCCTCACGATCTGGATCTCCGTGTTGAACACGCGCGACAAGCTGGTGCACAAAGTAAAAGGCTATATTTACAATTATATGGCGCAGATGATGTTGGCCTTTACGCTGCTGTGGATGTACACCTTCTTTGCACAGTATCTAACGATCTGGTACGGCAATATCGGCGACGAAGTGGATCGCGTGATGGCTATGCAAAACGGTGATTACAGCGTGCTGTGGTGGATGATGGTGTTCCTGAAATTTGTTATTCCGTTTGCGGTGTTGTCTTTTCCCAACTCGCGTCATTCGCCCAATGTGATATTGGGTATTGCCGGAGGGATTATTTTGGGCACGATTTGTGAGAGATACACATGGATCGCGGGTATCAACGGGACGGGTACGATTCCTGTGCTGTGGGGCATTGTAGTCACTGCCGTGGTTGCATTTATTGGATATAAATTGGTCGGTGGTGCGATGCGTCGCAACCACCTGATAAAGGGTTGAGCCGCGCGATGATGACACTGTATTCGGGAACGATTTGTCCCTATAGCCACCGCTGCCGCATAGTGCTGTTTGAAAAAGGCATGGATTTTCAAGTTATTGATGTCGATGTTTTCAATAAGCCTGAAGATCTCGTGGTAATGAATCCGTACAACAAGGTACCGGTGTTGGTCGAACGCGATTTGATTCTGTATGAAGCGAACATCATCAATGAATACATCGATGAGCGTTTCCCGCATCCGCAATTGATGCCGGCCGATCCGGTGATGCGCGCCCGCGCCCGGCTGTTTCTGCACCGCTTCGAGCAGGAATTATTTTGTCATATCGACGGCTTGGAAAGCGGTGTGGCGAAGACAGTGGAAAAAGCCCGTGCTGCGGTGCGCGAAAATCTGACCCAAATCTCGCCTGTTTTCACCAAGCAAAAATTTATGCTGGGTGATGAGTTCTCCATGCTGGATGTGGCGATTGCCCCGTTGTTGTGGCGTTTGGATCATTACGGTATCCAGCTGGATAAGGAAGCCGCGCCATTGATGAAATATGCGGAACGGTTATTTTCTCGTCCTGCCTATAGCGAAGCGATGACACCCTCAGAAAAAGCGATGCGTAAGTGAGTGAAATATCCACCAAGCCGTATTTGATTCGTGCAATTTACGATTGGTGTGCTGATAGTGGACTGACGCCCTATTTGGCAGTGCAGGTGGATGAATATACGCAGGTGCCGATGGGCTATGTGAAAGAAGGCAAGATCGTTCTGAACATCAGCGTGGATGCAGTCAGAAATCTGCACATGGGTAACGAAGACATCACTTGTGGCGGTCGTTTCGGCGGGGTTTCACATCAAATTATCGTTCCAATCGCGTCAGTGATGGGCATCTTTGCCAAAGAGAATGGGCAAGGTCTGGTTTTTCAGGGGCAAGACTCCTCGCCGATTTTGAGTGCCGCCGTCGAAAATAATACAGGCGGGGATGATGGGCCGCCTAGCGGTTCTAAACATCAGGGAAAGCCTAAACTTAGGGTCGTGAAATAAAAAAGCCGAGGATGATTTCCACGGCTTTTTTATTACATTTACAAACCTTTTACGCGGTCATTGCGGCGCGCATCTTGTCCATCGCCTTTTGTTCGATTTGGCGAATACGTTCCGCAGAAACATTGAATTCGGCAGCGAGGTCGTGCAGTGTTGCGCTGCGTTCACTATTCAGCCAACGAGCCTCGATGATACGACGGCTGCGCTCGTCCAAGCTCTCCAGCGCATGTTTCAAGCCAGCACTTTCCAGTTTTTCAAATTCGATACGCTCAAGCACCTGATCTGGCTCGTTCTCGGAGTCGGCAGACAGATAAGCTATCGGGGCAAAACTGTGTTCGTCGTCAGCCGATTCGGGATCCAGCGACATTTCGTGATTGCCGAAACGGGTTTCCATCTCCACCACGTCGCGTTCACTGACATTCAATTCCTGTGCGATACGTGAAACCTCTTGCGGCTGCAGCGTACCCAAGCCTTGTTTCATACTGCGCAAATTAAAGAACAATTTGCGCTGTGCCTTGGTCGTGGCAATTTTCACCAAGCGCCAATTGCGCAAAATATATTCATGCATTTCCGCGCGTATCCAATGCAGCGCGAACGACACTAAACGCACACCCCTCTCTGGATCATAGCGTTTAACGGCCTTCATCAATCCGATGTTGCCTTCTTGAATCAGATCGGCATGGGGCAGACCGTATCCAGCATATCCGCGCGCAACACTCACCACCACGCGCAGATGAGACAACACCAAGGCACGCGCAGCATCCAAGTCATTATCGCGGCGAAAACGCGTAGCTAAATCCAACTCCTCTTCCTGTGTCAGTACAGGAAAATGCTTAACCGACGTGATGTAACTGTCAATACTGCCAACAGCAGACGGCACAGGCAACGATAGGTTATAGCTCATGGTTAATACCTCCTTTGAACAATTTTAGCACTCGCGTCAGCGGAGTGCTAGATATCATTTTCGACAGCAATTGAAAGTTATTTGGGTTCGATTTGCCAGAGATGTTGTGAAACGGATAACCACGCTCCCAGCCAGCCTAAATAGGCCGAAAATCCCCACAATGAAAGGCTGTCGCCCAGCGACAGATGTTTCAGGCTAAAACTGCTGGCATAAAGCTGGGCCAGTCCGGCAAGGCTGTAGTTTAATAAAATCAAGCTGGAGGCGATGATGAGCCAAGCCGCGGCGCCTCCCAGCATTCCCTGTATGAGACCAAAATACAAGAACGGGCGGCGGATGAATCCGTTGGTCGCGCCGATCAGTTTGGAGACTTCGATCTCATCGCGCTGGGTCAGGATTTGCAGGCGTATCGTGTTGAAGGTGATGGCGACCAAAGCGAAGCTGAGCATCGCCGCCAATATCAATACCGCCAGCCGGGCGAATTGTAGCAGGGCTTCCAATTTGTGCGCCCAGGCTGAATCCAGTTGTACATGCTCGAACTTCGGCCATGACTTCAGGTCGTCGCGCAGCAGTTCCAGCTTTTGCGCATCCAAAGCGATAGGGTAGATGATGAAAGCATCCGGCAACGGATTTTGAACGAGCCCGCCAACCACATCCGCCAAGCCCGTACTGAGTTGCAATTGCTTTAGCGCCAAATCGCGCGGCACGAATTCGATATGATCGACCGCGCCATGCTCTTTGAGTTGTTTGCCGATGCGCGCAATCTCGTCCTGGCTGGTTCCCATGGCAAGGAAGGCGCTGATTTGCGGCGTTCCCGCCATCTGCTGCGCCAAGCCTTGTACGTTTTTCAGCAGTACATAACCGCCGACGGGCAGACTCAGCGCGATGCCGATGACCAGAATATTGAGCAGGCTAGCAACGGGCGTATGCCATAGGCGCTGCACGGTAAAACGGATTACCCGCAAATGTTGGATCGCGGCGTTCTTCATGGTTGCAATTCCCCGTGTTTCAGTGCCAGCGCGCGTGCCGGAAATTGGCGCAGGATCGCTTCGTCGTGGGTGGAGATGAGCAGCGTCACGCCGACCTGATGGAACGACTTGAAGATGTGCATAATCTCGCCGGAATACTCCGTGTCGAGATTGCCGGTCGGTTCGTCGGCAAGCAGTATGGAAGGGCGGTTGACGATGGCGCGCGCGATGCACAAACGCTGTTGTTCGCCTCCCGACAAAGCGATGGGGTGGGCTTTTTCGCGCTTGAGCAAGCCGACTTTGTCCAGTGCGGCGCGCACGCGTTTGGCGCTTTCGCGGTGATCGAAGCCGCAAATCTGTAGCGGCAACATCACGTTGTCGAAAGCGTTGCGGTCGAATAATAATTTGTGATCTTGAAAGATGAGGCCAAAGTTGCGGCGCAAATAAGGCAGCGCACCGCTCTTGAGCGATTTGGTGTTTTGCCCCTTCACGACAACACTGCCGCTGTTGGGGCGCTCAATGGCGGCGATGAGTTTGAGCAGCGTGCTTTTGCCCGCGCCGGAGTGTCCGGTGAGGAACACCATCTCGCCTTCGGCGATCTCGAAGCTCAAGTTCTTGAGGGCTTCATGCCCGCCGGGATAGCGCTTGTGGACTTGGTTGAATTTGATCATATCGACGAACCTCGTTTACCGGGTATTGGCTAGCGTGCCGTTAGCTATTCATAAAAACGGACGGTATTCCGTCCGTGCGCTTTGGCTTGATACATCGCGAGATCGGCATGCTTGAGCGCCTCTTCCGAAGTGGTTTCCTGATTGATGAACAGGGCGACACCGATACTGGAGGTGCAGTGATGCTCGACCGTAAATGCGGCCGCGTCGCCATCCCGTTGCAGGGTCAGCGAATACGCGTCGGCCAAGGCATTGCGGATTTTTTCCGCGACGATCCCGGCCTGTGCCGCCGAGCCAGCTTTGTCCTCGTTGAGTTCGCCGAGTATCACCACGAACTCATCACCGCCGAAGCGCGCGACCGTGTCGGCCTCCCGGATACAAGTGCTGATGCGGTGTGCCACTTCGACCAGCAGCAGATCCCCGACGGCATGGCCGTGCAGGTCGTTCAGCGGTTTGAAATTATCCAGGTCGATGAACATCAGGGCGCTATAGCGCTGGCTGCGCTTGCTGGCGGCGAGCGTTTGTCCCAGCCGGTCATTCAACAGGCGGCGATTGGGCAGGCCGGTGAGCGGGTCGTAGAAGGCGAGAGAGTAGATTTGCGCTTCGGCCAGCTTGCGCTCGGTGATGTCGGTGCGCATGGCGATATATTGTGTGGGTTTTCCGTCGCTGTCGAGATAGGGGACAATCGTGGTCATCAGCCAATACAAGCTGCCGTTTTTCGCGCGGTTGCAAATCTCGCCACGCCACACTTGGCCGGCCGATAGGGTTTGATACATACCCTGAAAAAATTCCGCCGGATGTGTGCCAGAGTTAAGCAAGCGATGGTTCTGTCCGATCAGCTCATCCTGGGAGTAGCCGCTGATGTCGCACAGGCCCTGATTGACATAGGTGATCGTTCCATCCGAGTCGGTGGTGGCGACGATGGCATGCTGATCCAATGCGAATTTCTGGTAGCGCAACTCATCCAGCGCCAAACGCAAACGCTCCTTTTCCTCGAACAGAGCCGCTTCGGCCACATCCCGTGCCCGCCCATCTTCTGCGGCCACGCGCATCTGGATTACATGCAGCAAGGCATAGGCGATCAGCTTGCCGCTGTGCGCCATCATGGCGAATTTTTCGTGATTCGAGGTGGAATACAACATGCACAGATCGGACAAGAACAACATCACGCCCATCAGGGCCAGCCCTTCAAATAGCCGATGTTCGTGGCGCTGGCGCCAATACACGGCGGTGACGCCGATCCAGAGCAACAGCAGAGGCGTCTGCGTCGGGCGCTGAATGCCCAGTATGCCGGTATCCATATAGCGCGGCAGATAGAGCGATAGTGCCAATAAACCCAGTGTCAGCAGCACCATTCCCGCCGCGAACAACGCGGGCGACAGCCTGGCGTTGCGCCGCTTCAGCCAAAATATCCATGCCATGGCAAGCGGTAGCACATAGGTGGAAGGCGGCCAGGTGGCAGGCCGCAAGGTCAGCGAATAATCCTCTATCCAGGCGAACCAGCCGCTCCATTCGACACCGATCAGGGCATGCAGCAATTCGGTCCCGGTTGCGAAGCCGAAGCCGATTATCAGGTAGCTGCGTACATTCGGCTGGATGGCATGCCGTTCGCCCAGCAGGAATATCGCCAGCAACAGGGACAGGATGGCGTTGCTGGTGTCCAGGCCGAGATGCAGGTGCTCGTATTTC
Organism: uncultured Gallionellaceae bacterium; assembly: GCA_964532405.1. Taxonomy (GTDB): domain Bacteria; phylum Pseudomonadota; class Gammaproteobacteria; order Burkholderiales; family Gallionellaceae; genus PALSA-1006. The sequence goes on along the minus strand of CAZHIC010000002.1, from coordinate 111,439 downwards.
TCGTCGCCCGTCGATTGCAGGACGACGATGACAAAGGCATACAGCGCCAGGAACCACAGGAAAATATTGAGGTATCTGGGGCGCAAAGCAGAAATGTTGACCATCACGCTCCCATTCCCAGCAATGCCGCAACAAAATCCTCGGCAACGAACGGGCGCAGGTCGTCCAAGCCCTCGCCCACGCCGATAAAGCGCACGGGGATGGGGTGCGCCTTGGCGATGGCGGCGATCACCCCGCCCTTGGCTGTGCCGTCCAGCTTGGTGAGTATCAGGCCGGTCACGTCCAAGGCTTCATCGAAAGCTTTGACCTGGCTTAACGCGTTCTGTCCGGTGTTGGCATCCAGCACCAGCAGCACTTCGTGCGGTGCATCGGGCAGCGCCTTGGCGATGACGCGCTTCACTTTCTTGATCTCTTCCATCAGATGCGCCTGCGTAGTTAGGCGTCCGGCAGTATCTGCCAGCACCACGTCGATACCGCGCGCTTGGGCTGCGTGTACCGCATCGAAAATCACCGCCGCCGCGTCGCCGCTTTGCTGCGCGATGACCGTGACATTGTTGCGCGCCCCCCATTCCATCAATTGTTCCCGCGCTGCCGCACGAAAGGTGTCGCCCGCGGCGAGCAACACCGACTTGCCTTGCGTCTGGAAATGTTTCGCCAGCTTGCCGATAGAAGTGGTTTTGCCTGCGCCATTCACGCCGCATAGCATGATGACAAAAGGTTTGTGGCCGTCTGTGACTAACGGTTGTGCAAGGGGTTTCAATAAGTTTAGCAAAGCGTGCGCAAGGGCTTCTTTCAATTGCACCGCTTCGGTGAGTTTTTGTTCTTTCACTTGGCGGCGCACATCGGCAAGCAGCAGGCGCGTGGCATCCATGCCGACGTCCGAGGTGATCAGGATGGTTTCTAGTTCCTCGTAAAGCTCGTCGTCGATGCGTCCGCCGCGACTCAGCAGCTCGGAAAGTTGGCTGCCTGTGCGCGCCAGCCCGTTTTTTAAACGAGCCAGCCAACTGGTGTTTTCGGGCGTGTCCGCAGGGGGAGATTTTTTTAAGAAACCAAACATTTCGTCGTGTCGGCGGGTGGTTTAAGTACTGTAATATGGCGCATAATACGCGCCCTCTACGGCGGCGCTTTGCTGTCGCCGCTATTTTATTCCGATTGATCTGACTTGGGCTAGAAATATGCGCGTAGGTTTGTTGATAAATTTGAGCGGGCTGTTGTTGCTATCGGTTTTTTCCGTACACGCCGAGGTGTTCGAGCAGACGTTAAGCAATGGCCTTAAAGTCATCGTCAAAGAGGACCATCGTGCGCCCGTTCTGGTGCAGCAAATCTGGTATCGCGCCGGCAGCATGGACGAGCGCACCGGCACCACGGGCGTGGCGCATGTGTTGGAACACATGATGTTCAAAGGCACTAAAACGGTGCCGGCGGGCGAGTTTTCCAAGCGCATCGCCGCTGCCGGTGGACGCGAGAACGCTTTTACCAGTTACGACTACACCGCCTATTTCCAGCAGATGCACAAGTCCAAGCTGCCCTTGGCGATGCAGCTGGAGTCCGACCGCATGCATAACCTGCAATTGACGGCAAAAGAATTCAAAAAAGAGATTAAAGTGGTGATGGAAGAGCGGCGCATGCGCACCGATGACGAACCGCATGCGCTCATGTACGAAAAGCTCATGGCGGCGGCCTATCAGGAGCATCCCTATCAGCATCCCATCATCGGCTGGATGAACGATCTGCTGGCGATGTCGGCGGGCGACGCACAGGAATGGTACAAGACTTGGTATGTCCCCAACAATGCGGTGCTGGTGGTTGCCGGAGATGTGCAAGCGCATGAAGTGTTCGCCTTGGCGCAGCACTACTACGGCAAGATACCCAAGCGCTCATTGCCCGCGCGCAAAGCCTATAGTGAGCCGCCGCAACTCGGCATCAAACGCATCACAGTAAAAGCCCCCGCGCAACTGCCGCACCTCATCATGGCGTATCACGCGCCGACCTTGCGCGATGCGGAAAAAGACAGCGTGCCGTATGCGCTCGAAGTATTGGCAGGCGTGTTGGATGGCAATGAATCGGCGCGGCTGAATAAGGCGCTGGTGCGCGAACAGCAGATCGCCAGCGAGATCGGTGCCGGGTATGACAACACGGCGCGCGGACCGGGTATGTTCACCTTGGAAGGCACGCCGTCGGAAGGCAAGACGGTGGCCGAGCTGGAGGCCGCGTTGCGCGAGCAATTGGTCAAGCTGGTACGCGATGGGGTGAGCGCAGAAGAGTTGCAACGGGTCAAGTCGCAAGTCACCGCGAACGAAGTTTATAAACGTGATTCGGTGTTTTATCAGGCCATGCAGATCGGGCAGTTGGAAAGCATCGGGCTGGGTCATCAGGCGATACCCGTGATGCTGAAAAAAATCCAGGAGGTCAGCGCGCAACAAGTGCAGGACGTGGCTCGCGATATTCTGAAAGACGACAACCTCACCGTGGCGGTGCTCGACCCGCAGCCGCTTTCGGATAAATCCAAACATGCCGGAGGAGCGCTCCATGTTCACTAATTTGAAATTGCAATTCCGTACATTGCTTGCATTATTTGCTCTCACGGCGCTAACCGTCTTGTCCGGTAATGCTTTTGCCTCTCCAGCGATTCAGCACTGGCAAGCCCCTTCGGGCGCGCAGGTGTATTTCGTGGAAGACCACGATTTGCCGATGCTGGATGTGGCGGTGGATTTCGCGGCAGGCAGCGGCTTTGACGATGCCGCCAAACAGGGAGTGGCTGGGCTGACCAACGGTTTGCTGAACCTCGGCGCGGAGGGGCTGAGCGAAGACGACATCGCGCGCAAATTGGCCGACATCGGCGCGCAACTGGGCGGTCGCTTCGATGCGGATCGTTCCGGTTTGAGTCTGCGCACCTTGAGCAGTGCGGCGCAGCGCGATGTGGCATTGGATATTCTGGCGCGCGTGTTGCAGCAACCACAATTTCCCGAAGCGGTACTGACACGCGAGAAGGTGCGCCTGATCGCCGCGTTGAAGGAAGCCGAGACCAAGCCGGAAAGCATTGCCGCCAAGGCGTTCGGCAAGGTGGTATTCGGCACGCATCCATACGGGTGGTCAGCCGAAGTCGCCGATGTGGAAAAAATTCAGCGTGGCGATTTGGAGAATTTTTACCGGGCGCATTACGGCGCGAGCGCAGCGGTGGTGGCGTTGATGGGTGACATCACGCGCGCGCAAGCCGAAGCTATCGCACAGCAGCTTACCGCGAGTTTGCCGGCGGGCGGGGCGAGCACACGCATCGCTCCGGTGACGGCACTGATTCAAGCCAGCGAGCAGCGCATCGCGCACCCTGCCAGCCAGAGCCATATTCTCATCGGCACGCCGGGCATCGCGCGCAACGACCCCGATTACTTCCCGCTGTATGTCGGCAACTACATTCTGGGCGGGGGCGGGTTCGTGTCGCGTTTGATGCACGAGATACGCGAAAAGCGCGGCATGGCCTACAGCGTCTACAGTTATTTCATGCCGATGCAGCAACCGGGCGCATTTCAAGTCGGCTTGCAAACCAAGAAGGAGCAGGCGGATGAGGCGCTCAAGTTGACGCGCGCCACCTTGCGTGAATTTGTGGACAAAGGCGTGACGGAGAAAGAGCTCAAAGCCGCCAAAGATAACATCATCGGCGGCTTCCCGCTGCGTATCGACAGCAACAGAAAGATACTCGATTACCTGAGCGTGATCGGTTTCTATAACTTGCCACTGACGTATTTGGACGACTTCACCGCCAAGGTGGACAAAGTGACGGCTGCACAGATACGCGATGCCTTCAAACGGCGCATTCATCCCGATGCGATGGCGACCGTGATCGTCGGCGCACCGGAAAACAAAACGGAGAGCGGAAAATAAATCGTGTCCGTATTATCGGCGGGACGCACCGCCGCCGCCTGATCGAATTCCCCGATGCGGAAGGGCTGCGCCCGACGCCGGATCGGGTGCGCGAGACGCTGTTCAACTGGCTCGGGCAGACGCTGGATGGGCGGCGTTGTCTGGATCTGTTTGCGGGTAGCGGTGCGCTGGGTTTTGAGGCCGCTTCGCGCGGTGCGGCAGAAGTGGTAATGGTCGAGCGCAATCGCACGGTATATCGCACCTTGCAGGAAAACATTAAAAAGTTAGGGTTTTCCAATGTAACCTTACGTGGCGAGGATGGGCTAGAATTCGCCAAGCAGCAGAACAGGCCGTTCGATGTCATTTTTCTCGACCCCCCGTTTCAAAGCGATTACCTCCCCAAGCTGTTGCCGCTGTTGGCAGATAAACTGGCACTGGACGGGGTGGTGTACGTTGAGAGCGGCGAACCGTTCGAGCCGGATGTGGCATGGCAAGTCATTAAACAAGCAAAGGCGGGCGCAGTGTTCTATCAATTAGTGCAGCACGTAAATTCATGATAAGAGTTGTTTACCCCGGTACGTTCGACCCCATCACGCGCGGGCATGAAGACGTGGTGCGACGCGCGGCAGGTTTGTTCGGCGAAGTGATCGTCGCCGTGGCGGAAAGCCGCAGCCATACTTTGTTTTCCTTGAGTGAGCGGGTGGGCATGGCACAGGAAGTGTTCGCCGATTTCACCAATGTGCGCGTGGAAGGTTTTAACGACTTGCTGATGAATTATGTGCGCTCAAAAGATGCGCGGGTCGTGCTGCGTGGATTGCGCGCCGTGTCGGATTTCGAATACGAGTTCCAAATGGCGGGCATGAACCGGAGCCTGCACCCCGAGGTCGAAACCGTGTTCCTGACACCGGCGGAGAAATACACCTTCATCTCCGCCAGCATGGTGCGCGAGATTTCCCGCTTCGGCGGCGATGTGAGCAAATTTGTTTCGCCCTCGGTGGCGGCAAAATTGCAAGATAAAAAATTAACTTAAAAGGAGAGTAAAAATGGCACTGCTGATTACCGATGAATGTATCAATTGCGACGTGTGCGAGCCGGAGTGCCCGAACGACGCCATCTCGCAAGGCGATACCATTTACGTGATCGACCCGAAAAAATGCACCGAGTGCGTGGGGCACTACGATACGCCGCAATGTGTCGAGGTCTGCCCGGTGGATTGCATTCCGCATAATCCGGATGTGGTGGAGAGCAAAGAGCAACTGCAAGCCAAATATGAAAAACTGATGGCGGCAAAAGGTTGATCTCTTCTCCGATTGACGCAAGGCCCGTTTTTTCAAGCGGGTTTTGTGTTTATAAAGCTCGAAATGTTTACTGGCAAATGCAGGATTGAGCGCAAATAAAAATATATCGAACAGGCAGTCTGCCGCCCCGCATGGAGCCTAAAATCACCATCACCGAACAACTGCGCTTCAAGCCGGGGTTTAAACTGTTGCTGGCATTGCTGGCTCTTGCGGCTGCCTTGGTGGTGGCAGGCAACCTCGTCTTTTTAAATTTGCGCGACGCCGTAAAAGCAGATCAGAAAGAGCAGATCGCGGCCATCGGCAAACTCAAAGCTAATCAGATAAAAGATTGGCTGGATGACCGCCACTCGGACATCAAAACACTTTCCGACGACCCCTATTTTCCGCGCGATGTCGAGCAATGGATATTGTCCGGCAAAAAAAACGGGCTTCAGCGCGAACGCATTGCGAAGCGGCTGGACGCATTCATCGACTCCCATCACTACCATTCCATTTCGCTTTACGATGCGCATGGCCTGCTCGTATTGCATGCCGGGAAGCGTGTCGATCATGAAGAGAATCTGACCGAGTATGCGCGTCGCGCCATGAGTTTCCGACAGATGAGCATGATCGACTTGCATCGCCATGCCGATCCCGATTTGCCCATGGGATTGGGTTTTATGAGCGCGTTGAGCGTGGGCGAAAAATCTGTCGGGGCGATATATTTTACGGAGAATCCATCGACTTATTTGTTTCCGGTGATCGAGACGCAGTCCGTGGCTAGCAAGAGCGCGGAGGTGCAGTTGGTTCGTGCCGAGGGCGATCGGGTGCTTTTTCTGAATAAGTTGCGCCAGCGTGAAGATGCGCCGATGACATTCAGCTTTCCCCTGAGCTCCGCCGATCTGGACGCCGCGCAAGCCGTATCGGGCAAGAACGGTTTGCTGGAACACGCGCACGACTATACGGGAGTTCAGGTGCTGTCATTTGCCACCCCGATCGCGGGCACGCCCTGGGTGTTGATCTCTAAAGTGTCCGAGGATGAAGCTTATGCGCTGGTGAATCGCATCGAGCTACTCGCCACGCTGTTGGTGATTTTTATCTTCGCTCTCGGCGGGGCATGGTTCTGGCAATGGTGGCGGAGTGAACAGGTGGCGGCGGATGCGGCAATTCTGAAAGAGCGCGTGCGTGCCGATGTCCTGCAAATAGAGGCGGATAAGCGTTTTCGCATGGTCTTTGAACATACCTCCCTGCCTATGGTGCGCAATTCGCTCAAAGGCGAATTGATTGAAGTCAATGACGCATGGTGCAGCCTGTTCGGTTATAGCCGGGAAGAGGTGTCGTCACAACATCTGAGTTGGCAGCAGATTACGCATCTGGACGACTTGGAGTCGGGCAATTCGCAGGTGAAAAAAATGCTCGACGGAGAGCTTGAAGATTTCAAGATCGATAAACGTTATATCCATAAAGATGGCAGAGTGTTGTGGGGAACAATACAAGTCTCGTTAGTACGCGATGAAAAGAGGGAGCCGGATTACTTCATCAGCGCCATACAGGACATCACCGAAAGCAAACGGACAGAACAGCAGATCAGCTTCATGGCCTATCACGACAAGCTGACCGGCCTGCCCAATCGCGCCTTGTTTTTCGACAGATTGTCGCAAAGCATGTCGCAAGCCAGACGCAGCCACAAACATGTGGCTTTGTTGTTCCTCGATCTGGATGGTTTTAAACCGATCAACGATATGTACGGGCACGGGGCGGGAGACGCCGTGTTGAAGATGGTCGCGCAGCGCTTGCTGGCCTGTCTGCGTGCGGTGGATACGGTTGCCCGTTTGGGAGGGGACGAGTTCGCGATCATCGTGGGTGAGCTGGATAGCCCGGCAGAGATCGAGAGAATTGCGGAGCAGGTATTGCAGGCGTTCGCGCAGACGATGGTGTTGCCGGACGGGCAGGAGTGCGCGGTGGGTGCAAGCATGGGAATCAGCGTCTATCCCGACAATGGCGACGAGATGGACAGCCTGTTGGCCGCGGCCGACGCCGCGATGTATGAGAGCAAGCATAAGGGAAAGAACACCTATACCTATTTCGGCGGAACCCCGGTTGCGGTGAGCGATGCCGAAGCGTGGATCGTGTTCGATAGCGCGCATCATGCTGGCGTAGTCGAGATCGACGAGCAGCATCGTGAATTGGTGCGGCTGGTCAATCGTTTGAATGGCGCGATCAAGAATAAAGAAGGCGATGACACGACCTTGCGCCTGTACGACGAATTGCTCGCGTTCACGGCATTCCATTTCGCGACGGAAAATCGCCTGATGGAGCAATACGGCTATCCCGAAGTGGTACAACACGAGCAAGAGCACGCGCATCTGGTGGAAGAGGCGGTACATTTCAAATCGCGTCTGATGCAGGGCGGCGACCTGCTGGCGTTGCAGTCGATCAAGGATTGGCTGCTCAATCACATCCATTATTCGGACATACCGCTGGCAAAATATTTGCTGGCGCACGGAGTGCGCTAACGAAAATTATAGTTTGCCGGGGCGGGTGGTCTGGGTATCTACAAGCATAAGGCGTGAACATGCAGCCCAAAGAAAAAAGCGGGGGAAGCTCCCCGCTTTTTTCTTTTGGAGTAACAGGGTCAATTATTCGGTTGGCACGGGCAACCCGAATTGCAGCACGTTCTGGGCGTTCGGATAGAGGGTCTTGGGAATGTTTCTGGCCATATCGAGTTTTGCGCCTTTCAAATAAGCCCCTTTGATGACGGCATCTTCGAGATCGGCTGAGGTCAGCGTGGCATGACAAAGGCTGGCATTGACGAGCTTGGTTTTGGATAAATTTGCAAACGCAAGATTGGCATTGTTGAGATTGGCGCCTTCCAGTTCTGCCTTGTACAGCGAGGCGTCACGCAAGCTGGCGCCGGAAAGGTCGGCCCCGTTCAATTCTGTACCTTTAAAATCCACGTTATCCAGATTCATGCCGGACAGATTGAAACCGTTGAGCGTGACATCTTTCAAGTCCACTTTGCCTTCGCCCGTTTTCGGCAATTTGTCTTTGTAATTGGCGAGCGCATCTTTTGCCGCAACCGGATTTTTTCCGAGCAAAACGACGAATTGATTTTTTGTGTAGGACTGCCCGCTTGCCGGTTTCTCGCTGCCTGCATTTTTCTTCAGTTTATCCAGGGCTTCAGTGTTGATGGGAACGGCAGACTTCCATTCCGCGCAAGTGGAAACGAAAATCGAAGAGGGGTCATCTGCCAATGCAGAAGTGGTTGAAAGCAAGACACACGAAATCGAAGTGAAGATGAGTTTTTGCATGAGTAACTCCTGTATGAGAAACGCTGATTAGATAGGGAGGTTTGCGCCAATATAGCAGAAAAATTTCCCCTGGCGCGAGCGTTTTCAGCGCTGGCAGGCCGGGCAATAGAAGCTGGATCGTTGCCCTTGTTTGATCTGCCTGATACCAGTGCCGCACTTCCGGCAGGCCTCGTTCGCTCTGCCATATACCCAATAGTGCTGTTGGAAATAACCCTGTTTGCCATCGCTGTTCACATAGTCGCGCAGACTGCTGCCGCCCAGCGCGATGGCCTCGCTTAGCGTTGCGCGAATTTCAGCGACCAGTTTTTCGCAGCGGGCGCGGCTGAGTTTCCCTGCGGCGAGTTGCGGTTTGATGCCGGCGCGAAACAAAGCTTCGCTGGCGTAGATGTTGCCTACACCGACCACCACATGGCTATCCATGATGAGCAGCTTGATCGCCGCGCTGCGATTGCGTGTGGCGCGAAATAAATGTTCGGTGTCGAATCCTGTCCGTAGTGGTTCGGGGCCGAGCTTGGCGAGCAGAGGATGTTCGCCCAACTCGCTGCTATGCCACAACACCGCCCCAAATCGGCGCGGGTCGCGCAAGCGCATGAGCGTCCCGTTCTCCAATACCATATCGAAGTGCTCGTGTTTTTCGGCTGTCGCAGATGTGGTGAGTATGCGCAGACTCCCGGACATGCCGAGGTGCAGAATGAGCGTGCCGTGATCGAATCCGATGAGCAGATATTTCGCGCGGCGCTGCAAGTTGCGCACGGTTTGTCCGCGCAACAATTGGCTGAGATTATGCGGGATCGGCCAGCGCAATTGCGCGTTGCGGATGATGACGTCCGCGACGACTTGTCCCGTCAGATGGGGGGCGAGGCCGCGCAAAGTAGTTTCGACTTCGGGGAGTTCGGGCATCTTGTCTGGATACTCTGTTGGTGGTGTGTCTGGATTCGGCGCATGTGCAGAATTTTATGGGCGTGTTCATTATGCGACCTACTTTATCCGCATCGCAAGCCGATTTGTCCGATGTGCTGAAGCGGCAAACGCCAAGCATGACCTTCCGGCCCGCCAAGGATATTTCGCCATTCCTGCTCCGCCTCCTTAATCCAGTATAATGCCCGCACTTATGGACGAATCCTCAGCAACAAAACTCCTTTTTTCCTCTCTCGCACTCGATCCGCTGATTCTGCGCGCCATCGAGGAAACGGGTTACACCGAGCCGACACCTATACAGGCACAAGCCATTCCGCATGTCATCGCGGGACGCGATTTGATGGCGATGGCGCAGACCGGCACCGGCAAGACAGCCGCATTTACTTTGCCGATGTTGCAACGCCTATTGCCGCACGCCAGTACCAGCGCTTCGCCCGCCCGTCATCCCATCCGTGCATTGATCTTGGCCCCGACACGGGAGTTGGCGATACAAGTCCACGAGAGTGTGGTCACTTATTCCAAGCATGTGCCGCTGCGCACCACGGTAGTTTACGGCGGCACCGACATCAAGGCGCAAAAGCCCGCGCTGATGAACGGCGTAGAGATTCTGGTCGCGACTCCCGGAAGATTGTTGGATCACGTGGAGAATCGCAACCTGCAACTCAATCAAGTGCAGATACTCATTCTGGATGAGGCTGACCGCATGCTGGACATGGGCTTCATGCCCGACCTCAAACGCATCCTCGCGCTGCTGCCCAAGCAGCGGCAGACGCTGCTGTTCTCGGCCACGTTCTCCGAAGACATCAAAAAGCTCGCGCAAGATTTTCTCGTTGATCCGGTCACGGTTGAAACCGCGCGGCGCAATGCGGCGGGGGAGAATATTAAGCAATCCGTCTGCATGGTCGAGCAACACGACAAGTTTCATGCTTTGGTTGAGTTGATCCGCGCGCGCGGCGTCAAGCAGGTATTGATTTTTACCCGCACCAAGTTGAGCGCGGCACACGTCACCAAACAATTGGAGCGTAGCGGCATTGCCGCCGACGCTATCCACGGCGACAAGACGCAGCAAGAGCGTCTCAAGGCGTTGGAAGCTTTCAAGGCGGGCACGATTCTGGCTCTGGTGGCGACCGATGTGGCCGCGCGCGGTCTCGACATCGACCAGCTCCCACTGGTCATCAATTTCGAGTTGCCGACGCACGCCGAAGACTATGTGCATCGCATCGGACGCACCGGACGTGCAGGCGCTTCAGGCGAAGCCGTTTCTTTGATAGATGGCACGGAAGAGCGCAAACTTGTAGAAATTGAAAAATTATTGAACCGGCAATTTCCGCGTGAGCCTGCCGTTACCACTTCTTCCGCATCGGGTGGTAGTTATCATAAGCCACTTAAACCCGTCCCTCCTCGTAGTCATCATAGCCACAAGCCTGCATCAGCGGATGATTGGCTCTCGAAACCCTACGAACCGTCGATCAGCGAAAAGCCCATCGACGAAAAGCCCGCTGCTCCCGCACCGAACAAGTCGCAAAAACAAGTCGCGGCATTGTTCAAAAGTAGAAGCTAAAACAATAGACCAGTAGGTACGCCCAAATCCGGGTGGCTGCTCTCGGGTAATTCATTATCGGGGGCATCCGCCATCAGTGCGCCCTCAATCGATCGACGCAATACTGCACGCGCAGTGCAGATTCCTGTGGCCGCAAGTTAGCAGAGATCATGCAAATCGGTATCGCTTATTCCGAACCCGCCCAACAACTCTGGCTGCGCATCGAAGTGCCGGAAGGGACGTCCGTGCAAGAGGCCATCGAGCAATCCGGCATCTTGCGCAAGTTTTTGGGCATCGATATTACGACCTGTACAGTCGGCATTTTTGGTAAAGTCGCACAACTGGATGCGGCACTCAAACCCGGCGACCGGGTGGAGATATACCGTGCCATCACGGCTGATCCGGCTACTGTGCCGCGCCGCGTCATCGCGGGAGAAGACGATGACGACTAAACATGAATTGATTTAGGAACAACATGGAATCCTCTGTTGCACTGGAACTCGCTAAACACACACTCCTCGTTTTCGGCATCATCCTCGGCATCGGTACTTTTTCCGGGCTAGTGGCGCGCTTGGCGCGAGTACCGGACGTGGTCGTGTTTCTGCTGGTGGGCATGCTGATCGGCTCGGGTATGCTGGGCTTTGTCGACATCAAGGCAGATTCGACCATCAACCAACTGATCCTCATCTTCGGCTCAAGCTACATCCTGTTCGATGGTGGCGCATCCATCCGCCTCAAAGTGCTGAAAGAAGTGTGGATCACTCTTGTGGTGATCGCCACCATCGGTGTGCTCATCACTGCCGCTATCACTGGCGCAGCGGCCTACTATTTTCTTGGTGTTCCCGTCATGGTCGCTTTGCTGTTGGGCGCAACACTGTCCTCCACCGACCCGGCGACATTGGTGCCGGTGTTCAAACAGGTCAAGATCAAAGAGCGTGTCGCGCAAACCGTGATGAGCGAATCCGCTTTCAACGATGCGATGGGCGCTATCGTCACCTTCACCGTGCTGGGCGTGGCGATGGGCGCGGGTGAATTCTCTGCCGGTGATGCGCTCATCGATCTGCTCAAACAAGCATCGTTCGGTATCGTCATCGGCGGCATACTCGGGTACCTCGCGGCAGTGCTGATCGCCCACGAAAAATTCAACTTCCTCGCCGAGTTTGCCCCTGTAGTCACGTTGATGGCTGTGATCGCGGCCTACATGGCGGCGGACGGGCTGCATGCCAGCGGCTTTATGGCGGTGTTCGTGTTCGGCATCATGCTGGGCAATGTGGAATCGCTCGGCTTCAAACGCTCTTCCGAGGAAAGTCATCAACTGGAAGATTTCGTGATGACCACCGCACTCATCATGCGCATGTTCATTTTCATCCTGCTCGGCAGCCAAGTGGACTTCGGCCTGATGAACCAATACCTCTGGGCGGGCGTCGGTGTCGTCATCGTGTTCATGCTGGTGGCAAGACCCGTCACCGTGTTTCTGTGCGCGCTGCCGGATCGCCGCGCCAAGTGGAGCTTCAAAGAGATGCTGTTCATGTGCTGGACGCGCGAGACCGGCGTTATTCCCGGCGCACTGGCCGGTATGCTGGTCGGCATGAAAGCGCCGGGCGCGCAGATCATCGCCTCCGTGACCTTCATCGCTATCCTGATGACTATTTTGATTCAGGCTACGACGACCAAGTGGCTGGCAAAGAAGCTCGATCTGCTGGTCGAGGAATGATGCAAGCAATGCTTTTGCTATGCAGGAAGTTCATGACGCCATCGTCGAAGAAGCCACTGTATCGTCCGACCAGATGTACCGAGGGATAGTGACGGCGCTTAAGCCCGGATAAATCAGCGGAATTCGCAGTCGTGCACGGGCGGCTTCATTCTGGTTGCTGCAATCGGATAGAATGCCAGCCTGTTTTTACGTAGGCACATCATGGTCCCTCATCTCACCACCGCACTAAAAGGCCCGTTGTTGGAGTTGGAGCGGCGCATCCTCACGGCGCAGCCGACCATCGAACATTGGTTTCGCACGCAATGGTTGGAGCACACCCCGCCGTTCTATTCTTCCGTCGATCTGCGCAACAGTGGTTTCAAGCTCGCGCCCGTCGATACTAATCTTTTCCCCGGTGGCTTCAACAATCTCAATCCCGACTTTCTGCCGCTGTGCGTGATGGCGATGCAAAGCACAGTGGAAAAAATTTGCCCCGAGGCGCGCGGGGTGTTGCTGATCCCGGAGAATCACACGCGCAACCAGTTCTATCTGCAAAACGTAGCGCAGCTCGTCACCATTCTCAAGCAAGCCGGGATGCGCGTGCGCGTCGGTTCGCTGCTGCCGGAGATCACTCAGCCAACCACGCTGGCGCTGGCGAATGGCAGCACGTTGACGCTGGAGCCGCTGGTGCGCAGAGGCAAGCGCTTGGGCGTGGAGGATTTCGATCCCTGCGTCATCGTGCTCAACAACGATCTTTCTGCGGGTGTGCCGGATATTTTGAAAAATCTGGAACAGACCGTGTTGCCGCCGCTGGAAGCGGGTTGGTATGCGCGGCGCAAGTCCAAACATTTCGCGGCATATCATCAGGTGAGCCAGCAATTTTCGGAATTGCTGGGCATCGACTCGTGGCTCATCGACCCCTATTTTGCCGTGTGCAACCAGGTCAATTTCCAAGAGAAGGTCGGCGAAGAATGTCTCGCCGCGCAAGTAGATTTTGTGTTGCAACAGATACGCGTGAAGTACGCCGAATACGGTGTGAAGCACGATCCTTTCGTCATCGTCAAAGCGGATGCGGGTACTTACGGCATGGGCATCATGACGGTGAAAGACGCCAGCGAAGTGCGCGACTTGAATCGCAAACAACGCAATAAGATGGCGGTGGTGAAAGAAGGGCTGCAAGTCTCCGACGTGCTGGTGCAGGAAGGCGTGTATACCTTTGAAGATCTCGACGGTGCAGTGGCCGAACCGGTGGTGTACATGATCGACCGCCATGTGGTGGGTGGTTTCTATCGGGTCCACACCGAGCGCGGTGTGGACGAGAACCTCAATGCGCCGGGCATGCGCTTCGAGCCGCTGGCGTTCGAGCAATGCTGCACTTTGCCCAACCCCGATGGCGCGCCGGACGATATGCCGAACCGCTTCTACGCCTACGGTGTGGTGGCACGTCTGGCGATGCTGGCGGCTGCGCTGGAATTGGAAGAGATGGCGGCGTGATTTCAAAACCGTTCACCACAGAGACACAGAGACACAGAGGAAAAATAAAATCTGTATTGGTTTTCTCTGTGTCTCTGTGTCTCTGTGGTGTGATTCTTTTTCTCTCTGGCTGTAGCAAAGAGCCGCTCTACCAAGAAGAAAGCTACGTTTTCGGCACGCGCGTCGAGGTCAGTATTTATGGCGATGACGAAGCTCATGCGCGAGCGTCCATCGCCGCAGTGATGCATGAATTTCAGCGTCTGCACGATTTGCTGCATGCGTGGAAACCTTCCGAGTTGAGCGCGCTGAATACCGCTTTTGCGCAGGGAAAAACAAAAATCGTTGCGCCGGAACTGGCGATGATGTTGCAAGATGCCGCACGCGTTTCCGCACAATCGGAGGGGTTGTTTAATCCAGCCATCGGCGGACTGATCCAGACATGGGGATTCCAGGCCGATGAATTCAAGGCCGTGTTGCCGGATGCAAATAAGATCGCTGCGCTGGTGCAGGCGAATCCGCAGATGAGCGATTTGGATTTTTCTTCCACAACCAACCCCTCCCAGCCTCCCCTTGTCAGGGGAGGAGCGGTTGACTCCCCCCTGACAGCGAAAGGGTCGCTGCAAAGCAGCGGGGAACCCACCGGCGTACTCCTTGCGGGTGTAAGGGGGGCTGGGGGGGTTAGGGTTTTTAGCCGCAACCGTTCTGTGCAACTCGATCTCGGCGGCTACGCCAAAGGCTATGCGCTGGACCGCGCAGCAGCCTTGCTCAAGCAGCAGGGCATCCACAATGCGCTCATCAACATCGGCGGCAATGTGCTGGCGCTGGGGCAACATGGTTCGCGCCCTTGGCGCGTGGGCATCCAGCATCCGCGCAAACCGGGGCCGTTGGCCACGCTGGAGCTGCACGACGGCGAGGCTATCGGCACTTCGGGCGACTATCAGCGCTATTTCGAATTCGACGGCAAACGCTACTGCCACTTGATCGACCCGCGCAGCGGCTATCCCGCACAGGGGGTGCAAGCCGTCACCATCTTGACCCACGGTGAACGTGCGGGTTTGTTGTCGGACTGGGCTTCCAAGCCGTTGTTCATTTCCGGCGCGGCGGGGTGGGTGGCAGCGGCGAATAAGATGCAACTCGCCGAGGCGATGTTGATCGACGCGGATGGGGTGGTGCACCTCACCGCTGCCTTGCAGAAAAGGCTAGAATTCACGGATAAGTCCACGGTCAGAAAAGTCGAGCCATGAGTACGCCGCAAGAAGACGCGCTACAAAAAAACATACGCCGCACCGCGAGCATGCAGGCGCTCAAGGAGATCCATGCCATCGTGGAGGAGGAGCGCAAGACGGAAGCACTGGTCGGGCGTGTGCTGCATGCGTTTCTGCTTTACGGTTGGCTGGTGCTGTTGTTGCTTGCCGGGTTTGTGGCGCATTTTATGGGAGTGATTTAATTGGTCGGTGTTCTGTTAGTGACGCATAACGGTCTCGGTGATAGCCTGGTCGATTGCGTGCGCCATGTGATGGGCAGCACGCCATCCAATTTGAAAGTGTTATCTGTGCTGGCCAGTGATGATCCGCAGCGCAAAGAAGCCGAAGGGCGCGCACTCATCGAGCAATTGGATACGGGTAAAGGGGTGTTGATCTTGTGCGATGTGTTTGGCGCCACGCCCGGCAACATCGCACAGCGTTTGTGTCAGCCGGGACGCGTGGAAGGCGTGGCGGGCGTGAATCTGCCGATGCTGCTGCGGGTGGTGGTGTGCAGCCGCGACAGGCCGTTGGCCGAAATGGCGCAACGCGCGCTGGATGGCGGGCGGGAATGTATTGTTCCGATGAACTCAGAATCGAAGGGCTGCGATGTTGCAACAAGATGCGCTGATCATTAACAAGCTGGGGCTGCACGCCCGCGCTTCCGCCAAACTGACCCAACTCGCTTCGCAGTTTCCCTGCGAGGTGTGGATGTCGCGCAACGGTCGCCGCATCAACGCCAAAAGCATCATGGGCGTGATGATGCTGGCTGCCGCGAAAGGATCGACAATTTCCATTGAAACAACAGGCGAGCAGGAGCAAGAAGCGATGACTGCCTTGTTGGCGCTTATCAATGATTATTTCGGGGAAGGCGAATGAGTTTTGCTCTGCATGGCCTTCCTGTTTCGCGCGGTATCGCCATCGGGCACGCGCATCTGGTGTCTCATGCCACGCTGGAAGTCACCCATTACGTGCTGCCCAAGCATCTGGTTCAGGCGGAGGTGGAGCGCTTGAACGAAGCGCTGGAAACGACGCGCAATGAACTGACCGGACTGCGCGAATCGCGCCCGCAACAGGCGGCGGCTGAATTCGACGCTTTTCTGGATATTCATTTGATGATCCTCGGCGACGAGCACATCGGCAGCGCGGCGCGCGAAATGATCGTCCGTGAACAATGTAACGCGGAGTGGGCGCTGAAGACCCAGATGAAGGAGTTGGTTTCCCAGTTTGAAGCCTTTGAAGACGAGTATCTGCGCGAACGCAAGACCGATGTGGTGCAGGTCGTCGAGCGCATTCTCAAGGCTATGAGCGGCCAGCCCGGCCATATTCCGCCCAGTGCCCAGCATGATCTGAACCTGATTCTGGTGGCGCACGATGTCAGTCCCGCCGACCTTATTCAACTTAAACCGCACCAGTTTTCCGCCATTCTGACCGACGTTGGCGGTGCCACTTCGCACACCGCCATTGTGGCGCGCGGATTGAATACGCCTTGCGTTGTGGGCTTGCATCACGCGCGCGAGCTCATCAAAGACAACGACATGCTCATCGTGGATGGCGAGCAGGGTGTGGTGTTGGTCAACCCGGACAAGCAACTCATCGCCGAATACAAGCTGCGCCAAAGCCAGCTGGAACTTGAGCGGCAAAAGCTCAAGCGCCTGAAGACGGCACATGCGAATACCTTGGACGGCACGCATATCGAGCTGCATGCAAATATCGAAATGCCGCACGACCTCGTCGATGTGAAGGAGAACGGTGCGACGGGGATCGGTTTGTTCCGCAGCGAATTTTTATTTCTTAATCGCGATGAACTACCGGACGAGGAGGAGCAGTTCGAAGCCTATCGCGCGGTGGTGGAGGGCATGGACGGGCTACCTGTCACCATCCGTACTTTTGACTTGGGGGCGGACAAGCAGATCAAAGGCGCGGTGCGGGTCGCCAGTAATCCGGCATTGGGGCTGCGCGCGATTCGCCTGTGTCTGGCTGAGCCGCAACTTTTTCGCACACAATTGCGCGCATTGCTGCGTGCCTCTGCCTATGGCAATCTGAAGATTCTGGTACCGATGTTGTCGGGCGTTGCAGAGATCAATCAGACTCTGCATTTCATCGCTTCGACCAAGCAGGGCTTGTCGGCGGAAGGTATTCAATTCAATCCAGCCGTACCCATCGGCGGCATGATCGAAATTCCCGCCGCCGCATTGGCGCTCAATGTGTTCGTGAAGAAACTGGACTTTCTTTCCATCGGCACCAATGACTTGATCCAATACACGCTGGCAATCGACCGTACCGACGAGGAGGTGGCGCATCTTTACGATCCGCTCCATCCCGCCGTGCTGTACCTGCTGGCGCATGTTATCGGCGGTGCCAACAAGGCCGGCGTGCCGATCTCGGTGTGCGGCGAAATGGCGGGCGAACTGGCTTACACCCGCTTGTTATTGGGTCTCGGCTTGCGCCAATTTTCCATGAACTCGGCGCAATTGCTGGCCACCAAGCAGCGTGTGCTCACCACCAGCTTGCCGGAAACACTCCCGCTCACGCAGAAGATATTGCGTTCGGACGACCCGCTCAAGATCCAGGATCTTTTGCTGCGCTTGAACGCTTAGCATTGAGCCATAAGGATGGCCTTGCTATACTGCGCCGCACAAATTATTACAACGCTCCAAGGGAGTAGGGGATGAACAACATGGAACAAGCACGCTTCAATATGGTGGAACAACAGATACGTCCTTGGGATGTACTCAATGCCGAGGTGTTGGATCTGTTGAAAAAGATAAAACGCGAACAGTTTGTTCCGGCGAGTCAACGTTCTCTGGCATTCATGGATTTGGATATTCCTTTGGGACATGGCGCAAAAATGTGGCAACCCAAGTTGGAGGCGCGTGCTTTGCAAGCGCTGAAACTGCATCATCGTGACCGGGTGCTGGAAGTGGGCAGCGGTAGCGGTTATCTGACGGCGCTGTTGTCCAATCTTGCCTCACATGTGACGAGTGTAGAGATCGTGGCGGAATTGAGCGCGATGGCGGAGCGCAATCTGGCGGCTTATCATATCGACAATGTCACACTGGAAGTCGGCGATGCGGCGAATGGCTGGGGAACGGCGCAATACGATGCCATCGTGCTGACCGGCTCCGTGCCCATGCAGCCTAGCGCACAAATGAACAGCCTGAATATCGGGGGGCGTTTATTCGCGGTGATCGGCGATGGGCCTGCGATGCAGGCGTGTTTGATCACTCGTACCGCAGCCGATACCTTCGACAGCGTCACGCTGTTCGAAACGAACGTTGCACCCCTGCTGAATGCACTGCAACCCCAGAGATTCGTTTTTTAAAGAGTGCCCCCTTGGGGGAATTTCAGTTCCTGCTTGAAACTGGACTGTTTTACATATAATATTAGCAAGGTCTAATATTATGATATTCGGTGCAGAAAATGAAACTCTCAAAATCAGCCTTATTCGTACTGGCTCTATTTGTATCCGCCCCTGTGCTGTCGGCCGATTTGCTCGACGCCTACCGCTCGGCGCAGGGTCAGGATGCCGCATTCGCTTCAGCGCGGGCTTCGCGGCAGGCGGGTCAGGAAAAGAAATCGCAAGGCCGTTCTTTGTTGTTGCCCAACGTGAATCTGACGGCAAGCACTACTTACAACGATAACGCCACGCAATTTGCCGGCGGGGCTGCGCGCGATACTCGGTACAACAGTTCCGGTGTCGGGGTGAGTTTGGTGCAGCCGCTGTTCCGCCAGCAAAATTGGCTGGCCTATACGGAATCGGAAATGCAAGTCACCATTTCTGAAGCCCAATACAAGCTGGCCGAACATGATCTGATCTTGCGCGTGGCGCAAAGCTACTTCGATGTGCTGATCGCTCAAGATAGCGTGCAGCTTACCGAAGCCCAGAAACGGGCCATCTCCGAACAGCTCGAACAGGCCAAACGCAATTTTGAAGTGGGCACGTCCACGATCACCGATACTTATGAGGCGCAAGCCCGCTACGATCTCACCAGCGCGCAGGAGATCAGTGCGCAGAGCAATCTGGAAGTCAAGAAACGCGCTTTGCAGCAGATTACCAATGCCGCGCCGGGCGAGTTGCGTCAATTGGGGCAGGAATTCAAGCTGGAAGAACCGCAACCTGCCGATGTGGAAAAGTGGGTAGCAGACGCGCAGCAACATAATGTGCAAATCACCATTGCCGAGTCTGCTGCCCAGTTGGCCGAAAAAGAAGTATCGCGCAACTTTGGCGGACATTTGCCGACACTCGATCTGGTGGCAAGCTACTCAAAAAATGCGGCCAGCGATGGCACATACAACCCGCTGACCGCCCGCTTCGGCGCCGTTGAGTCCACCAGCCAGTCTGTCGGCATCCAGCTCAATATGCCGCTGTTTCAGGGCGGAGCGACTCAGTCGAAATACCGCGAGGCCGAAGCCAATCGCGATAAAGCCATGCAGGATTTGGAGAATGCGCGCCGTACCGTTGCCGTCCAAGCACGCCAAGCTTACCTCGGTGTGGTGAGCGGCATCGCCCAAGTGAAAGCCCTGCAGCAGGCGTTAAAGTCCAGCGAGAGTCTGTTGCAGGCAAGCAAGCTGGGACAGGGCGTCGGAGTGCGTACCAACTTGGATGTGTTGAATGCCCAGCAGCAGCTGTTTTCGACCCGCCGCGATCTGTATCAAGCCGAATACAGTTACCTGCTCAGTCGCTTGCGCCTCAAGGCTGCGGTTGGAACATTGGCCGAAGAAGATGTCGGTGCGGTTAATCAGGCGCTACGTTAAATCCGAGTCTCCTCCCCTTGCAGGGAAGCTGTTCAGTTAGTCACACAATGCTTTAGTCACTTACCGGTCAAATGATGTCAAAACATGACAGGATTTTCTCACGCGGAGACGCGGAGGGCGCGGAGAATATAGGCTTCCAGCCCGCTTTGTTTTTTCTCTGCGCCTCCGCGTGAAACCCTGTTTGGTTCCGGCTTGTCCAGCTTAGGTTTTGTAGGAGCGTGGCCGGGAAGCGAAAGAGATATATAGCGTTCAGGGCACGCTCCTACAAAAACAACTTTGGTTACTGCTATTT
>CAZHIC010000002.1:0-91068 GCA_964532405.1 uncultured Gallionellaceae bacterium | reverse complement strand
GATTTGCAAATTATCCTTGTATTTCAAGGAAATGTCAATATTTTTAAATTCTTTTTCATCCACCGCAACATAGGGTTAAAAGAATTAGTTCAAGTGTTCCCCATTCTGGGTTTGATCTAAATTATTTTCCCTTGTTTGTTTTTTTTGGCGCGTGCCCTGCACGCGAATGATTTCTATCGCGTGCAGGGCACGCTCCTACTAACACCTCTTTGGTTCCTGCTTGTAATGCGAGCTTATTGCCTTGCTTACCTGCGAAAGCGCCATTTCTGTTGCTCCCTGGCTAGACTGTACGAATTGCAAACCTGCCGTGCCCATCTTTTTCATGGACTCAGGGCTGCCGAATAAATCATTCACGGCGCGCATCATCGCCGAGGCATCTTCTAAGCGCAGGGCTGCCCCCAGTTCGATGGCAAGTTCGCTGGCCTGCGCAAAATTATATGTGTGCGGGCCGATCAGGACGGGTTTGCCGACGGCGCAGGCTTCGATCAGATTCTGGCCGCCGAACGGCAGCAAACTCCCCCCGATGAAGGCCGCATCGCAGGCCGCATAGTAGGCAAACATCTCGCCCATCGAGTCGCCCAGCACGATCTGAGTTTCGGCGCGAATCGCTTCATCGCGGCTGCGGCGCTGATATTTGAATCCCGAACGTTCGATGAGCGCGGCCACCTCGTCGAAACGTTGCGGATGGCGTGGCACGATGACGGTGAGCCAATGCGGCGTGCCGATAGATTTGAGCGCGGCAAGGATCAGGGCTTCTTCCCCTTCTCGCGTACTCGCAGCGAGGAATATTTTGCGATCAATACCGAATGAGTTGCGCAGCTGCTTACCCAGTTCCAACATGGCGAGAGGCGGCTCAATATCGAATTTTAAATTTCCCATGACTGTGGTTGTTTCGGCACCCAAGCCGCGTAGGCGTTGTGCATCGGCTTCGGTCTGTGCGGCGATGCCAGCGAGTTCGCTCAAGCCTTGACGGGCAAGTTTGGAGAAACGCGTATAGCGTCTGAATGATTTCTCCGATAGACGCGCATTGAGCAAAAGCAGCGGCGTGTTTTCAGTGTGGCAAAGGTGGATGAGGTTGAACCATATCTCGGTTTCCAGCAGGATGCCGATACGCGGTTGGAAGTGGCGCAGAAAACGCTTTACGGCGAAAGGGTAGTCGTAAGGCAGATAGACCCGTATGACGCTGTCGCCATATAACTGCTCGCTGGCAGCACGTCCGGTCGGGGTGGTGTGCGTGAGCAGCAATTGGTGGTTTGGATAGCTTTCCGATAAACGCCGGATCAGTGACGCGGCAGCGCGTGTTTCGCCGACCGACACGGTATGCAGCCAGATGACAGGCTTGTTCGCGCTGAGAGGGTAAAAACCGAAACGCTCGGGGATGTGTTGAAAGTACTCCGCTTGTTTACGTCCGCGCCACAGCAAATGGAAAAACACATAGGGCAGCAGCAGCCAAAGTAAGAAAGTGTAAATGACGCGCGGACTAAGCATGGGCAAGCAATTGCGTTAAGGTGGATAAGACCTTATCGACCGACGGAGAGGTTCGCGCGCTTCCCAGATTGATTGCCCTGTTTCCGGCGTACAGGCCGGTGAGTCCGGGGTCGGTAGCGGTATAGATGCCGATAGTCGGCACGTTCAGTGCGGCGGCAAGATGGCTCAAACCCGTGTCCACGCCGATGACTGCATGAGCATGTCCTAACAGAGCGGCGGCTTCGACAAGATTCAGTCGGGGCGGGCAGACGGCATTGGGTATTGCTGCAGCCAGACGTTCGCTGCGCGCATTTTCCTTTGCGTTGCCCCAAGGTAAAACGAGTTGAAAGCCATCACTGGCTAACTGCTTGCCCAGCGCTATCCAATTCGTTTCTTCCCATAATTTATCGTCGCGGCTCGTGGCGTGAAGCAGCACGACATAAGGCTGAACATGAAATTCGCGCAGCGATTCGTTTGCCCCCTCGCCTGCTTGCGGGAGAGGGTTGGGGAGAGGGGAACGGGTATGCCCGTTAGATTGGGAAACCCAAGACAGCTCCAACGGCGGAGATTGGATGCCGTATTCGGGCGAACCATACGGCGTGTAACCCAGCGCCAGTCCGGCTAATTGGCGGTTGCGCTCAACGGCATGTTGGTTTCTTGGCACGGAAAAAGTGCGATCATAAAATAAGCTGGCGATAGGTTCGCGCGCGCTTTTCCAGTCGTAGCCGCAGCGCGGCTGATTTGCACAGCGGGTGATCAAAGCGCTTTTGAATAAGCCTTGGGTGTCCAGAACAAAATCGTAATGTTGATCGCGCAATTTGCGACAAATGGATTGCATCTCCGCACGAGAGGACCACCACGATTTGCGCCAGCGCCGAATCGCTACTGGAATGACATGCCTCACTTTCGGATGCAATGCGGGAAGTGCCGCGAAGCTTTCTTCCACCACCCAGTCGATATTTGCACCGGGAAGGTGTTTGCAAATATCCGTCACCACCGGGAGATTGTGCAGCACATCGCCCAGCGAAGAGGTTTTAATCAGTAGGATGTCAGGCATGAGTTAACGGCACTGCTAATTGGCATCTCATTGGAGAACAATAAATCGCTCAGTGAACGGGGCTGAATTATAATCTGCAAACGATGCAACAAGGACGCATCTCGCGTAACAGCATTAACCCTCTTCGGTATTGGATGACAACTGTCATGACAGAAGCGATTGCTCATATTGACCGCAACATGGATGCCGAGCTCGGAAATGCACTGGCGCATTTTCCTGACATCATACTTGCTGTCTTATTTGGGTCTGTAGCCAAAGGACGCCAGCGTGCGGATAGTGATCTGGATATAGCGGTTGCTGCCAACCATATATTGACTGCCCAGGAAAAAATGGCACTGATCGCTGCATTGGCTCAACGCACTGGGCGCGCAATTGATTTGATTGATCTCGGTGTCGTATCAGAGCCATTGCTTGGACAAATAGTGCGCCATGGAAGAAGAGTGTTGGGCAGTGATACCTTGTACGGCGAGTTGATTAGTCGACATCTGTTTGAACAGGAAGACTTCATGCCGTATCGAACCAGATTGCTTGCGGAAAGGAGGATGTCATGGATCGGGAAGTTGTAGAGCAAAAGCTGGAATCGTTGCGCCGCTGTTTGTGGCGTATAGAAACAAAGTGCCCGCAGGATGCCACTGTGCTCGCCAGCGATATCGATCTGCAAGACATCATCGCGCTCAACCTCAGTCGCGCGGTACAAATTTCAGTAGATATAGGCGCGCATCTGATTGCCGGTATGGAGGTGATGCCTCCGGGTACGATGGGTCAAACTTTTGACTTGTTGGCAGAGGCGGGGGTATTGAATACTCAACTTGCGGGAAGTCTCAAAAAAGCTGTGGGCTTTCGAAATATCGCGGTGCACAATTACGAAAGCATCAACTGGGACATTGTGCATAGTATTGTGAAATATCATCTGGCCGACTTTTCAGAGTTCGCCAAGGTGGTTGCAATTCGCTTGCAGAAATGACATGAGTTTTCTATATGCGCCTCACTGAAGCCCAAATCGAAGCGATACGCCAACTTGCCCGTCAAGTTGTGGGTTCGAGTGTGCGTGTTCGAGTGTTCGGCTCAAGGTTGGATGATGCGGCGCGCGGTGGTGATCTTGATTTGATGCTTGAACTCACCGAATCGGTGGACAATCCCGCGCTAATTTCTGCACAGATGTCGGCACTGGTGTCGCGCGTCATGCAAGGACGAAAAGTGGATGTCTTGCTGAGCGCCCCCAACCTCATGCGCCTGCCCATACATGACATCGCTTACACCGAAGGGCAGCTACTATGAATGCGAACCCCCGGCAATTATTGCGCCTCCAATTTTTGACGCGAGTTGTGCGTAAAGAATGCCTGCACCTTTTAACAACAGACAGCAGGTTGTTTGCCGCACCCTTCACTCATGTTGAGGTGAGTCAACTGGAAACCGACGTAGATTTGGCTGAACGGGTTGAAGCCTTTGTGGGGCGATTTAGTCGTCTTCAAGATACAGTCGGCGACAAGCTCTTACCGCTGTTATTAAATGCGATGGGTGAAAAAACATCGGCAGCCATCGACAATCTTGATCGTGCGGAACGCTTGGGGTGGATAACATCTTCAGATGAGTGGATGACTATCCGTAATCTCAGAAATCAAATGATCCACGAATATGTTGAAGACATGGAAGTGCTTGCCAGTGCGCTACAAACCGGCCACACCTTCGTGCCCACACTCGTTGCCATTGCCGACAAAATGATTGCTGAAATCGAGAAGCGCGGCTGGGTTTAAACTAAAGAAGCGTTGATTAAGTATCTCTAAAAATTCGTCTCACCAGCAAAGGCTGGTGCTCAATTAATTGAGTTTAAGGCTCGCAGAGACGGGCAGTTTTTGCGCAACTCGGATTATCCATTGCAGCCAAAATCCCCGTTCATGCCGCTAACCGCGCCAGCCAATTTGCCGCATCGGTGATGGCAATGCCATTACGGAACTCTTCTTGGCGCAAGTCATAAACGATTTGCACGGCTTCCGCATCGGCAAACTGTTCCGCAAATCTGGCTAAAGCCCGGTGCAGTTTATTGTCGCCCAACTTGCATTCGATTAGCTGTGTCAATTTGCCCGCTTCGCTAAGTGAAAAATCAATCTCAGCACCGTCCTTCGTGCGGATGTAATGTAGACCAGCCTCTCTCCCCTCGCTGTCCTGAAGAAAATGGGCCTGCTTTAACAGCATACAGGCCACGGCATTCTCCAAGCGTACGCCTTGATCAGCACGAACTAGACTGGTATCGAAAAAATATACCTTCGGCGTTTGTAGAATAGCGCGCCCGACGTTGCGATGCCACGGATGCACCGTAAAGACGATGAACAACGCCTGCAATATATCCAAGTAACGTTTCAAGGTTGCGGGGGCAACGGCCAAGTCGCGGGCAATTGAGGCCAAAGACAACGGAGATCCCACGCGCTCACGCAGCAACTCGACAAACAGTCGCATCGTATTGATCTCATGTAAGCGCGAAAACTCAAGCACATCCTCGCGAATCAGATCGGTGAAATACTGTGCGCGCCAACGGTCGGCTTGAATTAAATCGGTAGCCAAACAAGGTTCCGGGAACCCGCCCCGCTCCAACAAGTGATCGAGCGCTACGGCAGGACTAACACCTTTATGTTCGCACCATTCGCGCACAGAAATCGGATGCAACCTGAATGCAAAGTACCTTCCTGCCAACGAATCGCCGCTCTGGCGAAAAGTCTCCATGCGGGCACTTCCCGTCACCAGCAGTGATTGTCCCGCCGGTTTCCCATCCACAACGCCCTTGAGCCACCCCTTCCAGTCCGACATCTTGTGAATCTCATCCATCACCAGTACGCCTGCGCGAGGGCTCCAAGACTGCCGCTGCAATACCACGCGATCAGCCAACACATCCCAGTTTAAATACTGCGCATTACCGAAAGACTGCATCAGCTGTCGACTCAGAGTGGTTTTACCCACTTGTCGCGGCCCTGTCAGCACAACCGTTTTGATGGCAAGGTCGGCAAGCACCAGATTGTCAAGATAGCGCTTCATGCGACTAATTTAACATATAAGTGTATTTAGTCGCGACTTTGTTTTTGTGGCGTGCAAAATGGTCGAGTTGGTTGCAGGCTTGGATTCAGCTCTGAATGCAGCTTTTGTAAGGGCGAATTATTAAGTCGGTCACAAAACAGATTGCAAATCTGTTTGCCCGTAGATTGCCGAAAAGGGATAGGGTTAAACCCAGAAAGTCCATTAGAGCCAGACTGTGCTACGAAGCGACATTCCTCCCTTTGCAAAAGGGGGGGTAGGGGGGATTTGAATTTCATCCGAGTGCAAAAAATCCCCCTCAATCCCCCTTTTACAAAGGGGGAAGTGGGCTGCATTTTCTAATGGATTATCTGGGTTAAACCGAGATTTTCCATCAAAACCGAACCAGTCCTTCCCCCTTTAAGGGGGAAGGTTAGGATGGGGGTAGAATCGTAGTTCAAGCCACAGAATTCACAGAGAAAGATAAGGAATGTCCAAGAATTACGCACTCACCAAAAAAGAGACACCCGAATCTTTGATAACCCCCTGTTTCTTCTCTGTGCTCTGTGGGTAACTGAGTTTTTAAGGATAAATTACCGTTTGTAATCATCCTCAAAGCGCTCGATGTCATCCTCGCCCAAATAAGAGCCTGACTGAACTTCAATAAGATGTAGCGGATCGGTACCTATGTTTTCCAGACGATGAATAACACCAAGCGGAATGTAGGTAGATTGATCCGCATTTAAAACAAGTGAGTCTTCTCCGCGTGTCACACGAGCCTTTCCGGAAACGACCACCCAATGTTCGGCGCGGAACTGGTGTTTTTGCAACGAGAGCTTGGCGCCGGGATTGACCGTAATGCGCTTTGCCTGAAAGCGTTCACCGATATCGATACCCTCGTAATAACCCCACGGACGGTAAACGCGGCGATGTACCAGATGCTCGGAGCGTTCCGCCTGTTTGAGATATTCGACGGTATGTTTTACATCCTGCGCTGCATCCTTGTGGGTGACCAAAATGGCATCGGCGGTTTCCACGATGACCAGATCCTTTACGCCAATGGCGGCAACCAGACGGCTTTCGGAGCGGATATAGCAGTTGTCTGTTTCAGCTGCATACACATCGCCGCGCAAAGCGTTGCCGCGTGCATCCTGTGCGCTGGCGACGGCCAGCGAAGACCAAGAGCCTATATCACTCCAGCCAATGTCCACCGTCACCATGGCAGCTGATTTTGTATGCTCCATGACGGCATAGTCGATAGAGTCAGATGGACACTCGGCAAACGCGGCTTCGTCCAATCGACAGAAATCAAGGTCGCGGTGGCTGAGTTTCCAAGCAAGGTGTGCGGCAGTGTAAATATCGGGGCGATGCTGCTGCAATTCGGCAAGATAGGTCGACGCCTTGAAAACGAACATGCCGCTATTCCAAAAGAAATTACCGAAAGCTAGGAATTCTTTTGCTTTTTCAAGATCGGGTTTTTCAACGAAGCGTGCGACTGTATAGGCTTGATCAGCAGCCTGCAGAACAGTGCCGCGCTCAATGTAACCGAAGCCAGTTGCGGGTTCATTTGGTGTGATGCCAAAAGTAACCAGTTTGTCTTGCTGTGCCAATGTTAGTGCGGACTGAATGGCGCGATGGAATCCCTTCACGTTCTGAATAAGATGATCCGCTGGCAAAACCAACAGAACGGCATTGGCATCTTTTGATTGGGCGGTGAAAGCGGCAGCGGCTACGGCGGGCGCAGTATTGCGCCCGAAAGGCTCAAGTATTAGTTCCAGTGGCGCGATAGCAATTGCCCGCAATTGCTCCGCCGCCAAAAAACGATGTTCGTTGTTGCATACAACAATGGGGGAAGCCATACCTGACAGTCCCTGTAGGCGTCCTAGTGTTTCTTGGAACATCGTCTTTTCAGAAACCAGCGGTAAAAACTGCTTCGGCAAAGCGGCGCGGGAAAGAGGCCATAGCCGTGTGCCGGAGCCACCGGAAAGAATGACGGGATAGAGCATGGGATTTTTTCCGCAAAAAATTAACGAGGCTGAATTATAATGCGCAACTTATTTGTGCATGCTGGCTTTTCAACCTCAAATACTTCGAGAGTCTTTTCAATTATGACCAAAGTTGCATTGATCACCGGTATCACTGGCCAAGACGGCGCCTATCTAGCCGAGTTGTTGCTGAAAAAAGGCTATATCGTCCATGGCGTCAAGCGTCGTTCCTCGCTGTTTAACACTGACCGAATTGACCACCTTTACCAAGACCCTCATGTCGATAATGTAAAATTCAAATTGCACTATGGTGACTTGACTGATTCCACCAATCTCATTCGTATCATTCAGCAAGTGCAGCCGGATGAGATATACAACCTCGCTGCCATGAGCCATGTGGCGGTCTCGTTTGAAACTCCAGAATACACCGCCAATGCCGATGGTATCGGTACTTTGCGCATTCTTGAGGCAATCCGCATCCTTGGTTTGGAGAAAAAGACCCGCTTCTACCAAGCTTCCACTTCCGAGCTGTATGGGCTGGTGCAAGAGACGCCGCAAAAAGAAACTACGCCGTTTTATCCTCGCAGTCCCTATGCCGTAGCTAAGATGTACGCTTACTGGATAACAGTAAACTACCGCGAAGCCTATGGCATCTACGCCTGCAACGGCATTCTTTTCAATCATGAAAGTCCGATTCGTGGCGAAACTTTCGTCACGCGTAAGATTACCCGCGCACTGGCACGCATCAAGCTTAATCTGCAAGACTGCCTGTATCTGGGCAACATGGATTCCCTGCGCGATTGGGGGCATGCCAAGGACTACGTTGAGATGCAATGGTTGATGCTGCAACAAGAACAGCCAGAAGACTTCGTCATCGCCACCGGCGTGCAATACAGCGTGCGCGACTTTGTCAATGCGGCCGCAGAAGAGCTAGGCATGAAAATTCGCTGGGAAGGCAAAGGCGTGGATGAAAAAGGTTATCTCCCCTCGCCCGCAGGCGGGAGAGGGGCTGGGGGAGAGGATGATCGCTGTATAGTTCAAGTCGACTCGCGCTACTTCCGCCCCACGGAAGTGGAAACCCTGCTGGGAGACCCGACTAAGGCGAGAGAGAAGCTCGGTTGGACGCCGAAGACCACCTTTCAAGAGCTCGTGTCCGAGATGGTGCGCGAAGACCTTAAGAGTGCCGAGCGCGACGAGTTGGTTAAGAAGCACGGTTTTGCAGCCTACGACTATCACGAGTAACGCAGGTTGACATGAAGAAAGATGCCAAGATATATATTGCAGGTCATCGTGGGCTGGCCGGTAGCGCGATCGTACGAGAGTTGCAACGCCAGGGGTATACCAATCTAGTCACTCGTACTCATGCCGAACTTGATCTGGAAGACGCGGCGACCACGCAGCGCTTCTTCGAGCAAGAGCGTCCCGAAATTGTATTTCTGGCCGCAGCCAAAGTTGGCGGTATTCATGCTAATAATACTTATCCCGTTGAATTTCTGATGAATAATTTACTGGTTGAGGCTGGTGTTTGTCGCGCAGCGTATGCGACAAAAGTTAATCGCCTAATTTTTTTGGGTAGTTCATGTATCTACCCGCGAGATTGTCCACAACCCATTAAAGAGGAATATTTGCTCACTGGCCCCTTGGAGGCGACCAACCGCGCATACGCGTTAGCCAAGATTGCCGGTATTGAAATGTGTTGGTCTTACAATCGTGAATATGGAACTAAATGGTTGGCAGTCATGCCCACTAATCTATACGGCCCTGGCGACCACTACGACTTGAATAATTCTCATGTTTTGCCCGCACTCATCCGCAAGGTATATGAAGCCAGTGTAGCCAATGCTAAAGAGGTGGTGCTGTGGGGCAGTGGAACGCCTAAGCGCGAATTCCTGTATGTGGATGATCTCGCCAACGCGCTCGTATTTCTCGCCACACTAGAGGACACGCGCTACGACGAACTTGTAGAGTCGTCGCGTTGCCCTCTCATTAATGTTGGCTCGGGAGAAGACCTGACCATACGAGAATTGGCGGAAACAGTCGCCAACGTAGTGGGTTACCGAGGAGGTTTCGTGCAAGACAACAGTAAGCCGGATGGCACGATGCGTAAAACTCTGGATGTATCAAAAATCTGCAATCTGGGATGGGCGCCAGAAATGGATTTAATGGATGGAATTAAATTAGCTTTCAAAAATTATTTAGAGGGTTTGACACGATGAAAATTGCTATTGCCGGCACTGGTTACGTCGGTCTTTCCAATGCCATTTTGCTGGCGCAACACAATGAAGTCGTGGCTCTCGACATCGTCTCGGAAAAAATCGAGATGCTTAACCGCAAGCAATCGCCCATTGAGGATGCCGAAATCGAAGACTACCTAGCCAACAAGCCTCTTAACTTCAAGGCTACGCTCGACAAACGCGAAGCATACATCGACGCAGATTATGTCATTATCGCGACGCCAACCGACTATGACCCCGAGACTAACTACTTCAACACCCGCTCAATTGAGTCAGTTATTCAAGACGTACTCAAAATTAACCCGCAGGCTGTAATGGTTATTAAATCCACTGTCCCTGTGGGCTACACAGCGAAAGTTCGTGTGCACTTCAACTGCGACAACATCATCTTTTCGCCAGAATTTCTGCGTGAAGGCCGTGCTCTGTACGACAATCTGCACCCCTCGCGAATCGTCATAGGCGAGCGCTCCAAGCGTGCCGAGGCTTTTGCCAACCTACTCAAGCAGGGCGCTGTCAAGCAAGACATCGCCGTTCTGTTTACCGATTCCACCGAGGCCGAGGCAGTCAAACTCTTCGCCAATACCTACCTTGCCATGCGTGTCGCCTATTTCAACGAGCTGGACACCTACGCCGCTACCCACGGATTGGATACTAAACAGATCATTCAGGGAGTCAGCCTTGATCCCCGCATCGGCGATTACTACAACAACCCCTCGTTCGGCTACGGCGGCTACTGCCTGCCCAAAGACACCAAGCAGCTCCTAGCCAATTACAGTGACGTGCCGCAAAACCTTATCCATGCCATCGTCGAAGCCAACTCAACCCGCAAAGATTTCATTGCCGCCAGTATCGTCAGGCGCAACCCCAAGATTGTTGGCATTCACCGCCTTGTCATGAAAGCAGGTTCAGACAATTTTCGCGCCTCTAGCATCCAAGGCATCATGAAGCGCATCAAGGCCAAGGGGATCGAAGTCATTGTCTATGAGCCCGCGCTCAAAGAGATTGAGTTCTTCCATTCAAGAGTGGTTAATGACTTGGCGCAATTCAAGAAAGAAGCCGATGTCATCGTGGCCAATCGAATCAGCGACGATATCTGTGATGTGGCGGACAAGATTTATAGCCGTGATTTGTTCGGCAAAGATTGAGCGGGTGGGCATGCAAACCACGCAACCCATCACTCTGCTCCTAAGTCGTCTCTGGTTTCATATTAGTTCAAGGCGACGGAGGCAATTTGGCCTCCTGCTTGTTTTGATGATTCTTGCCTCGTTCGCTGAAATCCTTAGCATTGGTGCGGTATTGCCGTTTCTTGCTGTTTTGACCGCACCAAGCCGTGTTTTTGGACATCCGGTCGCACAGCCCTTCATTCAAGTCTTGGGGATTGCCTCAGCAGAACAGCTTTTACTGCCATTGACCATTGTGTTTGGTATGGCAGCCCTCATAGCGGGGGCAATGCGTTTGTTATTGCTCTGGACGAGTACCCGTCTTTCCTTCGCAACAGGTGCCGACCTAAGCATGAGCATTTATCGTCGAACTCTTTACCAGCACTACGCGGTTCATGTAGCCCGAAACAGTAGTGAAGTAATTGGCGGTATTTCAGGCAAATCTGACGGAGTAATCCACAGTATCATGATGCCGGTCTTGTCCATCATCAGCGCCAGCATTATGCTGAGTGTAATTCTGGCAGCATTGTTATCGATTGATCCAGTTATTGCATTGACTACATTTGGCGGTTTTGGC
The DNA here is from genome assembly GCA_964532405.1 of uncultured Gallionellaceae bacterium. Classification (GTDB taxonomy): domain Bacteria; phylum Pseudomonadota; class Gammaproteobacteria; order Burkholderiales; family Gallionellaceae; genus PALSA-1006. Next base: position 79,585 of record CAZHIC010000002.1, on the reverse strand, counting down.
GTGATCTACGCTGTCATTATCCGGCTTACGCGCAAGAGACTATTGATAAATAGTCAGCGCATTGCTCGCGAGTCTATTCAAGTCATCAAATCGTTGCAGGAAGGATTGGGGGGAATACGCGATGTGCTGATTGATGGAAGCCAGGAGCTTTATTGTCAGATATACCGCAAAGCCGATAACGCCTTGCGTCGTGCTCAAGGCAATAATGTTTTCATAAGTCAAAGCCCACGTTATGGCACAGAGGCACTGGGTATGTTGCTCATCGCCGCGTTAGCTTATTCGCTCTCTCAGCAAACAGGCGGAATTGCCAATGGTATTCCTGTTCTTGGTGCTTTAGCGCTCGGTGCGCAGCGCTTGCTGCCCATACTGCAACAAGCATACGCCGCATTGTCCACTATTCGAGCTGGGCAGGCTTCATTGCAAGATGCGCTACAATTGATTGATCAGCCGCTCCCTGATTACGCAGGCCAGTCAATCACCAAGTCGCTTCCGTTCACGCATCAGATAAGTCTGAATCAGCTATCGTTTCGCTACAGCCCGCAAACACCGTGGGTAATTAATAATGTAAATCTCAACGTCGCTAAGGGCAGTCGCATCGGTTTTATTGGCACGACCGGGAGTGGCAAAAGTACACTTCTTGATATTGTAATGGGGTTGTTGTCGCCAACCGATGGTGCTCTTGAAATTGATGGGCAGGTAATTTCGGAGGGCAATCATCGCAACTGGCAAGCGCATATTGCACATGTGCCACAGGCCATTTTTCTCGCCGACAGTACAATTGAAGAAAACATTGCCTTTGGCATCGACAAAGATCAGATAGATCATGAGCGTGTCAGGCAAGCTGCGCAACAGGCGCAGATTGCTGACATCATTGAAACTTGGCCTATGCAATATCAAACTTTCGTAGGAGAACGTGGTGTACGCCTGTCTGGTGGTCAGCGTCAGCGCATAGGTATTGCCCGCGCACTCTATAAGCAAGCCGATGTTATTATTTTTGACGAGGCTACCAGCGCGCTGGACAACGAAACAGAACAGGCCGTCATGCAAGCCATTGACGGTCTCAGTGAAAATCTCACCATTCTTATCATTGCTCACCGTATTACTACGCTGAGAAACTGTACTCAGGTAGTAGAGCTAAGTGACGGCGAAATTAAGCGAACCGGATCCTTCCAAGAAATAATGATAAAATAGCCTCGAAATTCAATCCAATAAACCCATGAATCGAACAAATCCAAACTCAACAATTCTGGTTACTGGCGCCGATGGTTTTATCGGATCGCATCTTACTGAGTCCCTCGTTCGCCAAGGCTATAAAGTTCGAGCCTTCGTGCTTTACAATTCTTTTAACTCTTGGGGTTGGTTAGATCGTTGTGCCCCCGACATTAAAGGCCAGTTCGAAATTTTTGCCGGGGATATTCGTGATCCACACGGCGTGAAAGAAGCTATGAAGGGCTGCGACGCCGTGCTGCATCTCGCCGCGCTGATTGCCATTCCTTATTCCTACCACTCTCCCGACACCTATGTCGACACCAATGTCAAAGGAACGTTGAATGTGCTGCAAGCAGCGCGTGAGCTTGGGGTTAAAAGGGTGGTTCATACCTCGACAAGTGAAGTCTATGGCACGGCGCGATTTGTGCCGATTACAGAAGAGCACCCCTTGCAGGGGCAGTCTCCCTACTCGGCAACCAAGATTGCGGCCGATCAGTTGGCCTATTCATTTTATGCGTCCTTCGGTCTGCCAGTAGTGATTGCGCGACCATTCAACACCTACGGTCCGCGCCAGTCCGCCCGTGCGGTTATTCCAACCATCATTACCCAGATAGCCAATGGTCAGCGTCAAATCAAGCTTGGCGCTGCATCGCCCACGCGCGATTTCAACTTTGTACAAGACACTGTAGATGGCTTTATCGCCGCATTGAATTCCGAGCAGGGGCTGGGAGAGGTGGTCAATTTGGGCAGCAATTTCGAAATATCTATCGGTGACACTGCTCAGTTAATTGCTGAAGCTATGAATGTAGAGATTGAGATCATCACGGACGAAGCCCGTTTGCGTCCTGGAAACTCCGAAGTTGAACGCTTGTGGGCAGCTAACGCCAAAGCCAAGACGCTTTTTGGCTGGCAACCAAGTTATGGCGGACGTGAAGGATTCAAGCGCGGCTTGGCCGAAACCGCCGAATGGTTCGCGAAACCAGACAACCTGCGTGGCTATAAGTCGGATATTTATAACATCTAATTAAAAAATGGACATGGTTATTGGCAGGGGTGTAATTGCAAGCCGGTTCATGGATTATTCATTGCAATCGGAATATTTAATTTTTGCTGGCAGCGTGCACGATTCGTCAATTCAAGAGGGGAGCCTAATTCAGGATGAGGAAAAGGCTGTCAGAAATTCATTGTCGGGGCATTCAGACGCAACTTTTGTATACTTCAGTTCTTGTAGCATTCTTGACCTGAATGTGTCTCGTACCCCATACGTACAACATAAACTCCGTATGGAGAAATTGATACAGGACTCAGCAAAAAGCTTTTTGATATTTCGTTTGCCCCAAGTGCTGGGACTTTCTGATACCGAGTCGAGCTTGGTCAATTACCTTGTTGATGCAATTGCAAATCAGAAATCTTTCGAGCTATGGGAGAGCGGGCAGAAAAATCTGATAGACATTGATGATGTACGTGCAATCGTGGGTGAGGTACTAAGAAGAAAAGTTTCCTTAAACAAGGTTGTCAATGTGGCAAGCACACACCAAACATCGGTTTTGCAACTTGTACGTGATATCGAGGCTTTTGTCGGGCTAAAGGCGAATTACGTATTGGTCAGTAAGGGGGCTAACCATGATATTGATGTGTTAGAAATAAAGCCTATTTTAAATGACTTAAATATAGATTTCTGTGAGAACTATATAACGAATGCTCTCAATAAATATTTCGGTCACTTGAATGGCGTTTCAAAATAATGAGCCCTCCATTCATTTTTTACAAACAAGTCGTTGTTGTACATCTGCTTATGGCGCAACAGAAGCACATTTTTTTCGGCAAGAATATTTAGACGGGAAAATGTAGAGATGAGTAAACATCAAGAAGTTATTGATTTCATCCGTGGTCTTTATCAGACGGAAAAATTCATTCCATTGCATGAGCCAAAATTCGTCGGCAATGAGAAAGCGTACGTTCTCGATTGTATCGATTCAACTTTTGTATCCAGCGTGGGTAAATATGTCGATCGGTTTGAGCAAATGATGGCGGACTATACTGGAGCTAAGTATGCAGTCGCCACCGTCAACGGCACGGCGGCATTGCACATTGCGCTGAAACTTGTAGGCGTGGCTCAGGGAGACGAGGTAATCGCCCAGTCCTTGTCCTTCGTCGCTACCTGCAACGCGATCAGCTATTGCGGTGCTAAGCCGGTATTTGTTGATGTGGATCGAGATACGCTTGGAATGAGCCCAAGTAGTTTGCTGAGTTTTCTCTCCGCCAACACAACACAAACTAGTGCCGGCTGTATCAATAAAACAACTGGCCGAAGAATTTCGGCAGTTGTTCCCATGCACACCTTCGGGCTTCCTTGCCAGATCGATGAAATAGCCAAGATTTGTGAAGAATTTAGTATTCCGCTTATTGAAGACACCGCCGAAAGTTTGGGTAGTTATTATCAAGGAAAGCATACGGGAACATTTGGCAAACTTGCTGCATTTAGTTTTAATGGTAATAAGACCATCACCACTGGCGGGGGGGGAATGATCATTACCAATGATGAAGTGCTAGCGAAGCGGGCAAAGCATATCACCACGACTGCCAAGCAACCGCACCCTTACGAATTTGTTCACGACGAAATTGGCTACAACTACCGCCTGCCAAACATCAATGCGGCGTTGGGGTGCGCACAGATGGAGAACTTGCCCCGTCTTTTGGAAAGCAAAAGGACAATAGCATTGGCCTATGCTGAGTTTTTTTCAGCTTTAAATATCAACTTCGTTTCGGAGCCTGCGCATTCAAATTCAAACTATTGGCTCAACGCACTAATTCTGGAAGACAAGCAAGCTCGTGAAGAATTTCTGCAAAAATTAAATGCGGCGGGCGTGATGTCACGACCAATTTGGCGGTTGATGAACGAACTTCCGATGTTCCAAGATTGCCAGTCTACCGATTTGACCAATGCCAAATGGCTCGAAGAGCGAGTTGTGAATATCCCTAGCAGTGCGAGAGTTCAGTGAAACCAAAGTTGATACTGATAGGCGGCGGCGGGCACTGTGCATCTTGCATTGATGTAATCGAGCAAGAGGATAAATTTGAGATTGCCGGTATAGTGGACAAGGATATTGTCAGCGCAAGCTTGTTTGGATATCCGATTCTTGGCAGTGATGATAGCCTTAAGGAGCTTCGCTCAAGCTACGATTACGCGCTCATAACCATCGGGCAGATTAAGAGTCCATCGGTAAGAATCAGGCTTTTTGAATTCGCCAAGAAGCTTCGCTATATTCTTCCAAAAGTAGTTTCCCCCAGAGCCTATGTATCCAAACATGCGTTAATAGGCGAAGGGACGATTATCATGCATGACGTACTGGCCAATTCACGCGCCACCATTGGACGTAACTGCATTATCAATACTAAAGCACTGGTTGAGCATGATGCCGTTGTTGAGGATAATTGCCATATATCGACAGCCGCCATTATTAACGGCGGAACTATCGTCAGGAATGGAACTTTTGTCGGTAGCAATGCGGTGACAATTGAATATGTCAAAACCAATGAAAATGATTTCATCAAGGCCGGATCGCTTTTCAGGGGATATGCGAATGACTAAAGTTTTTATAATCGCTGAAGCAGGGGTTAACCATAACGGCTCTCTCGAATTAGCAAAGAAACTCATTGATGTTGCTGTTGATGCGGGTGCTGACGCCGTCAAATTTCAGACTTTTATAGCGGGCAAGTTAGTGAGTAAAGGTGCTGAAAAGGCTGAATATCAAAAGCAAACTACGTCAGCAGATGAATCTCAATATGAGATGATCGAGAAGCTTGAACTTAATGAAAATGCACATCGCGAACTCATCCGCCATTGCAAAGAAAAACAAATCATGTTTCTCTCGACCCCGTTCGATCATGACAGCATTGAATTGTTGAATAATTTTGGAATGACGATTTTTAAAATTCCTAGCGGAGAAATCACTAATCTTCCGTATCTGCGGCATGTGGGGCGTCTTGGCAAAGAGGTGATTCTCTCGACCGGCATGGCTGACCTAGGCGAGATTGAAGATGCACTAGATGTCTTAATGCAGGAAGGGACGCTCAAAGAAAAAATCACCGTGCTCCACGCCACGACCGAGTACCCGTGTCCCATAGAGGAAGTTAATCTCCGTGCCATGCAAACGATCCAAGCTGCTTTTGGAGTCAAAGTTGGATATTCCGACCATACGCAAGGCATTGAGGTGCCAGTAGCCGCAGTTGCCTTGGGAGCTTGTGTTATTGAAAAGCATTTCACACTTGATCGCACCATGGAAGGCCCGGATCATAAAGCCAGTCTGGAACCCAAAGAACTTAGAGCGATGGTGCAGGCTATCCGTCAAGTAACACAAGCGCTGGGAGATGGCATTAAAAAACCAAGCAAGAGCGAAGCAAAGAATATCGCTATCGCCAGAAAAAGTATTGTCGCAGCACGTCCAATCAAGGTAGGAGAAACATTTGGCGAAGACAATATCACCATCAAACGTCCTGGGAGTGGCATGAATCCCATGCGATGGGATGAGGTGGTGGGGCAAGTTGCACAAAAGAGTTATGAAGAGGATGGTCTGATATGAGCGGACTCGTAAAACTTGAGAGCATAAAGAATCTGATCATTGAGGTAAGAGAGCAATCGGTGTTGCTTGATAGCAATGTCGCTGACATTTACTGCGTTGAGGTTAAAAGCGTGCTTATCCGGTTGGTGCCCAAGCCTACTACTGGTAGTTGGTCGTGATTTTTTTGCATAAAGCTCGGCATAGGTCGGCGCAGTGACATCGCCAGCAATACCAAGCAGGGAACGGAAAGCGTTGAATGGGTAGAAGCGGCGATTGAAGCGGAACGTGAATTCGTTGAGATAGGCTTGCAAGTGTTGCGGGCTGACGCCGTGGTGAATGCCACGTAGCCATTTTGAGATTGGAGAACACGAGGTGAATGATGGGCAAAAAGGTTTCTGCGACTTGCATGTCGCCTCGCTCCGCGACGGCGGTATGAAAGTATCCGCGTTGCCCGAGCGTTGCATAGCTGCTCCAGTCATCGGTGATAATGGAGGTGTCCGGTGCAACGGCGTGCTCGATGAAACCGACCAGCGACTTGGCGCTTCTGTCCGGCACCACCGCGAGTCTAACGCGCCCAGCGTAACGCCCAGTCTTTCGCTTGTTGAGGCTGCTGGTGCGCTTGCGTTGCCTGACTTCGACGGCACCCGCCACGAGTACCATGTCGTGAATACCACGTCCTTTGCCCCGCGTGCGGCCGCCAATCCAAGTTTCATCGGCTTCGACGATTTCTTCCGGCTTGCCGCCGATCCTGTCTTGGTCGGGACGCACCATGCCGGCGCGCAACTTGTGAAGTATCTGAAAAGCGGTTTCGTAACGCGACAGGCCGAGTTGCCGCTGGAACTGGACGACCGAGATGCCAGGCGTCTGGCTTGCGACCAGGTAGGCCGCCCAGAACCACACCGAGAGCGGTGTGTGCGTGCGTTCCATGACGGTGCCAGCCGTGAGGTAGCTGTTGTGCTGGCAGTGGCGGCATCGCAAAACGGTTGGGCGATTGGCGAAACGATAGGGATCGCCGGACATTTCGCAACAAGAACAGTTGAACCCGTCGCCCCATCGTGTGCGCTCAAGGTAAGCCGCGCACGCCGCCTCGTCAGGGAAGAGGCGCTGGAACTCCGGCAGCGAACTCGGAAACGGCAGATCGCCTCGATCAAGCACGTCGATAACCATGGTCGCCCCAAGATAACGCAGATGCTCAACATACTACCGGCAGTAGGTTTGGGTGACAACCGGATAAGCACGGTTAAAAGAATAAATGAGGCAGTAAAAAACAACCCAGAAAAGTTTCCTGAGGGATATATATTGGAGTTTGATAAAAGTGAATGGGATATATTGAAGTCGAAATTTTCGACTTCAATAAAAGGGGGCAAGGTAAAGCTTCCAAGCGCATTCACCGAAAAAGGCTTGTATATGTTGGCTACTATCCTCAAAAGCCCGCAAGCGATACAGGCAACATTATCCATCATTGAGACTTTCTCAAAGATCAGAGAGTTGTCCAGAGAAATTAAGGAGTTATCAGTAATTCAAGATAAAGCCGAACAAAAATCACTCATGCAAAAAAGTGGAGCGTTGATCGCAGAAATCTTCGATGAAGATTTGCAAACAAGCGACACGGAAACCTCAATTGAACTGAACTTCGCGGTTTTGAAATTCAAGCACACGATTAAGAAGAAAAACAAATGAGAAAAATATGTGTTGTCACCGGCACTCGTGCCGAATACGGGCTGCTGTATTGGCTGATGAAAGAGATCCAGTCAGATGCGAGTTTGAGGCTTCAAATTATTGTCACCGGCATGCATTTGTCTCCCGAATTTGGCCTGACATACAAGGAGATTGAAAAAGAATTCTCAATCGATAAAAAAATCGAAATGCTCCTGTCATCGGATACTCCCGTCGGTATTTCCAAGTCCATGGGGCTGGCACAAATTTCGTTTGCGGAAGCATATTCAGAATTGAGTCCTGATGTTATCGTCGTGTTGGGTGATCGGTTTGAAATCTTTAGTGCGTCCGCAGCGGCGATGATTGCTCGCATTCCTATTGCACATATCCACGGAGGCGAAACAACCGAAGGGGCATTCGATGAGGCCATAAGGCACTCGATCACTAAAATGAGCCATCTTCATTTTGTGGCTACCGAAGAATATCGCCAACGCGTTATTCAACTTGGCGAAGACCCCGAGAAGGTGTTCAACTTCGGCGCGCCTGGACTCGACAATATTGATAACTTACCAATATTAAGTAAAGGCGAGCTGGAAAAAAGTCTCGACTTCAAGCTGGGCAAGAAAAATTTAGTGGTTACATTCCACCCTGTAACATTGGAATTAAGCACGGCAAAAGAGCAATTTCAGCAACTATTGCTTGCGTTGGATGAACTCAGTGACACCCATATCATCTTCACCAAGGCCAATGCAGATACAGATGGAAGGATCATCAATTCCTTAATTGATGATTATGTCTCTGCCAACTCAAACAAATCAATTGCGTTTGCATCGCTAGGACAATTGCGATATTTGTCTGCACTTCAACATGCTGATGCGGCAATCGGAAATAGCTCAAGTGGCCTTATCGAAGCGCCATCGTTTAAAATAGGCACTATTAACATCGGAGATCGTCAAAAGGGACGGGTTAAAGCGGATAGCGTAATCGACTGTAAGCCGAATAAGGAAGCGATCAAAGATGCCCTACAGCAGCTTTACTCGTCTAAGTTTCAGAAACAACTCGGCGAAGTCAGGAATCCATACGACAAAGGCGGTACATCCAAAAAGATTGCCCAAGTTTTGCAATCTCACCCATTAGTACATCTACTGAAGAAAAAATTTAACGACCTACCGCATTCCGCAACAGCATGAATAATTATAAAAAAATTCTTATTTCACCAAGCTCAACAATACGTCAGGCACTTGGAGTCATCGAGAGTGGCTCGATAAAAATTGCTCTTGTAGTTGATAAAAATCAAAAACTACTGGGCACGTTAGCGGACGGTGATGTACGTCGGGCTTTTCTGAAAGGAGCGGGGCTTGATGATTTAATCGAGTCCATTTATTTCCGAACGCCGATGACATGCGGAGTCAATGACTCAAATGAAAAGATACTTCAGACTGCTATCGCGTATAAGTTATACCAAATTCCAGTTGTTGACGGTGAAGGTCGGGTCGTCGGTATTGCAGAAGTTGATGAACTGCTCCAACCTTCACATCGCACCAATAAGGTTGTATTGATGGTCGGCGGCCTAGGTACGCGCCTTAGTCCTCTTACAGACACCACACCCAAATCCATGCTTCATGTGGGCAACAAGCCAATTTTGGAAACAATCATCGAGAATTTTTCTAAATATGGCTACACCGACATTATTTTAAGTGTTAGTTACAAGTCGCACATTATTGAAGAATATTTCGGTGATGGAGAGAAATTCGGGGTGAAAATCGACTATGTTCATGAGACTAAACGGATGGGCACTGCAGGGGCGTTAAGCTTAATGCGCAAGAACCTTACTGAGCCTTTTTTCGTGATGAATGGCGACTTGCTTACCAATATTAATTTTGAGCATATGTATGACTACCATCTTTCGCATGATGCTATCGCTACGATGGCTGTTCGAGAATACGACTTCCAAGTGCCCTACGGTGTTGTAACTGTACAAGATGGCAGAATAGTTTCCATCGAAGAAAAGCCTACTCACAAGTTTTTTGTGAGTGCCGGAATCTATATGCTTTCGCCGCAGATATTGGATGCCATCCCCGATGATGAATTCTTTGACATGCCCACGCTCTTTGAAAAACTCATTGCGGATAGGCATAATGCTGTTTCCTTCCCGATCAGGGAATATTGGCTGGACATTGGAAGAATGAGCGATTATGAGAAGGCCAATAGCGAATACAGCGGCATATTTGAGTAAATACCCAACGGATTATTTATACACCTAGGACAACGCAAGGTAAAACGCAGGTTTTAACAAAGGAAAGTAAATTATGGATCGTATCCAAGCCCCGCAAGAAATTGACAAATCGAAATTCGCACCAAACGCTCAAAGTCTTGAGGTTAAGTATGGACTACCGGAAGAGGTGATGTACTGCAAAATATGTGTAATTTCAAATCAGCGCCCCAATTCAGCGGTTGAGTACACGCATACCAAAGATACAAAGAAAAAGACCATTTATTTTGATGAAAATGGCGTTTGCGATGCGTGCAATTTTGCAATACAGAAAAAAACAGGCATTAACTGGGAAGAGCGTGAAAAACAGTTGCGTGAGTTGTGTGATCGTCATCGCAGCAAAGATGGCAACTATGATTGCATTATCCCCGGGTCGGGAGGAAAAGATAGTTTCTACGCCTCACACATCATGAGAACAAAATACGGTATGCATCCATTGACCGTTACATGGGCACCGCATGTGTACACAGAATGGGGCTGGAAAAATTTCCAATCTTGGATACATGCGGGACATGATAATTTATTGATGACCCCTAATGGGCGAGTTCATCGTCTTCTTACGAGACTGGCAGTTGATAATCTATTTCATCCGTTTCAAGCGTTTATGTTCGGACAAAAGGCACTGGCGCCAAAGATGGCGCTTTTGCATAACATTCCACTTGTTATTTATGGCGAAAATGAAGCTGAATATGGCAATCCCATTGGCGACACTAATTCCGCTAAAAGGGATTGGTCATACTTTACAGCGGAAGATCAATCAAAGGTCAGCTTGGGTGGTGTTTCGGTACCTAATTTGAAAAAACATTTCGGCTTAGAGCATCAGGATTTGCTGCCCTATTTACCTGCCAATCCTAGTGAAATCGAAGAAAAAAAGATTGAGGTTCACTATCTAGGGTATTACCTGAAATGGCATCCGCAAAGTTGCTATTACTACGCGGTAGAACACGGTGGTTTTGAAGCATCTCCTGAACGCACGCCAGGCACTTACAGCAAGTACAACAGCATTGATGATCGCATAGATGACTTTCACTACCATACGACCGGCATCAAGTTTGGTCTTGGGCGCGCTAGTTACGATGCAGCCCAAGAAATTCGATCCGGAGACATTACCCGCGAAGAAGGCGTTGCGCTGGTAAAACGTTTCGACCATGAATTTCCAGAACGATTCGCGGATGAAATTTTTAAATATCTCAGCATTACCGAGAAAGAGTTTCCAGAAGCTTCAAAAATGTTCGAGCAACCTATGTTGACGCGTGAATATTACACAAAATTAACGGACTCATTCCGTTCGCCTCATCTGTGGATATTCGACAATGGCAACTGGAGATTGCGCCATACGGTTTGGCATCAGAATGGGAAAAATTCTGCATTATGAGTAGAGCACGTCTTATCGCCCGGCTTGACATCAAGGGGCCCAATCTGATCAAGGGCATTCATCTGGAGGGACTCCGCGTAATCGGATCGCCAAATGAATATGCGATGCGCTACTACCAACAGGGGGCAGATGAACTGATCTATATGGACTGTGTGGCAAGCCTTTATGGGCGTAACAGCCTTGGCGACATTGTAAAGAGCGCTGCCCAAGACGTTTTTGTGCCGATGACTGTGGGCGGAGGTATTCGCTCGGTGGATGATGCAACTCATTTGCTGCGCTGCGGGGCCGACAAGGTGGCGGTCAATACTGCTGCCGTGGCGAACCCGTCACTTATTAGTGATATCGCCCGTCGTTTTGGCAGTCAGTGCATGGTACTTTCCATTGAAGCCAAACAAGTCGGGGATCACCGCTGGGAAGCCTATACCGACAATGGCAGAGAGCGCACCGGGCTAGACGTGATCGAATGGATCAAGCGTGGTATCGCGCTGGGGGCCGGTGAAATCCTTTTGACCTCTGTCGATAGAGAAGGAACACGCAAAGGTTTTGATCTCCCCTTGCTACAGGCGGTGTCGCAGGAAGTGAGCGTGCCGGTGATTGCCAGTGGCGGCATGGGCAAAGAAGAAGACTTGATTGATGCCGTAACACAAGGCGGGGTAGATGCTGTTGCCATGGCCGACATCCTGCACTATAACCGCGCCACGGTAGGCGATATTCGTCGTGTTGCACAAGCCGCCGGCATTGAAGTGAGAAACTATGAGTACGTCTGAGGTTGTCGTCATCGACTATGGCATGGGCAATTTGCTCAGTGTGCAACGGGGATTGGAGCACTGTGGCGCAAGCGTGACGGTGACTGCCGATCCCGATGTCATTCTCTCATCGCCACGAGTAGTTCTGCCGGGCGTTGGCGCTTTTATTGACGGCATGGCGGGGCTGCGCCGTGAAGGGCTTGACAGTGTTGTACGCGAGGTTGCTGTACGGGGTACGCCGCTACTTGGCATATGCCTGGGCATGCAGATGCTCCTTGATGAAAGTGAAGAATTCGGTAGCACAACGGGGCTTGGACTCATTCCGGGACAAGTGATAGCGATTCCCGCGACGACAACGGATGGCAATCCACAAAAAATTCCTCATATCGGCTGGAACGCATTGATGGTTTCTGCAGGGCGAAAAAGCTGGGAAGAAACCTTGTTGCAGAAAGTAAAGCCGGGCGAGGCTGCCTACTTCGTACATTCGTTCATGGCGAATCCTGTCGATCAAAGTCACCGCATTGCAGATTGCCTTTACGGTGGACACTTAGTGGCGGCCACCATTCAACGCGAAAATGTATTCGGTTGCCAGTTTCATCCGGAAAAGAGCGGTGAAGTGGGACTAACAATATTGCGTCAATTTTTGGTGCAATAACGATGCCTTGGTCACGCCCGAACTTCACGCTATTGATTGTGCCGAATTATGCTTGAGCGCATCCTGATCGTAGGTCTTGGCAGTATCGGAAAACGACATGTCCGGCTGGCAAGAAAGTTGATGCCGAATGCTCAAATCGCCGTATTGCGACACCAGCGATGCCAAGATATTGCAGACTCAGGTATAGATCATTGCTACACGAAGCTGAATGAGGCATTGCTGTTTCGACCTCAGATGGCAGTAATTGCCAATCCGGCTACACATCATTTGGAAGCCGCGTTGTCGCTGGCTCAAGCGGGCGTGCATTTACTTATTGAAAAACCCATCGCCGCTACCAGCCAAGGAATAGCTGAGCTAATTGAGACATGTCGCTCCAAGTACACTACATTGATGGTGGGCTATAACCTGCGCTTCCTGCCATCGTTGCAAAAATTTCGTGAGTTACTCGAAATGCAACGCGTAGGGCGAGTGCTTTCTGTAAGGTCCGAGATAGGTCAATTTTTGCCTTCATGGCGTCCCAGTGCTGATTATCGGCAGACTGTTTCCGCAAGATCGTCTCTCGGGGGGGGCGTGTTATTAGAGCTGAGCCACGAGATCGATTATCTGTGCTGGTTGTTTGGTGAAGTGGAATGGGTAAGCTCCATCCAGCGCAAGCAAAGTAGTCTGGAGATCGACGTGGAAGATACGGCGCATTTAGTAATGGGCTTTACCCATAATCTAGCTGGGACACCCGTGATCGCCGCTTTAAATATGGATTTTGTCCGCCATGATACAACTCGAACTTGCACGGTTATTGGTGAAACGGGTACGTTACGCTGGAATGCCATAGCAGGGACAGTCGAGCTTTTCGAACAAGATACAAATGTCTGGCAGACCCTGTTTACGCATCTGCCGCAAAAGGATGAAAGCTACCTAGCCGAATGGAATCATTTTTTGGCGTGTGTTTCGGATGGTGCTCATCCGCTCATATCGGGTGAAGATGGCTTGGGCGTGCTGCGGATAATTGAAGCTGCACGCCAATCTTCCACAACGGGGAGCACGGTATCTATTAAACAAAAAGAGGAAATGGGACATAAGAAACCCCAAACAGTCATATGAAAATTGTTGCATTGATTTGCGCACGGGGTGGCTCCAAAGGGCTACCTGGCAAAAATATTCGCCCGCTGGCAGGCAAGCCATTGATAGCGTGGGCCATTGAGCAGGCACGGGCGGTGAAGAGGATCAGCCGAGTTATCGTGTCAACCGATTCTGAAGAAATCGCTGCTGTTGCACGTAAAGCTGGCGCAGAGGTTCCATTTTTGCGCCCGGTAGAATTGGCCCAAGATAAAAGTCCAGAATGGCTGGTTTGGCGTCACGCATTAAATTATCTCAAGGAAACCGATGGGGATTATCCCGATGCACTGATCGTGGTCCCAGCCACCGCCCCGTTGCGCGTAGTGGAAGATCTGGAGTGCTGCCTGGACGAATATGAAAAGGGTGATGCAGACATGATCATCACCGTGAGCGATGCTAATCGCAGCCCCTATTTCAATATGGTCAAGGTACTCCCGGACGGAGGCGTGGGCTTGGTGATACCACCCGAAGGTTCGATCACCCGGCGTCAGGATGCACCGGCAGTCTATGACATGACCACCGTGGCTTACGTGGCACGCCCAAAATTTGTAATGACGAAAAACGGCACGTTCGAAGGCAGAGTTCGCCATGTGCATATTCCGACCGAACGCGCTTTGGATATTGATACACCGCTGGATTTTATGATCGCCGAGTGCCTCATTGATTCACAATTTTCCCCTCATTTTAAAAACAGGTAAGAGCATGAAAGAAATATCACTCCAACCGCGTACCTGCGAATGCTGCAGCGGAAACAATTTAGAGATCGTTTGGACCAGTCAAAGTGTCGTCACGCGCGCCACCGACACTTGGCGATTTCCATTCAGCGTGGCAATTTGCCGCGATTGCGGCTTTTGCTTCAACTCTCCAGCACCTTCCCCCGATGGCTTGGCTCAGTATCATGCCGACGGGCTTGCGGGCTACAAGGAGATCGGATTGCCCTATTTTATTGATGCTCGCATGTCGGTGCTTGAGCGATACAGTGCACCAAACGGCATATTTGCAGAAATCGGTGGCGACCAACCCGGTGAATTCCACCGCCGCTGTGCGCCGTTATTTGGCAAACAACTTGTTGTGGAAATATCCGAGGATACCTCGGCAGAGTTGCGGAGCGTACACGACTTGACAGCTGATTCGGTCGATGTCCTTGCGCATTACGATGTCCTTGAACATGTTGCCGAAGTCAAAGACTTCCTTTCGGCTTGTCAGCGGGCGCTCAAACCGGGCGGAGTGATGATTTGTGAAGTACCGGATATGCGGCTGTACCCGCGCAACTTACTGCTTCAGGAATTTGAACACGTCAATCATTTTTCGACGACCACACTCTCGGCGGTCGCGCGTCAGGTTGGTTTAAACCCGATTGAATTCGGTCATATTTGCAGCAGGCCATTCGGGTTTTTGGCGGTCTTCCGTAAAGAAGCGATGCATACCCAAACCAGCTTTGATTTCCAATCTGAATACATCGATGCATTAGCCTGTGTGCGCGGTGGACTTGAACAGATTCGTCGCAGTGAAGCTCAGATAGAATCAGTGCGTCAACGCATCACGCTACTTGGGAAGCAACAGAAGAAGATCACCATTTGGGCGGTGACGGATCTGCTACGCAGCCTGCTGGCAGATTATAAGTTACCCGATTCGGTGAGAGTGGTTGACTCCGATCCTCGACGCAAGAACCACTTGGAACTGGAAGAAGTGGAAGTATTACTGCCGAAAGATACGCTTGAGCATATCAAACACAGCGAATTTCTAGTGATTTGCGCGCCACGGTATCGCGCCGATATCCTTGAATGGATAAAGCAACAGACGGGTAAGAGTTTCTCTGCAGATACATTGGCGGTGATTGGTGCAGGCACTTCCGGTGATACTCTCCGGTGAGCGCAACTAATACACAGATGGAAACTGTTCTTATCGTGGGCGCATCGTCCAGTATTGGGCGTGAGATTTCAGCGCAATTCCGTAGCGCCTCAATGCGGGTCATCACAACCCATACATCGACACCTCCGCACGAGGCGGGCGAACAGTCGGATGCACTATTTCTCGATTTGCGCGATGACGAAAGCATTGATGTCTTTGCGCACAAACTCAAGGAACTCACGCCCCGAATCGATATCGCAATCTTTTTAGCCGGAATATTACCCGGCAAGAACTTGGCGAAATATGGATTTGCGGAAATCGACGAGGTAATGGCAGTCAATTTTAACGGCCAGGCAAAATTACTCATGCGAATGTTGCCGCTACTAACAACGCGGTCACGCTTAATTATGTTCTCGTCGATTTCGGCCCAGCGCGGAAGCTTCGATCCCATATACGCAGCATCAAAGGGGGCGCTGCTCTCGCTCGTCAAATCACTTGCCACCGCACTCCCTCCCGGTGCCCGTATCAATTCAATCGCGCCGGGACTCATCCAAGACAGCGCCATGTTTCAAGACATGACACCGGAACGGCAAGAATATCACCGCAATCAAGTGCCTTCCAAACAGTTATTGCGCCCGCACGACCTTGCGAAGATCGTCTTCGATCTGTGTCAGGATCATTGGGCACACCTGAACGGGGCATGCATCGATCTTAATGGGGGACAGAATGTCAGATAAGGCAAGTAAACGCTCGTTGGAAGACCGCCTGATCGCCGGGTTTAATAGCTGGAAATTTACAGCAACAGAACCCTTAAAACTACGCGTGGCACGCTTAAAGCACGCGCATGAATATGATGACCCCAATCAAACACCGCTCATCAGCGTTTGTGTGCCGACCTATAACCGTGGCCCTCTGCTAATCGAACGAGCCGTGAATTCGGTGTTAGCGCAAACCTATACGAATCTCGAATTGGTGATTGTCGGCGATCATTGCACCGACAACACGGCCGAATTACTCTCTCAAATAAAAGACCCTCGGCTAAAGTTCTATAACCTGCCGAGTCGCGACCGCAAATATCGCCAGACGGTGGAAAATCATTGGTTCGTAGGCGGAGCCATCCCCGCGAACAAGGCAATGGAACTCGCTCGCGGACAGTGGATCGCACGCGTGGATGACGATGATACCTGGACGCCCGATCACATCGAGAAACTCCTGCGTTTTGCGCAACAAGGGCAATACGAGTTCGTATCCGGCTTGTATATAGAAGAACGCTTTGGTGTACAAAAAGTTGTGGACGGCGTGCGAGCATTGGATCCTTACTATACACAGCGGCCAGAAAACCCCAATGACGATAGCCCGAAGATTGGGGGCGTCAACTCATGGCTATACCGCTCCTACCTGCGCTTCATGCCTTACAATGCCGAGTGCTGGCGCAAGGAATGGAACCGCGTGTGGGATGTAGACCTGTCGCAACGCATCTATGATGCCGGAGTGGAAATGGGCTTTCTCGACGAAGTGGTAGCTTTCGTATTGCCGCGTCCGGGCGAAAGTTCCGTAGGTTTGGAGGCATACAAACTGACGGAAAAAGAAAAGATGGAACAATACAAATTTAGCGAATGAAATCTCATTTCCATCGCAGATGTTTGCGGAACAAATGAAGGTTAAGGAGAGAAAGTGAATAAACGAATTCTAGTGACAGGCGGTGCCGGATTCCTCGGCTCTCATTTATGCGCACGCTTGCTGAATGAAGGACACGATGTTTTGAGTGTCGATAATTATTTTTCCGGAAATAAACAAAATATTGCACATTTGCTGGGCAAGCCACATTTTGAAGCAATACGCCAAGACATCACTTTTCCGCTCTATGTCGAGACAGACCAGATATACAATCTGGCTTGTCCTGCCAGCCCGGTGCATTACCAGCGCGACCCGATTCAAACCACCAAGACTTGTGTCCACGGATCAATCAACATGCTGGGCTTGGCCAAGCGGGTCAATGCACGGATCCTGCAAGCCTCCACCTCGGAAGTTTATGGCGACCCGGAAGTGCATCCGCAACACGAAGAGTATTGGGGCAGGGTCAACCCCGTAGGCATCCGCAGCTGCTACGATGAAGGCAAGCGCTGTGCTGAAACTCTCTTTTTCGACTATTACCGCCAATGCAGTCTCGAAATTAAAGTGGTACGTATATTCAATACCTATGGCCCTAACATGCATCCCAAAGATGGGCGTGTGGTTAGCAATTTTATTGTCCAAGCACTCAGGGGCGAAGATATAACCATTTACGGTGACGGGCAGCAGACTCGTAGCTTCTGTTACGTGGACGATCTGATAGAGGGATTTGTCCGCATGATGAATTCCCCTGCCGATCTGGTGGGACCGATCAATCTTGGCAATCCTTGCGAATTCACCGTGCGTGAACTGGCAGAAAAAGTGCTGCATTTTACCGGCTCGAAATCTAAACTGATTTTCATGCCGCTACCGCAAGACGACCCTAAACAGCGTCAACCGAATATATCTTTGGCGCGCGAGAAGCTCGGCTGGGAACCCAAGGTATCGCTGGAAGACGGATTAAAAGAAACCATCGCCTACTTTAAAAAAACTCTCGGTTAGTACAAACATGCTTAACGATAAAATCGTCGTTGTCACGGGGGGGGCGGGATTCCTTGGGCGCTCTTTTGTACGTGCTATCGCTGAACAAGGTGGCATTGCCGTAGTGGCAGATATTGATGCCGAGGCGAGCAATCGGGTGGCGCAGGAAATTGCATCAATCCATCCCGGACGAGTTGCAGCGGCCACGCTGGATATTACCGACAAGGCATCTGTGAATGCGCTCATTGCCAAGCTTAAAGAACAGTATGGCCGTATTGATGCAGTGGTAAACAATGCGTATCCGCGTAACTGCAACTATGGCCGCAAACTGGAAGAAGTGACTTACGCCGATTTTTGCGAGAATACCAGCCTGCATCTTGGGGGCTACTTTCTCGTGGCGCAGCAGTTTGCTCTTTTCTTCCGCACACAGGGCAATGGCAACATCGTAAACATGTCCTCCATCTACGGATCAATGGCTCCTCGTTTCGAGGTTTATGCCGGGACATCCATGACTATGCCAGTAGAATACGCCGGTATCAAATCGGCGGTAGAACATATGACGCGCTATTTCGCGCAATATTTTAAGGGTGACCACATCCGGGTCAATTGTTTGAGCCCGGGCGGTATTCTGGACAAGCAGCCGGAGACTTTTCTCCGGGCATACAACGCGCACTGCAATGAGAAAGGCATGCTCAATCCAATAGACATAACTGGCACTTTGTTGTATCTGCTATCGGACGCATCCAAATATGTGACTGGGCAGAATATGATTGTTGATGATGGATTTGCCCTTTAACAAAAAACCGTTATCAACAGCAAATATATAAATGCAAAATGACCTGCCGGAAAATATGAAGAATGATTTCTTTGGAAATCGTGTGGCGGTTGTGATTCCTTCATATAAGGTCTCGCGGCACATAGCGAGTGTTATTTCGCAAATTCCAGCCGGAGTATGGCGTATTTATGTCATAGATGATGCATGCCCGGAAAACTCCGGCAAGCTTGTCGAGACACAAATTAACGATACGCGTGTTCGAGTGCTCTATCACACAATAAACCAAGGGGTGGGCGGTGCTGTCCTAATTGGTTACCAGGCAGCAATTGAAGCAGGTGCTGACGTGATTGTAAAAATTGATGGCGATGGTCAGATGGATCCCGGTTTAATACCAGCTTTTGTTGCGCCTATCCTCGCCGGGGAAGCAGATTACACCAAAGGTAACCGCTTCTTTGACCTTGAAGAAATTCGTGCCATGCCCAAGGTCCGTCTTTTGGGTAATGCTGTGTTGTCGTTCATGACCAAGCTTTCATCCGGTTACTGGGATCTGTTTGATCCCACCAATGGATATACTGCCATACATGCTGACGTGGCTCGACATTTGCCATTTGAAAAAATCAGTCGCCGATATTTCTTTGAAACAGACATGTTATTTAGACTCAATACGCTACGTGCGGTTGTGGTTGATGTGCCCATGGATGCCCAATATGGTGATGAAGTAAGCAACCTAAAAATCTCGAAAATTATCGGTGAATTCCTGTTCAAACATATTCGCAATTTTTCGAAGCGAATTTTTTACAATTATTATTTACGCGATATGTCGCTTGCATCCATAGAGCTGCCTTTGGGGGCGTTGCTGTTTGTTTTTGGTTGCATCTTTGGGGCTTACCATTGGAGCATTTCGTTGCAGGAAGGGGGTGCTACACCTGCTGGTACTGTGATGCTAGCCGCATTGCCCATCATAATGGGGGGGCAATTAATATTGGCATTCCTTGGGTATGACATTGCCAATGTACCGCATAGGCCATTGCACAAATTGCGCCGGAAATAGAAAAATGGTTCGCACACATTGATAGGAAACATGTAATGTCAAATGAAATTTGCCCGATATGCAAGAGTGGGCTATCTGTTGGATACCGTGCATGGCATTCGATGTGCAGGAGATGTGGCTATGAAAAAGCAAATTTACTGCCAGCAATAAATTTGCATACCTCGCATCAATTGATAGATGAAGACGCTCGGGAAACAGGATTGCGGGAATTGCGAATGAGCAATTTTAAAAAACTTGTGGCAAACATTAAGGAACTGTCACCAAATGAAGGGCACTTGCTTGACGTCGGATGTGCACACGGATGGTTTCTTGAAGCAGCTAGAAATGATTTTAAGGTTTTAGGTTTAGAACCTGACGAAAAAATATTCGATGCAACCTCTCGTCGAGGCATTCCGGTTCGGAAGGGCTATTTTCCCGAAGCTCTCGATGAGTACGAACGGTTTGATGTTATTGTGTTTAATGACGTCATTGAACATATCCCCGATATCGAAGGTGTTCTGGCATCATGTTGGCAACGGTTAAATAAGGATGGTTTGCTCGTGCTAAACTTGCCGAGCAGTAATGGAGTGTTTTACAGGTTATCTAAAATATTCTGCCGATTCGGTTTCCCAGACTTTTTTGAGCGCCTGTGGCAAAAAGATCTTCCTTCCCCTCATTTGCATTATTTTAATTTACCCAACATTGTTGCAATGTTAAAAAACAACGGGTTTGACGTGAAAAAAAAAGGAACCTTATCAACAATTGATTTGGCAGGTTTATATACAAGGGTTTCCTATACAGGGAATCTTAGTGCTGTGGCCCGTATTTGTGTATATATGTGCGTTACCCTGTTTTTGCCAATTCTAAAAATATTGCCAAGCGATATTGTTTACGTTGTTTCTAAGCGAAAGTAGTGACAACAATTGCGAGAAATCAGTTGAAGAATGAAGATCAGGCTTGGTTGGATTTCCGCGCTAAATTTGCGGATGTTTATGACGAGTCAAACTATGTTAGCCCCTTGCAGTCATCGTTGATGCAGGCAAGTCATCGTCGCGTGGAAGAACGCTTCAAAGAAGTGGATTCCTTTTCAAGAGTGTTGGAAATTGGTGCTGGAACAGGCGAGCATTTGGGCTATGTCCGGCATCACTTTGATCAATATGTATTATCTGACATAGATGCGAAGACACTTGAAGTTGCCAAGGGAAAACTGGCCAATAAGTTTGGCGACAAACTACTATTTGAGAAGCAAAGTGGCGAAAGGTTGAGTTACGCAGACGATAGCTTTGATCGGTTGATTGCGACTCATGTGCTTGAGCATATCTACCAGCCACATCTGGCGATAAAAGAGTGGGCAAGAGTCGTAAAGGATGGAGGTGTGATCTCAATCCTAATCCCAACTGATCCTGGTATTGCATGGCGGTTGGGCAGACATTTCGGGCCTAGAAAAAATGCAATTGCACTGGGTATTGCTTACGACTACGTCATGGCGCGAGAACATGTCAATTCATGTAATAACTTAATTGCCTTGTTGCGACATTATTTTCCGGAGCGTACCGAAGCATGGTGGCCATTTCCAATAGCCTCCATGGATTTAAACCTGTTCTTTGTTTGTCATGCGGTAGTCAGGAAGGCAAAAAGTTAAATTATGTTAGTGCAAATTATTGCGATTTTGTGCGTACTAGGTATGGCGATAGGTCAAATTTTGTTCAAGTTGAGCGCAACTTCGCTGGCGCAAACCGGCAGCTTCTTTGCATTCAAAGTTGTTGCGACACTTGTTTTGGCAATGCTGCTTTACGCAATTACCTCTATAGCCTGGGTTTGGGTACTGCAAAAAACCGAGCTTGGGCGTGTTTACCCTTTGATGGCGCTGGCATTTATTTTGGTGCCCATTGGAAGTCACTTGGTCTTTGGGGAACGTTTTCAGCATCAATATTTTGTGGGCGTGGCGTTAATTATGATCGGCATTGTGGTAACGGTGAGAGCTTAGATATAAAACTAAACATCTGATAGAGGCGGAGCTAGACGAGGTCAACAGCTTTGGCCTATCTCTGGGGTAATTGAGGATGTTTTCATTAAGGCCCCGAATTACCACACGGTCACTGTAGTGCCTGAAAATATCCAAGCAGTGAGTGGTAGGATTTGTTGACAAGGACGATAGATGGAATATTTATTTACAAATATAAAAATAATTGCAGCATTATTTTCATTAGTATTATTGCCGGGTTTGCTATTAATATTTCTATTGAGGGCGAGGCTTACGGAACTAGACGCATATGAAAAAGTTTCCTTTGGTTTGGTGTCAGGAATGGCCTTTTGGATTCCGATCACTTGGGCTTCATACGGTTTAAGGCTAAATGTAGAAACACCAATTTATCTGTCTTTATTGGTTACAGTCGGCCTGACTATTCTAAATTTATATAAATTCAAATTAACTTTTCCTAAAATATCATTCCAGCAAGGGCGGAGCGAATATTTTAATTTTTATACTGCCACTATAGTAATTCAGTCGATATTGATCGGTTACACCTCACAGTTTCAGACAGGTAATAGTGATGCTTTGACTCACTTGGCCGCGCTCAGAAATTTGGCAACGTTTGAGACTATCTTCAGCTGTGATCATGTTCTTGGAAGTGATGTGCCAATGCTGAATACATATGGATGCAATCCATGGTATTTGTCGTTAGCAATGATAATCAAGTTGTCGAATATTGATTCGGCTATCGCATACGCAACTATAACCGGCATCATTTATTTCCTTTCTGTTTTGGCAATTTATACTTTGTTCAAAGCGATTTCTGGGAATGTCTTAATTTCAAAAATTGGTTCATTAAGTTTTACCGTGGTCTCTTTAATTATTTGGATTAAAGATAACGGATATACAACTTTCAATCTAAATAGCCATTGGATAATTTTCCCTCAGGCAATCGTCAACTATGTTCTGTTCCCGATTATGTTAGCCGCATTTGTTAGATACATATTGCACAGAAATAATGTATTTCTCGCGCTGACGGTTGTATGTTTGTTTGCGCTAACCAGATTCCACCCTAACTGGCTTTTCTGGGCACCGATAATAATTTCTGGGATTGTGATTTTTTGGAATATTTTTCGGGGAAAATTTGGTATCAAATATCCAATTAATTACAAAGTAGTCCTTTGGGTCGGGGTCATCGGATTTTTATCCGCATTGGGATTCTATATCTGTAAAAACACTTTTAGCTTTGATCCAAATTTAATAGAACCTATAGCCCTATGGCGGGGTAGTGGGGGAAATTTACTTTACATATCAGAGTACATTTATATGTACGATCCCAAGGTATATGTAAATAGCAGAGGCTATTTCGATGTTATCACTATCGTGTTGTTTTGGTACCTACATTTAAAAGGCAAAGAAAATGCAAAAGAATTATTGGTAATTTTTGTTGGATTTTTGGTGGCGATGTTTCTGGTTATTTTCAATCCACTAATAGTTGTACCATTGGTAAAAATATTTGGGACGTCCATACCGTTATATCGCGCGTTTGAACTGATGTGGCCTGCATTAAGTGTATTTACTATTTATTCGGTTTTGGCCATTATTCAGCTGAAAAGTGAAAAACACCCAGCATTGGCAAGAAATATAATAATTGCGGTGGTGCTATGTTCTTTGGTTTACTTCGGCAAGAACGCATCGTTTTTAATGGGGGTCTACCAAAACCAAGGTGGATATTACAGTACCAACAGCAGCCCGTTTTCAGAACCTTTTGCAACATTACGAACTTTAGGTCAGGGAAAAATTGCGGCTAGTACCCCAATGGCTACTCCTATTGCAAGCCTAACAAACTTGGATCCTATTGCGACAGAAAAATGGCGCTATCAAACATTGGCTGACTTTAAGTTAAGCGAGCAAGAGAATGATTCGCTACTTTCGTTCGATAAGCCTTACGACGATTTATTAGCCATAATTAATAAACATAAAATTCGCTACATTCTCATTAAGAATACAGATCTAGCTTTTATCAATAATTTTAATAAATATCCTAACTTCATACATTTTAAGGTGAATGCAGGTGATGACCAGGTTTGGGAAATAAACGAGAAGTTAGAATAAATCGGCATGAGTCACTCATGCTGTGAGAAAAAAAGGGAAATTGGATCGCGGGTGTTTAGTATGCGGTAAAATTCGTTAATTCGCAGAATGGTAATTTTAAATATATTGTTCACTTCAGTAGTGTCCGGTTAAAAATCAAACAGAATCATTTGGTTATTGGGTAGTGGATCAATGGCTCTGGAGCTGCCCGGCTGCAAGGCGCATGAAATAAGGTTTTTCTCGAAAATCGAGACCGACAATATCTGTAACATTGTGTAGAGCGAGGAATCAAGTTGAAGCTCCTTTTTGATAATAGCGATAAGCACGTAAGTGGACACGGCGCACCAGATTTGCGTCTTCACCGCATTCTCGTTGGTGCCCAAAAAACGCTTGATGCGCAGATGCTGCTTGATCCACTTGAAGAACAACGCCACTTGCCAGCGACTCTTGTACAAAGCCGCAATAGTCAACGGCGGCAACGTCGTATTGTTGGCCAGAAACGCCAGCGTCTTGCCCGTGTCGGGATCTTTGAATCGGATACGCCGCAAATGTTCGGGATAGTCGCGAGAGACGTAAAACCCGTTGAGGCGAATCAACTGATCGCAGATCACCCCAGTGCTTCGGTCTGTCTTGGTCGAGTACACGCGCCTGGCGTCCATGCCGCGTTTGGCGCGGGTCACAAAGAACGCGCCCGCCTGATGTATCTTGTAGAGCCTGTCGAAGTCCACGTAACCCCGATCCATCACATAGAACGCACCTGCCTCGATGGGCAAGATGTCGAGCACTTTGACGTCGCCCATCTTGCCATCGCTGATGTGAATGAAAGCTGGGATTGCGCCGCGCAAGTCCAGCAGCGTGTGCATCTTCACCGCCGCCTTGGTGCGGCGAAACGGCGCCCAGTCGAACAGGCTCAAGCACAGATCGATGGTGGTCGAATC
Source organism: uncultured Gallionellaceae bacterium (assembly GCA_964532405.1). Lineage (GTDB taxonomy): Bacteria > Pseudomonadota > Gammaproteobacteria > Burkholderiales > Gallionellaceae > PALSA-1006. The sequence continues at coordinate 54,745 of CAZHIC010000002.1, read as the reverse complement.
CAAAGCGTAAACCGTTGCATCGAGTTCCGGTATCGGCGCATCTTTGGCGTAGAGCGCGCGGGCGCGCAGAATCAAGCGCATCGCCAATTCGTGATAGATATGCCAATCCCGTTGGTTCAATGCATCGGCAAGCGTCGATCTCGCGGGAGCGCCGCTGAAACCCATATGGAACAGCTTGCCTTGATTGGCTGCCAAACACGATTCGATGTCGCGCAACGATTCGCGCCACGTCAATTGCGAGAATGCCATCAAGCGAAACAAGTCGGCGCAATCCAAGGTGCGCACTCCAGCATCGCCGCGATGTCGTTCGATGATGCGTCCGAATGTCTTCCACGGCACATACTCCATGACCTGCGCAAACAGCGTCTTGCCAATGTTCATGCTTCACCCCAGATTCTATAAACCCGGAATGATCGCAAATGCGCAATCTGAAATTCAAATCGTGGACACCCATGAATCGCTTGAAACCATTGTCAGTATTGACGTTGCCGTCGGCACTACTGAATTAAACCGGACACTACTGTGTTCACTTAGAAGCGGACATCTGATCGTAAGGTATTGCGAACAAAAAATGATGAGTGTTGTTATGAAGAAAAATCTCAAAACAGTTAACGTGGCAGTAATTGGCTGCGGCATTTTTGGTGCAGAAATTGCACTTAAAGCAAAATCGTATGGGCTTTCGGTCGAAGTTTATGAAGCTAAAAACGATATCCTTTCCGGTGCCTCCGCCAATAATCAGAATCGTCTTCATCTTGGTTTCCATTACCCGCGCGATTTAGAAACCGGCAAACAATCCATTCGGGGTTTTGCTGCCTTTAAGCAGAAATATGCTGGATGCATTCAAGAGGGGTTTTTGAATGCGTATTTCATTGCAAATAAGGGTTCGCTAACATCAACAAGTGATTTTTTAAAATTTTGTGAGTTGCTTGGGGCGTCATATAAAACAATCTCACCTAAAGACTTTCCTGTGGTCGTGCAAAATGCAGACACGGGAATTCTGTGCGAAGAGGTCGTTTACGATTGCGGGATGCTGCGCGATTTGATTTGGCAGCATCTTCGTCGCGAGCAAATCAATGTCGTATTGGGCGAGCGAGCCGTAAAGATCGCAAAGGTTGGCGAGCATTACCAAATAGATTTTCAAAATCATGCGCCGGTATTCGCCGATGTAGTAGTGAATGCCTCTTATGGCGATATAAATCGCTTAACCGAGCAACTCGGTCATGCAGTGACGGAACGGCTGTTTGAATATACCGCAGTGCCAATTATTAAACTGGATATGCCCAAAGTTGGGATAACCATTATGGATGGCCCATTCATGACGGTATTGCCGCACGGAAAGTCGGAAAACTTTTTGCTGTACAACGTGGAGCATACGCTTGCGGCAAAGGGCATTTCGAGTCAGATGGATCCGTCTTGGCTGATGCCTGAAACTGGCCCATTTGCTAGCGTTGATAAAGTTCGATATTTTGAGAAGATGATTGCGCTATGCAAAGAATTTGTGCCCGCGCTTGAGCGTTCAACAGTGGTCGGGTTTCTGGAAGGGCCAAGAATGGTTCTGGCGCGAAAGGAAGATTCGGATGCTCGGCCTTCGATTGTTACCGGTTACGATAACGATGGCTATTTTACGGTCTTCGCCGGCAAGATTGATCATTGCATGTGGGTAGCCGATGACGTAGGGCAACAGCTAAAAGCCAAGTTTAATCTGTGAGCGATTGAGATGATGACTTTTAGATGGAGAGTGCCAATTGAATGATCTTAATGGGAAGTTGCCGTTGGCAATTTGTGGATTAGGCCGTTTTGCGACTCGGCGTATCTTGCCTGCAATTGCTCAATGTCCTGAGGTTGAGCTTGTGGCGGTGGTGGATCGCTCGGGAAAGGCTCAGGATTTGCCAGTCGGCGTGCGTCGATTTACGTCATTGGAGGCTTTTCTCGCAACAAATCCTGTCGGTGCAATTCATATTGCCAGTCCCAATTTTCTCCATGCGCAGCAGTCTTTGCAGTGTTTAGCGGCGAGCCTTCATGTTCTATGTGAAAAACCCATGGCAACAAATAGTGTGGATTGCCAATCTATGATCAGAGCTGCACGAGATCTTAATTTGCAGCTAAGGGTTGGTCATATGCTGCGATATTCTCCTGCTTTGCAGCTCGCACACCAGTGGTTTCAAAATGGACTCGTTGGTGAGCTGCTGTCGATTAACGCGATTTTTCATTACGAGTTGCCAGAGATTAGTCGGCCATGGGCTTTTCGTGCAGATCGTACTGGAGGCGGGGCGCTAATGGATGCCGGTATACATTGCATTGATGTTATCCGCCTTTTCACTGCTGAGCCGATTAGCGTATTGACCGCCAGCATAGATAGTCACTCTCACGAAGATGGTGTCGAGCGTAAGGCCACGTGCCGCTTTGCCGCTGGTGCAGTCAACTGCTTGGTTGATGTGAATTCTCATGCGCCATATAAGTCTTTGCTAAAAATTTCCGGTACGGAGGGAGAGATTGTTATTGATAACTTTGCAGCCAGTTGGGGCAAAGTTGCTGTGAAACTATATGCGCATGACCGTGGTGAGCCGGTAAAAGAAGAGTTGGTCGACGTATCAACTATCTATGCTGAGCAACTTCGGAATTTCGCCAAAGCGATTGCTCAGCCAGAGCTTGCAGCTTTTCAGGATATTTCTGCTGCGGAAAATGTTAGAATTGTCGAAGAGTTATATGCAATTAGTTAGTGTTTGTAGGATTTAACATAATTACCGATAAGGAATCAATAGATGATTTTGAAACATTGTCGTATTTGCAAAGGAAGTGATTTGCAGCCCTACTTGGATCTTGGGTTTACGCCGGCGGCGGATTCCTTTATCCGTGAGCAAGGGTTGCAGCAGCCGGAAACCCATTATCCATTGGAAGTTTACCTGTGCAACGATTGCGGCATGTCACAGCTTGGTTATACGGTACCGCCGGATATTTTGTACCAACACGATTACCCATACGAGTCCTCAACCACGCGTGCAGGGCGTACTCATTTTTTTGATTTCGCTGCATCGGTAGTGAAAAGATTTAATCTGGGCTCCGAGAATTTAGCAATTGATATCGGCAGTAATGTTGGGGTATTACTGGATGGCTTTAAGGCAAAAGGTTGTCGTATTTTGGGGATTGAACCGTCTGCCAATATTTCCGCGACAGCAATAGGCCGGGGAATTGAAACCATAAATGATTTTATTAGCCCCAAGCTGGCATCTCAAGTTGTTGCAAGCCACGGCAAAGCATCGGTCGTTACTACCACTAATGTATTTGCGCATATTGATGACTTAGACGATTTCATGAAGGCGATCAATACCCTGCTTGATGATAAAGGGGTATTTATTATTGAAGCGCCGCATTTCTTGAAATTGCTCAAGAATCTTGAATACGACACCATTTATCACGAGCATCTTTTGTATATATCGGTTCGTCCATTGAATAAGCTTTTTAACCGCTTCGGTTTTGAGGCGGTAGACGTGGAAGAGATCGGAATCCATGGCGGCTCTATTCGAATCTATGTTTCTCGAACCGGTGTATATCCGATCAATAAGGCGTTGACCGATATGATCGCGACCGAAGAAGGTAATCATATTTTTGATTTCGATCGACTAAGTCAATTTAGCAAAGATGTCGCTTTGCATCGCACGAAACTTATCGCCATGTTGAGTTCATTGAAAGCGGACGGCGCTTCGTTAGTTGGTGTGAGTGCTCCCGCCAAAGGCATGACGCTGCTCAATTACTGCCATATAGGGCCGGAATTGCTTGATTTTATGACTGAGAAATCACGTTTGAAAATTGGTCTGTATACGCCGGGAACGCATATACCAATATTGCCTGATTCGGCGTTGATAGAGCAGCAGCCTGATTATGCTCTTCTTTTGGCTTGGAATTTTGCCGATGAAATCATTGAAAACCTGAAGGAATATCGGGAAAAGGGGGGTAAGTTTATTATCCCGATACCAGAGCCCCGGATTGTGTAAAAACGCATTTTAATATTTTTGATTAAACTTATGGAGTCAGTCTCATGATAGTAAAAAAAATAGCCCCTGCTTTTGAAGATGCTCGCGGCGCCATCACCGATATTCTTCAGCACACCCCAGTAGATAGTGTGACCATTATTACCTGCAATAAGGGGGCAATTCGCGCTAACCATTACCATAAAGAGTCAATTCAGTATTCCTATGTTTTGTCCGGGCACATGTTGGCATACACTCAAATGCCAGATGGTCTGTTGGAGTCGCAGACGCTGGTTGCGGGTGACTTGCTGGAATCTCCTGTATTGGAGCGGCATGCGCTGCATGCGGTAGAAGATTCGGTGCTGTTAATTATTACTCGCGGTCCTCGCGGTGGTAAGAACTATGAAGACGATACTTTCCGTGTAACTCCTTTGCATTTGCAGGGTGCTGCTTCAGCGGCTTAAAATATAAATGAGCGATGTTGTTGAACGGTTGGAGCGCTCGACTGGAATAGTTAAAAGCTGGGGGCAGTCCCGGCTTCCAAATGGGAAATCATTGGCAGAGCAGCTCACCTTTGATGGGCTTTCGCTATGGGATGTGATGGCGCCTGTGATGGCGCTCTATTACGTGCCTGTTGCCCTATCTGGTCAAAAGCCACCAACCTTAGCGCAGCGGGTTAGGCCTCATGTTAGTTTGGCTAAACGTAGGGTGCTAAATCGGATCAAGCGCGTGCCAAACATGCGTGGCCGTGATGCCGCAAGGTGGCCTCAGAGCGAGGCATTTCTATTTATGGGATTCAGTGGTTATATGTATCGAGATGTCCTGCGGCCGGTTGCTGAATGTTTGGCTCAGAACAAGGGGCGGGAAAGCGTCGTTCTCCATGATGAGTTGCATTTGCGCAATGCTCCGATTTCGATGCATTTGGTTCGGTCACAATCTATTTGGGGTTACTGGAATGCCGAGGTTGAAAACGAGGCGCGCGCATTAAACAGGCAGTTGCTGGCGGCGATTGTTGAATTACGTGCAATGGAAGCATTTCCCCAGCTTATTCAGGCAGAGGGTGAATCACTTTGGCCGCAAATGCAGAACGCCTTTAATTGGCTTTTTAATTTTCATTTGCCGTTGTTAGTGCCACAAGTTGCCATAGCTCACCATATTTTAAAACGCCATCATCCGGCATTAATAATTTCAGCTGATGTCGCTGATGCTCGTGCACGTATTTACTCCTTGGTCGGACGTCAACTAAACATTTCTTCGCTTGAAATCCAATTTGGTCCCAATGGAGCAGAGGGGGTTGAGTGGCAATTCCTGTTGGCGGATCATGTTGCTGCTTGGGGAGAAACGACCCGCCAAGCTTTGCTGGAGCACGGTGTGCAAGCGCAGCAGATTAGTATCACAGGTTCGCCACGGCATGACAGCTTGGTAAATGTGGATGCTAATGAAGTGGCTAAAACGCGCGCACGCCTAGGAATTCCAGCTGGGCATACTATGGTGCTTTGTGCTTCAACCTATCAGCAAAAAGAATATAACTCGTTGTCGGCTCCAGATTTGTTGGTATCAATGAAGAAGGCAGTATTTAAATCTGCCGGAGAGGTGGAGGGGGTGTGCCTAGTCGTCAAGCCGCACCCTTTGGAAAATATGCAAGAAACGAAACAATTGATCGGAATAGGGCGCAATATTGTATTGGTTGATCCTACGGATGATATTCGTGAATTAACAAAAGCGTGTGATGTATTCTTAGGCTTCGGCTCGACTGCAACGGTGGATGCCATAATAGCCAATAAGTTGACTATTTGCCCTGCTTTCTCTGGCTGGATTTGGAGCGACATGTTTGTAAAAAGCGATGCTGTTTTGGTACCGCGCTCTGAGGAAGAGGTTTTGAGCAGTTTGCGCAGCATTGTGGATGGTTCCATCGATAAGGTGATGGCAGCGTTTGAGCCCGCACGATTATCCTTCCTGCAAAAATGGGCGTATAAAGTTGACGGACTCTCTTCTGGGCGTGTGGCTGCGGTGGCCATAGAAATGGCAGTAGAAAATTAACAGTATATTTTGCTGTGTATAATGAAAAAAGCGGCAATAAAATCAAAATTTCACCCCAATTAAAAGCTATATGCGTATTGCGTTATTTCACAACTTGCCTTCAGGTGGTGCCAAAAGAGCGGTTTTCGAGTTTATAAAACATCTCACGAAAGAGCACGAGATTGATTTATATATTTACGATAAAAAAGCTGAAGATTTTTTAGATATACGGCCATTAGTGAAAAACACAATTTTCGTGGATGGCGGCGAAACATCCGGTGCGAGAGGAGTGGGGCGAATTATTTCGATAAATCGTGTTCGTACTGCATCGAAAAAAACTGCGCGACTGATTAACGATGGAAAATACGATGTCGCTCTGGTTATGCAATGTAAGGTGACGAATAGCCCCTGTGTGTTGCGTTATTTGGATATTCCTTCGCTGTATTTTTGCCATGAACCCTCGGCTAAGATAATGGAACCTCATTACAGGGGGCAAGCTCAAGATGGGTATCTGGCAAGCTTGAAAAAATTGGTTTTGAAGTGGGGTATAGCAATTGATCGTGCAAACGCAATTAGCGCGACTCAAATATGTACCAGTTCATTGTATTCTCGCGAAAACCTCTACCGCAATTATGGAATCTATCCGCGCCTAAATTATTTGGGGGTCGATGCCCAGTTTTTTCGTCCGCTAGATCTGCAGCGAGAGCCTACGGTCTTATGCGTGGGAGCACTAAATTCCGCAAAAGGACAGGATTTTGTAATCAGGAGTATTGGTACTTTAAGTAAACGACCGCTCATCAAATTTATTTACAATTTTGCGTATGGTCTGCCTGGCTACAAAGAACAACTGGTTCAATTGGCAGAAAAACTTGGTGTTTCAATCTCATTTGAGTGTTTAGTGGATGATAGTGATTTGGTGAAAGCCTATAACCAAGCCACCTTAACCGTGTTCCCCAGTTTGCTGGAACCTCTTGGTCTGGTTCCTCTAGAATCTATGTCATGTGGTACGCCGGTTGTGGGTATTGCAGAGGCTGGCGTGCGCGAAACGGTTCTTCACAATAAAACAGGATTACTGACAGAAAGGGATCCGCATGAGTTCGGACAGGCAATTGAGCAGCTTATGAATGACAAGCTAATGTGGCAGAGCATGAGCGCAACGGGAAGACAGTGGGTTCAGGAAAGCTGGTCGTGGGAGCAAGCCTCGCAGCAGTTAGAAAAAAACATGCAAAAGACGATTGAGCTGTATGCGGAACGGAATTGCCTTGAATAATTACAACGCCTCTCCTCTGTAATAATATGGGCTCGATAGAAGATTACTCTGTGGTGGCAATACTGGTAGCCGTGATTGTCATATTGAGCTCATTTGCAGCAATGGTTGCGGCCTCGCGTCCAAAATATATTCTTTATGCGCTAGCGGCAGGTGTGTCGCTGGTTGGTATAAATATACATTTGGGCGTTACATTTTATCTGTCGCGCATAATTGTTCTTTTCTTTCTAATTGCGATTCTGATTAGGCTAGGCATGCGTAAACAAATTTGCATACCCAGTAAGTCACTACTCTTATTTGGCCTACTCTTCCTAGTATTAATTTTTGAACAGTTAGTGTCTGCACTGCTTTCGGATCACTTAATGGATGGTCTGCGTCAAATCTCTATTTATCTGAGTTTGATGACGATGTTTGTTACAGTGATTATTGTTGGCGACAGAGTTGAGGTAATAACCAAAGCAGTCAAGATTTATCTTGGTATAGGAATAGTGCAGGGGCTGTATGGTTTGTATCTGGTTATCGGTGGCCCATATAGTTTGCCCACATACCAAACTCTCATGGCTGGCATCCCTACGGCAAACGATAGAACCGTAGGCGGATACTTTTATTCAGGTGAGTATCATATGTTCCGAGCAATAGGATTTTTCCCCGCCGATGTGAGCCACTATGCCGGGTATATGGCTGGCATTTTGATATTGGCAATGGCCCTATTTGTACTAAACCGTCGATCATTATTTCTATATATAGTTTTAATTACTGGCTCGCTGGGGCTCCTTTTTTCTTTATCTCGAAGCGGGATTCTTGCTTTTGTCGTGTTCGGTATTCCAGTGCTGTTCTTTCTGCTATGGCGTGTTCAGCCTGTTGCGCAACGATCTTTTCTCGCGAGCATTAAGCCTTTCACTTCATTGGCATTAATAATAGCTCTTGGTGTGCTAGTAAGCATCGCAGTACTGGACATCGACTTGACGAATATTTCCCAGGCTATTTCTTCACGGTTTACTGATTTAGTAGACGAGAAAGGAAGTAAAAATGAATCTATGGCAGAACATATCCATACGCGGTTGTTGGGTTTGGATGCGTTCGCATCAAGCCCTTTTTTTGGGGTCGGCCCCGGGGTTAACGCTTCGCCTTGGTTCTCAAAGAATTATCAGGCTGGGTGGGCGGGATCACACACTCATCATATAAATATGTTGGGGGAGACCGGTTTGATAGGTGCTGGACTCGAGTGGTTGATCATGGGGTTGGCTGTACAATATATGTGGCGCGGGTTATTCGTGCGCCGAGAGAAAAGTCAGGAGCGGAACCTACTGGCGGGTTTGCTGGCAGCGTACATTACAATCATATTGGGGAATCTTTTATATTCATACTATCTTAACGACTTCGTATGGTTTCTAATGGCGTGTGGAGTGGCGCTTAGCCGCGCGATAATTGTTGATGTGCATAAAAATACGATTGTTAGCGTCAATCATTCTACGTCCGACTCGAATTAGCTGGAATTGAGACCGAAAACATGAGCCGAGTAAGTATTTAATTGCGTGTTTGCAGTGAGTACGAATCCAACTTTGCTGATAACTATATAGAAGCATCAGAATTAAAATACAAATAGGCTTGATTATTTATGAAACGCTCTGCACGCTTGGCAGTTATTTTAGTTAACTGGAATGGTTCTGATGACACACTGAATTGTCTTGAATCTATTCACACTTCGACTTATCAAGACTATTTTGTAGTGGTCGTTGACAATGGTTCGCGCGCTGATCAAATCCAGAAACTTAGGCAATGCGAGTTAGATTTCGAGCTTATCGAAACAGGCGAAAATCTGGGGTATACGGGAGGTAACAACGAGGGAATCAAGTACGCGTTGGATTGTAAAGTGGATTATGTATTTCTGTTAAATAACGATACCTATATCGCCCCTAACACCCTGCTAAATATTATGCAGGCGGCCGATTTGGATAACCAGATAGGCATTTTGAGTCCAAAGATCTATTTTCATCCTGCGAGGAATCTTATTTGGTCTGCCGGTGGAGCATTGAACAAAAGATATTTAATGGGATATTCGTTAGGTTATAAAGTTGAAGACGAGGGGCAATTTGATCAAGCGAGTGATGTTGATTATGTTACGGGTTGTGCGATGTTGATCAGAAGTAAAGTTATCAGCGAAGTGGGGATGTTATCTAATGAATATTTCGCAGTTTGCGAAGATCTAGATTATTGCTTACGAGTGGCTAATGCGGGATACACAATCAAATACGAACCGTCAGCTAGCGTATGGCATATTGAATCGGCCAGTAGTGGGGGGACTGATGCGCCTCAATATGTATACTATCAAACTCGCAACTATTTGCTATTCCATAAGCGTTGGGCAAAAGGATTTAGTCAGTTAATAATGTCGCAGAGCTATTACTTGGCATATGTAGTAAAGCGTGGATTTTTGTTTTTGTTGCACGGAAAATGGAAAAGCATACTGGGTGTTTTGTACGGGATTAGAGACTTCATTATCGGGAAGCATGGGCGGCGCGATTATACGGCTCTATCCAAGTCTAAAAAAAGCGGCGAAGTCTAGTCGTTGCAATTGCGACAATGTGTAGTATATAAAAGAAATTGACTACAATTTAGTGCTACCTAGAAAATGTGGAGCAGTGGTGGATATTAAAATACTTGTTACCGGTGGATCAGGGTTTATTGGTACTAATGTTGTGCAATTCTATTACGACAAAAATATCGAGGTTCTTTCATTAGATATTGCCAAGCCACGCAACAGTGCTCATATGCGCTGTTTCAAGCAATTAGATATTTGCGATAAAAAACCTCTGATAGATTGTATGCGTGAATACCAGCCTACGCATGTAATACATCTGGCAGCCCGAACCAATTTGACTGGCTCCCAGCTATCAGAATACTTGGCCAATACAATTGGAGTCGAAAATGTTATTGAAGCAATCAACGAATCTGGGAAAGTAATTAAAACTCTATTCGCATCGAGTATGCTGGTTTGCGAAGTCGGTTATCAGCCGGTTGATTATGATGATTACAGGCCATCAACAGTGTACGGAGAAAGCAAGGTATTGACAGAAAAAATTATCAAGAATTCTGAATTAATTAATTCAGAATGGAACATCATTCGGCCTACTTCAATTTGGGGGCCGTGGTTTGGTGAGCCTTACCGTAATTTCTTTGATATTTTGATAAGCGGCAGATATGTGAACCTGAAGGGGACATCTGCTACGAAAACATTTGGCTATGTTGGGAACGCTGTGTACCAGATGAATCAACTATTGTTCTCACAGGATAGTAGTCTGAACTGCAAAACCATATATATCGGGGATTTCCCCCCAATAAATATTTCGGAATGGGCGGATGACATTCTGCGGGCGCTGGGAAAGTCTCCTGCAATTAAGGTACCTTATCCCCTATTTAAGATGCTTGCATTATTAGGTGATTGGGCGGGTAAGTTGGGAGTTCAAATACCGATGAATAGCTTCCGACTCCGAAATATGACCACAAACAACATTTGCCAATTAGAGGATCTATATGCGGCTGTCGGTATGCCACCCTATAGTCGAGCTGATGGTATACAGCAGACGCTAGATTGGTTGAGAAAAGAAAAAAACGAAGGTAAGTAGTTACGTTCATTTTTAAAAATGAATTCATTAACAATACAGTGGGATGGGTAAATGAAGGTATTGAATGTTATTGAGCTTCTGAATCCAATCTTCGGTGGAGCCACAGAGAGAGCCTATCAAATGAGTTACTATCTAGGTTTAGGTGGTGTCCACATTGATACGCTAACAACTAAATGGCGTTTGGACAGGGAATGGGTTTCTAAGCTTTTAGGAGGGAAGGCGTATTTTGTAGATGCGCTACATTGTCGTTATTTGTTTCCAATTGGTGCAAAAAAATGGCTAGACCAAAACATTTCTAATTATGACGTGGTTCATATATCCAAGAATTGGAGTTTGCTGGCGAATATGACTGCCTCAGCAGCGGTGAAGCATAATATTCCTTATGTGTTTTCGGCAATGGGATTTGTAGCCGTCCATAATAGGTCAAAATTTCTGAAACATTTGTACAGAAAATATCTGACGATTCCAATGATTCGTCACGCGAGTGCTTGCATCGCTGTAACAAACGAAGAGAGGGAGGATTTGATTAATGCAGGTGCGGTGCCAGAGAAAGTACATTTGATACCTAACGGAATTATTCCAGAGAATTTTTTGCACAGGGACAATGACCATTTTCGGCAACAGTTTTCCTTGGGTGATCGAAAAATAATGTTGTTCATTGGCAGGATGGACCCTATTAAAGGGGTTCATTTACTCATCGATGCATTTAATTTAAAGCGAAGCAAGTTCAATGATTGGTGTTTGGTGTTGGTGGGAACGCAGGGGGCCTACCGAAACGAAATGGAACGTAAAGTTGTAGAGCTCGGCCTTCAAAATAGCATTGTGTTTATAAATCCACTTTTCGGCAAAGCAAAAAGTGAGGCTTACCATGCGGCAGAGTTTATCGTCATCCCCTCAATTAAAGACGCAATGACAATTATCGCTCCCGAAGCGGCATGTTGTGCAAAACCTGTCTTAATTACTAAAACCGCTGATTTTGGTGAATTGGCCGAGTGCGGGGGAGCCATTGAAGTCGATCCCACCATTGAAGGGCTTGCAGATGGATTATCATTTTTGGCAGATAATGGATGTGATCGAATTGGGATGGGGAAAAAGGGATTTGATTTTGTCGTCAATAAATTCAGGTGGGATAATATGACCGTGAAATATATGGATCTGTTTAAGTCGGTCTCAAAGCCCTCGTAAGACCCGTGACAACAATTAAATACTGGGGACTCATAATTGAATAGTGTTCGACAAGAAGGTGGGTTGAGAACGAAGGGAAGAGCTGGGGATGCCAAGTCAGCGAGTCCATTAGTGTCTGTAATTACCGTGGTATTCAACGGCGCAGCAACACTTGAACACACTATACGTAGCGTCATTGAGCAAACCTATGATAATGTTGAACACATCATTGTTGATGGGGGGTCCACGGACGCAACGCTGGACATTCTGCGCAAGTATGATGATCAAATTGATTATTGGGTGAGTGAGAAAGATGCCGGCATTTATGATGCAATGAACAAAGGTATTGCCTTGGCAAGAGGTGAATATATTGGCATGCTCAACTCAGATGATTTCTTTGCTAATTCATCGTCACTGAAAATAATTACGACACGCCTTCAAGTAAGCAACGTGGATGCGGTTTTTTCCTGTTTGGATATTGTTGATTCGGTCAATCTGGATCGGGTGTTGAGAAAATATCGTATTTCAAGTTTTAGTCCGTTTATGCTGCGGATAGGCGTTATGCCTCCGCATCCGACGTTTTATTGCAAGAGATCGTGCTATGAAAAGGCAGAGCCGTACCGTACAAGTTATCGTATTGCGGCAGACTTTGAAATGCTTGTGCGCTTGCTACTTAAACACAAAATTACTTGGAGTTTTATTGATGAAACCACCGTTAAAATGCGCGCTGGGGGGGTGAGTAGTAGCGGAATTAAATCCAACTGGCTGGTAAATCGTGAAATTATTCGCGCCTGCGCCGAGAACGGGCTTTACACTAACATATTTATGTTGGCGCTGAAACTCCCTATCCGATTGTTGGAGCGAATTCTTTGAAGAACGAGGGGGGGGGCTGGTTGGTTACCGGAGCGAGCGGCTTTGTTGGTCGCGGGCTATGCGCTGAAATCATCAGGCGGGGATGGCAAGTTAAAGCGGCTTTGCGCACGTCTGACTCATCATGCGAAGGATTCGAGTCGGTAATAGTTGGTGAGATAGATCAAAATACAAATTGGGGTGATGCGTTGAGTGATGTGGATGTTGTGGTTCACCTCGCTGCGCGGGTACATGTTATGCGCGACGATGCAAGTAATCCCCTAGAAGAATTTCGTCGCGTGAATGTAGCTGGAACAGAAAGGCTGGCACGATCGGCTGCCGAAGTTGGCGTGAGGCGCTTGGTGTATGTCAGTTCAATCAAAGTGAATGGCGAAGTAACTTATGGTGAACAGAAGTTTACAGAAACGGATGAGGCATCACCACTTGATCCCTACGGTAGGTCTAAATGCGAGGCGGAGCAGGTTTTGTATCGAGTTGCACAAGAAACAGGTTTAGAGGTGGTCATCGTACGCCCTCCTTTGGTGTACGGAGCAGGTGTAAAGGGCAATTTCCTGCAGATGATCAAGGTGCTAAACAAAGATATTCCTTTGCCGCTGGCAGCTGTGCGCAATTTCCGTAGTCTGATCTATGTCGAAAATCTGATTGATGCATTAATCGTTTGCGCAACGCATCCCGCAGCTGCAGGCCAAACCTATTTGGTGAGTGACGGTGATGATGTATCAACGCACGAATTGCTGAGACAACTGGGCGAAGCGATGGGGCATCCGGCAAGGTTGTTTTTATGCCCTCAGGCACTGCTGAAATTGGCGGCGCGCTTGATTGGCAAGGTGGATCAGGTTGAGAGATTGTTGGGTTCATTACAGGTCGATAGTGGTAAAATTCGGCGCGAGCTTGACTGGTGTCCGCCCTATACTCTTCATGAGGGATTGCAAAAAACAGGGACTTCAGCTTGGAGTGTTGTTGAATAGGAATGGATATGAACGAAAAAATGCATAATGACGAGGTAAGTTTGCAAGAGACTCTTAATCTGCTTCGGCACTACAAGAAATTACTGTTAGGCCTGCCTTTGGTCTGTGCGGCACTCGCGGTCTTGTTTATCTTCGCTGCTCTTCGCCCTTCATGGGAGGCCTCTGCTGTTTTGGATGTCGGGCATGTAGGGCCGGTGGTCGTTGAGCCTATTGGCAATGCAGTGACGCGCATGATGCTCCCGTCTTTTGCCAAAGGAGCGATAAATTATGCGGGCATTAAATCTGATGAGTTGGCAGCGATGCAAAGATTTTACAGTACGTTAAAGTCGAGTCAGGTTAATGGTGCTGAGTTGATTGAAATAAAGCTTAGAGGCCCATCGGCGGAGATGGCTAATAATTTAATTCAAGGTGCCATCATCAAATTGCAGAAGGTACATAATGCGATGATGGCTGCCTCCATTGAGAAAAGTACAAAACAACTTCTGATACTGACTGCGGATATCCAGAAGGTGAGTGCTGAAACTGAGCTGCTTCGAAATAAGCTACTCGCCAGTCATAATTGGAATGCTTTCGATGCAACTTTGTCGGCTACATTATTGCAAGGTAAATCAAGCGAGCTACGCTCTATGATTCAATCCAAATTGGCATTGGAAGAACAGCTAAGTCCGTCGCGGACTTACACCACTAGGGTGGTCGACGAAATTTATGTTTCTGAAGAGCCGGTATCGCCAAACAAGCGATTGATTATCGGGTTGGCGATGTTGTTAGGGCTATTAGGGGCGGTGGTTTTCGCATTTGCTCATAACGCATTTACTTCTAAATCGCCGCAATAATTTACGGCGTTTCATATCCTTGCTAACGATGACTTTCGCCCCGCTGGTTTCTGCGTTGGTGACGCTGTTGGTGTCCGCCATATTGTTATCTAGCAAGATAACCAGAAGCATAAAAGATATTCCCAACGAGCGATCATTGCATGAAATGCCTACGCCGAGAATTGGTGGTGTGGGGCTGATTGCCGGTCTTTTGTCTGGCTGGGCAATCATGTTTCATGCGCCCTCCCTGTGGATTCTGCTTCCCCTCCTGTTGTTATTCTTGCTCTCACTGATAGATGATGTTCGCGGTTTGTCTGTGCGGATTCGCTTCGCGTTGCATTTCATTGCGGCATTTAGTGTCGTCTGGGGTGAGGGTTTGTTTGCGGCTAATTTTCTTTTGGCGGTGGCAGCAATTTTGCTGATCGTATGGATGATCAATCTGTATAACTTTATGGATGGTTCGGATGGCTTGGCCGGGGGCATGACGTTAGTCGGTTTTTCCGTGTATGGAGTCGCGTCACTAATGGGCGGCGACGAAGTGTTGGCGATGATCTGCTTCTCGATAGGCGCGGCGGCATTGGGATTTTTGTATTTCAATTTTTATCCCGCGCAAGTATTTATGGGTGACGCAGGATCGATTCCTCTGGGCTTTCTTGCAGCCTCAATCGGTATCGTGGGATGGGACAGAAATTTGTGGCCGGTGTGGTTTCCCGTGATGGTGTTTTCTCCCTTTGTGTTGGATGCAACAGTCACGCTGCTTAAGCGCGCTATCCGGGGTGAGCGAGTATGGCGAGCACACCGGGAGCATTATTATCAGCGTTTGGTGCAATTGGGCGCGGGACACCGTAATACTGCCTTGATCGAATATGCATTGATGATTTCTGTGGGCGTTAGCGCATTGTGGGCGTTGCAGAATCCCGATGTATTGCTGGTGATTGCGCTTGCTTGGTGTTTTATTTACGGGCTTGCCATGGTGAGCTTGGACTATCGGTGGAAGGTCGCTCAACGTGCTTAACCACTTGCGACATAATCAGCGTGTGATATTGGTGCTGCTGCACGATTTAATGGCGGGTGCTTTGGCGTGGATATTGGCCTACTTGCTGCGTTTTAATCTGGAGATTCCAGAAAGTGTGCTGCACGAAATGTGGCACACATTGGAGTGGATTGTGCCATTACAGGGTTTTGTTTTCTGGGGGTTTGGTTTGTATCGCGGCATGTGGCGCTACGCGAGCATGCCTGATTTGCGCCGGATATTCCTTGCCGTGTTGACGTCTGTCGCCGGGATTGTATTGGTGTTGTGGATGTTGCGTCTTGCCGTTAATGTTCCCCGATCAGTGCTGATTATTCACCCGCTGTTGTTGTTGATATTTATGGGTGGCAGCCGTCTGATCTATCGATTGTGGAAAGAAAAATTGTTGTATGGTGATTTTCGATTGCAAGGCGAGCCGGTATTAATTTTGGGCGCAGGCGATGCCGCTGTCGCATTATCTAAAGAATTGCAGCGCAGCAATACTTGGCATGTGGTGGGTTTTCTTGATGATGATGCCAGCAAGCACGGCAGAATGCTTAACGAGAAAAAAGTGCATGG
This sequence comes from uncultured Gallionellaceae bacterium, assembly GCA_964532405.1. Taxonomy (GTDB): domain Bacteria; phylum Pseudomonadota; class Gammaproteobacteria; order Burkholderiales; family Gallionellaceae; genus PALSA-1006. Next base: position 38,463 of record CAZHIC010000002.1, on the reverse strand, counting down.
AGCGATTGATAGTTTATCTTACTGGACGAAAAAGTTCGGTGTTGGACAAGTCATCATTGCGATGCCGAGTGCGACACACCAGCAGAGAAAGCACGCAATTGACTTATGCGGTCAGAATGAAATCAAGGCATTGACTGTCCCATCCTACGATGATTTATTAAGCGGGCGAGTAGCGATTTCTCAATTGCGTGGAATCGAGCTGGATGATTTGCTGGGTCGCGATGCAGTGCAATTAGATGATCTCGGCTTGCACGAACAATTGACAGACAAGGTTGTGTTGGTGACAGGGGCGGGCGGGTCTATCGGCTCCGAGCTGTGTCGCCAGATTGCGCGTTTCTCCCCGCAGAAATTGCTGTTGTTCGAGGCTAGTGAATTCGCTTTGTACAACATCGAACAAGAACTGAATGGAAGTTTCCCGCAACTCGATATTGTTTATCTGGCGGGTGATGTGCGTGATGCGATGCGACTCGAACAGGTGTTTGAAGAGTTCAAGCCTAGCGTGGTGTTTCATGCTGCCGCCTACAAACATGTACCCTTGATGGAGCGCAACAATGCGTGGCAGGCAGTGCGCAACAATGTGTATGGCACTTGGCAGGTGGCGCAGTGCGCGCAGAAACATGGGGTCGATAAGTTCGTATTAATTTCTACTGACAAGGCGGTGAACCCGACCAATGTAATGGGTACGACCAAACGCATGGCTGAGATGATTTGCCAAGGGTTGCAACAACCCTCTCCCCCAACCCCTCTCCCGCAAGCGGGCGAGGGGAGTACCAAGTTCATTATCGTGCGTTTCGGCAATGTGCTGGGCAGCAACGGCAGCGTGATTCCCAAGTTCCGCGAACAAATTGCCAAGGGGGGGCCGATTACTGTGACCCACCCGGAAATAACGCGCTACTTCATGTCTATTCCCGAAGCGGCGCAGCTGGTGATGCAGGCGGGCTACATGGGTAAGGGGGGCGAGATATTTGTGTTAGACATGGGTGAGCCGGTGAAAATTGTCGACTTGGCAAAAGACCTGATTCGTCTTTCCGGTTTTAGTGAGGATGATATCAAGATTGAATTTACCGGTCTGCGTCCTGGCGAAAAGCTATACGAAGAACTCTTGACTGACGACGAAAATACTTTGCCCACACCACATCCAAAACTGCGCATTGCACAGGCACGCATGGTATCCGCTGCCGAGTTGCAGATGATGCATACTTGGATATCGACAAACGCGACTGTTGTGGATAGTGCCGTGCGCCAGAATATGCGGCAATGGGTACCGGAGTACACGCCGGATGAGCGACCGGGGCAATGAGTTTATGACACAAATTTCAGAAAATGGAACATCTCAACCGTCCAAGCTAACTGCCTACATCATCACTTTTAACGAGGCAGACAAGATTGCTGCGGCGGTAAAAAGCGTGGCGTGGGCAGACGAGGTGCTGGTGCTGGACTCAAATAGCACGGATGGCACGGCAAAGATCGCCGCTGACTTGGGTGCGACGGTGAAACAGATTCCGTTCACTACCTTCGGCAAGCTGCGCAATGATGCTATTGCAGCGTGCAAACATGATTGGGTGTTCAGTCTCGATGCCGACGAACGTTGTACGCCTGCGGCACGCGCAGAGATCGCGCAGGTGCTGGTGCAGCCGCAAGCAGATGCCTATTACGTGCCGCGCCGCAACTGGTTTATGGGGCGCTGGATCAAGCATTGCGGTTGGTATCCTGATTACCGTCAGCCGCAGTTGTTTCGCAAAGGCGCTCTGATATTCGATGACCACGAAGAGGTGCATGAGTCGTTTCGTGTGAATGGGAAGATAGGCTATTTCAAGGCTTCCATCATTCAAGTGCCATATCAAAATTTGGAGCAGTTGGTGCATAAAATGCAGCGCTATTCCACGTTAGGCGCGCGCAAGCTGGAGCGCAAAGGGAAGTCAGCGAGCATGGGGGCTGCGCTCGGACACGGCTTGTGGGCATTCTTTCGCATCTATGTAATCAAGCGCGGCTTTCTCGATGGCTGGGCGGGCTTTGTCTTGGCTTTGGGCAACTTTGAAGGCACCTTCTACCGCTACGCGAAGGCGACCACGGCAAAGATAAATTGGACAAATCCGCCGACTGATGACAATGAATCAAAATAATTTTCGCATTGCGGTCATCGTCACCACCTATAACCGGCCTGATGCCCTAGCCGCCGTGCTGGAGGGGTATCTCGCCCAGACTGATCAAAATTTCGAGGTGTTGGTGGCGGACGACGGCTCTACGCCAGACACCACGCAAGCCGTAAAACACTTTCAAGCGCGTGCCACGTTCCCCATTCAGCATATCTGGCAGGAAGATGACGGCTTTCGCGCTGCGTCGATACGCAACCGCGCGCTTGCCGCAACAACTGCGGACTATATTATTTTCACCGATGGCGATTGCATTCCGCGGGTAGATTTCGTGGCACGACATCGTTTGTTGAGTGAGCCGGGATGTTTCCTTTCCGGTAATCGTATGTTGCTCTCCCAAGCATTCACACAACAAACTCTGCGGAAAAAAATCCCTATTCATACTTGGCAGTTTGTCGATTGGATTAAAGCGCGAACTCAGGGGCGCACCAATCGCTTGACGCCGCTGCTTTGTTTGCCTGATTTTGCTTGGCTACGCAAGCGTGCGCCGCAACGCTGGCAAGGGGCGAAGACTTGCAACCTATCTGCGTTCAGAGAGGATTTGCTGCGGGTGAACGGACTGGATGAAAGCTATACCGGATGGGGGCAGGAAGACTCCGATCTGGTCGTTCGCTTGATCCGTGCCGGACTCATCAATAAGAGCGCGCGTTTTGCTGCTCCGGTGCTGCACTTGTGGCATCAAGAAAATGATCGCTCGCACCTCGAAGAAAATCAGCGCCGTTTGCAGCAAGTGTTAAATGCCGCACATATTCGTGCGCTAAAAGGCGTGGATCAATATTGAATTTCAATATAGGTATACTAATCCGGCGAAGCACCTTCTAACATTCACATGAAAAGATATTGAAATGGAAACTTCTGTAACAACGCGACATCTGGATTTGGGCTGCGGAACTTTCCCCCGCAATCCGTTTCGATATAAGGAACTTTTTGGTTGCGACATCCGTGATATTAGTGGTGCAGAAACCGACTTGGGATTTGAATATAAAAAGGTCAATCTGATTCAAGAACCAATTCCCTTTTCGGATCGTTACTTTAATTCGGTTTCAGCCTTCGATTTTATTGAGCATATGCCCAGGCAGTTTGCGGATAGAAATGGAATGCTAATAAATCCTTTTGTGAATCTCATGAGCGAGGTTCATCGGGTGTTGATTCCGGGCGGCAGATTGATCGCCATTACCCCGGCATTTCCTCGTCCGGAAGCATTTCAAGATCCCACGCACGTCAACATCATCACTGAAAAAACACACGAATATTTTGCGGGGGAAAATCCCTATGCAGCAATTTACGGTTTCAAAGGACGATTTGAGATCGTTAACGTATATTGGAGTGCGCCGAAAAATGCACACGATTTATTGGAGCCAAGGTGGAGAAAATCGGTTCGAAATTTTGAGCACGCAGTTTTCAAGGGCGGTCTATCCCACATCCTTTGGGATTTGAAAGCCGTCTGACGGCCGATTTTTTTTCGCCAGCACTTCCTGAAATTGATTTAGCAGGTGTCTTGCCATCGAGTCATAGCGGTCTCGTTCAAGGACTAAGTGTTGGCCGGAATATCGAATCATATCCAGCTTTTTCTGGTTATTCAAAAGCTCACTTAACCGTTGCTTTAATTCATTGAGGTCTTGGTATACGACCAAATGTGTGTCGGGTATAAAGTGAGTTTCCAGTTCGGGAGCGGTATCCGTCAGCAATAAGGCACCCGAGGCCAAGACTTCGAAAAAGCGCATATTCAAACCAAAACTGCCCGGAGTTCTCGAGGCATTGAGTACGATTTTCGATGAATTGAAAAGATGATTTAAATCGGCCCCGACTATTTCTTTTCCCTTAAAGATTTGTTGAAATAATTTTCTGGAAATTGAACTTTTCTTTTTCCAATACCCCCCGTACAAGGCGACATTGGGTGTGATCTCCAACGCAGCCTTCACGACTTCATCGCGCCAACTGCTCCAGTTGCCGACAAACGTGACATCGAATTTTTTTTCTGAATCCGCTTCAGAATAAAAATTTTCAGGGTCTACTGCATGACTTAGATAGCGACAATCAAAGCCGGCGCCGACCAACAAATCGACATCATGTTGGCTAAAAGAGTTGTAAATATCAAAAGGACTGGCATTTTGAATCAGGTAGGGCAGGTCATCGCGGGGCTCCAGATGCCAGCCAATTTTAGGAACGGAAATCTTGGACAAGAAAGGCTCGCCAAAGGGAAGTCCGTGAATGAGCAACACAGCGTCAGGCTGATATAAAGAAATAGTTTTCTCTAAGTTGCTGCTCACATAATTACTTAGATTTAACGGGTGTGCTTTAAAAATATCCCCGCCTTTGGGGATTAAACGAAAATTGCGGGCATGACGATTAACTTTTCTGATGATCCGGCGGTAAAACCAATGTTCATAATCGGTCGTATAAAAAATTTCGGCATTGAGGCCTAAACGCAAAAATGCTTTTCTTAAATCTGCCGCGATGGGAGGAAAGCGGTGATAAACGATCAATATTTTTTTGAGCATGGTTTGCGTAGTCGCCATCTCGAATTTTAATTGGGGATGCCCTGCTCGAATCGGCAAGTTTTGCCGTGGGCTTGCGCCAGTTTGAGATGAATGCTTATCGGTTGTGCTGCCACGGGCCTTGGCCAGAGACGGCATCCCATTCCTCGATGCCTTGCAAAGGGTAGTCGCAAAACAAGCCGTATCCCGCACGCCGCAATTTGCCGATCAACGTGGCGCGGGGGAATAGTTGCGAATGCCGGGCAAGCAGCTGCGAGGGCGGTGTATCGCTCAATGCCGCCATGTAGTTCTGATAGAACTCGCCCTGAGTGAGACCCCATTTCATCACGAATACCCGGCCGCCTTTGGTGTTGCGGATACGTCCAGTGCTCTGGCACACAAAGTGATAAAAGCGGCATGCGCCGATGACGCGAAAATGCCGGCAACCGGCCACCCAGAATTTCATGGCCAGATCATCGTCGCTGCTCATGCCGGGGCTGAACTCCAGGCTGTAGCCCCCGACAATTTGCCACCATTTGCGATGGAACAAAGTCGGTTGAGAAATGGCGCCCTCCGTGTCGTTGCGCGTTTCAGACAGGTAGTTTTGGAGCAAACCCGCAGCGTCGAAACTGTCGGATGTGGAGCCAAAATCATGTTCGACCATGTGCAGATTCTTGCCGATTTTGGGCTGGATGAGCGTGGAAAAGTACAGTGCCAGATCAGTGTCATTGGACGCGATCGCCCGAGCGAAAGCGGTGTCCCATCCCGGACAGGCCACCATGTCGTCGTTAAGGTAGAGCACCCAATCATGGCTCGCCAATGTAACCAGGTGGTTTACCGACAGGCATACCCCGACATTTTTTGGAGTGTGGCTGTACTTGATGCCTTCTGCTTTGACCCAATCCAGCGTGCCATCCGAGCCGTCATTCACATGGACGATGATCTCGTGATCAAATTCGGAATACTTGCGTATGCTGTCGACGCATATTTTCAAGAAGGCAAGATTGTTCCAGGTCGGGATAATGATGCTAAACATTTGGGTGTCCTAGTGGTGGATTTTGTATGTGCCGACAATTATATAGTAACGACTTGGCCGAGATTGATAAAAGGATTATGCGAGAGGGCGTTACTTGGGTAGGGATTGGAGCACTTTCGCTAGCTCGCGAGCAATGAACCGCGACCCCTCGACAGAAAGATGGTCATCATCGCGATAAAGCATCTTCCCCTCTTTCATCGCCCAGCAATATTGGGTATCACATAGCAGCACTGCGGGGTCGAAAACTTTAACCGAGGGAAAATCCTTGAGAACGGAAAAAACGATTTCACGATATTTTTTGTTGCGTTTATCATATTCTGCCCTCGGTACAGCACAGGGTTTGCCGCTCACCCGGCTTAGTCTTAATGGGGCGGTATCGACACATAGCTCCGGGCCAAACCCTAATTCCGGAACATCAAGCACGAAAATAATTTGTTTGTCTTCCAATAAAAAACGCTGCAGCGTTGCGCGCATTGATTGCTCAAAAACCTCAGCATAGCGACCCTCATCGAGAGAGTCTTTCCATTTGATATAGCGGTTCAGGTTGTCAGATTCGGCGGGGCCGAATCCAGTGCCTTCAATATACAAAGGCCCGCGAGATGCAATAATTATTGTTTTAATCTGGGGATTATTTTCGGCAATCCTTAAAAAGGCATTGACGTCTTCATGAGGGCAATGAGGGCTTTGTTTTGTAATCCCCGCGTCAATATCAAAAAATGGCAAACAATCAGACTGGGCGATATTAAGAATCTTCCCCGGATAAATTTCTGCGAGCCCCGGGTAAAGCGCATTGCTGTGTGAGTCTCCAGTCAAAAATACGCTGGCGGTCCGAACATCGCCGACGCAAAATACAATCCGCTCCGTGCTAATTGGATTGGCGGCAATACAAGAATCTTCTCTATACATCTTTTTTGACCAATGGAACTGCTCAAGACCACTGAGCGGGGTCGTAATACGAAAACCTAAGCCATTTCTTTCAAGCGTGTTGTAACCCACTAACCCGACGGTAGTAGTTAAAACACAAAGAACTGCTGTTTTAAGCCACGTTTTTCCCCCGAAGCGAATTGGTTTTTCCAGGAGCTGATAGGTTAGCCAAGCCAGCAATAAACTCAGGCCAACCGCTCCCAGCCTGATAGCGCCTGAAGGGGGTTCAGATGTCACGATTCTCGTAAACGAAAGCACAGGCCAATGCCAGAGGTATAGCGGGTAACTGATTAAGCCAATAAAAATCATCAAGCGGCTCGCCAAAATCCTCCGATTAACCCATGCCTCCGCACCGGCGAGGATGAGCAAGAATGCCCCGAAAACAGGCGGAAGCGCCCACCATCCCGGGAACGGTGTTCCTTTGTTCAGGGCAATCACCGATGCGGCAATTAACAGAAAACCAAAGATGGAGAGAAAATTATCGAGAGCCGCATCACGTTTCAACCCCGGCGGGAAACGCCGAAATATAACCGGATGAAAAAGACACCGCTTCAGCCAGTCGGCAAACTGGGCGCGTTTAAATAACTGGAGATAAGCCAGCGCAGCCCCAACCAAGAGCTCCCAGAAACGGGTCTGCGGGAAAAAGAAGGTCTTGATGGCGTCGTTCTTTATGCCATGTACGTTTAGGCCGAAAGATAACAAGCCGAGCAAAACTATGATTGCAAAAGCAGTGCTCGGCCCGAGCCGCCAAGCTCCCCAAACAAGCAGCGGGTAAACCAGGTAGAACTGCTCCTCGATGGCCAGCGACCAGAGATGCATCAAGGGCTTCAGTTCCGAAGCCGTATCGAAGTAGCCCGCTTCCTTCCAAAGAATAAAATTCTGCACAAAGCCCGCCCCGGCCGCAATGTGTTTGCCCAGCTGTTTGAATTCATCTGGCATGAGCGCGAACCAGCCAAACGTGAATGAAACCGCAAGAACGAGAATGAGCGCAGGAAAAATTCGCTTGATGCGGTGAGCGTAGAATTCGGTAAAACTAAAAACCCCGTGTTGCAGGCTTTTGAAAATGATGTTGGAAATCAAAAAGCCGGAGATGACAAAAAAGATATCAACACCCACGAACCCGCCTCGCAGATTCGCGGGAAAAGCGTGATAAATAACGACAGCCAGAATTGCTACGGCACGGAGCCCATCGATGTCAGGCCGATAAGTCGGATGAAAATTGTGTTCTTGCACGGGGGGGGGCGTGAAACGGGATTGCACTGCATCTTTACAGGTGAGGCACCACTGGATTAAGCGAATGGTTTTACTGATTGCGTAGCCACGAACCTTGCTTCGGTTTGTCTCGGATGGAGCGATGCCGTCATCTGCATGATGACTGTCAGATGCTTTATTGCAATCTGGCCTAGAACTTTTCCCCTCGTGACCCTGATGAGTGGCCGCTGCCATGAGTACGGCTAGGGTGAAACTAAAAAAAGCCGCCGTCATTCTCAAGTCGAATATTTCAACCGTTAACCCAAAAACGAAAAAACCTGAGACAAGGCAGATGCCCATGAAGGCGGCGATCTTGCTGTTGGATTCGGCTGACTTGGACGAGCGCCAGAAAATGAACAAAGGGACCAGATAAACGGACAAAATGGAGAAAAGTCCGAACAATCCCGTGCTAGCACATTTTGCCAGTATCTCGTTATGTACTTCGGAATACCCTAATCTAGCGGCCGTAGGAGTCAGCATGCCGTTGGATTGTAATTCCGGTATCGCCCGCGCAAATCCTTCGGGCCCAACGCCGAAGAATGGATGCTCGAAGAATAAGTGAAGAGCCACTTGCCAATGCTGAAATCGAATGCCAATTGAGGTGTCTTTGTTGCCGTGCGCAAAATTTTGTATGTCAGAGAAAATCGCGTCAATTCGACTATGTACAATATCAAGCATTGAATAGCTCAGCCAGATCGCAGCTATGACTATTGGTATAGAAAGGCTGAGATGCAGCCAAAATCTTTTCCCGCTATGCGCCGCGATCCAGAGTAACAGCAGCAGCGGGATAGCCACCCAACCCCCCCTCTCACCCGACTGAATCGACATATAAAAACCTGCAAAAAAACCGCAGAGCTTGAGTGTCAAGATTAACGGGTGATCTTTGCGCTCCCAGTTGATGCTGAAGAGAGAAAGGAAGCCGAGCATTAACGCGGTATCGCTAAAGTGGATCAGGTTGAAAAAGGATGAAGTTGTATAGCGGCCACCCCAGTCAAAAGGATGGAGTATCAGCATGGACAATCCGACTAATGCGCCTATCGGCATTCCAAATTGCAAAACGGTAATCGTACGAATATTGGTTCTACGTAGTGCAAGGAAAATCGGGATGGCAAGCAGAAAGCGGGAAGCCCAGTCATACGAGGGGGAGTGGAAGTCGCCGTGGTAGGCTTCACTCAAAAAAATTGCCACAATAGGCGAAGCCATCGCGAGTGAGAATGCTATGCTGTTCTTGTCCCAGTGCGATGTCGCAAGTGATTTTCGCATGCGGTATAGTTGAACTGCCGAAATTATCAGCAACAAACCAAACAGAATCCCCATGCTGCTTCTGACAGTGAGCAGAAGTGCCGGGTAACTGAGCAAAATCAACATGATTATGCGGTTAGTGATGGACTCGTTCTTCACCGTGGTGAAGAAATTATTCGGTTGAGACATACGAGGTTTCGATATTTAACTGTCACATTGTACGATATTTTCCATGACGAAACTTTTGGATAGGACTGTTTAACTATGGCTATTTACGCGATAGGCGACATACAAGGCTGCTACACCGAGTTGCTGCAATTGCTGCAACAAATTCACTTCGATCCTGTGCAGGATAAGCTCTGGCTGGTGGGTGATCTGGTGAATCGCGGACCAAACTCACTGTCAGTATTGCGTTTCATCAAGTCGCTGGGCGATAGCGCTATCACCGTTCTCGGTAATCACGATCTGCACTTGTTGGCCGTTGCCGCAGGTGTGGCAGAGCTGCATCGCAGCGATACGTTAGATGAAGTGTTGGCCGCGCCTGACCGCGACGAATTGCTTACCTGGTTGCGCCGGCAACGCTTATTGCATACGGAAGATGGCTACGTACTCGTGCATGCAGGGCTATTGCCGCAATGGAGTGTCGAGCAAGCTGCCAGCCTTGCGCGCGAAGTCGAGGATGCTTTATGCGGCGACGATTACGCCACCTTCCTGGCGAAGATGTACGGAAATACCCCCAACAATTGGGACGACAACCTTGGTGGTTACAAGCGCTTGCGCGTCATCACCAATGCCTTTACCCGCATGCGCATCTGTACAGTGCAAGGCGAGATGGAATTTAAATTCAAAGGTGAAGTGGAGAGCATCTCCGAGGGCTACCTGCCGTGGTTCGAGGTGCCAAAGCGCAAGAGCTATGACACTACTGTGATTTTCGGCCACTGGTCGGCACTCGGGCTGAAGGTCGAGCCGCGCGTTATTGCGCTAGATACCGGATGTTTGTGGGGGGGGCCGATGACCGCCATCCGGCTTGAAGATCGTCAGTTATTTCAGGTGACCTGCAAGAATCCAGTGGCGAAGAACTGGTAGGGGCGTAAGGCTTTACGCCCCTACGCAAGCGGTGCTTCTGGTTACAGCGTAATTGCGAAGCCGAAATTCTTTTTGAACAGATCGGCGATTTCGGTATGCGAATGACGATGGTTCTGGCCACCCCGGCTGGCTATCTTGAGCGAGCCCATGAGCGAGGCCAGGCGCCCCGTAGTTTCCCAGTCCCAGCCGCGTTCGATGCCGTACAGCAAGCCTGCGCGATAGGCGTCGCCGCAACCGGTGGGGTCGACCACTGCGGCGGGCTTGGGGGTGGGGATGGCGATCTCTTTGCCGTCGGTGTAGATCAGCGAGCCGTCTGCGCCGAGCGTGACGATGAGGGCGGTCACGCGTTGCGCGATCTCGGCCAGCGTCTTGCCTGTCTTGTCTTGCAGCAGCTTGGCTTCGTAATCGTTCACCGTGATGTAGTTCGCCTGATCGATGAAGTCGAGCAGTTCGTTGCCGGAGAACATCGGCATGCCTTGGCCGGGATCGAATACGAAAGGAATGTTCGCATCGGCGAATTCTTGCGCATGGTTCAACATGCCGTCGCGACCGTCCGGCGAAACGATGCCGAGCGTGACCCCTGTCGCGGCGTTGACGTGGTTGAGATGCGACATGCTCATCGCACCCGGGTGAAATGCCGTGATCTGGTTGTCGTCGAGGTCGGTGGTGATGAAAGCTTGTCCGGTGAAATTGCCGGGCACGGTGCGAATGTGGGTCTGCGGCATGCCGAATTTTTCCAGGCGTGTCGCATACGGGCCGAAATCGTCGCCCACGGTTGCCATGATGAGCGGACGTCCGCCCAGGAGTTGCAGGTTATAAGCGATGTTGCCCGCGCAACCGCCGTATTCGCGGCGCATCTCAGGTACCAGAAAGGCGACATTGAGAATGTGGATTTGTTCGGGAAGAATGTGCTTCTTGAAATGGTCTTTGAATACCATGATGGTGTCGTAAGCTAGAGAACCGCAGATCAGAGCATTCATATTGTCGTGAAAAAGTTAGTTGTGATGGTGAGAGATTATAGCAGTATGGCTTAGCCGAACAGCACCAGTGCCCACACTGTGGCCGCGTTGATCAGGCTCAGCAGTACGGCGGCGCTGCCGATGTCTTTGGCGCGTTTGGCAAGGTCGTGATCCTCCAAGGAGACGCGATCCACTGTCGCCTCGATGGCGGAGTTGACCAGCTCGACGAGCAGCACCAGCAGGATGCTGCCGATCAGCAAGGCTTTGCCGATGTTGCCGACGGGCAGCCATAGCGCCAGCGGAATGGCCAGCGCGGCGGCCAGTAATTCCATACGGAATGCATCCTCATGCTGGTAGGCCGCGCGAAAGCCTTCCATCGAGTAACCCAGCGCATTCCACACGCGCGTTAAACCGGTCTTTCCTTTGTAGGGACTTTGCATGAACTACCTCAAAATTTATTGCAACGCGGCCAGCGCCGCGTCGTAGTTCGGTTCGTGGGTGATGTCATCCACCAGCTCGGCGTGCAGGATACGGTCATTTTCATCCAGCACCAGAACGGCACGGGCAGTGACGCCGGACAGCGCGGTGTCGGCGATCTTTACCCCGTAGTTGCGCATGAAATCGCGGCCGCGCATCAGCGACAGCGTGACCACGTTTTCCAATCCTTCCGCCACGCAGAAGCGGCTCATGGCGAACGGCAGGTCGGCGGAGATCACCAGCACCACGGTGTTGTTCAGCTTGCTCGCCGCTTCGTTGAATTTGCGTGTGGAGGTGGCGCACACGGCGGTGTCCAGGCTCGGCACGATGTTCAGCACCTTGCGTTTGCCCGCGAAACTTTGCAGCGGCACGTCTTTCAGGTCTTTATCCACCAGCGTAAAGGCAGGCGCAGTCTGGCCTACAGAGGGGAAGATGCCGAACAGGGTGACCGGTGCGCCGGCTAGTGTGACTGCTGTTTTGTTGCTGGTGTCTTTGGCCATGATGGTTTCCGGTTGTGATTGTGTTGGAATTATGTGTATGACCCGATCGGAGGGCAGGAGCAAATCAGATTTTTATCGCCGTACACATTATCCACTCTTGCCACGCTCGGCCAGAATTTATTTTCGCGCACCCAAGCCAGAGGATATGCGGCTTGCTCGCGCGAGTAGGGACGCGTCCAATCGCTGCTCACCACCGCCTTCGCGGTATGCGGCGCATGTTTGAGTACGTTGTCCTTTTTGTCGGCTTTGCCGGACAGCACCTCTTCGATCTCGCCACGGATGGCGATCATCGCCTCGCAAAAACGATCCAGCTCGGCTTTCGATTCGCTCTCGGTCGGCTCGACCATCAGCGTGTCCACTACCGGGAAAGAGGTCGTCGGCGCGTGGAAGCCGAAGTCCATCAGGCGCTTGGCGATGTCCGCCACTTCGACACCCTCGCGTTTCCAGTCGCGGCAATCGAGGATCATCTCGTGCGCGCAACGGCCGTTGCTGCCGCTGTATAGCGTGGCGTAGTGATCTTTCAGCGACTCCTTGATGTAGTTGGCATTCAGGATCGCCATGCGCGTGGCTTCTGTCAGTCCCTTGCCGCCCATCATCTTGATGTAGCCGTAAGAGACCAGCAGAATCAGCGCGCTGCCGTAGGGCGCTGCGGACACCGCATGGATACCCTGTGCGCCGCCTACCTTCACCACCGGGTGCGACGGCAGGAACGGGGCGAGGTGCGCTGCCACGCCGATAGGGCCGGCGCCCGGCCCGCCGCCGCCGTGCGGAATGGCGAAGGTCTTGTGCAGGTTCAGGTGGCACACGTCCGCGCCGATGTTGCCGGGGCTGGTGAGACCGACTTGCGCGTTCATGTTCGCACCGTCCATATACACCTGTCCGCCGTTGGCGTGAATGATGGCGGTGATGTCCTTGATGCTCTCTTCATACACGCCGTGCGTGCTGGGGTAGGTCACCATCAGGCACGACAGATCGGCTTTATGCTCCTCGGCTTTCGCGCGCAGATCGTCCACGTCGATGTTGCCTTTGCTGTCGCACTTCACCACCACGATGTCCATGCCGCACATTGCCGCGCTGGCGGGATTGGTGCCGTGCGCGGAAGAAGGAATCAGCGCCACGTTGCGTTGCGCTTCGCCGCGCGAACGGTGATACGCCTGGATGACCAGCAAGCCTGCGTACTCGCCGGAGGCACCGCTATTGGGCTGGAAGCTCATTTGCGCGAAGCCGGTGATCTCGGATAGTGCCGCATCCAATCCGGCGATTACTTCCTGATAGCCTTCGGCCTGTTCCAGCGGCACGAAGGGATGCAGGTTGGCGAATTCCGGCCAGGTGAGCGCGAGCAACTCGGATGCCGCGTTTAATTTCATGGTGCAGGAACCCAGCGCGATCATCGAGTGCGTGAGCGACAGGTCTTTGTTCTCCAGACGCTTGATGTAACGCATCATCGTGGTTTCGGAGTAGTAGCTGTTGAATACGGGATGGCTCAGGATGGCCGATTGACGGGGCTTTATGAGCAGTGCTTGTGCTGCAATTTGAGCCGCAGTGATAGTCGGAGCAATCTTGCTTGCGGGCTTGTCAGCGGCTTGGGCGAACACGGCGAGGATGGCGTTGAGGTCGGTTACCGAAGTGGTTTGATCCAGTGAAATGCTCAAGCCATCGCCGGTGTAACGGAAATTGATTTGTGCCGCGTCGGCCAGCGCATGGATTTTCACGTTGTCGGTGTGCACGAGTTTCAGCGTGTCGAAGAACGCGCCGTCGGCGAGGGTGTAACCGAGTTTCTTCAACTCGTTCGCTAACAATGCGGCCGATTTATGTACCTGCGTAGCGATAGCGCGCAGACCATCCGCGCCGTGATACACCGCGTACATGCTAGCCATAATCGCCAGCAGCGCCTGTGCGGTGCAGATGTTGGACGTGGCCTTCTCGCGGCGGATATGTTGTTCGCGCGTTTGCAGCGCCATGCGCAAAGCGGGGTTGCCGTCGGCATCCACCGACACGCCGATGATGCGGCCTGGCATAGCGCGCTTATGTGCATCGCGACAAGCAAAGAATGCCGCGTGCGGGCCGCCGTAGCCCATCGGCACGCCGAAGCGCTGTGTGGAACCCAGCACCACATCCGCACCCCATTCGCCGGGAGGTGTGAGCAGCACCAAGCTGAGAATATCGGCGGCCACCGCGATGGTCATGCCGTGTTCCTTGGCGCGTTTCACGAAATCGGCGTAGTCGTGCGCCGTGCCGTCGGCAGTCGGATATTGCAGCAATGCGCCGTACAGCTTTTCGTTCAGCGTGACAGTCTTGAAATCGCCGATTACCAGATCAATGCCCAACGGCTTGGCGCGCGTCTTCAGCAACGCTATGGTCTGCGGGAAACACTCGTTCGATACAAAGAAGCTGTTCTTGCCTTGATCCGCAGCTTCGCGTGTACGCAGGCCGTGCAGCATGGTCATCGCTTCCGCTGCTGCCGTCGCTTCATCCAGTAGCGATGCGTTGGCAATCTCCATGCCGGTCAGATCGACGATCATGGTTTGGAAATTCAGCAGCGCTTCCAAGCGGCCTTGCGCAATCTCCGCCTGATAGGGTGTGTAGGCGGTGTACCAGCCCGGATTCTCCAGAATGTTGCGCTGAATAACAGGCGGCAAAATAGTGTTGTAATAACCCAAGCCGATATAACTCTTGAACAACTTGTTCTTCGCCGCAATGCCGCGTAGATGCTGAAGGTAGGCGTATTCGCTCATGCCTTCCGGCAGATTCAACGGCTTCTTTAAGCGGATGGCCGCAGGCACGGTCTGGGCTATCAGCGCATCGAGCGTTGGTGCATCGATCTTGCGCAGCATGGCCTGAATATCCTGTTCGGACGGGCCGTTATGGCGATTTACGAATTGGTCGGTAGTCATAGAATTTTTAATTTGTAGGATGGGTTGAGCGCAGCGATACCCATGCGGATTGTTATCGAATTTTATGATGGGTATCGCTGCGCTCAACCCATCCTACATAATGTTCAGTGCGCTTCGCTATCGACGACTGCCTGATAAGCAGTCGCATCCAGCAGCGCAGCGACATCGGCCGCGCTGTCCGGCTTCATCTTGAAGATCCACGCGCCGTAAGGGTCGCTGTTGATTTGCTCGGGTGCACCATCCAGTGCGCTGTTAGCAGCGATAACTTCGCCGGACACGGGTGCGTATACGTCGGCGGCAGCTTTCACCGATTCCACTACGGCACACTCTTCCTTGGCCTTTAGCTTGCGACCGGCAGCAGGAGCTTCGACGAATACCATGTCGCCCAGCAGTTCTTGCGCGTGCTGGGTGATGCCGACGGTGATCGTGCCATCGGCTTCTGTTTTGACCCACTCGTGGGAGGCGGTGAAATGTAAATTACTGGGCAGGTTGCTTGGGTTGCTCATGGTGTTCTCCAAAAAATATAAAAATTTATTTTGTAGGAGCGGCTTCAGCCGCGAAAAATCATTCGCCAGCAAGCTGGCTCCTACGGTGACGAAGATTAAATCAAACCTTTGCCGTTACGTGCAAACGGGTATTTAACAACTTGTGCTGCCAACATCTTATCGCGGATAGAAACTTGCACGCTGTCGCCGATCTGCACATTTTTCGGCACACGCGCCAGCGCGATGGATTTTTCCAGTGTGGGCGAGAAGCTGCCGCTGGTAATCTCGCCTGTGCCATGGGCAGTGACGACTTTTTGATGGCCGCGCAATACGCCGCGATCCAGCAGCACCAACCCGACCAGTTTGTTGCTCGGAGGATGTGCCAGCAACGCGGCCTTGCCGATGAAGTCACGTTCGCTCTTCATGTCCACCGTCCAGGCGAGGCCGGATTCCAGCGGGCCGACTGTCTCGTCCATGTCCTGTCCGTAGAGATTCATGCCCGCTTCTAGACGCAGCGTGTCGCGTGCGCCTAGGCCGATGGGTTTAACGCCGACCTTGTTCAGGTCGTACCAGAAGGGCTCCACTTTTTCTTTCGATAGCATTACTTCAAAACCGTCTTCGCCGGTGTAGCCGGTGCGTGCCACAAAGTATTCGCCGCAGTCGGCGGCTTGGAAATTCACGAGGCCTTCGGTTGCGGCCTTGGTCTGCGGCAACACCTGCCACACCTTGGCGCGCGCATTTGGCCCCTGGATGGCGACCATCGCCAGATCGTCGCGCGAGGTGATGGTAAGTTTCGGTGCATGCGTGGCAGCTTGCTGCTTCATCCACGCGATGTCCTTGTCCGCCGTGCCTGCATTCACCACGACGCGGAACCACTGCTCGGTCATGAAATAGATGATGAGGTCGTCGATCACATGACCATCGGGGCGCAGCATGGCGGAGTAGAGTGCTTTGCCGGGAACGGTGATCTTGTCCGCATTGTTCGCCAACAGGTAGCGCAGAAAAGCGCGCACGCCGTCGCCCTTCGCATCCACCACACGCATGTGGCACACGTCGAACATGCCGACATCGTTGCGCACCTGATGGTGCTCGTCGATCTGCGAACCGTAGTTTACCGGCATATCCCAGCCGCCGAAATCCACCATCTTTGCGCCCATCGCGCGGTGTGCTGCATTGAGAGGAGTCGTCTTCAGAGTCATATTCGCTTTCGAGAAATAAAAAAGGCGCAGCACGAAATCGCGCTGCGCCCCATCTGTCCTTGATACCTGAGAGATTACGGATGATCCGCGTGCCCCTTCGGTGGTCGGTCTTTCCGACGCTCTCCAGATTTGCCTGTTCCGATTGGTTCTTGAGCCTGAGCGGTTACGGGTGTTGCGCCTTCGGCGGTGCTATAAATCAGCACACTCTCCCAGTCGGTTTGAACGGCGGGCGGATTATACCGTAAGAGGGTGCGCGGACAAACTGCGCGTTATTTCGGATAGAACAGGAACAGTTTATAGCCCGACGGTTTCAAATCCGTGGTGTCGAGGCGCAGCTTGATGCTCATTTCGCGATTGGCTGCCAAGCCCTGTTTCTCGTCTTCCCCTGTTTTTAGGTATTCCGCCGGAGCAAAGGTGCGACGCGCTACGACCTTGTCTTGCATATCGGTCAGGCTGAGTTCCAAGCTGGGATAGGCTTGGGTATGCGGGGCGCGGTTGTGCAGCAACGCGCTCAAGGTGATGACATTCGCTTGCAGCGGGTCGGCCTCCAGATCGGAAGACTCGATGCTCATCAATTCGGGCTTTTTCGGCAAGGGGATAGTGCATTTGAGCAGGCCGCAATAGCTGGTCAAAGCAGGCTTCAAGCTGGGGAGTTGAGCGGCGATTTCGACGCGATAAAAATACAATGCCTGTGCCGATAACATCAACAGCAATAGCAGCGAGCCGACTAGCCATGGCCAGCGGCGCGGTTTGCGTGCCGGTTTGGTAATTTCAGCGGCAGGCGCTGCGTCGTGGAACGCAATTTGTTGCGCCAGGGTTTGTTCTTCGGCGACGACTGCGGCGGCAGGCGCAGCTATTTCATCGAGGCCGGATAGGTCGATGGAGTGTTCGGCAACGACGGTTTCATTTTCCGGCGGCGCAATGGGCAGGCTGAGCTGCGGGTTGGGTTCGTCATCGTGTAAATATTCGCTGGCATTGAAGACGGCATTGCAGCGTCCGCAGCGCACTATGCCGTCGGATGCCGCAAGCTGTTCGGAGGTCACCCGAAAGCGCGTGGAACATTCCGGGCATTGGGTGACAGACGAACTCATTTCTTGATGCCGGAAAGACAAGCCCAACCGTCTTCCATGATGGCAGACTGCATGTCGAACCATTGCGCATAGATGCGCATCACGTCTTCCGCTTGCTCGCCGAGTACGCCGGAAAGTACGATGCGTCCGCCGGATCGGGTTGCACCTGCCAATAGCGGAGCCATCGCACGCAAGGGATTGGTGAGGATGTTCGCGACGACCACATCGTATTGGCTGAGCGTCACGTCTTCCGGTAAATGGAAATCTGCCGACACTTGATTTGCCGCAGCATTGTCGCAACTGGCCTGCACCGCCTGTGCATCCACGTCCACGCCGACAGCACTGCCAGCCCCAAGCTTCATAGCGGCAATGGCGAGGATGCCGGAGCCGCAGCCGTAGTCGAGTACGCTCTCGCCGCCGCGCAGATTTCCGTCCAGCCAGCGCAGACACAGCCGCGTGGTGGGATGGCTGCCGGTGCCGAAAGCCAAGCCGGGGTCGAGTGCGATGTTGATGGCGGACGGGTCGGTAGGCGTGTGCCAGGTCGGCACGATCCACAGGCGTTGCGAAATGCGGATGGGGTCGAATTGCGCTTGGGTCAGACGCACCCAGTCGCTTTCTTCCAACGAGGCGATTGTGTGCGGAGGGACGGGTGAAATGCCGAGGCTGGCGCAACTGGCTTGCAGGATGTCGGCGACGGGAGCCTCTGCGGTAAATAGGGCGTTCACCAGATTGTGTTGCCAAACCGCGCTAGTCGGTTCGCCCGGCTCGCCGAAAATGGCCTGCTCATCCGGTGTGTCGGCGTCCGCGTCCAGCATGTCCACCGACAGCGCGCCGTGTTCCAGCAGGGCTTCGCTCAACGCTTCGGCATAAGACGCATCCGCGTGTATAGACAACGTGAGCCAAGACACCTTATTTGCCTTTGGTGCGTTCGGCCAGCTTGTGTTCCAGATAATGGATGTTGGTTCCCCCCCGGATAAAAGCGGCATCCTGCATCAACTCCTGATGCAGCGGAATGTTGGTGTTGATGCCTTCCACGACCATTTCCGACAGCGCGGTGCGCATACGGGCGATGGCCTGATCGCGCGTGTCGCCGTAAGCGATGATCTTGCCGATCATCGAATCGTAATGCGGCGGAATGAAATAGTTGGTGTACACATGCGAATCCACGCGGATGCCGGGGCCGCCGGGCACGTGCCAAGAAGTGATGCGTCCGGGCGACGGCACGAAGGTGAATGGGTGTTCCGCATTGATGCGGCATTCGACTGCGTGGCCACGGAACTGGATGTCTTTTTGGCGGAACGGCAGTTTTTCGCCCGCAGCGATGCGGATCTGCTGTTGCACGATGTCGATGCCGGTGATCATTTCGGTGACCGGGTGTTCGACCTGCACGCGGGTGTTCATCTCGATGAAGAAAAACTCGCCCTTTTCGAATAGAAACTCGAACGTACCCGCGCCGCGATAGCCGATCTTGCGGCAAGCCTCGGCGCAGCGTTCGCCGATCTTGTCGCGCAATTTTGGATTGAGCAGCGGAGCGGGGGCTTCTTCCAGAATCTTCTGGTGACGGCGTTGCATCGAGCAGTCGCGCTCACCCAAATACACCGCGTTACCGTGCTGGTCAGCTAGTATTTGTATTTCGATGTGGCGCGGATGTTCCAAAAATTTCTCCATGTACACCATGGGATTGTTGAACGCGGCCTGCGCTTCGGTCTTGGTCATGGTCACCGCGTTGATCAGCGCCGCTTCTGTATGCACCACGCGCATACCGCGCCCGCCGCCGCCGCCCGCCGCCTTGATGATGACCGGATAGCCGATGAATTTGGCGATACGCATGATCTCTTTCGGGTCGTCCGGCAAAGCGCCGTCCACACCCGGCACGCAAGGCACGCCCGCTTTGGTCATGGCATTCTTGGCGGAGATTTTGTCGCCCATCAGGCGGATCGTTTCGGCGCGCGGGCCAATGAATACGAAACCACTTTTTTCCACGCGCTCGGCAAAGTCAGCGTTCTCGGACAAAAAGCCGTAACCGGGGTGAATCGCTTGCGCGTCGGTCACTTCCGCCGCGCTGATGATGGCGGGAACGTTCAGGTAACTTAGGTTTGAAGGAGCCGGGCCAATACACACCGACTCGTCTGCCAGTTTGACGTATTTGGCTTCGGCGTCGGCCTCGGAGTGGACGGCGACCGTCTTGATACCCATTTCGCGGCAGGCGCGCTGGATACGCAGCGCGATCTCGCCGCGATTGGCGATCAGAATCTTTTCAAACATGACGGGAGTCTCAGGCTTTGCCGGAACGCCTGTTTTGCGTGGAAACATGGCCATGGCGAATTAACCGATGATGAACAAAGGTTGGCCGAACTCGACCGGCTGACCGCTTTCAACGAGGATGGCTTTGATGACGCCGCCCTTGTCGGCCTCAATCTCGTTCAGCAGCTTCATCGCTTCGATGATGCACAGCGTATCGCCCGCATTCACGGTTTGGCCGATGTCGACAAACGACTTGGCACCGGGCGATGCGGCGCGGTAGAAGCTTCCCACCATGGGCGACTTGATCACATGGCCTTCCGGTGCGGCGGGTTCGGCGGCTACCGCTGTGGCTTGTGAAGCCGGGGCGGCCATATGTTGTTGTGGAGCGGAGGCATAGAACTGCTGGTGGGTCGGCGCGACATTGCGCGAGATGCGCACATGCTCTTCGCCTTCAGTCAGCTCCAATTCGGCAATGCTCGAATTTTCAACCAGATCAATCAGTGTCTTCAGTTTGCGTAGATCCATTTTTTAGCTCCTTACAGAATGTTGTAGTGCGAATTGCAGTGCGAGTTCGTAGCCTGTTGCGCCCAGGCCGCTGATGACGCCGACCGCGATGTCGGAAAAATAAGACTCCTTGCGGAACGCCTCACGGGCGAACACATTAGAAAGGTGTACCTCAACAAAAGGGAGCGCCACCGCCGCCAGCGCGTCGCGAATCGCCACGCTGGTATGAGTGAAAGCCGCCGGGTTGATGATGATGAACTCCGTGCTGTCCGCCTGCGCCTGCTGCACGCGAACGATCAGATCGCCTTCGGCATTGCTCTGGAAATGTGCCAGATTTGCGCCTTTCGCTGCCGCTTGTGCCGACAACGTGGCGTTAATTTCGTCCAACGTGACACGGCCATACACCTCCGGCTCGCGCGTTCCGAGCAGGTTGAGGTTGGGGCCGTGCAGGACGAGGATGTTCTTCATGGGAAGCAGTTTGCCGCAAAATGGGTGCGTTTGTCTATCTTTTCGGTGGAATTGACGGATAAGTCGGCAGGAGTTTATGTGCCGGCGTTTTGCAATGAGTGCAAGAATTGGGGCGCATCTTGATAACCCGTTACGCGGAAATCGACCAGCTCGTTACCTTGCGTGCCGAAAAACAAAATGGCGGGCGGGCCGAACAGCTGGAAGCGTTGCAGCAGGGCTTTATCGTTCGCATTGTTGGCGGTGACGTCGGCTTGTAATAGTACCGCGTCTTTCAGTTTGGCTTGCACCGCCACATCGCTGAAAGCGTAACGCCCCATCTCTTTGCAGGACACGCACCAGTCGGCATAGAAATCCAACATGACTATTTTTCCTTGCGCCTGGGCGATGCGCGCGTCCAATTCGGCCACACTCTTTACGCGCTCAAAGCGCAACGTGGCAGGCGCTTCAATGGTGCTGCGGCCGATGTTGCCGAGCGGGCGCAGCAGGTCGCGCGCGCCGGAAAGCCCGCCGATGAGATAAGCCACGCCGAGCAGCAGGGCGAGGATGCCGACTCCTTTCCCCAGCTTGCGCCAGCCGTTGGTGTTATGCGCCAGCGCATCCAGCGCATGCAGATAGATCGCGGAGAGGATCAATAACGCCGCCCACAGCAGCATCTGTGCCGCGACCGGGATGACGGGGGAGATGATCCAGATGGCGAGCGCCAACATCACCACGCCGAACAGGCGTTTGACCGCTTCCATCCACGCCCCGGCTTTGGGCAGCAACGCCCCGGCCGAGCTGCCGATCAACAGCAGCGGCGCGCCCATGCCCAGTGCCAACGCGAATAAGGCCGTGCCGCCCAGCACCGCATCGTGCGTTTTGCTGATATAGAGCAAGGCGCCCGCCATCGGCGCGGCCACACAGGGGCTCATGATGATGGCGGAAAGCGCACCCATCGCGAACACGCCGGAGAGATGCCCGCCGTGCAGCTTGTTGCTGGTGTCGGTCAACCGATTTTGCAGCGCGGAGGGTAATTGCAGTTCATAGAAACCGAACATGGACAGCGACAGCAACACGAACACGGCGGCGAAGCTGCCCAGCACCAGCGGAGTTTGCAGCGCATTGGAAATCAGTTCGCCGGAAAGCCCCGCCGCGATACCCGCCGTCGCGTAAGTGAGCGCCATCCCCAATACATAAGCCAGCGACAGGATAAAGGCGTGAGCATGGGTGATTTTGTGGCCGCGTCCGACGATGATGCCGGACAGGATAGGCACCATGGGAAACACGCAGGGGGTGAAGGCGAGCAACAAGCCCGCGCCGAAGAAAAACGAAACGATCAGCCAGAAGCTGCCCTGTTTCAACACGTTCGCGATTTGCGAGTTTTCGTTCTCGGCAGCAGGCTTCACGGCGGTGGCGGGTGAATTGCAAACGAATTGCGCCAGTTCAACCACGATCTTTTTTTCGATGGGCGGGTAACACAAGCCCTTATCGCTACAGCCTTGGTAACTTGCATTTAAGGTCACGGGCTTTGTCACATCGGCCTGTTCCAGCGCGATCTTCGCCTGAAAAGAGTGGTGGTAAACCTCGATCAAACCGAAGTTGGGGTCGTTTTTGGATTCGCCTTTGGGCAGCTCGATGCCGGTGATCTTGGCCTTGTTGTCAGCAAGTGTGAAACCGATTTTGCCGCGATATAAATAATAGCCTGGCGTGATTTGGAAATTGGCTATCAGTGTTTTGCTGTCGCATGCGTCGATGCTTAGCTTAAATGCCTGATCCGGCGGCAGGAAAGTGGACTGCTTGTTGCCGCCCAGCCGTTCCAGAAATCCTTCCGCGTGGGATAACGGCGAAAGGCAAAGCAACAGCATCAATAAAACACGCATCATTCGGTATTCCTTGGTTGAGTTTCCTGTTCCACCCACTTGAGATAAGCGGGCAGTCCGGCAGTTACAGGGACAGCAATGAGTTCGGGAAGTTCATACGGGTGCAATTCGCGCAGCGCGCTTTCCAGGCGCGGATAGGCCGCACGTGTGGTTTTGATGAGCAGCGGGACTTCGCGGGCATGTTCTACTTTGCCTTCCCAGCGATAGATCGAGGTGCATTCTGCCAAGATGTTCACGCAAGCCGCTATCCGATCCGCAATCAAGGCATCCGCCGCCAAAGCTGCCGAGACGCGGTCGGGAAAGTTACTGATAACTAGCAACATCTCGCTCATTTTGCCCCTACCCTAGCGCAGCGCACGCCGAGTTGCAGCAACTCGTCCCACACATCGCCTTTGCGCAAGCCTTTTATCAGCTTGTCTATCTGCGCGGCTTGGCGCAAGGCGCGCTCCGCGAATGCCGGCGAAAATCGGCGCACCGCGCGTTCCACCAGTTTCTGTTTCACGCCCCACAGTCGCGCATCGCGCAAGGCGCCCGCGAGATTGCCGCTCTGCTGCATGGCGTGCGAGACTTTCGCCAGCGCGCGGATGTCTTCGGATATCCCCCACAGGATCAGCACCGTGGCCGTGCCTTCCGCCTGCAAGCCTTCGAGGATGCGCGCGTAGCGCGCCGCATCGCCCGCCAGCATCGCCTCGGAAAGTTTGAATATATCGTAGCGCGCCACATCCATCACCGAGTCTTTCACTTGCTCGAAAGAAAGAGACCCGGCGGGAAACAGCAGTGCTAGTTTTTGTATTTCCTGAAAAGCCGCCAGCAGATTGCCTTCCACGCGTTGCGCCAAAAAGGCCAGCGTGTCGGCATCGGCGGATTGATCCTGGCGTTTCAGGCGCGCGGCGATCCACGCGGGCAGAGCATTAAGGGGAATCTCGTCGGCGCTGATGACCGTGCCGTGCTGTTCCAGCGCGGCGAACCATTTGCTTTTGAGGGCGGTGCTCTCAAGCTTTGGCAAAGAAATGAGCGTGAGCGTATCCGCGTTCAGATTCTCGCAATGGTCTTGCAGCGCTTGCGCGCCTTCCACGCCGGGCTTGCCGGACGGGATGCGCAGATCGACCACTTTGCGCGAGGAGAACAGCGACATGCTCTGCGCGCTGTTGCGCAACTCCGCCCATTTGAAATGCTGCTCCGCGATGAGCACTTCGCGTTCGCTGTAACCCGCCTCGCGCGCCGCGATGCGGATGGCGTCTGCCGCCTCGATGGCAAGCAGCAGGGCATCGCCGTGGATCACATACAGCGA
This sequence comes from uncultured Gallionellaceae bacterium, assembly GCA_964532405.1. GTDB lineage: Bacteria > Pseudomonadota > Gammaproteobacteria > Burkholderiales > Gallionellaceae > PALSA-1006. Next base: position 14,344 of record CAZHIC010000002.1, on the reverse strand, counting down.
CCCCAAGCCTTTGGCCAAGTGACGCGGCAGGTCGTCGCTAGAGATGCGCATTATTCGGCCCTAAGTGAGAAATTCGCGCAGCGATTCGATTGCTCCCTCGCCCGCTTGCGGGAGATAACCAGCGACTTGCCCGCTTGCGGGCTTAGTCGAATGGCTAGTAGTTCCATCAGGGTTGGGGAGAGGGAAACGGACATGGATAGCATCATTATCAAGGCCGGTTGCCCTCGCTATGTTCGTTTGGCGTTTTGGCCGGTTTGGCGCGGCTCAGGCGGCGCATGGCTTGTGCCACCGCATCGGAGCGCATATCTTTAAACAGCAATGCCTCTTCCTGCTCCTTGGCGAGCACTTGCGAGTCGTCATAGGTCAATGTGCGCATCAGCAGTATCTCTTCTTCGGGTAGCCAGCTGTTCAACTGGATGTCGTAAGCGCGCAGAGAAACGCGATAGCGCAATTGGAATTCGAGCACCTTTCCGGCGCCCGACAGGGAAAGAATCTGTTTGTCCGAAGATTCGGCAATGACTTCCAGCGTGATCGTGGCTTTTTCGGCGCTATCGCTCACCGCGACCTTGTTGAAGGTGAACGCATTGCGCAGATCAGTCACGAAAGGCGTCTCGGCTCCTGCCTTCAGGTAGACGCTTTGGAAAGCTAGAGTGACGGCCTGGCCGCCATGTCCGCGCAAGTGGAAGCCGCAGGCGGCCAGCAGCAAAGTCGTCGCGAACAGAAGAGCGTAGATTGAGTTTTTCATCGCATCAGATCACCACGTTGACCAATCGACCCGGCACCACGATAACCTTCTTCGCCGCGCCGCCTTCGAGTAGTCTCAGCACCGCTTCGTGCGCCAGCGCGAGCTGCTCGATGCTCGCCTTGTCCAAATCTTTGGCTACGCGCAGACTGCCGCGCAGCTTGCCGTTCACCTGAATCATCAGCTCGATCTCGTCCTGCTCCAGCGCGGACTCGTCCACCTCCGGCCACGGTGCGGCGAGGATGTCGTCGCCGTAACCGAGCTCTTTCCACAGTGTTTGTGTGATGTGCGGCGTGATGGGCGAGAGCAGGCGCAGCAAGATGGACACGCTCTCGCTCAGCACCGTGCGGTCGGCGCTACTCTTGGCTTTTTCCAAAGCGTTGAGCATCTTCATTGCGGCGGATACTACTGTGTTGAACTGGTGGCGCGAGAAATCGAAGTTGGCTTGTTTCAAAGCAAGATGCGTGTCGCGGCGCAAAGCTTGGTCGTCGGCAGACAGCTTGCTGAAATCGCCGAATGCCTTGCCGGGTTCATTCAGTTCGGCGGACAGATTCCATATGCGGCGCAAGAAACGGAACGAGCCTTCCACGCCCGCATCCGACCATTCCAGTTGCTGGTCGGGCGGCGCGGCGAACATCATGAACAGGCGCGCCGTGTCCGCGCCGTAGGCGTCGATAATGGCCTGCGGATCAACGCCGTTGTTCTTCGACTTGGACATTTTCTCCGTGCCGCCGATCACGACAGGCTTGCCGTCGGCAATCAGCTTCGCGCCGATGGGGCGCGCCTTCGCATCCATCTCCACTTCGACATCGGCAGGGTTAATCCATTGTTTTTTGCCCCCCGCCAAATCGCGGTAGAAAGTGGGGGCGACCACCATGCCTTGTGTGAGCAGATTCTTGAACGGCTCGTTTAAGGGATTAAACGCGCTTTCAACCCATCCCCGCCCCAACCCTCCCCTTGAAAGGGAGGGAGCTGGAGTTCCTTCCCCTTCAGGGGGAAGGCTAGGATGGGGGTGGGTAGCTGCCACATCGCAAAACACACCTTCGTCGCGCATCAGCTTGTGGAAGAAGCGCGCATACAGCAGATGCAGGATTGCGTGCTCGATGCCGCCGATGTATTGATCCACCGGCAACCATTTTTGCGCGGCCGCTTTATCCACCATGCCAGTGTCGCATTGCGGGCTGGCGTAGCGCGCGTAGTACCACGACGACTCCACGAAGGTGTCCATGGTGTCCGTCTCGCGCCGCGCTTTGCCGCCGCATTGCGGGCAGGTGCATTCGTAAAATTCCGGCATCTTCGCCAGCGGCGAACCCGCGCCGTCCGGCACCACGTTCTCCGGCAACTTCACCGGCAGTTGATCGTCCGGCACCGACACATCGCCGCAAGTCGGGCAATGGATGATCGGGATGGGGCAGCCCCAATAGCGCTGGCGCGAGATGCCCCAGTCGCGCAGACGGAATTGGACTTTCTTTTCGCCCAGGCCTTTGGCGCTGAGGTCGGCAGCGATGGCATCCACCGCTTGCTCAAAATTCAGACCGTCGTATCTTCCAGAGTTTACGCAAATAGTGCCGTTTATCGAACTGTAATGGGCTTTCCATTCATCACTAGAGAAAGTGAGGCGCTGAACAATGTCTTGGTTCGCTGCATAAAACTCGTTGGGTGTTAACGAGCCGTTACTTGGCCCGCTTGGCGGGATGTATCCATCTGGCTTTTTTACTCCTCGATAGGTTAGCAATTCCTCTCTTTCGATTACTTGCTTAATAGCTGGGAGCTGAGCTCTGTATTTCTTTGCGAATTCAAAATCTCGCTCGTCATGTGCAGGTACTGCCATGACTGCGCCTTCGCCATAACCCATCAGTACATAGTTGCTAACCCAGACCTCGATTTTCTCGCTAGTCAGTGGATGGTCAACGAAAATGCCAGTAGGCATACCCTTCTTTTCCATGGTGGCGATGTCGGCTTCGGCCACGCCGCCGTGTTTGCATTCTTCGACAAAGGCGGCGAGCGCCGGATTCTTCTTCGCCGCGTAGGTGGCCAGCGGATGTTCCGCCGCCACGGCGACAAAAGTTACTCCCATGATGGTGTCGGCGCGGGTGGTGTACACCCACAGTAAGTTTTTCTCCCCTCTCCCGCTTGCGGGAGAGGGGCTGGGGGAGAGGGTATTCGTCGCAGCCCTCTCTCCTAACTCTCTCCCACCAGCGGGAGAGAGGGACTCAGTCCCGACCTCGTCGGGGATCTCAAATGCGAAGCGCACGCCGTAGCTCTTGCCGATCCAGTTGGCCTGCATGGTCTTCACCTGCTCCGGCCAGCCGGAGAGCGTGTCCAAATCGGTTAGCAGTTCGTCGGCATATTGCGTGATGCGGAAGAAATACATCGGTATCTCGCGCTTTTCCACCTGCGCGCCGGAGCGCCAGCCGCGACCGTCGATGACCTGCTCGTTTGCCAGTACGGTGTTGTCCACCGGGTCCCAGTTCACCGTGGAGGTCTTCTTATAGATGACGCCTTTTTTGAACAGGCGGTTGAACAGCCATTGTTCCCAGCGGTAATAGTCCGGTTTGCAGGTGGTGACTTCGCGCGACCAATCCACGCCCAGACCCAGCGACTTCAACTGCTGCTTCATGTAGTCGATGTTGGAATACGTCCACGCGGCGGGCGGCACGTTGTTGGCCATCGCGGCGTTCTCGGCGGGCAGGCCGAACGCGTCCCAGCCCATCGGCTGCATCACGTTAAAGCCCTTCATGCGGTGGTGGCGGCTCAATACATCGCCGATGGTATAGTTGCGCACATGCCCCATGTGCAGTTTGCCGGAGGGGTAAGGGAACATGGACAGGCAATAGTATTTAGGCTTGTCGCTGGTATCGGAAGCGCGGAAAGCCTGCTGGTTTTCCCACTGCTGTTGGGCAGCGGCTTCGATGTCTTTGGGCGAATAAGTCTGTTGCATGGTTTCGAGTTCAGTGTGGCTAAAAATAAGGTCGTATTATATCCGTCATTGTTGTTGGAGGAGAGTGCAATGAAACTGATCTCTGCGTTGATTGCCTTGTGCTGGGTGACTTCGGCATGGGCTGCGCCGGACATGTCGGTCAGCGGCGTAAAGATGCCTGCTTGGGTGGAGCGAGGCGCACAGCGTCTGCCGCTTGCCCCGGGGATGGAATTGAGTAACGGCGATATTTTGGTTACCGGACAAAACTCGCGTGTGTTGCTTAAAGCGGCGGATGGCAGCGACATCAAGCTGGGCGAGAACGCGAGGATGGGGCTTTCCGGACTCGCGCAAAAACGCGATGGACAACCTTTGTTCAGCGCCACGCTCAATGTGTTGAAAGGCGCATTTCGCTTTACCACGTCGGCCGTCGCCAAGTTGCGCGGACGTGAGGTGATGGTGAAGGTGGCAGGCGCAACAATCGGAATACGCGGCACGGACGTATGGGGAAAAGCGGCGGAGACCGACAAAGACGTGGTGTGTCTGATCGAAGGGAAAATATCCGTGAATTATCTCGATGAGCCCGCCTTTGTGATGGACGAGCCATTGAGTTTCTACAAGATGCCCAAAAACGCCGCACCTGCGCCTGTCGCCAAAGTAGATATGGAGCAACTGAAGAAATGGGCGGCAGAAACTGAAATCGCCGCAGGGCAAGGTGCGGCACGCACGGGCGGCGTGTGGAAAGTCGATCTAAAAACCGTCGAGGGAGAGGCGGCGACGCTGGTGGTCTACGATGAATTGCGTGCCGCAGGGTACGATGCGCGCATCTTGCCGCTAGATGCCGGAAAATACCGCCTGTTCATCATGCAGCTGCCCAGCCGTGATGAGGCCGCAGCATTGGCACGGGAACTGACTGGAAAGATGGGTATCGACTCGCCAGCCGTGTCGCGTTAGCGGCATCGAAGGTGTTCTGCTAGAATGCCAAAAAATAAATTTTCACCATCCTTCAGGAGAGATTCACTATGTCACGCAAACACCCCGTTATTGCAGTAACAGGCTCGTCCGGCGCAGGCACCACCACTGCGAAACGCGCTTTCGATACTATTTTCCGCCGCGAGCACATCAATGCGGCGGTGATCGAGGGCGACAGCCTGCACAGCCTGGATCGCATGGCATTCCGCGCGGCAGCAGCAGATGCGGCCAAGGCGGGCCACAATACTTTCAGCCATTTCGGCCCCGAAGCGAACCACTTCGACAAGATCGAAGAAATGTTCAAGCAATACGGCGAGACCGGCATGTGCAAACGCCGTTACTACGTGCATAGCGAACCCGAAGCCGTCGAGCACAACAAACACTTCGGTCTCACCGATCTGAAACCCGGTTTGTTCACACCTTGGGAAGACATCGAAGCCAATTCAGACCTGCTGTTTTACGAAGGTCTGCATGGCATGATCAAAACGGACAAAGTAAACGCCGCGCAACATGTGGATTTGAGCATCGGCGTCGTGCCGATCGTGAACTTGGAATGGATTCAGAAGATTCATCGCGACAAAGCCGAGCGCGGATATTCCGCCGAAGCGACAGTAGACACCATCATGCGTCGCATGCCGGACTACATCAACTTCATCACGCCGCAATTCACTTATACCGACATCAACTTCCAGCGCGTTTCAACGGTGGATACCTCCAACCCGTTCATCGCGCGCGACATCCCGACACCCGATGAAAGCTTCGTGGTCGTGCGCTTCCGCAATCCGAAGGGTGTGGACTTCCCCTACCTGCTTGACATGATCCATGACTCATTCATGTCCCGTCCCAACACCATCGTGGTTCCCGGTGGCAAGATGAGCATGGCGATGGAAGTGATTCTGGCTCCGATCATGCACGACCTGATCCAGAACAAGAAGAAGTAATAGGAAGCGCAATAGCAAGGCGGGGAATCAGGCAGTGCTTGATTCCCCGTTTTTTTTGGAAAAACGATGAATCTGCTCCAAGGCCTCAATCCCGAACAACGTGCCGCCGTCGAGCTGCCCGCCCAATCCGCGCTGATCCTGGCCGGGGCGGGCAGCGGCAAGACGCGCGTGCTGACCACGCGCATCGCTTATCTCATCAGCACCGGGCAGGTTTCGCCGCACGGCATCCTCGCGGTGACGTTTACCAACAAGGCGGCGAAGGAGATGGTGACGCGTCTGTCGGCGATGCTGCCCATCAATACGCGCGGCATGTGGATCGGCACCTTTCACGGGCTGTGCAACCGTTTGCTGCGCGCGCATTACCGCGAGGCGAATCTGCCGCAGACTTTTCAGATTTTGGATAGTGGCGATCAGCTCGCTGCCATCAAGCGGCGCATGAAGGAGCTGAATGTGGATGATGAAAAATATCCGCCGCGCGAGCTGCAAAATTTCATCAGCGGCAGCAAGGAGCAGGGGTTGCGCGCGCACGAGGTGGAAGCCTTTGATCCCTACACGCGGCGCAAGGTGGAGGTGTTCGCCGCCTACGACGCGCAGTGCCAGCGCGAAGGTGTGGTGGATTTTTCCGAGCTGTTGTTGCGCTGCTACGAGCTGTTGTCGCGCAACCAGCAGCTGCGCGAGCATTATCAGGAGCGCTTCAAGCACATTCTGGTGGACGAGTTTCAGGATACCAACCCGTTGCAATACCGCTGGCTGAAGCTGTTGGCGGGCTCGCCCTCACCTCAATCCTCTCCCATGGGGAGAGGAGGCGAACGTGAAGGGCAATCTTCAATCTTTGCGGTGGGCGACGACGACCAGTCCATCTACGCGTTTCGCGGCGCGAACGTGGGCAATATGCAGGAGTTGCTGCGCGACTTCCATGTCGAGAGCGTCATCAAGCTGGAGCAGAACTACCGCTCGCACGGCAATATTCTCGACGCGGCCAATGCGCTCATCAGCAACAACCGCAACCGCCTCGGCAAAAACCTGTGGACATCCGAGAGCGGCGGCGAACAGTTACGCGTGTACGAGGCGGCGACGGATGTGGACGAGGCCAAGTTCATCGTCGAAGAAATTCAGCAGCTCAAACGCGAGGGCGTGAACCTCACCGAGATGGCGCTGCTGTACCGTTCCAACGCGCAGTCGCGCGTGCTGGAACACGCGCTGGTTTCCGCCGGGCTGTCGTATCGCGTGTACGGCGGGCTGCGCTTTTTCGAGCGGCAGGAGATCAAACACACTTTGGCGTATCTGCGTTTGATGGAGAATACCGACGACGACAACGCGCTGTTGCGCATCATCAACTTCCCCACGCGCGGCATCGGCGCGCGCAGCATCGAACAGTTGCAGGAAGCCGCGAAGATGAATTCGACCACGCTGTGGGATGCGGCGGCGCGCGCGGGCGGCAAGGTCACGGCTTTCGTCGGGCTGATCGAATCACTGCGCAGCGCCACGAAAGATTTGCCCTTGCCGGAGATCATGGATCATGTGCTGCAACACAGCGGGCTGGTGGCGCATTACCAGAACGAAACCGGCGCGAAAAAACGCGAAGCGGAAGAACGGCTGGAGAACTTGAATGAATTGATTAACGCAGCCACGTTGTTCGTGCATGAGAACGAAGACGATAGCCTCACCGCCTTCCTCACCCATGCCTCGCTGGAGTCGGGCGAGCATCAGGCGGGCGATAGCGAAGATGCGCTGCACCTGATGACGGTGCATGCGGCGAAAGGCTTGGAATTTCACACCGTGTTCATCACCGGGCTGGAAGAAGGTTTGTTCCCGCACCAGAACAGCCAGAACGTGGACGGCGGCTTGGATGAGGAGCGCCGCCTGATGTATGTGGCGATCACGCGCGCGCGGCGCAGGTTGTATCTCACCTTTGCGCAGAGCCGGATGCTACACGGGCAAACGAATTACAGCATGGTGTCCAGCTTCTTGCGCGAGCTGCCGGAGGAGTTGCTGCATTGGATCACGCCGCGCTTCACCGCTGCGCCGCGCAAGACATTTGGCAACAGCATCTACGAGACTCATAGCTATAACGCCGCGTTCGCCGCCAGCCCGGTTGCAGCAAAGCCCCAGCCCGCGCCCGACGCAATGTGGCGCATCGGCCAGCGCGTGTTCCACCAGAAATTCGGCGAGGGCGTGGTGACCGATACCGAAGGCGGCGGCAATCAGGGGCGCGTGCAGATCAACTTCAAGCGCGCGGGCAGCAAATGGCTGGCGCTGGAATACGCCAAGCTGGAAGCGATATAAGAAAACTTGCCTTGATGGAATTTGAATATTAGAGTAATCTAATATTCAAATTTATTCGGAGAGGTATCCCATGAGCAAGTCATTTAAAACCATCACGCAGGACATCAGCAAAGCATTGGGCCCATTCCGCAAAGAAGTCGCCGCACCGATGGCAGGCTTTGATGCGATGGCTAAATCGGCGATGGAAGAGGGCGTGTTGTCTGCACTGAACAAGGAGCTGATCGCCACCGCGATTGCGGTTTCAACACGCTGCGACGGCTGTATTGGCTATCACGTGCGTACATTGGTGCGCATGGGCGCGACGCGCGAGCAGGTCAACGAGATGCTGGCGGTGTCTGTGTATATGGGCGGAGGCCCGTCGCTGATGTATGCGGCGGAAGTGTTGCGCGCCTACGAAGAATTCCAGCAAAGCTGAGTTTATAAAGGGGGTTGCTCGTCGTGGCCGACTGATGCTTCATCATTGGCTGCCGCGACCGGTTGCTCCGGGGGCGGAAAGATGCCGCGATAAGCGGCATAGATCGAGGTGACCATGATGGGTAACAGAATGAACCAGCCCAGCATCATCGGCAGCGAAGCGGCGATGGCGAACAGCATCATCATCGCGCCGTAAACCGACAGCGGAATAAGGTTGCGCCAGCAGCTGCGCAGGCTGGCTTTTAGCGCCGCAATCGGCGAAAGTTTGTCGAAAGTCACCAGCATCGGCGCGAATTGGGTTGCCATCAGCAGCACGCTGAACAGGGTGAAGCCCAGCAGAATGGCGAAACCCGCACCCGTCGTCGCCTGAGCGAACACAGCAGGATCATCTGTCGGGGTGCCGCTCATCAAAATATCGACCAATGCAGTACCGCCCGTCAGCATCATCACGCCGAAGATCAATAACTGACCAACCAGATTAAGCCCGCCTAGGGTTATCAGTTGTTGCGTGTTGCGCTGGAATCCGGCGAACAGATGCGCGAGTTCCAACTCTTCGTCGTGTTCCAATGCATGGCATCCCCACAACAAACCGGAAAAGATCACCGGGAAAAGCAGGGTGGCGAGCGGGTCGCCGACGACGGGGATGCTGGCAATGCCGATCAATCCGACGATGGCGATGGCGGTGAGAACCACCCACAGGATGGGACTTTTCTTGAACAGGTAGATACCCTGTTTGATCCATAGCCAGCCTGTTCCAGCTGACAGTTTTTTTGCGTCCATGTGCTTATCCTGATTTAGAGCCAGACTGTGTTAGAGCCTGTAGCGATGTGTCGCTGAAGTATGTGTTTGAATTGCTCGGGGTTGTGGGTGTTCACAATCTCGCCCTCGCGCGGCAGATGCAAGTCGAACAGGCGCGAGGTCCAAAAACGCAGTGCGGCAACGCGCAACGCGGTCGGCCAGCTTGCCGCTTCCTGTGCGGTGAAAGGGCGCGCTGCATGATAAGCCCGCAGAAAAGCATGGGTGCGTCTGCTATCCAGTACGCCATCCGCCGCGACACACCAATCGTTCACGGTGATGGCAACATCGTAGAGCAGGCAGTCGTTGCAGGCAAAATAGAAATCGATCAAGCCGCCCACGCGCTCGCCGTCGAGCAAAACGTTGTCGCGGAACAGGTCGGCATGGATCACCCCGCGCGGTAGAGCATCCAGCGTATTTTGCTTGTGATACGCGACTTCGGCATCCAGCAAGGCGGCATCCTCAGCGCACAGGAATTTCGATACCCGCTGCGCGGTGGCGGCGCGCCATGCCGTGCCGCACGGATTCGGCATCGTATCGCCGAAGCTTTGTCCGGCACCGTGCATCTGTCCGAGCATGGCACCGACGGCAGCGCAGTTGGCAGCGGTGGGTTGCGTGACCGACTTGCCGGGCAAGCGGCTCACGATGCAGGCAGGCTTGCCGTTCAGCTCACCCAAGAAGCGATTATTTTTATCCGCAACCGGGCTGGGGCAAGGGATGCCGTGGCGCGCGAGATGCGCCATCAGGTTGAGATAAAACGGTAGCTCGTCTGCGGTGAGTTTTTCAAACAGCGTCAGCACGAAACGACCGTTGCTGGTGGTGACGAAGTAGTTGGTGTTTTCGATGCCCGAAGCGATGCCCTGCAATTCGAGCAAGGTGCCGAGCGAATAATTATTCAGCCAAGCGGTGATGTCCGCTTCGGTGACGCGAGTGAAAACTGCCATGCCGGGAACCTATATCAGAATTTGTGGATGATCCAGGTCGGTACGCGCAGGCCGGAATCCAGACTCTCTTGGCGCGCGAATTTGCCGTCGCCCCGGTCGTCTATCAGATAGTAAGGCTTGCCGTGGCTGGGCGTGATCTTGATCATGTACAGTTTGCCGTGGGAACGGAATTCTTCGACGGTCTGCTCGGTTTGTTTGGTAATGGTGACTTGCGGTTCATCCACTGCTTCGCTCTGGTCGAAAGCGGGAGGAGGGGGCGCCGATTTCATGGCGGGAGGTTGTTCCGCATAAGCGCCTGCGCTCAGACAGGCGAGTAACAACAAAGCAAAGAAACGCATGGTGTGGATTCCGAGATAATAAGTAGTGCTATTTTAACAGGCTACGCGTCGATTTCGCGTTATAGGTTCAACTGCATTTCGCGCTCGGAGGCGGAAGGTTCGAAGCCGCGCGTCTCGTAATGCTCGAATATGGCGCTGACCACTTGTGCGGGCTCGTCGATGATACGGATCAGGTCCAGGTCTTCCGCGCTGATCATTTTTTCTTCCAACAAGCTGGTTTTGATCCAGTCGAGCATGCCGCCCCAGAACTTGCTGCCCACCAAAATGATCGGCATGCGCCGCGTCTTCCCTGTCTGCACCAGCGTCAGCGCCTCCATCAATTCGTCCAGCGTGCCGAAGCCGCCGGGCATCACCACATAGGCGCTGGCAAACTTCACGAACATCACTTTGCGCGTGAAGAAGTGCTGAAAAGTCTGGCTGATATTTTGATAGGGATTGCCGTGCTGCTCATGTGGTAGCTGGATATTCAGACCCACGCTGGGCGACTTGCCGTAGAACGCGCCCTTGTTCGCCGCTTCCATAATGCCGGGGCCGCCGCCCGAAATCACCGAAAATCCGGCATCGGAAAGCATGCGTGCGATTTCTTCGGTGAGCTTGTAATAGGGATGGTCGTGCGGCGTGCGCGCACTGCCGAAGATGCTCACGGCGGGCTGAATGTCTTGCAGGCGTTCGGTGGCCGACACGAATTCTGACATAATGCCGAACACGCGCCATGCCTCCTTCGACTGGGTTAACTCGGGTAAATGCGAGTGAGGTATTTTGGATTGGCTGTTCATCTCAAACTCTCAAAAAATAATGAAAACACTGCTGTTAGTCGATGGCTCATCTTACCTGTATCGGGCTTTCCATGCGATGCCCGATTTACGCAGCCCGAACGGTCTGCCGACTGGCGCGATACAAGGCGTGCTCAACATGCTGCGGCGTTTGCAAAAAGACTACCCGGCGGATTATAGCGCCTGCGTATTCGACGCCAAAGGCAAAACCTTCCGCGACGACTGGTATCCCGAATACAAAGCGCATCGCCCCTCTATGCCCGACGACCTGCGCGCGCAGATCGAGCCGCTGCACGAAGCCGTCGCCGCTTATGGTTGGAACATCCTGATGATAGACGGCGTGGAAGCCGACGATGTGATCGGCACGCTCTCGCAACAGGCCACGCAGAGCGGCGCGCGCTGTATCGTCTCCACCGGCGACAAAGACCTCACGCAATTGGTCAATCCGCAGGTGCAGCTTATCAACACCATGAGCAACGAAACGCTGGACGAAGCGGGCGTGCTTGCCAAATTCGGCGTGCCGCCCGAACGCATCGTGGATTATTTGACGCTGGTCGGTGACACCGTGGACAACGTGCCCGGCGTCACCAAGTGCGGCCCCAAGACCGCCGTGAAATGGCTCACCCAATACGGCACGCTGGATAATTTGGTAGCGCACGCTGGCGAAGTGGGCGGCGTGGTCGGAGAAAACCTGCGCGCCGCGCTGGACTGGTTGCCGCAAGGTCGGCGCTTAGTGACAGTGAAATGCGATGTCGAATTGCCCGTGCGCTTCGACCAACTCGCGGCACCTGCACAGGGCACGGCGAAGCTGCGCGGTTTGCTGGAGCAGTTTGGCTTTAAGAGCTGGCTGCGCGAACTGGAGAGCGGAAAGGGCACTACCAATACTCCTTCCCCCTCACAGGGGGAAGGCTGGGATGGGGGTGAATCGCGCAAAGTTTCTACCCCCTCCCATTCCCTCCCCCTGCAAGGGGGAGGGAATGGTGATTTATTCAGCAACGACACCTCTAACTACGAAGCCATCCTCACCGATGTCCAGCTCGACGCATGGATAGAAAAGATCATGCACGCCCCGCTGGTAAGCATCGACACCGAGACCACCGGCCTCGACGTGATGAACGAGCAACTCGTCGGCATTTCATTTTCCATCGAAGCGCATCACGCCGTTTATCTGCCACTCGCGCATCACTACCCCGGTGCGCCGGATCAGTTGAACCGCGAACACGCGCTGAAAAAACTCAAGCACTGGCTGGAAAGCGCGCAGCATAAAAAGCTCGGCCAGAATCTAAAATACGACCAGCACCTTTTCGCCAATCACGGTATCGCGTTAGCAGGCGTCGCCGAAGACACGCTGCTGCAATCCTACGTGCTGGAAAGCCACAAACCGCACGACATGGGCAATCTCGCGTTGCGGCATCTCGGCATGAATACCATCAGCTACGCCGAAGTGGTGGGCAAAGGCGCGAAGCAGATCGGCTTCGACCAGGTCGATCTCGACACCGCCACCAAATACGCCGCCGAAGATGCCGACATCACTTTGCAATTGCATCAGACGCTGTCGCCGCAATTGCAGGGGCGTTTGGCTTATGTGTATCGCGACATCGAAATGCCCGCGCGCGAAGCACTGTTCAAGATGGAGCGCAACGGCGTTCTGATCGACAGCAGTAAGCTGTCGCGACAAAGCCACGAGCTGGGCGAGAAGTTGATGTCCATCGAAAAGCAGGCATTCGAGGCGGCAGGGCAACCGTTCAACTTGAATTCGCCGAAACAGATTCAGGAAATTTTGTTCGACAAACTCGGCCTGCCAGTGAAAAAGAAAACACCGAGCGGCACACCCTCCACCGACGAAGAAGTGCTGCAAGAATTGGCGCTGGATTACCCCTTGCCGAAGATATTGCTTGAGCATCGCGGCATCGCAAAGCTCAAATCCACCTACACCGACAAATTGCCCAAGATGGTGAATAGTAGAACCGGGCGCGTCCACACCAGCTACTCGCAAGCCGTGGCGGTCACGGGGCGCTTGGCTTCCAGCGATCCTAATTTGCAAAACATCCCCGTGCGCACCGCCGAAGGCCGCCGCATCCGCGAAGCCTTCATCGCGCCGCAAGGCAGCCGCATTGTCTCCGCCGACTATTCGCAAATCGAGCTGCGCATCATGGCGCACCTCTCCGGCGACGAAGGCCTGCTGCGCGCCTTTGCCAACGGCGAAGACATCCACCGCGCCACCGCCGCCGAAGTATTCGGTGCCACGCTGGACGCCGTCACCAGCGAACAACGCCGCTACGCAAAAGTCATCAACTTCGGCCTCATCTACGGCATGTCCGCCTACGGCCTCGCCAGCCAACTCAACATCGAAAACAGTGCCGCCAAGCAATACATCGACCTCTACTTCGCCCGCTACCCCGGCGTAAAACGCTACATGGACGAAACCCGCGAACAGGCGAAACGCTTCGGCTACGTCGAGACATGGTTCGGTCGCCGCTTGTGGTTACCCGAAATCAATGGCGCAAACGGCATGCGAAGACAAGCCGCCGAGCGCGCCGCCATCAACGCCCCGATGCAAGGCACGGCGGCGGATTTGATTAAGCTCGCGATGGTCAAAGTGCAGGATTGGCTGGAAAAAGAAAAACTACAAACTAAACTCATCATGCAGGTGCATGACGAACTGGTACTCGAAGTGCCGCAGGCGGAATTGCAACTTGTGAAAGAGAAAGTGCGCGAGCTGATGTGCAATGTCGCGGAGTTGAAGGTGCCGCTGGAGGTGGGGATGGGCGAGGGGGCGAATTGGGATGAGGCGCATTAAGTGGAGAGGTGAATGAAATATTTCTTCGTCGATACAAATTTATTTCTTCAATGCCGAGACATAAGCGATCTTCCTTGGGATGAGGTCTCTAATGCAAAGCATGTTCAGCTAATTATTCCTCGCGCGGTGCAAAACGAAATCGATAAGCTGAAAGCTGACGGAAATAGTCGCCGATCAAAACGAGCGCGAAGTACTAATTCATATTTTCGTCAGATCATATTGAGTGATGGCGAACAGCTTCAAGTAAAAAATACTTCGCACGCAAATGTGACATTAACCTTTTCATCCCATGTTGCCGCTTCGCCCGGTGATGTTCCTGATGTTGCATTGGATAGCGCCAGACCAGACGACTCAATTTTGCTTGAAGTTATGGGCATCTCTAAAAATCACCCTAAATAAATTATCGAACAGGTCATCGAGAA
>CAZHIC010000001.1:0-188784 GCA_964532405.1 uncultured Gallionellaceae bacterium | reverse complement strand
CATACATCTCACAACCCTCTTCGCTCAGGCTCATCTCTGGATTGGAAAATACTATTGGAGCCTCTTCCAATATAGCTTGGTGCATGAATGCACTCACATCCACGTACCCTGTGCGCCACGGCAGGGTGCGCTATGCGCACCATGGTGCATGAAATGCACCCTACGCAATCGGTTCACCCAATCCCCGCTATCGTCTGCGCCACCCGCCCAGTCCGGCGGGTAAATCCCTCGCTGCACATAACGATGAAATGTGGAATACGGCCAATCCGCCACACGCGCAACATGTCCATGTTTGACCGGGTTGTAATGAATGTAATCCACATGCCGCTGCAAATCTAAATCGTCTCGGATTTGATGTTCCCAGAAACGCCTTTGCCATATCGTCGATTCGCGGTGTTTGAGTTTTGATGCAGTTACCCAATCGGTGCGACGATAACTCCCTCTACAGGCCAAAGAAACTGCCCGTTTAATCAGCCTCCAACGGGTGAGAAAATCGGCATCACCTTCAGGTAATGTCCACACGCAATGCAAATGGTCGGGCAATAATACCCAAGCATCAATGACGAAAAGATGTGCCGAGCGCACCGAAGCAATTGCAGCGCGCAATGCGTTACGAATTGCTTCGTCACATAGAATCGGCTGCCGCCGGCAAGCAACCACCGTAAAAAATAGCTTGAGCCCGCAGCCGTTGCGCGGCGATAACGAGACATAGTCGTTTACTCTAAATGTTGCGTCCACGTAGGGTGGACAGACAGGTTTTTCGTCTGCCCACGCGGTAACGACATGGCAACCAAACCGCGTGGGCACAGAAGCGTACCCACCCTACCGGGCTCCAAAACATCTTCATCTTTATTGAGACCCAGAAATATAGTGAACGTGATTAAATATCAGTGGGTAATTTTTTCCGCAAAAATCTTCAATTGAGTAGATGTCCCTGGCGCACTTAACTTATATGTTGGGTGCGGAAAATATCTTTACCTTTGTCGAGCAAAATCAAGGTGGGAATATCTTTTACGCCATACGCTAAAAAAACCGCATTTGTGTTGTCGATAGTTAAAGAATGGTGAACCTCAAATTTATTTAGCCCTTCTTGTTCCATCCACTTACAAGCATCCGTGCAGTACGGTCAAAAGTAGGGTGCATAAAACGCACCCTACACCTTCTCTTATGCGCGAAGCATTACTGACTTTAAGACTTTTTTCCTCCCCAGCTCTCCGGCCTACCGAAGTGATAGCCCTGCCCATAATCCACCCCCAATTCGATCAGCACATCCGCAGTCGCCTGATCCTCGACGAACTCGGCCACCGTCTTAAGCCCGAATTCATGCGCCATGCGGTGGATGTGGTCGACCATGATGCGGTCGCGCCCGTCGATGGCGATCTGGCGCACGAAGCTTCCCTCGATCTTGACATAGTCCACGGTCAGATATTTGAGGTACAGGAACGACGAGAAGCCGCTGCCGAAATCATCCAGTGCAAATGCGATCTTGCGCAAACGCAATTCGTCGATGATCTCTTTGACCTGGCTGATGTTGTGCAACGCTTCGCGCTCGGTGATCTCCAGCACGACGCGACTGCAATCGATGCCCAGCGCGATGACAATGTCCGGGATGGTGCGCATCCATGCGATGTCTTTAAACGTGGCGGTGGATAGATTAAAGAACATTTTCGCCTCGGGATGTATCTCGGACAGGCGGCGCAATTGCTGTAGTCCGCTGTTGAAAACCGCCAAGTCCAGCTCTTGCAGCATCCGCAATTCGTCGGCCACTTCGATGAACTCTCCCGCAGCAAGAACAACCTCTCCGTCGCGAATTCGCGCCAACGCTTCGAAGGCAAACACTTCGTGGCCGTTGATGCCGACAATAGGTTGCAAGAACGCTTCGACGCGTTTTTCCGCCAATGCGCGGCGCAGGAAGTCACCCTGCTTGAAAATTTCCATCATGGTGCGGTCTTGGTCGGACTCGGCTGTCGCCACCTGATTTTTGCCGCCCTTCTTGGCTTTGTATAACACCACATCCATTGCGGTGTGCAAGGCATCACGCGTCTTGCCATCTTCGGGATAGCTCACCATGCTGAAACTTGCGGTGACGCGGATTTTGCCGACCGGCAATTCAAAATCATGCACGGACAACTTCCCGTGCAATTTATTGGCGACCAACAAGCCGTTCTCCGGCGGTGTCTGCGGCAGCAACAGTGCGAATTCGTCGCCGCCGAGGCGGGCCAATACATCGCCTTTGCGCAACTCCCCCGCCAACAGGCCGCTCAATTCCTTGAGCGTGAGGTCGCCGATGGGGTGGCCGTAGGTATCGTTGATGTATTTGAAGTTATCCAGATCGACCATGATGACGGAGAACGCATAACCGTGCCGCTCCGCGCGAATGATCTCGTATTCGAGGAACTCCTCGAATTTGCGGCGATTGTATAAGCTCGTCAGTGGGTCGCGAATGGACAACTCTTCCAGCTTGCTGTTGTAGTCCTGCACGGTGAACAACAAGTGGTTAAAATATTCCGCCAGACTGCGCAACTCGACGATCAAATGTTTGCCCGTCACGCGATGCGAAAGATCCATGTCTCGCGTAACGCGGTGCATCACATCGACGAACGTCGCCAAGGGCGTGACGACCAGATAACGCAATTTGAAATACAGCGCAATGAACACGAGCACCAACACCAGCAAGGTATAGCCGACGATACTGTTGAGCACATAATTGAACGACACTTTCAAATCGCTGATCGGGTAAGTGACCTCGATCACGCCATGCACCGCGCCCACATGGGATTTTGTGTGGCACACCAGGCACTCTTGTGTTGCCAGGACGGAATAGAGGTAGCGGATAGTATCGGGCGTGGGAAACAGCAGAGCATCCTTGCCTTCACGCAAGGCTTGCCCCAACGCGGCATCTTGTGCGATCACTTGCCGCTCGCCGCTCATCCCGCCAAATTGATCGGTCACCACCTGCCCGCGAAACACCCGAATTTTCATATCCGGCTGTGCCAGATTGAGGCGCTCGACAATCTCCCTGATCTCGCTCTTGCTCCAGCCTTTGCGCATGGCCGAATACAGGCTCTGGAAGATCATTTGCGATGTCTGTCGCGCATCTTCTTGTGCCAGCCGATGTACCGCACGGTCGCGCACGACACCGGATACGGCAAAGATTAGAAGGGAAGCGAACACCAGTGAGACCACAGACAAGACAAGCAGTAACTTGCCCAGCGTCATTTTTGCAACAACATCGGTTAACTTGGACATCACTTTTCTTTCAAGAATGGACACGATTTTCTGGTCTCTTTTTATTGCGCCGCATCGTCGCATAAATGCCCATGAGCCGCAATACCGACCTTCGCCCCGGTCAAATATCGTCGTATTTGCGGGCATACCCCGTCATGCCCGCAAGCAATCTGACCAGCGCATAACTTGCGCGCAACAATATCCGCGCCCACAGACTGCGTTCATGCCAGTCCGACTGGCTCACTATGTGCGCCCCGCGCTGCATCTCGTCCAACAGATTTTTGCGTAGTGCTCCGGCAAAGTCCTCGTCTTGCACCACCAGATTCGCCTCGCGCGCCAGCCACAGACTGAAAGGGTCGATATTGGAAGAGCCGACCGTCGCCCACTTGCCGTCCACCACCGCCACCTTGGCATGCAAAAAGCTGCGCGTGTATTCGTGTATCTCAACTCCGGCTTGCAGCAGCTCATCGTAAAGCGCCAGCGTGGCGTAATGCTGCAAGCGATATTCCACCTTGCCTTGCAGGAGTAGCACTACTTTTACACCTCTGCGCGCCGCATTCAGCAGCACGCGCCGAAAACGACGTCCGGGCAGGAAGTACGCATTGGCGATGATGATCTCGTGTTGCGCATGGCTGATCGCCCGCAGATAGGCGTGCTCGATGTCGCGGCGATGGCGCAGATTGTCGCGGATCAAAAATACGACTTCCTTTTGCACCGACCGCTGCCGCACAAATAGCCCGACGCGGCTGCCGCTTTTGCGGAAATTGGTCCACGATACGAGTTGCCATAACTTGCGCATGGAGTGGCCGATCTGCGCGACGACCGGACCCTGCACTTCCACCGCATAATCCAAACGCGGCGCGGCCAGTTGTCCCGTCACGTCGTCGGTGATGTTGATGCCCCCGACAAAAGCGATGCGCCCGTCTATTAGCACCAGCTTGCGATGCAAGCGCCGCAAGCGTTGGCGGAACATGCGATACCGCGTCAATTCCGGGCGGAACCACAACACCTTCACGCCGAGCCCGCGCATCTCGTCCAACCATACGGCAGGAAAATCAGCCGAGCCGAACCCGTCCAGCAACACATGCACGTCCACCTCGCGGGCGGCAGCGCTCTTCAACGCGTCTTTAAGCAGGCGCCCGCTCTCGTCAGCAGCAAAGATGTAAGCTTCGAGATAGACAGAATGCCGCGCCGCGTGGATCGCGGCCAGCAAGCGCGGAAAATACTCTACGCCATTGTGCAACAGCGTGAGCCGGTGACCGGACACCTCATGCACGCTGCTCATGGCAAGCTCAAATTCGCGGAAAGCGCGGCATGATCCGAAATCTTGTTCCACGGATATTTGGCATGTACAGAGGCGCCCTTCACGTTCAGCCCGCGCACATAAATGCGGTCCAAACGCAATATGGGAAAACCTGCGGGGTAGCTGCGCGCCAGTGCGCCGCCCCCAACCTCGAATACTTCGCGCAGACCCAACTCCTGCGCCAGCAAGGATCGGGCGCGATTGTTCCAATCGTTGAAATCGCCCGCGATGATGAGCGGCGCATCATCCGGGACTAGGCGCCGGATGCGCTCGACCAAAGCGGTGAACTGCTGGCTGCGACCGCGAGCAGACAGCCCCAAATGCACGCACAGGCAATGCAGTCCGACGCCGCTCCGTGGCAGCGCCAATTCGCAATGCAGAACGCCGCGATTCTCGAAGCGATGCGCCGAAATATCCTGATTGTGCCAACTCAGTATCGGATAACGGCTGAGGATGGCGTTGCCATGATGTCCGGCGTCGTACACCGAGTTTTTGCCGTAGGCGTGGTGCGGCCATATCTCGTGCGCCAGAAATTCGTGCTGGGGATGCGCATGTCCGGCCTCTCGATGAACATCACGAAAATGCGCGCCCTGCACCTCTTGCAGGAACACGATATCGGCATTCAGCTCGCGCAAACGCTCGCGCAGCTCATGCAACACGAAACGCCGATTGAACAGCGAAAAGCCTTTGTGGATGTTGTAGGTGGCGATGGATATTTCAAGCATGGAGAGCGATATTTAGCGCACCCTGACAAAACTCCATCGCCATGAAAATCAATTCGAACTATCCGGATTAACAGCAAAGTCGATGATGGTGGAACGCAGCTCTTGCTTGAACAGTTTCTCGACCTCGATCATCGCGCGTGAACGCGCTGTTGCCGGGTCTTGAGCAGAAGCTTTCACCGGCCAAGATTTGCGTCCGCGTACCCGGCCCGAATCCTTCTCGGTAAGAGTCACCGCAAGGGTAGCTCGCACCCAGTTCCAGCCATCTCTGCGTCCCAGATCGACCATACTTAACGATCCCGACAACACCAAATCCGCATCTTCCAATTTCTTCGTTAAAAAACCGGCCGCCGCCAAACCACCTTTGACAGCAGTTGTAAATTCCGCCGATCCTTCATCCGCAGCACTGGCCGGGGCGATACGAACTTTCCTGAGCGCATCGCCAATCTGCTGCTGCAAAGTCGCCTGTGAAACGGGTGCCTGAACACCGCGCCCGGACGGATCAACTACTTTGAGCGATGCCTGAAAACCATCGCGCTTGATCGACGCCTGCAATGCCTGCGTCAATGCGGCTATCTTGAGAAGAGGGTCACTTTCTGCTTTGGCGGCTTCTGTTCGCTGCTTCAGTTCGTCATCGATCTTGCCCAACTCTTCGCGCAAACTCGCGCTGGCCTGTGCTCGCGGAAGCACTGCGAGTGCGTGAAAATCCTGGCTTACCGGGTCTCGCCAAGTTTTCGCGATATTGATACCGCTAATCACCTTATCGGTCTTGGCAGACACTTGCTGGGTCGCAAGCATGCTTACCTGCTCATTTTTTCCAGTCTTGGCAACGGTAGTCGTGTTTGCGGTTGCCACTTCGATGCGCACTTCAAAAATTGTCGCCAGATCGCCGCGCGCGCGATTTTTTGCTTCATCCTCTGTCGAGCCTACGCCGCGCCCGACCAGATACTGATCATTGGGATACTCCGCCGAATCCCCCGACACCCAACTCGGCTGCGCGCCCGATGCAAGCGGGGATAACACCAAGCTCAACGCGATAAAGAGCAAGTTACAGAAATTGCGAACGACTCTCATTTTGACCTCCGAAGTTAATTGCCCCCGGCGAAACCGGGGGATTGCTTCAACTAAATTAATTCGCCGCTTTAGCTGCGGCAGGCGGGTTCAGGAAATAGTCGGAAACAAACGCCTTCCGGCCCGCCTTGACTTCGACATCCTTGAATTCGCGAGTATCCAAAACGTTCCCGCTTGCACTGTAATACGTGGCGGTCACATCATGCTTTCCCGCCGGCAAAGACAATCGCGCCATTTGAATATTGCCCGGCAACAACGACCAAGAGCGCGTATCGGCCCTCTCGGAAGCGTTGGTTGCAACATCCGTGGCAAAGTTCAACAAAGACGAATAGGCATTGCCTTCCATCTGTTTTTTGGCTGCTTGCGCAGCTACATTTTTCACCACCATTCGGGCAACACCCCGCGCAATGATGACCGGCAGGCGATCATTAAAGCTCTTCTCGGCAATGCCGTTGACATCCTCCACCACTTCCGAGGTGGCGGAGCTTGAACCCGAACTCAACACCACGCGAGCGACAGGCAACGAACGTTTGACGAACTTGGGCACGGCAAGGCTGAACATGACAGGGCCATCTTTGCCCGGAAAAGGATTGACCACCCGGATATTATTCTCATCCACAGAGGCTCCTAGTCCGTTATGCAGGATGAAGACCACCTCGCTGGATGCGGCTTTTCCTGCCTCCAGCCTCCTCAAATCATCTTTGAGCGCCTGCGGAACCGGGAATCCGGAGTTCTGCGCCTTGTAACCATCCACCGCTTTTTGCATCTCTATGCGCGCGGAATCTCTCTCGCCGACCGCCTCGTAAACCATGCCATTTAAATACCGCACAAAGGCTCCCGAGAGATACTTGGCGCTCTTGTTTTTTTCGACAATCAATCCCTGCTTCACATCGAATTGCCTGGCCTCTACCGCAGCGTCATCGATATCGCCCATTTGCAGATAATTAAGCGCCTCGAATGAGTAAACCATCAATTGCTCGCTGGGCAACCCTTCATACGCCTTCATCGTGTCATTCACCGTTACCGAGGCGGCCTGCTCCACGACGCTGATCGCATTCAACTTTTCCATCAGGCTTTTGGCCGCATCGAAATGCTTGTTGGAATCGGCATATTTTCCCTGCAAGCGCAGCAAAACCCCTTTGTTGAGATGATGCAATGTTTCATCGGGCCCGGTAAGCTTGAGTTCATCCAGCGACTTGACCGCCCCATCCAAGTCACGATTAGCGGTTGCCCTTTCCACGTTGACAAAGCCCGCGCTGTATGTGGCGCAACCCGGCAGCACCAATACTACCGCCAATGCGGCCAAGCCCAAGAACACTCGCGATAGACTGCGCCCTTGTTTGGCCCCGTCCGAAATTTCTGACATGCCGCTGACGACATTTTCCATTTTTCGCATCCCTATTTAATTTTTTGGATTTTACCGACGATCCGGTTATCGACGACAACCCGCAGTCAATCTACCCAACGAAATTCCCCGGCTAAAGCCGGGGAATTCTCAAGCAGCTATACCGTTAGCGAAACTTTGCATCTTTCACATCTTTCTTCAGCTTCTTCTGACCGGTCCAAACCTTGCGATTGTCAACCGTGCTGACCAAGGTGAGGTCTATCTGATAAAAACGAATCTGCTCGCCACCCGCCGCATCGATGATGGTATTGATCGATCCCATCAGCATGTAATCGGCACCCGCTTCATTACCCGCCGCTTTACGGCTGGCTTCACTGGCATGCAGATCCATATCGGCACGTTCTTCGCGCAGACCTTCACGCTCGGTTTTTGATGCGACCACATCGACGCGACCGGAATTGACAAAAGCACGCTCAAGATCGGCGACAAAAGTGCGGGTATTGATATGCTCATGAGAAAGATTGCGCACATTGCCTACGATAACCGTGGGCGCTTTTTTGGATTTCTGCTCATGACGGGTGAGCCAGCCGGTAGATAGCGAATCGCGAATCATCTCCTCCGACACCAGACGCGAGTCGGTGTCATTCCAATTTCCCGACAGATCCTTAACCTCTTCAACCCCTATTCGTTTAACCTCAGTAGCACAGCCGCTCAACATCAGCACAGCCACGCCAGCCAACATCACCGCCCAAGTTCTTTTGCTCAACATTTCAGTCTCCCTTTGGTTAAAAAATTTTGGAGTTCGCCGCCAATCACCTAATAACGAACCATCCAGTCTCGAAATTTACTCCATGCAAAGCCAGCCCACAATACTTTTAAGCGGCCTGTGCATACTTGAGTAAAAAACAACGCCTTTTAAAACGCTGCCACTTATTCGACAACCGGCTAGGCATTACCCAGATTGCGTGTCGGCAGATTGATCTGCTTGGCGAATTCCAGCATGCGCTGAATCGGCAGCACGGCGCGCGGGATGATGGACGGATCGACATGTATTTCGTTCTTGCCGTTTTCCAGCACTTCCGCCAAGTTAAGCAGGCCGTTCATCGCCATCCACGGGCAATGGCTGCAACTGGTGCAGGTAGCCCCCTCTCCTGCGGTGGGCGCTTCGAGGAATATTTTATGCGGACACAGCGCGCGCATCTTGTGCAGGATGCCGTTGTCGGTAGCCACGATGAATATTTTCGCAGCGGAATTCTGTGCCGCCTTGATGAGTTGCGTGGTGGAACCGACCACGTCTGCCAGCTTGACCACCGCGCGCGGCGATTCGGGATGCACCAGCACCAGCGCGCCCGGGTGCTGCGCCTTCAATTCGATAAGTTCTTTTGTTTTGTATTCGTCATGCACGATGCACGAACCTTGCCACAGCAGCATGTCCGCGCCCGTTTGTTCCTGCACGTAACTGCCGAGGTGCCTATCCGGCGCCCACAATATTTTCTTGCCCTGCTCCTTGAGATGCTTAACCACGGGCAAGGCGATAGAGCTGGTCACCATCCAGTCGGCACGCGCCTTCACCGCCGCGCTGGTGTTGGCGTACACCACCACGATGCGGTCGGGATGCGCGTCGCAGAACGCGGCGAATTCGTCTATCGGACAACCGAGATCGAGCGAGCATTCCGCCTCCAAGTCGGGCATCAGCACGCGCTTTTCCGGATTTAAAATTTTCGCCGTCTCGCCCATAAAGCGCACCCCCGCCACCACAATGGTTTTAGCCGGATGCTGGTGGCCGAAGTTGGCCATGCCCAGCGAGTCGGACACGATGCCGCCGGTGGCTTCCGCCAGGTCCTGCAAGTCGGGATGCACGTAGTAGTGCGCCAGCAGCACAGCATCCCGTTCTTTCAACATGCGCTTGATGCGCGCAATCAGCTCGACTTTCTCGTCTACTTCCGGCTCACGCGGCTTTTTCGCCCAGACGTGTACCGTACTGCAACTGGTCTGCGCGGCATCAGGGTGTTCGTAGGCAATAGAAATTTTCGGTTCAGACATGACGTACTCTTTCGGATAATTCGAGAATCGCCGCCCGGTTGCTTGGCGAAAAAACTTTATCCGCCGCCTCGTTCCAAGGCAACCACTGGTAGCTCAGGTGTTCGCGCGGCGCAAGCTGTATGGCGACCTGTTGCGGGAGTTGCAGGGCGAATACATGCTCGGTGTTGTGCGTGGTACCGGGCGGATAGCGATGCTGCCACTTGGGGTAGATTTCATACACGTTCTGCTCTTGCCAGTCCGTCAGCGTATACAAATTGGCGTCCAGTCCAGTCTCTTCACCCACTTCGCGGATCGCCGTCTCGCGCAGCGATTCTTCGCCATCGCGGCTGCCCGTCACCGATTGCCAATAACCGGGATAATCGGCGCGCTCCAGCAGCAACACATCGAGTGTGTCGGTATGAATGACCACCAAGACCGAAACCGGTTGTTTATGCCCCATCGGCAATAAACACCCAAAACGGCTTGCCCTGCGACTTCCAATAGCTCACGGCGTCGGTGAAGATGTTTGTCACGACTTCATGATCGGCATCGCTCAGCCCCAGCTTCGCATCGCCGCCGCACAGTAACAGCACATATCCGGCAGAGGGGTGCCACGAAAGATCACCCAGCACATCGACCAAGGCATCCCAGTTGTGCCCGAACCAATCGGGAGCGACTAGCACTTGCGCCATAGTCGCGAGGAATTCCCCTTTGCTATGCACCGCCGCAATGCCCACCTCGAACAAAGTCAAACCGGACAGCGCCACATTCGCCTCCAGCATGGCTAGCGGGCAACTCAAGCGGTAGACACCCACCTCGTTCAAATCCTGCAAGCGTGCGCATAAATCTTCACTCATGGCTTACTCCTTGATGCGTTTGAACGTCTGATAATGGTCGGCAGTGTAATAGCACTCGGGGACGATACCGCAGACGATACGCCGCGCACCGCGATTGTGCGCTCCCGGCGTTTTCACCGTGTATTCGCGATAATAGCCGCGTGGCTGTTGCGGTAAGAGGTGTTCGCGATTACCGAACACGACACCATCGCGCGGATAGGGAAACGGCCCGCCTTGCTTGATGAGATGAAAAGTATCGCGGGCTTCACCGGGCAACTCGGCGACGGCGATGGTTGAAATGGCAATTGCATCGTGCGCATGATGGCTGTACGCCTGCGCGAACGGCAAACATAGCAGCAAACCGAACAGCAGCCCCCATCGTGCTTGTGCCAAGTGCCGCATCTTATTCCTTGGCTGCTTCGACCGGCGCAGGTTGACGCAAACGAATATGCAGTTCGCGCAGTTGCTTCTCGTCCACCGCTGATGGCGCCTGAGTCAGCAGGCATTGCGCACGCTGGGTCTTGGGGAAGGCGATCACGTCGCGAATGGATTCCGAGCCGGTCATCATGGTGACGATGCGATCCAGACCGAACGCCAAGCCGCCGTGCGGCGGTGCGCCGTATTGCAGCGCGTCGAGCAGGAAGCCGAACTTGAGTTGCGCTTCTTCCGCGCCGATGTTGAGCGCGCGGAATACTTTGCTCTGCACGTCTTCTTTGTGGATACGCACCGAGCCACCGCCGATTTCCCAGCCGTTCAAGGCGAGGTCGTAGGCCTTGGCCAGACACTTGCCGGGATCGGTTTCGAGGAATTGCAGATGTTCATCTTTGGGTGCGGTGAACGGATGGTGACAAGCGTTCCAGCGCTTGGCTTCATCGTCGTATTCAAACATCGGGAAGTCCACCACCCACAACGGCTCCCATGCTTTGCCATTGAGGTAGCCTTTTTCGTGGCCGATCTTGCTGCGCAATGCGCCCAGCGCGTCGTTGACGATCTTGGTCTTGTCTGCGCCGAAGAAAATAATGTCGCCGTTCTGAGCGCCGGTGCGTTCGATGATAGTCTTCAGCGCGGCTTCGTGCAGATTCTTCACGATAGGCGATTGCAGGCCGGTCTCGTTCAGTTGCGTGATGTCGTTGACCTTGATGTAAGCCAAGCCCTTCGCGCCGTAGATGGTGACAAACTTGGTGTAGTCGTCGATTTCGCCACGCGAGAATGTGCCGCCGTTCGGCACGCGCAATGCCGCCACGCGACCGTTCTCGGAGTTCGCCACACCGGCGAACACCTTGAACGCCACGTCTTTAACCGCGTCGGTGACATCGGTGATTTCCAGCGTCACGCGCATATCCGGCTTGTCCGAGCCGAAACGTGCCATCGCTTCCGCATGGCTCATGCGCGGGAACGGGTTGGGCAGCGCGACATCCAGTACTTCCTTGAACACGGTGCGGATCATCTCTTCCATCAACACCATGATCTGCTCTTCCGACATAAAGGAAGTCTCGACATCCACCTGGGTGAATTCAGGCTGACGGTCAGCACGCAAGTCTTCGTCGCGGAAGCATTTGGTGAGCTGGTAATAACGGTCAAAGCCCGCCACCATGAGCAGCTGTTTAAAAAGCTGCGGCGATTGCGGTAACGCAAAAAACTCTCCGGCATGCACGCGCGACGGCACGAGGTAGTCGCGTGCGCCTTCCGGCGTGGATTTGGTGAGCATCGGCGTTTCAATATCGATGAAACCTTTGTCGTCAAGAAAGCGACGGAAAGCACGCGCGGTCCTGTAGCGCAGCTGCATGTTCTTTTGCATTTGCGGGCGGCGCAGGTCGATCACGCGATGCGTCAGGCGCACGTTCTCGGATAAGTTTTCGTCGTCCAATTGGAACGGCGGCGTAACGGCGGCGTTCAACACTTCGATCTCATGGCACACAAGCTCGATCTCACCGCTACCGATATTACTGTTGGCAGCCCCCTCGGGACGACGACGAATTTTTCCGGTGATACGCAATACGAACTCGCTACGCACCGATTCGGCGGTCTTGAACATGTCGGCAATATCCGGATTGCACACCACTTGCGCTAGGCCTTCGCGGTCGCGCAGGTCGATGAAAATCACCCCGCCGTGGTCGCGGCGGCGATGCGCCCAGCCGCACAGGCTGACGGTTTGATCCAGATGAGAAGCGTTGAGTTGTCCGCAATAATGAGTTCGCATAGTTAAATCTATTCAGTTCAGTTGAGTGTAAATCGAAGGGGGAAATTATTTGCCGGCAGCCCGCTTGGTCGCCACATCATGGGGAGATGCCACCACGCCCATCGAAATGATGGACTTGAAAGCCACATCCACTTTGATGTCCAGCTCGATGGTGTCGGCTTTGCGCACAAAGAAATAAAACCCGTTCACCGGGCTGGGCGTGGTGGGCACGAATACGGCGACGTACTCCTCGTCCATTACACGGGTCACCTCGCCCGGCACCGTGGTCTGAAAAGCCAGCGACCATGCCTGCGGATGCGGATAACGCACCAGCAAAACTTTGCCAAAGGCGTTGCCGCTATCCGACAACAGCGTATCGCTGACTTGCTTGACGCTGTTGTAGATGCTGTTGACCACCGGAATACGCTGCAAGATCGCGTGCCACATATTCAGCAATTGCTGCCCCAACACGTTGCGCGCGAGCAAACCGGTGGACAGCACAATCGCCAGGGTGAGCACCACCCCCAACCCGGGAACATGCCAAGCCTCAGGCAACAATTTCAAAGACTGATCCATCGTGCTAATAACCAGGTTTAACACCCAGAAAGTAATGCCGAGCGGCACCCACACCAGCAAACCCGTAAACAGATATTTTTTCATGCGTTGCCGCTCATGGCAAGACACGAAGCACCCCCCGCTGGCTCGGACTTAGGCGCAGACGGATTCTTGAAGTCCGTGGCGTAATAACCATTGCCTTTGAGCTGGAAGCCTGCAGCGGAAAGCTGCTTGGCAAAAGTTTCTTGGGCGCAACTCGGGCAAGTGGTCAGCACCGCATCGCTCATTTTCTGCATGACATCTTTTTGTGTACCGCAGGCACTGCAACGGTATTCGTAGATAGGCATAGTTCGCTCCTAGCGTTTGAAAGGCGCGCATTATAGCGTATCGCAAGGCGCGAGCTATCGCAGCATGTGCTGGCTCGCCTCCTCCTCCGCAAGCGTTGCGGCGACCGAACCATCCGGGTTCAAAGCTGCGAGCTGGGCTCGACGGGCAGGGGCGGCAAGGACACCGGCTGCGCGGCGGGCCGGTCCAACGAATAGCGCAAGTAGAACAAAGCCCTATTGGGCGCGTAATAATCAGAACGTTCGATGGACAACAGCCCGCCAATGAAGAGTGGTTGGCCGAGTTGATACTCCCATGAACCGCGCAACGAATATCCCGTACCGCTACCCGAACCACCCGCATATACCAGATCTCCTGATTGCAATTGCAATAAAGCATTAGTCGGATAGTAAGCGGCTGACTGCGTTTGCGATTGCGATACTGACACCGCGCCGCGCAGCTCGTAGGAGAAGCGCGGAAAGCGTTCCCCATAGGTGATGGGCAGCGACACGGAAAGGTAGCTTTGCGGGCTGTAATAGCCGCCGTGTCCGAACGTGTATTCGCCCGCGTTTTCGGTGTGCCTCCAGTACATTCCGCCGAGGCCAAGCGCGAACAGGCGATTCTCCTCGTTGACGACACGCCACTGTCCGCCTGCCATGAGCTGCAAGCGGTCATTGCTTAACACGTTGCTGCCAGTCAACTTATGCAGACCGAGCGACGACCAGAATCCAAACGTCTCGCCCTTGTCGAGGCTGAACCCCAAGCGTCCGCCCGTCGCGACAACGCCTCCCCATACTTGTCCTGATTTGGGGTCGCGCGTCCCGGCAAAGGACAGCAAACTACCCGTAACCGGGCGGCGCGAGGCTTCGAGCGAATACGAGAGCTGCCCGATGTCGCCGTCATGGCGCACTCCCCCGACGATGCTTGACACTGCAAAATTGAGCGGGGTGACGCCGATATCGGCACGCAGCACATCGCTGTGGTAGCCGGCGGTGAAACCGGCTCCTTGTGCTGATTGTGCCAGCAAATTTGATGCGCAATTCGGTTGGCACATCCGCATACTGCCGAAATTTGTGCTCGTCGGATCGGTGCTGCCGGCATCCAGGCTGACGTAGTCTGTCCTGAAAAAAACTTCGTCATCTTCATGCCAGGGTTTCTTGTATTCGAGCGGAATCTCGATCGAGTTGAATTGCGACAGGCCGGGTGTTCCGCTGCGGCTGCGCATGTCGGTAGCCCCGGACAGCCAGTCGCTGCGGCGGTCGATGAGCGCGGCCAGCTTCTTCTCTTTCCAGTCGCGCCGGATTTTTTTCGGCGACCCCAGCGGCTCGAAGCCAACGTCTTCAGACGCCTCGCGGCTCGCAGAAACGCCCTCGGAAACCGGGGCGCGTTCGGCGACGAGCGCACTCTTCAAGTAGCGCACTTCATCGTCCAGACGCTTTTCCTGCTGGGCGATTTGCCAAGCCAGATTGAGCGCACGCGGTTGGCCGGGATACAGGACAAGCAGGGAATCCAGTTGCGCCCGAGCCCGTTGCGTTTCATTCATCGCAAGGTAAAGCTCGGCCAGTTGCAGCCGGACAGGGAGGCTTTTCTCTGCGCTGTCAGCGGCCCATTTGTCCAGTTGCGCTAGTGCGTCGGCGCGGTTACCCGCAGCCAGCCGGGTTTCGATCCAGCCGCGCCGGGCATCCATCTCATCCGGCTGCAATTGCAACACATGGGCAAAAATTGCGCCGGCCTTCGCCCACTGCTTCTCCGCCCAATAGCTTTGCGCCTCGACATGCAACAAGGGAATGCGCTCCGGCGTGTCTTCCAAAAAATGAGATAGCGTCCGACGCGCCAGACCGGGCTGCCCCGAAGCGATCTGTGCATTTGCCGTGCGGATGACGAAAGATTCCCGCAACGCATTCGTCGCCTGCCTTTCATCGGGCGAAAGCGGCATTTTCAAGAGCGCATCCAGCTCGGCGCCCAACTCTGTAGATTCACTCGTGGCGAGATATTCGGCATGGCGCAAGTGCCAGCGGACGGAAGGAGGGGTATGTGCGTTTCGAAGTCGCTCAAAAACAGAATCGGCCTGCCGATACTCGCCCATCTTGCCCCAAGCGAGCGCGACCTCGAGACTGGCTTCCTCGTCATTGGCGGCTTGGGTTTCCGCATCCTGCAGCAAGCGTTTGGCCGCGTCTTTGTGTCCAGATTGCAACCGCCTATTTGCGAGCTGCAGCAGATTCCTGCTCCATAAAATCGATGTTTTTACGGAGCGCAGGGGAGATGGAATGCGCGCCAAAGTATCCGATGAATGTCCGTACTCTCCCAGATTGGACTGGTACAGAGCCGATGCGTACAAGGCATCGGCATCATTCGGGTGGCGGGCGAGCAGGTCGTCGAACAACGCCCGTCCTTGTTTCGGGAGCTTATTTTGAGCATACAATTTTGCCAACGCAAAACGTAGCCACGGGTCGTCGCCATCCAACTGCACAGCCGCTTCCAAACGTGTGATTGCCTCGTCCCGCTGCCCGTTCGCGAGCAGGCGCTCGGCCTGCTCGCGCAACATGTCGGCCTCGATGCGCTTGAGTGTTGCACCCAGCGCGTTGCGCTGGGCTGGAGACAGCTGGACAACGGTCTGATGTGCTTCACGCGACATGCCTTGCTGACGGTAAAGCGTGATCAGCCCTTCCAGCGCAGCGCTGTTCAATGGATCGATGAACAGCGCCCGCCGATAGCTGGCCACTGCGGCAGCAATCAAGCCTCGACCTGCTTGGAGGTTTGCCATGGCCGCAATGGCATCAGCCTGCTTGGGGTCCAAGTCTAGCGCGGCATTCAGCTTGTTTTCGGCCAGCGCGAAATCTCCCGCCTTGCGCGCATCGCGCGCCTCGCCCACGAGTTGCCAGAAACTGGCGACCTTGATCAGCGAGTTCCACTTCTTGCTGTTATCCCCATTGAGGTGCGCCGCTTGTTCGAAATATTCCTTTGCCTCCTTGTGTCGCCCCTGGCGCAAACGCAGCAACCCCATGCCGCCGACTGCCTCGCCATCTTTGGGGCGTGCATGCACTGCCTGTTGCAGCAGCGGTTCAGCGGCATCCAGTTCGTCATTATTGAGATGGGCGAGGCCTGCATTTTGGGCTTGATAATTGGGATCGGCCAATAACCTGCTGTGTTGCACCTGCGCCTGGATGATCGCAACGCGTTTCTCCCGCACAGCTGAATCGTTTGGTTCGGCGACCAGATAGTCGCGCAACAAGGGCAGCGCTGCGGGGGTATCGGCTAGCCGCAGCATCACGCTGCGCCAAGCCTGCCGGGCTGGCTTCAAATAGTCAGGATCCTTGCTGATGTCGATGATGACTTGCAGTGCATGGCGCTGGAGAGGCAGGCGTGAGGTCTCGTGTGCTGCCAAAGCCAGTCGGTAGCGAAGATTGCCCGGATTGTCTCTGGTCAGTCGGGCAATTCCTTTGCGGGCTGGCTCCCAACCTTGGGGCGTGCTGGCAACCATCGCCCAGTATTCCAGCGTCAGATCCCCGCTGGGCGGGCCGTCCGGAAATAACTGGTGGAAAATAGCGATGGCTTTCTGATAGCACCTGACCTTCTGGTCTTGGCGAGCGTTAGCCTCGTGCTCCTTGCCTTGCGCCCGCAGTTGGCCAGCCTGATCTTGTAGCAACGCGGCCTCTTTGACTAAAACGCGTGCCTGACCCAACTTGGTTTTGTCCCGACCGACGGTATGCAGCAAGGATTCCACGCGGGAGATTGCGGGGTGGCTCGGCTGCACGCGCCGCAATGCGTTAAGCGTGACTTGCGCTTCCTGCGGCTTACCGTTTTGAATCTCGAATTGAGCGCGCATGGCTAGCCCCGTGGGATCATTCGGGGCAACGCTGAGTAGCTTGTCCAGACTCTCCAAAGCCAGATCGACATGATCCCGATCCGCAAACCAGCGTGCACGTTCCAGTAACATTTTGGCTGGATCACCGCTTCCATACCCTACCCTCGCGTCCGGCGCTAACGTTGAAATAACACGCTGCCCGGGCTTGGGAGACTCATTGACGGGCGCGGTGGTGACCACGAAGTGCACCACGCCATCGGCAAAACTTTGCGGTGGGATAATGGCGTGCGCCCGGAGAAATCCTTGTTTTTGATAGTAGGTGGTGATGCTATCGGCAAGTTCAAGCAGTTCGCTGTGCGTGAGTTGCCGACCAACGGAGTGCTCGACTAGCTTGCGCAAGCGATCTTCGGAGAATGCCCTCGATCCCGTGATGCGAAAGGCTTTGACCGTCACCAAGGGGGACGCAATCGAAGCACTTTCCGTTTCAGCATAAACAGGCATCCAGGCCATATTTAGCATGAAGCCCAACGCGAGGGGAGACAGTTTGTTGCGCATGTTACTCACGGCAAATACCCGGTATTTGTCTCAATCCTCTACACGCAGCCGCTTGGCTGCAATCAGCTTGAGCATACGCCATAGGGCAAAGGCGAACACCAGTAAAGCCAGCACGGCGAAGAAGGCGAGGAGAATAGGATGATCCGCCAATGCATACCAGATGGCTGTCAAGAAGGGCAGCTCGCCGATAAAGTAAGTCTCGCCCACCAAGAACCCCTCTACTTTATTGGGGTGGATAAATACCGCACTACCGTGGATGTCAGTGTTCGAATGTTCGAGCGCATCGATGACAGTGGCAATGCCTTCCGGCTGGGTGGACAGCACCGCAACGACACTCCGTCTGGCTGAAAGTGGCGATTCAAATCCAAGAATGGCGGACAAAGATCCATTTTGCGCAAGCTTTTGTTGCGACAGCACAGCGGTGTCGGGATGTGTCTCGAAATTCAGCCAGTCAAACAGCGGGCTGGCGCTGCGCTTGGGCTGACTGTTGCGCAGTGTTCCGTCGTGAATAGCGACCGGGAGTTTGTCAGCCCATAGCGCTAGAAGCCCCTGTTTTAGGGATGCACCGATCACCAGCAGGTCGGCATCTTTCAAGCGATCACTCTCGCTGGCGTGGGCAATGCCGAATTGGGTGGCGGGGTAGCCGGTGGACTCGCCCATGCGTCCCAGCAGCGTGAGCATCGTTTCGATGTCGCCAGAGGTCGGATGCTCGGCCAAGACTACAATGGTTTGCGAGAGGTCGGCATATTTAGTGAAAGGAAAACCGGCTGTGGCGAAGGAATTCAAATTGGGCATTTCCGCGTAGTGCGGAAATCCGGTGAAGTCGATCTTCGAGTCAGCGTCGATCATGTTGCGTACATTCTCGACGATGGCATCCCGGCACAGTCCTTGTTTTTGGGGGGCAGTGGTGAATTGGAATTGCAGTTCGTTGCGCGTGCCCAGTTTAAACGATGGCAGCAGCAACTCCTCCGACTGGTCAAACAGCAGGTCGTCGATTAGCGGCAAGCGGATGCGATTCTTCTCTATTTCACCCGAGGGCACGAGGCTGAATGACTTGACGAGTTCGCCGTTGACGCTCATGCGCAAACGCGATTCGTTAACGCTGAGCGGAGGCGTATAGCGGTATTTCAGGTCGATCGGCACACCCCGGCTGCGCCAGGTAAACAGATCCGGCGGCACCCGCAACGGGATGCGTATCGGCAGTGGGGCATAGCCCGCGACCTGCAAATCTTGTGCCGATTTAACGAACTCGCCGAACTTCATTGGCCGGTCCATGCGCACCCACAACGGCGCATCGTAGGGCTGGCGGTGAGGCACCTGCTTGACGCTCTGGATGGATGCGCGGCTACCTGCCAATGCAGCATTACCCAGCACGAGTGCTTGTGCCGCGATCATTTGGTCTTGACCGTTACGGCCGAGGATCAGCAGCAATTTCGAGCGCCGGTCGGCCGGGTTGGTCATCATTTCCAGCGCCGGGCCGGTTATTTTCGGATAGTTTTTTAGAAAGCTCGGGCGGTCATCGTTGCTAACAAAAACGACTGCATGCCCGCCCGGAAGTGCGTCCAACTTCGCGGGGAAGCGGGCGCCGCGCCAACTGGCCAACTGGCCAAGCCAGGAGGATACGATGCCGGCGGCATTGAGCGTATCTTTGCCGGGGGCGGAAGAAAAAACAAACGGCACATTCAACTGGTTGTTGAAATCGCGCGCATTGAAAAAAGGCTCGGGCAAGAGGGCCAGGTCATTCTTGAGTTCCAGCGGACGTACCGTCAATTCAAGCTGGCTTGTCCCGCTGATTTCCATCCATAAACTTGAGTGGAAGCCGTCTTCGCAATCGTGTGAATAGTGCCCGATGAACTCAAATTTGATGCGGGTTAGATTGGAAAATAAGTGCGGATCGATCTCAATATCCTGGACAAGATTGCGCCCCAAGTTTTCCTTGGTCACAGGTAACACTTGGACGAGTTCGTCATTGATCAGAATTTTAAGGTGGGACTCACCCGGAATCAGGGAGGGCGAATAAGCGTAGCGCAAGTGCAATACCGCACGGGTAATCAAATCATCGCGCCGCACCCCGAGGGTAATAAAATCAGTCGCTTCCACACCGCGCAGCTTCAGTGCTTCGCGGTTGCTAATTTGTTTCAGCGTGAGATGCCGCACCAGCAGTGGCGCATCGTTTTTTGTGGAAGACTGGCTTGTTTCGGTCTTTTGTGAAACGGGGTCGTATCTTGTTTTATCACCCTTGGCCACGGCAAAAAATGGGGTTCCAAGCAGGATGAAGAGCAGAACAAGGATTATATTTTTCATGGAATGTTTTCTTGAGTATTGGGCGAGCGTGGCAAGAAGCTGGCCACGAAAAAATTGAATTCATCAAAGCGGCGTGTCACTGAAACCAAATTCGGGAGCGTGTATTCGCCGAGCCGACGAATACCCAATAAGCCCATGCCTAAGACAGCACCCAAGCTTTGCAGGGGTTTGTCGGCGGGACGATCCTTGGCCCAATCCACCCAGGCATCCGCGCGCCCAAAAGTGCATTGCACCAAAGCAGACTCTTGTTCCTGATTCTGCAATTCCCACTGCAAGCGCAGCTGCTGTTGGACGATGGAAATGATGCGGGCGGGGAATGCAATTTCCTCATTACCCCGCCATAAGCTCACCATCACCGTTTCGTTGGGCTGGATTTCGGGCATGGCGGCCGGCACCAAGGCGACACCCCCTTCAGAGAAGTCCGCAGTTTTG
This sequence comes from uncultured Gallionellaceae bacterium, assembly GCA_964532405.1. Classification (GTDB taxonomy): domain Bacteria; phylum Pseudomonadota; class Gammaproteobacteria; order Burkholderiales; family Gallionellaceae; genus PALSA-1006. Next base: position 168,103 of record CAZHIC010000001.1, on the reverse strand, counting down.
CAGCGGATACGTTTGCCATTGGCCAGATGGAGCACCGCATCGAGCTTCATCAGTACCCGGTGCGACACTCTAATTTGCTTGCTTTCGAAGGCAACCGAGGCGGCTGCCCCCAGGATGATGAGGTTGTAGGTAACCCACAACAAATTGAGTACGAGTGTCGGAATTTCGTCCGCAGGGCCTGAGATGACGAGCCAAATACCCGCGATCATTCCTGCGATGTTCAAACCGATCAGCGTCAGATAGGGCCGAGCGATGGGGAGGTCGAAATATTCGCTATCGACAGCGCCGCCCTTGGCCGTCACGTTGAACTTTCCTATGCGCGGGTTGATCAGTGCCACGAAAGTGGGGCGGGCGATGTACCAAGCCAGCACGGTTTCATACACCTCGGCCCAAAAGGAATTGCGATGTTTTCCCTGAGTGCGCGAATTGGTAATGGTGGCATGCGCCATGTGGGGCAGCACATACAGTGCTACCGAAATCGCGGGGGCGTAGATGACGTAGGCATGAAACAGTAGAAAGGCAAGTGGCGCGGTGAGAAAAATAAGTCGCGGAATGCCGTTGAAGAAATGCAGCATGGCATTGGCATAACAGAGTCGCTGCGTCCAATGCAGCCCTTTACCCCGAAAGGGGTTATCCAGCCGGAATATCTGCGCCATTCCCCGTGCCCAACGAATGCGTTGGCCGATATGTGCGGACAGGCTTTCCGTGGCCAAGCCTGCAGCCTGTGTCAGGTTGATGTAGGCGGAGTTGTAACCCAGTCGTTGCAGCTTTAAGGCGGTATGGGCATCTTCGGTCACCGTCTCTACCGCAATACCTCCGATTTGCTCCAGCGGTGCGCGCCTGATGATGGCGCAAGAACCGCAGAAGAAAGTGGCGTTCCACAAGTCGTTGCCATCCTGCACCACCCCATAGAACAGCTCGCCTTCGTTCGGGGCATTGCGGAACACCCCCAAGTTGCGTTCAAACGGATCCGCCGAATAAAAATGGTGCGGCGTTTGCACTAAGGCCAATTTGGGATCGCGCAGGAACCAGCCCATGCCCATCTGCAGGAAGGAGCGCGTGGGGATGTGGTCGCAATCAAAAATGCTGATGAATTCAGCGTTCGTCTTGGTCATCGCGTAATTGAGGTTGCCGGCTTTGGCGTGCTCGTTGCTGGGACGGGCAATGTAGTTGATGCCGACCCGTTCAGCAAACAGGCGAAATTCTTCGCGACGCCCGTCGTCGAGCAGGTGAATGTGGAGCTTCTCTTTCGGCCAGTCCATTTCCATCGCCGCAAAAACGGTGGCTTTGACCACCTTCATCGGTTCGTTGTAGGTCGGAATAAACACATCCACATGGGGCCAAATTTTAGTGTCTGCGGGCAGCAGAACGGGCGGGCGCCTCAGCGGCCAACCCGATTGGATGTAGCCGAATATCAGGATGGCCCATGTGTATATCTCGGCAATCAGTAGCAACACGCCCCAGGCGAGATCGAAAGAGCTATCCCAATTCAGGGTCGAACTAATGCGCCACCAGAGATAGCGGGACGAGGCTGCAACCGACAAGACCATCAGCAAGAAGGTAATCACCTGGCCGGGTATACGCCGGATGATCAAAGCGATGGCCCACAATAGCGTCACAAAAGCCAGTTGCGACAGGGTGTTGAACGGGGTGGTGACGCACAAAAAGGCGAGCGACCCCGAAATACCGTAGGCCAAATAACGCAGCAGAGGCCGGTCCCAGTAGCGGTGTTTTGCATACGTTTCACTGAGCTCCTCAAACTGTCTGATGTCTTCATCGGTCTTGATGTGCAACCTGATGGCCAAGCGATCTAGCCAGAGGTGAATCCTGGCATTCAAGTAGCTGAAGGGAGCAAACCAAGATGAATTTTCTTGCTTTTGCGATGCTTTCACCTGCGCTGTGGGACGAACCAAAATCAGCCAGATCAGTTGCAACGGGATGCGAATAAGATCGCCCAAGCGCAAACGTTTAAAATTGACGTGCGGGAAAAACTTTGCGTAATACCCTGCCGGTTTGTGCCGAGGCAGCACGAACAACATCGACAGAAACAAGCGTCCGAACGATTGGCCGGGATCAATGCCACACACCCGCAGCAATGAGGAGAAAGGTCGAATTGGTGTCATGCGGCAGGGCGTTCAACGTTGGCCAACTTGGCAACCAGCCAAGTGGACAAGGCAGCGAAATCAGCGGCGGCTTGGCTGGATGGGGCGTAAGCGTCAAGACTGAGCTTGTTGGCTAACGCCTCGCGCACGGATTCGTCGCGATGGATAGTCACGGGGCAAAAACGCTGACCCAGATCAGCACGCAGCAGCTTAGCGATATCGCGATCCAGTTCGCGCGTGGGATCGAAGCCGTTGAGTAGATAGAAGACCTTCCCCGCATGTTCGGGCGCAACGCCGGTTTGAGACTCTGCAAACGCGGCATAAGACAAGGTATCCGCTTCCAGAACCACGAGAATCAGGTCGGCTAGAGCCTGTGCTTGCGGGCAAAGCGTGCTGCCAGTTGCCGGGCAGTCGATGAGCACACAGGTGTCGTCATCGGCATCCAGTTGCCCCAAGCGGGAAGACAGCCAATCATTGTCTTGTTGCAGCAAGCGAAAAAAGCTAGCGGCATCCTGCTCATTGCATTTGCCAAAAGGCAGGAAATCCACCCCATTCTCACAACGATAAGCCGCCTCATTCCAAGGCTTGCCAGACAACACTTGCGGGGCAAGGCCGTGGCTGTCGTTCCAAGCCATGCCGAAGTGCAAGCGGAGTGTATTTCGCGGGGAAAAGTCGAACGCTAGGGTGCGGCGACCACGGCTGACCAAAGTGGCAGCCAGTTCGGCCACCACAGTCGTGGTGCCAACGCCGCCGCTTATTCCTGTGATAGAAACAACCCTCATTATCGGGGCAGCTTTTTGTCTTTGGCTTTGGGCGTTGCGCGGACTGAAAGCATTGAACCCTGTATCTCGTTCAGTAACGCCCAGCGTGAACTGCTCGCTTCCAACCTGCGTTGACTGGATATTTCCTGGTATTGTTTTGAGTCAAATCTCAGTTTAGAGAAAAGCCCCGCTATATCGCTATGAACGTCCATTGGTTTCCCCGAAATTTTCCAAGACGCATTTTAGAACATATATTGCAATTTGAGCTGGCAAAATCTGACATCAGGCTCGCGCAGGAAGGCACGAGGGATAAACGGTTACTGGCTGACGCCCTCCAAATCAGGCTGGTAAAGCTTCACGTTATTGCGCCCGCTGCCTTTGGCATGGTACATGGCGATGTCGGCACTCTTGACCAGCAATTTCTCATCGCTGCCGTGATCGGGATAGATGGCGCCCCCCAGGCTTGCCGACCATTAAATATTGAAAGACAGAAATGGAGACCACTTCCTCCTTTTGTCGGGTGCTGCTGAGGTTGGTGCAAGGTGCGATTTGATTGTTTGTTTTTGCAGAGGGATATCCCCCGCAATTTTCGGCTTGGGCGTGATGCCCAACATCTCCTCTACCGAAGCAATGCGCCCGGCGTGACAGTCAAGGAATACTTGGCATTCTTCTTCGCTCAACCCCAGCCTTTTTGTCGCAGCGATTTTGTCCCAGCGATTTTGTCCTAGGCAATCGTTTTCGCACAGGTGCGGTTTTGCAGATTAGCGATGGAAACGACATCGGTATAGTCGGCGCGCGACAGAAGTCGTTCACAGGTTTACTTAAAGCGGGTCAACAGTTAGACTTAATCAAAGTTGAAAGGGCAAATTATGAGCGACAACGTAGACAATTTAGTGTTAGAGCAATTAAGAGCACTTCGAAGCGACATTCTCAGTTTTAGAGCTGAAAGTCAAAGCGATATGAGCGAGATCAAACACAGACTTTCACGAGTAGAAAGCGGCATAGCCGGAATGCGTGGCGAAAGCGCTGGAACACAGGAAGATGTATATCGACAACAAGCAATAATCGATACGATCAAAGAGCGATTACAACGCATCGAAAAACGACTGGAAATTGCCAACGATTAATTTCGAAAAACCAAACATAAAGCCCCTTCAGGGGCTTTATTGTTGTCCTCTGTAGTGGGCCACGCCCGCGATCCATCGAAATGTCGCGGGCGTGGCTCGCTCTACAACGGCGTTTTGGTTCTAATGAATAATCCGGGGGATTTGCGTCTTACATCATGCGCTGTCAGTCTCTGTCAGCCATTATTAGCTTCTGCCAGCTACTATACCGGGCGGCTGTTAATGCAGGCATAGGCAAACAAACATGCACATGAAGATCGATTTTAGGATGGAGGAAAAAGTGCTAGAGCATGTATTAGCCATAAAAAAAATTCCGGATGTGGCGGGCAACATGACTTGCGGACGAATCTATGTCCTGATGCACGATGCTGAATTGGGGTTGGAAATAGTCTGCCAAACTTTGCTTGCTGCATGTGCCTTGGCGCGCGCCAACTGGATTACTGCAACCCCGGCGGCCTACCTCGGCGTACACGAAGAATTGCGTCAGGAAGTTGCGGAATGCCTGCGCAAGGACACGCTGCGGATACTCCAAGCGCAGACTGGCGAGCGCAATGACTTGTGTCACAGAATGTTGCAGGAACTGGATTTCCTTGGGGTGGAGCAAGGCAGCCTGATCATCGTCGAAGGAGTGGGCCGGTTCATCGAACAGGCAACCCGCGAAACTTGGGACACCGATGTAACGGCTTGGCAACAGTGGGCTGAACGCAGCGGATGTACGGTGTTGTGGATGTGCCCACGGCGTCCGGGTGAGCCTAGCCATAAAGCCGAATTTCAGCGTATGGCGCACCGATTTTCGGGACTTGCGCGCTTGCGCAAGTCGGCAGACGAAGCGCGCTATGATGTCTTCTACTGGTTTGCCCACGCAGGGCTCCTGACGCATAAATCATTTCGCCTGAATTCGAATAGTGAAGGTAATTGCTGGGTGGTTGAACGCGACACCTCGAGCATCGATGCCGCAGACACCCCGCTGGACGAAGACGATGTATTTGCCATGCGCGCGGTTTTGCCCGAGGGGCGCACGGCGCCTATCGGTTGGAGATTGTTCGACACGACCGAGCAGATGTGCGTCGCACTCTCTTCAGCGCACGCCTGTACCGTGGTTTTTCACTACAACGTGGGTTCACCCATAGAACAACTTGCGCACCATATTTTTAAGCTCAGACGCTTGGTCGGCCCGTACATCAAGATTGCTGTCAAAAAGGCGGGTGGGCGGCTCCGGCACAGCAATGAATTATTGCTGTTGAGCGTGGGAGTTAACTTGCTGATCCCCAGCGACATGGGTTATGCGCGTATGCTGAACCAGCTGAAATCGATACAGGGACAAATTTTTTCACGCGCGTTACCGGCAAATTTCGAGGAGGCTTCTGCCAGCGTCAATTTCGTCGCACAAACAGGCTATCTGGCGCCGGAAAACTTTAAGGGTGTCGTGGCCGAGGTGATGGAGCTGACCCGCTCATTGGAGGTTCACAATGCGCTTGTCCGGCTTTACATAACAGAAGGGCTGGGCGTCTTGGAAGCTTTGCGTAGCTGCACGATGCGGCGCTCCGGGGACTTGTTCACTGCGGATAAAGAAAGCGTATATATTTTCCTGTCCGCGTGTGAAGAGCAGGACATCAGCGCAACCTTGGACCGGGTGTTTCGATTGCCGGTTTCGGTTATTTTTTCAGATCAAACACGCTTCCTGTCTACGCTAGATATTGCGGCTGCATTGGCCGAATTTAACCGGCGCGCCATCGAAACACACTATGCAGACTTTGCCTCCGCGCTAGAAAGTTTATATTCGGCTGACGAGCACAGAATAAGTTCAGCCGTCGCTGCTACAGCGCCCACACAGTCTGCAAGCCGTCGCGCGTTCACCGCTGTCCCCCATGTATTACTGCTGCGCACGACGCAAGAATAGGAACGCTCACCATGTGGATTTTTACCGTCGTACTCTCATTTGCCTCGGGTGTATTAGCCTGCTCTCAACTGCCTGCTTGGCTCGCAACATGGCGAGCCTATCGTCGCCACAAAACGTTCAAACTCACCGTGCTCCGGCAATATAAGCCAGAGGCTGAGCAACAAAGCGAATCCCGTTCATCAAGCAGATGAAAGAACAGCAATCCGAAAGTAGCGCCGCGACGAACCCGGAGACCCAGCCCGATCCGACTCCTGCGCCCGTCTCACTGGGTAAGTGGGATTTTTATTTTATAGTGAAACTCCTCCTGTTTTGGCGGGGCATGATCGGTTTTCATCCGCTGGAAAATTTAGCGTTCGCGGCGTTTCTCCTGATCCCGGCCAAATCCCGCTTATGGCACAAGGTAAAGCAGGTGGCGGCAGTTTTGCTCGGACTCGGCCTGCTTTACTACGACTCGTGGCTGCCTTCTTTCGGCCGCGCGCTATCGCAGGCAGCGCTGGTGTCAAAATTTGATACCGCCTACCTGCTGGAACTGGCGGGACGTTTTGTCAGCTTTAATGTGATCGCCATGCTGGTGATCGCATGGGTGGCTTATCGGTTAATTGCCCCCAGGGTCAGACTGGGTTTGATCGTGATTGGATGTATGGCGTTGTTGGCTATTTTTCAGCAGAAGCAAGGGTATTCCGACGCTCAAATTGAGGGGGGTGCCCCGCCGGTAAAGGGAGAAGCTCCCCGCACGGGCGAGAAGCCTGACTTGACTAAATTGTTGCGCGATTTTTACGCAAAGGAGGCGACCCGATCAGTCGCGTTTCCCGTGCCGCCTTTAGAAGCAGTCCCGTTCGATGTGATCTTCATCCATATTTGCTCTCTGTCCTGGGATGATATCCGCGCCGCTGGACTGGAGCAGCATCCCTTGTGGAAGCGCTTCGACTTCCTGTTCACCCATTTCAATTCCGCCGCTTCGTACAGCGGCCCCGCTGCTATCCGCATCCAGCGCGCAACTTGCGGACAAGCGTCGAACGATGGTTTGTACCAGCCTGTCGCAGACCGCTGCTATCTGATGAACAACCTGCGACGCAGCGGCTTTGAGCCGCAACTGGCCATGAACCATGATGGCCATTTTGACGATTTTCTTAAAACGCTCCAAGCGCAGCACCTGAATGTCCCGCCCATGCCGCTCGACGGGGCATCCGTCGTACAGCACGCCTTCGACGGCGCTCCGATCTACGACGACCTCTCAGTGCTGATGCAATGGATGAAGAACCGCCAGAAATCCGATGCCACGCGCGTTGCGCTGTATTACAACACCATCAGCCTGCATGATGGAAACCGGCTCGTAGGACGAAACTCAAAACTGGGAAGTATTGCATCCTACAAAATCCGCTTAGCCGGGTTATTGGATGAACTCGAAAAATTTATGCTGGAACTCGAGCACAAGGGCAGGCGCGCTGTCGTGGTGATGGTTCCCGAACATGGCGCTGCCGTGCAAGGAGACCAGATGCAAATCGCTGGCCTGCGTGAAATTCCAAGTCCGCGAATTACGCTTGTTCCGGTAGGAATTAAAGTCATCGGTGAAGGTGGGCTGCGCCAAGGGAATACCTTGATGCTTGATGCGGAGACCAGTTACCTTGCGATCTCGCAGATCGTTGCGCACATGCTGGAAGTTTCTCCCTTTAGCGGGAGCGGCTTCAACCCCGCCGACTATGTCAGCAATTTAGCCATCACGCCGCTCGTTTCGCAAAACGAGAGCGCGGTCGTCATGCGCTACAACAACCGCACGCTCTGGCATCCAGGCAATGAAGAGTGGAGTGAGTACCACTGAGATTGGGAACGCCAATTGCATCGTCAATGCCTATTGCGGGCATTGACGAGTTCTCACATGCAGGCTGCCGTCGGGATTAAACCGGTAACGGCGATCCAGCCAGCCATAACCGAACAAGCTCAAAACATAGTTGTAATACCCCGCACCCTCTTCGAGTGAGGCCGGAGTCTTTTTCCGCTGGCCGTATAAAACGTAGCGGTAAGGTGCCAAGGCGGCTACAAAACCAATGGGTGCCAGACCGCTCACGTTGCCGTCTTTTAATCCGACAAGTTCTGGCAGGGCTGATTTTCCCGGATTGAATTGGGCCGCACCCGAGACATAGGGCCGGAGAGCGCCGAACAATGGGTCGCGCTGATTGAGCATTGCCCACCAGAGATAGACACGGATTGAATCATAGCCGCTGTATTTGCCGCGCTCGGGGTCGGATTGAAAACCTATCCGCGACTTGTATAGCACCCAGTCCGCAACCAGACCTTTGTTCGCGGTGGCGGAGATCATTCTAAAAGTGTTCGCGGCTATTTCGCTCCACGCGCCGTGCTTGTCAACCGTTGAGAAATAGCGCAACAACTGGATCGGTAAATAGCTGGGGTTGAGCCGCCAAGTTTCCGTATCCAGCGCAAAGCCGTATGCGGCAGGCAACAACATGCTCCCCAGTTCCGGCAATACCGCGACCTCCTGTTTGGCTATGTTTTGCAATAGGGCGGATGCCGTGTCGAGATAGGAGCGTTCCTTCCAGATGACTGCCGCCTGGTAGAGAGAATAGGCAATCCAGAGGTCGGCATCGCTGGCGGAATTTGTGTCAAGCACACGCCATGATCCATCGTTGTGCTGCCCCCACTTCCAAGCGGGGAGATGGCCGCTTAAATCGCCTTCGGCCAAATTGTCGTTGGTCCATTTCAAAATACGCGCGAAGCGTTGTTTGTCGTTCGCAACCAACGAAAAAAACAGGGCATACGCTTGCCCTTCCGATGTTGATATACCACCAGTTCCGCGGTCGATCACCCTGCCGTCCGCCTGAATGTGGTATTTGGCAAAGGCATCCCAAAGTGGCCAAGTCGGCTCACAACGCTGCATCGCATAAGCCATTGGCGATAGCATCAAGCCCAAGAGCGCACAAACAAAAAACTTCGTCGAGTTCATCACATCCTCGCTATACATTCGTTTCACGCCACTGCCCTGGCGGGAGCTTCTCCAGATTCCATTCCCCGATCGCAAAACGAATCAACCGCAACGTCGGATACCCGACCGCCGCCGTCATACGCCGCACTTGGCGGTTTCTCCCTTCGCGTATGGTGAGTTCCATCCAGCGGGTGGGAATGGCTTTTCGTTCGCGAACCGGCGGGTCGCGCGGCCACAGGTTCTCGGGTTCGTCCATCAGATTGGCTTTGGCTGGCAAAGTCAATCCGTCCTTGAGTTGCACACCACGCTGCAATTGCGCCAACGCAACTGCATCTGGCACGCCCTCCAGCTGCACCCAGTAGGTTTTGGACAGCTTGTGTTTCGGGTCGGTGATGCGATGCTGTAACTTGCCGTCGTCGGTCAATAACAACAAGCCCTCGCTGTCGGTATCAAGTCTTCCAGCGGGATAAACATCGGGAACAGCGATATAATCCGCCAGCGTCGGGTGCATCCCGTCATGACTGAACTGGCAGATTACGCCATAGGGTTTGTTGAACAACAGGATGCGACTCATCTCAATTTTTCGATATTTCCGGAAACACACATGACGACCCCAAAGATCATCTACACCCTGACCGATGAAGCACCGGCACTGGCAACCTACTCTCTACTTCCTATCATACAGGCCTTCACCAAAGCTGCTGGCGTTGCCGTTGAAACAAGGAACATCTCTCTTGCCGGACGTATCCTCGCGAATTTCCCCGAAAACCTGTCCGCAACTCAGAAAATCGCGGACGAGCTGACTGAACTGGGTGAGCTGACACTGAAGCCGGAAGCCAACATCATCAAGCTGCCGAATGTCAGTGCATCACCTCCCCAGTTGAAAGCGGCGATCAAGGAATTGCAGTCACAGGGTTTCAATATCCCGGATTATCCCGACGCTCCGCAAAACGAGGCAGAGAAAGACATTAAAGCGCGCTACAGCAAGGTGCTCGGCAGCGCGGTGAACCCCGTGCTGCGCGAAGGCAATTCCGACCGCCGCGCTGCCGCTTCGGTCAAACAATTCGCCCGCAAGCATCCGCACAAGATGGGCGCATGGAGCGCCGATTCCAAGACCCATGTGGCGCACATGAATGCCGGAGATTTTTACGCTAGCGAAAAATCCGTCACCGTCGCTGAGGCTGGCAGCTTCAAGATCGAATTCGTCGACAAGGACGGCAATGTGACCGTTCTCAAGGACAAAACACCCGTCAAGGCAGGCGAAATCATCGACGCTTGTGTCATGAGCCGCCGCGCCCTGCGCGAGTTCTACGAGGCGCAGATGCAGGACGCGAAGAAGCAAGGCGTGCTGCTGTCTCTGCACCTCAAGGCCACCATGATGAAAATCTCCGACCCCATCATGTTCGGTCACGCCGTCACGGTTTACTTCAAAGACATCTTCGAAAAACACGCGACTACCATCAAGGAACTGGGCGTAAACGTCAACAACGGTTTTGGCGACTTGATCGCGAAGATCGCCACCTTGCCCGCAGCCAAACGTGCCGAGATCGAAGCCGACATTCAGGCCTGCTACCAATCCAGACCGGAATTGGCGATGGTCAATTCCGACAAGGGCATCACCAATCTGCATGTACCGAGCGACATCATCGTCGATGCTTCCATGCCCGCCATGATTCGCGAATCCGGCAAGATGTGGGGCACGGACGGCAAGCTGCACGACACCAAAGCGATGATACCCGACCGCTGCTATGCGCGCATCTATCAAGTGGTGATCGACGACTGCAAAAAGCACGGCGCGTTCGACCCCAAGACTATGGGCAGCGTGCCCAACGTCGGCCTGATGGCACAACAAGCGGAAGAGTACGGCTCGCACAACAAGACCTTTGAAGCAGCAGCCAACGGCAAGGTGCGTGCGGTGGACGCCTCCGGCAATACGCTGCTTGAACAAAACGTAGAACAAGGCGACATCTTCCGCATGTGCCAAGCCAAAGATGCGCCGATTCAGGACTGGGTCAAACTGGCGGTTACACGCGCCCGCTTGAGCAACACGCCGGCCGTGTTCTGGCTGGACAAGAACCGCGCGCACGATGCGCAGATCATCCAAAAAGTAGAACGCTATCTCAAGGATCACGACACCCGCAGTTTGGACATCCGCGTCATGACGCCGGAAGAAGCGATCCAGTTTTCGCTGGACCGCATCCGCGCAGGCAAAGACACCATCTCCGTCACCGGCAACGTGTTGCGCGATTACCTCACCGACCTGTTCCCGATTCTCGAACTGGGCACCAGCGCCAAGATGTTGTCCATCGTGCCGCTGATGAATGGCGGCGGACTGTTCGAGACCGGCGCGGGCGGCTCGGCTCCCAAGCATGTGCAACAGTTCCAGGAAGAAGGCTATCTGCGCTGGGACTCGCTGGGCGAGTTCCTGGCGCTGGGCGTGTCGCTGGAACATCTGGCGCAAACCTTCAAGAACGCGAAGGCGCAAGTGCTGGCGGACACACTGGATCAGGCCAACGGCAAAATACTGGAAAACAACAAATCCCCCGCACGCAAGGTCGGCGAGTTGGATAACCGTGGCAGCCACTTCTACCTCGCCCTGTACTGGGCACAGGCTCTCGCCACACAGACCAAGGACAAGGAAATTCAGGCGCGCTTCGCACCGTTAGCCAAAGCCTTGACGGACAACGAAGCGAAGATCAATGAAGAGTTGCTCGCAGCACAGGAAAAACCAGTGGATATGGGCGGCTATTACCACCCGGACTTCAGTAAGACCTCAAAAGCGATGCGCCCGAGTGCAACGTTCAATGCAGCGTTGGACGCTATTTGATCTGTTAGCCTCCGTCCAACAAAAAGCCCACCAAAATCCGGTGGGCTTTTTGTTCACTAAAAATCGAACGCATCACTTGCCGCCGAAGACTTCTTCGAATGAAATTGTTTTCATGCGTCCTGCATCACACGCCTGTGCCCTGTGCAACGCCTCCTCCGCCCACACACTATCAATTTCAGGGTCGGACTTATCCAGACTTTGCATGATTTTCTCTACCACCTCATAGCGCTCTGCCGCTTTTAATTTCAGCGCCATATCAATAATTTCGCGCTTGCCCATGTTCGTCTCCTTTGCGGATTCGCACTGCACCAGATGTTTTGCGAGTTGGGCGACAAGTCGCCCAACCCTGCGAACCCCATTTCATTCTGCGCAATAACGATTGCGCCCGTGCGCTACAATAAGCGCCAGCGTTTTCATTAAAGGAATTGTCATGACCTTGCGAACAAGTGATGTAGTGCCGATCAATGAAGCACGTGCGCGGCTGACGGAGCTTGCCGATGAGGTGGTCGGTGCGGGTGCTGAAAAAGTGCTGACCAAGGACGGGGCGAGCTTTGTTGCCATCGTTGATGCGCGCAAACTGGACTACTACCACGCGCTTGAAGAAGAGCACGCTGGCTTGGTCTTGCTAGACGAAGCGGAAACGGGCTTGCGTCAGCTTCTTTCCGGTCAGCGAATATCTTACAAAGAATTAACGCTGGTACTCTCAGATCAATGACGCTACCGGCTCATGCCCGGGTCGAGGCCGCCCCGAATTTCCTCAGCAACCTAGAAGTCGCTCGACTATTCCTCATCAAACAAGAGGCAGATTCTGCATCCGAACGGTTCCGCAAACTAAAAGCAGAGCTACGTGAAATGGTCGCCGTGTTGAGTTGGTCGCCAGCCAGTGGACACCCGGCACGTTTCTTCACCGCACGTTCAGCTCAAGCGCGGTTACGGACGCAAGCCGTTCAACAACTTGCCGCGCAAGTGGGCTTGCCAAATTTGCGCGAATACATCGTCAATCGCCACATCGTTTTGTATGCCCACTCCGAAACCGAGGTAGCACTACTCGCGCTGAAACACCAACGGCAACTTACTTACTTGGCTGAGAGTTAAAGAGGAGGCATCATCACTCCTGATTTTGTTTCTCATCGTTTTGCTTTCTGGAAATTATATCGAGCCTGGCCCTGAGGTCTCGGAGAACAACAAATCGCCCGCCCGCAAAGTCGGCGAGTTAGATAACCGTGGCAGCCACTTCTACCTCGCTCTCTACTGGGCTCAAGCATTAGCCTCACAGACCAAGGACAAGGAAATACAGGCGCGCTTTGCCCCGTTAGCCAAGGCATTAACGGAGAACGAAGCGAAGATCAATGCCGAGTTGATTGCGGCACAGGGCAAGCCGGTGGATATGGGCGGTTACTACCACCCGGACTTCAACAAGACATCGAAAGCAATGCGTCCAAGCGCAACGTTTAATGCGGCGTTGGACGCCATTTAATCTTTTAGCCTCCGGCCAATAAAAAAACCACCGGATTTTGGTGGGCTTTTTATTCACTGAAAAACGAATGCAAACCGTGCAGTTTTGCCGTGCTTCATACGCTGCTACTGGCCAACCCAATTCTCAACTCGCAACCCCGGCACGCGTTCAAATTCCGCCACGTTGTTGGTGACCAGAATAAGTTTATGGGCTAGTGCGTGTGAGGCTATCCACAGGTCGTTATTGCCGATGGGTTTACCGCTGGCTTGCAGGTGCTGGCGGATTTTTCCGTAGTGTGTGGAGACGGTTTCATCCAAGGGCAACACCGGAATCAGTGAGATCAGGTGTTCCAAAATATGCCGCGTCTCTTTTGGCTTTGAACTTTTCTCCGCGCCGAAACATAGCTCACCATAAGTGATGGCGGACATGGCGACTTTGCCGGGCGGCAATTTGGTAAAACGCGCGAGGACTTCGGCAGGGCGATGGTTCTTGATGTAAGTGCAGATGTTGGTATCGAGCAGGTAGCGCGGCACGGCCTACAGCCCCGCGCGCTCTTGCGGCAGGTCGTCCTTGCGCTCCGCCATAAAATCAGCGGGCAGCGAAGCGAGCAAGTGGAATGCTTGCTCCAGCGATTGGGGTTTTTTACGCAGCACTAATTCATCATCCCGGCGAAAAATTTCCACCTCGTCGGTATCGAACTGGAACTCCACCGGAATTCTCACCGCCTGCGAATTACCACTCCTGAAAACTTTTGCTGTACGCATGATCGAATTCCTCAATGTGATTACGCATAGTATATACATGAGCGGAATTTATGCAAACTGAGCACGCTATTCCGCCTTCGGCGATGAGATCATTAAGCACAGGTAAGCGTGCCAACCCAAGGTCACAAAAGCCTGAATTACCCTGCTTTCCTCCAGCTATTTTCGACAAGGCATTAGGCGCATTGCCGTTAGCATGCTAGCCACCTGTAGGAGGTTTAGCATGCAACAACTGATATGTGTGATTGGAAATAAAGGGGGGACGGGCAAGACCAGCATTACCCATATGCTGTGTCACGGCTTGGGTTTGCTCGACAGACATTCTGTTGCAGTCCTGACCGATGTAGAACGCGAACCTCTTTCCCGCTCGGGCCGCCATTACACACCGCTGGATGGTCGCACACCGGAAAAACTGGAAAAAATCATTGAAAAACTTCAGTCCATGCCTGACTGGCTGGGGGTGATCGACGGTGGCGGCAATCGCCCCGACATGGATCGCCAACTCTATGCGTTGGGAGATTTGGTACTGCTCCCTTTTCGCGACTCCCATGAAGACATGCGCACAGTGATGCGTGACCTTGATCGCTTCCCAAATGCACTCGGCATCCCCTCACAATGGCCCACGAACCCTTGGCAACAAATGGCAGCTGAACGCACCTTGGATGAACTCATGCAATCCTACCGCCCTCGCCTGCTCGACCCGGTATATTCAGTAAGCGCAAGCAAGTTGCTACTGGAGTCAGAAATACCAAGCAACCTGCCATCCATGCTCAACAACGTCAGTCGCATCTTGGCGCGTCAGGTACTGGATCGCTTGGATTTACCTTATCGTTCCGACAATGACTAATTGAATTTAAATCCCAGACAACAAAAAGCCCGCCACTTTCGTGGCGGGCTTTTTCCCAACTCAAGCGCCGATTAAGGAGCTTGGATGTTGGATGCTTGCTTGCCCTTAGGGCCTTGAACGATGTCGAAAGTCACTTTCTGACCTTCTTTGAGGGACTTGAAACCGCTCATGTTGATCGCTGAGAAGTGCGCGAACAAATCTTCGCTGCCATCATCAGGAGTGATAAAACCGAAACCTTTTGCATCGTTGAACCACTTTACTGTACCGTTTGCCATGTTAAGACTTCCTTACTAAAAAACCGGGTGGATTCCCGTTAAACTGTTTGAATTCCAAGACCGCACATGGCGAAACCAGTACTGCAGATACTTTGATTCAAACACCCACGCGCTTTTTACTTTGTTAATTTCAAAACGTCAAGCACTTAATCTAATTTTTTTTAATACACTTGAAAAAACCACTCTAATCATCAAATATGATGCAGGACAAAATGCAACAATGAACTCAATGGCAACCAAACACGAAAACTCTTCCGTACTTGAACTGGAACGCAGCAAAAGCAAGCCGCCCAAGCTGTACAAGGTGCTGCTGTTGAACGATGATTTTACGACGATGGAGTTCGTTATCGAGGTGTTGCAAACCTTTTTTGCAAAGGATCAGGAACAAGCGGTGCAGATCATGCTCAAAGTTCATAACGAAGGTTCAGCCGTATGCGGTGTCTATACCAAGGACATCGCCGAAACAAAGGTCACACAAGTATCGGCATTTTCAACGCAGCACGGGCATCCACTACGATGCCACATGGAGGAAAACTAAATGATCGCTCAAGAACTCGAAGTCAGCTTGCATCTCGCCTTTGTCGAGGCTCGCCAAAAACGGTACGAATTCATCACCGTTGAGCACCTGCTTCTCGCCATGCTGGACAACCCGTCTGCAACGCATGTATTGCGTGCCTGCGGCGCGGACATCAATGAATTGCGCGCCGTGTTGATACACCATATCGAAACGCACACCCCCCGCCTACCCGGCACCGGGGAGATCGACACACAGCCGACCGTCGGCTTTCAACGCGTGATTCAGCGCGCTATTTTGCACGTGCAATCCACCAACAAAAAAGAAGTCACCGGAGCGAATATTCTGGTGGCATTGTTCGGTGAGAAGGAATCGCACGCGGTGTATTTCCTCAACCAGCGCGCCATCACGCGGCTCGACGTGGTGAACTATATCTCGCACGGCATCAACAAAGCGGCCGAACAACCCTCCATGCAAAAGACCACCAACGAAACGGAAGCTGAACAAGAGAACAGCGACAGTGCGTTGAAGAACTACACGCTGGATTTAAATGCCCATGCCCTCGCCGGAAAAATTGACCCGCTGATTGGCCGTGCCATCGAACTAGAGCGCGTCATTCAGACCTTGTGCCGTCGCCGTAAAAACAATCCCCTGTTGGTGGGTGAAGCGGGTGTTGGCAAGACCGCCATCGCTGAAGGTTTGGCACGCCGTATCGTCGAAGGCGACGTACCGGATATTTTAAAAGATGCCCAAGTCTATTCGCTCGACATGGGCTCGCTGTTGGCGGGCACAAAATATCGCGGCGATTTTGAACAGCGCCTGAAAGCCGTGTTGAAAGAATTGAAGGATGCACCGAACGCGGTGCTGTTCATCGACGAGATCCACACCCTCATCGGTGCGGGCTCGGCTTCCGGCGGCACCATGGATGCCTCCAACCTGCTCAAACCCGCCCTGTCTAGCGGTGCATTGAAGTGCATCGGCGCCACCACTTATCAGGAATATCGCGGCATCTTTGAAAAGGATCACGCGCTATCGCGTCGCTTCCAAAAAGTTGACGTGTCCGAGCCTTCGGTGGAAGAAACAATCGAAATTCTAAAGGGCTTGAAGTCGCGCTTTGAAGAGCACCACAGCATCAAGTTCAGTGCCGCCGCGATTACCAGCGCCGCCGAACTTTCCTCGCGCTTCATCAACGACCGTCACTTGCCGGACAAGGCCATCGACGTGCTGGACGAAGCCGGAGCGGCACAACGCATCCTGCCCAAGTCCAAGCAAAAGAAAATCGTAGGCAAACACGAGATCGAAGAGATCATCGCCAAGATCGCGCGCATCCCGACGCGTACCGTGTCGCATGATGACAAAAACATCTTGAAGAATCTGGATCGCGATTTAAAAGCCACCGTATTCGGCCAGGACAAAGCCATCGACGTGTTGGCACGCGCCATCAAGATGTCGCGTAGCGGCCTCGGTAATCCGCAAAAGCCCATCGGCAGCTTTTTATTTTCCGGCCCTACCGGCGTCGGCAAAACCGAAGTGGCGCGCCAGCTGGCTTATGTCATGGGCATGCCGCTGCATCGCTTCGACATGTCCGAATACATGGAACGCCATGCCGTGTCGCGCTTAATCGGCGCACCGCCCGGCTATGTCGGCTTCGACCAGGGCGGCCTGCTCACCGAAATGATCAGCAAGCAACCGCACTGCGTGTTGCTGCTGGACGAGATCGAAAAAGCGCACCCGGATATTTTCAACATCTTGTTGCAAGTGATGGATCACGGCACGCTCACCGACAACAACGGGCGCAAGGCCGACTTCCGCAACGTGGTCATCATCATGACCACCAACGCGGGTGCGGAAGCCTTGAACAAAACGCAGATCGGCTTCACCAAAACCGCAGTTTCCGGCGACGAGATGATCGACATCAAAAAGATGTTCACCCCGGAATTCCGCAACCGTCTGGACGCTATCGTTTCCTTCGCTTCACTGGATAAAGAAGTCATCCTGCGCGTGGTGGACAAGTTCCTCATGCAACTGGAAGAGCAGCTTCACGAGAAAAAAGTGGACGCACTGTTTACCGACGCCCTCAAAGCTCATCTCGCCAAACACGGCTTCGACCCGTTGATGGGCGCCCGCCCGATGGCACGATTGATTCAGGACACCATCCGCTCCGCACTGGCCGACGAGTTGTTGTTTGGTCGCTTGGCCAACGGCGGCAAGGTCACCGTGGATGTAAAAGATGAGAAGGTGGTGCTGGAGTTTGAAAAAGAAGAGGCTGTAGCCTGACCGTATCGCATCTGGCCATGAAAGAAGGCTTACATACCATGCAAAAACCACCTAGCTTCCTAGTTCCCACGCTCGTTGGCCTTCTTTCAATCGCGCCAGCTACGACTCTTGCAAATCAGGAATCTACCTGCATATCGTACTGTGCTGCCGATTTAAAAACATGCCGCAATCATGCAGACACTGTCACCAGCGATGAAAAGGACTTTGCAAATGCCTACAATCCGGCTCGAGTAAAACTACTGTAACCACCCGGCCCGTCCTTGCGACGGGCTTTTTAATTGTCCGGTGTTTTGTTACATTCCCTTCCTCAAAATATTATTGCCAGCTCACTATGACCAACGCCGACCCGATTGAAATCGAAAAATTCAGCCAGCTCGCCCATCGCTGGTGGGATGCCAACAGCGAATTCAAGCCCTTGCACGAGATCAATCCGCTGCGCCTGGACTACATCGACCGCATCGCTCCGCTTTCCGGCAAGACCGTACTGGATGTCGGCTGCGGCGGCGGCATCCTGTCGGAGAGCATGGCGGGCAAAGGTGCGCAGGTCACGGGTATCGACTTGGGCGAGAAACCGCTGCAAGTGGCCAAACTGCACCTGCTGGAAAGCGGCAAGCAGGTGGATTACCGCAAGATCGCCGTGGAGGATTTCGCCGCCGAACGCCCCGCCTCCTTCGACGTGGTCACCTGCATGGAAATGCTCGAACATGTCCCCGATCCGCAAAGCATCGTGCGCGCCTGCGCCCAGCTTGTCCGACCCGGTGGCCATGTGTTCTTCTCCACGCTGAACCGCAACCCGAAGTCCTATCTGCTCGCCATCATCGGCGCGGAGTATGTGTTGAACATGCTGCCGCGCGGTACGCACGACTACGCCAAATTCATCAAGCCCTCCGAATTGGCGCAGTTCTGCCGCAATGCGGGACTGTCCGTGACGGATATCACCGGCATGAGCTACAACCCGCTAAGCAAGACCTACTCGCTGGGTAAAGACGCGGATGTGAATTATATGATCGCTTGCCGTCGTGATTGAAGCAGTACTGTTCGACCTCGACGGCACTTTTGCCGACACTGCGCCCGATCTCGGCGCGGCACTCAATCATGTACTGGCGCTGCACGACCTGCCGGTACTGCCGCTAGAAATTATCCGCCCGCAAGCCTCGCACGGCTCTGCCGGGTTGCTCGGCCTAGCCTTTGGCATCACCCCGGATGATCCTCGCTTCGCCGATCTGCGCGACGAATTCCTCGCGCACTACACCGCCCATATCTGCGAGCACACCACACTGTTCGCGGGCATGGCTGAACTGGTCGCCAACATCGAACAGCGCGGCCTGCCATGGGGCATCGTCACCAATAAGCCGCATCGCTTTACCGTGCCGCTGATGCAGGCACTGGGCTATGCCGGGCGCGCCGCCTGTCTGGTGAGCGGAGATACCTGCGCCCACGCCAAACCTCACCCCATGCCGATGCTGCACGCAGCCACATTGATCGGCGTGGGCCCCGAAAACTGCCTGTATCTGGGCGACGACAAGCGCGACATGGAAGCGGCAAACGCGGCGCAGATGCGCGGCATCATTGCCCAATATGGCTATATCGATCCGCAAGCAACACTTGAAACATGGCAAGCCGCAGGCGGCGTGGCGACCCCACTTGAATTGTTGCGTTACATAGAAAGCTAATCGGCGGTATCATTCTCGCCACACAACATTTCCGGGGGGAGCATGACTGATGAGAACAAACACACAGGGAACGAGCAAACCCCTGTCGCCCCCACCCCGGACAACATTCAAGAAATACTCCACAAAGTCATCTACGCCCACCAACAGGCGTTGATACTGCTACAGCAAACCGAGACCGCCTATGGCCGTCTGGTTCCCCATCAACTGCTCAATCTGCTTGAAGTCAAAAGCATCGTCGATGTCAAACTCGGCGACCAGGTCGAACGCAAAATGACCATCATGTTTACGGATATTCGCGATTTCACGACCTTGTCCGAATCGATGACCCCGGCCGAGAATTTCGAGTTCATCAACTCCTACCTCAGCCAGATGGAGCCGGTCATCAGCAAACATCGCGGCATCATCGACAAATACATCGGCGATGCCATCATGGCGCTGTTCGCTCACGCTGCCGACGATGCTGTCAGCGGCGCGATCGCCATGCTGGAACGTCTCGGCTATTACAACGCGGGACGCGTTCGCGCCGGTTATATCCCCATCCAAATCGGCATCGGTTTAAATACCGGCATGGTGATGATCGGCACAGTAGGCGGAGTCAACCGCATGGACAGTACCGTCATCGGCGATGCCGTCAATCTCACCGCGCGGCTCGAAGAGGCCACCAAAACCTATCACGCACCGCTCATCATCAGCCAGAACACCCTGTACGACCTGCCCGATCCGGACAAATACCACATTCGCTTTCTCGACCGCATCCGCGTAAAAGGAAAATCCCAGCCCCTATCGGTTTACGAGGTTTTCGACAACGACCCGGTGGAATTACGCAGCAGCAAGCTGGCTTGCCAGCCGTTGTTCGATGAGGCCGTCGCTTTTTATCACCTGAAAGACATCGCACGCGCCATCGAGTTGCTCAAAAAATGCGTGGAGATTGTACCGAATGACATCCCCGCACTCATGTACCTTGAGCGCTGCCATGAATTCCAGGCGACCGGACAACACTGGAGCACGGGCGAACTCGACATCGGCCTGACCTGGAAAGACGAATTCCTCACCGGCTTTGATCCACTTGACGCAGCCCACCGCGAATTCCTCGATCAGATCAACGTCTTCACCACCCATATAAAACAAGGCAACACGAACGGCTTCGGCGACATCTTCGCCTTCTTAACCGAGCACACGCAAAATATCTTCGGCATCGAAGCAGCACTAATGCAGCAAAAAAAATACCCCTTCACCGAAAGCCATCTGCAAGAACACCAACGCTTCATCGAGAATTTCCAGGCACTGGAGAAAAAAACCTTGGCCGGCAACGATGAACCGCGCTACCTCTCGTTCCGCATCGAGCTACTGCTGCTCGACTGGTTCTCATCACACGCCACCAAAACGGATCGCCACATGACGCGATTCCTGCAAAGCGCAAAAACGGCATAACACAAGCCCACCAGTGCCTGTTACAATCCGCAACGCTTAGTAGCAAACAGAACCGGGGGTGACCTGGCTTCGACGTGGGTTGCAAAGCAGAGTAGGGCATACCGAGGACCCGCAACCTCGTAAATCAGCTGGAAAACCAATAGTCGCAAACGACGAAAAGTACGCTCTAGCCGCTTAACCGGTTAGACCTCACACCCTGCTGTCCGTGGAGGGGCTTGATACCGTAAGGTTGAGATGAGTGAGGTCATTTACACGGAATCGTGTCATGCAGGGTTACTTTGCAGGACATTAAATTTAGGTGACTCGTCCAGTAGCAGCC
This sequence comes from uncultured Gallionellaceae bacterium, assembly GCA_964532405.1. Classification (GTDB taxonomy): domain Bacteria; phylum Pseudomonadota; class Gammaproteobacteria; order Burkholderiales; family Gallionellaceae; genus PALSA-1006. Next base: position 146,898 of record CAZHIC010000001.1, on the reverse strand, counting down.
TGTCGGTTGGCGTCTGCCGGATAAAATTAAATAACTTGACTAAGTATGTAGAACTGCCTGTAGAGTGCTTGCGGACGGGGGTTCAATTCCCCCCACCTCCACCACAAACGATAAAAAAGCCACCCTTCACGGTGGCTTTTTTATTTTGAATCACAAGTGCTGCAGCAGGAACTGGACTTCTATCCTGCAAGGCAGGGCTGCCGCCAGCCTCACCGGCCTAAACGAATTACCGCATACGCCATCCACTGCGCGCCCCAGCGATGCAGGCACAAGCCCAGCAAGATACAGGCCGTGCCCAGCCAAACATGCGGCAACACTTCCTCATTGTTCAGCCCGTGTCCGAGCAGCAAGGCCATCACCGGGGTAATGAGTGTGATCAAGGCGATGCGTCCCGCTTCCATGTACTTGATGAGGTAGTAGTAGAGCGCAAATCCCAGCACCGAACCGAACGTGCCGAGATACACCGTCGCTGCCACTGCGCGCTGCGGGATGGCTTCGGGTACATGTCCGTCGACCAGCCACCATGCTGCGAAGAATAACGGCAGAGCGACCGTTAATATGCCCAGCGTCATGGCCAGCGGGGGGCTGTCGTCGCCGATGCGTTTGAGCCACACCAGACCCAACGACTGCGCAACCACCGCCATGAATAATGCGAGCAAGCCTCCCGCCGAATCTGCGCCCAATCCCAAACCGCCGCGAAATACCAGCATCAGACCAAAAACGCCCAATACCATTCCCGCCAGTTTGCTCGGCGTAAGCGCCTCCTCTTTCAGCCACAGCATCGCGCCGAGGCTGGTGACCAAGGGCGACAATCCGAACAGCACCGCGATCATGCCGGAGCTGACGAACTGCGACGACCAATAGGTGAGCACCATGGCGCAGAACATGCTCAACCCGCCCGCCAGATAGGCCAGCAGTGCCTTACGGTGCAGCGGGAAACCAATGCGGAATACCGCCAGCAAAACCGCACACAGCAGCATACCGATGGCCATACGCGAGAACACCGCGAAGCTGAACCCGACACCCAGCGCGCTCCACTTGATGGCGAGCGGCGTGGTGGACCAGATCAGGATGACCGAAACGAATGCGGCTGGAAGCGACATGATTCTCTCCTTGGCTCAAATCTTACAACTCCGTTCGCCCTGAGCCTGTCGAAGGGAAACGGCCTAAAAACAAAAAGGCCACAGAAAAACCTGTGGCCTTGAGAAAGCTGCTGCTAAAAAACTAAACGCTAACTCTCCAGACCACCCTGCGCGCAATGCCACACCATGCGCAGTTTTGCGCTTGGGACGGCTCGGACGTGACGAATGGCTTGAGAGGTTTTCATAGGCAGGGATTATCAGGGGGCGAGTTGCATGGTGTCAATGCCATGTTGCAAAAACAAACGGGCAGGATTCGCGCCCGGCCCGGCTCACTGCCTTAAGGCGAATCGACGATTTTCGGCAGCTCATAACTCCAATCGAGGCTACCTTCGTCATTGGTGAATATGCGTTCGCTCTGCATACCCTGCTCACGCAACTGAACCCTAAGCTCGCTGGCAGTGCTCTTGTGAAATTCGGAGAACCCATTGTAGGCGAGCCTGCTTCGCACCAGCGTATCGCCCACGATTTGGCTGATCTCACAATGGACACCCAGACTATTTTTCTCACGCATTTCCAGCAGATAAGCCTGCTCTTGCTGAAAAGCGAGTATCCGGTCCAACTGCTCCTGCTTTTCTGCATTCAGCTTTTCCACTGCACTATAGGGTTTGGCAAATCTGGACACCATCTTTTGCCAATTTTCCTGATGCGCCAAGGTTAGCTTGACGACTCCCTGCTTTATATTTGTTGCCAGAGTCAGATATTTTGCGAACTCCACGTCCGATTTGATCTGTGCCAAATCCTGCTTTTTTACTTCGATAATTTTTTTGCACTCAGCTATCGCCTGGCCAATTTGATTGATTTGCGCTTCCAATTTAGCCGAGTCCGGCACCAGCATGGCAATGATAGCCTGCTTCCCGCGACACGAATTGGACGATTTTATTTTGACTTTCCTGCCCGCGATACCGCACCCTTCCGCGCGATCGATCTGAATATTCTCGGCGATGATCTCACAGTTCACTGCGCGCTCGATCACCACAGAATTGCCCTTGATCAAACAGGCCTCGGCATATTTCACCGAGACATGCCCCTCCCACGCCTCGATGATGGAATTAAAGGCACGTCCGTTCGACGTAACATCGCCGCCCAGGCTTTTTGCACTACCGCTCGACAGATTGCTTTCCAGCAGAATGAAACCGCCTTGCGAAACGATATCGCCATAGACATCCGAGCGAAAAGTCATATTCTTGCCTTCGACAGCGCGCCCCTCCTGCACCTCGCCGTGTTCGACGAACTCGTTGCCGGACAAGGACAAATCGCCCGTTGTCTTCATGCTAATGCCGCCCTTGTTCTCGATCTTTTCCGTGACAGAAATATTGTTGGATTGGATATCCAGAGAAAGAAAACCATCCCGGCTTGACACGATGAATTCAAACCCGTCCTGCTTCTCCACGCGCGTACCCGGCCCAGCCAATAGATACAGATCGAGATCCTTGGGAATCTCCGGTTCGATGACTTCCCCGCTCACCTTGTATCCCGGCTTGCCGAGTACACGCGGCTTCTTCTTCAGCAGACGGGCATCCAACCCGATCTGCGGAAAACGATTCTGGAACTTGCGCAAATCCGCTTTGCCGTTGGCTAATATCTTCGGCGAATTGTCACGGCGCAATACCTCACTCGCCTCTTCAATTTCCGCATCAATGCCCTCGGTCGCTTCAAGCTGCACGGCAACAGTCATTCGCCCCATCTCACCGCTTGCAATAACGCCCGTGATCTTCTCTGCATCAATGCCGAAGCGCACCCCCTTCAGCCACAGATCCACAATGAATTCATCCATATCAAGCTTGGTGGGTTTAAATTCAGACTGGGGCGTCAGGCCGACGATGGGCGCGACACCATCCGCTCCAGCCGGCCCATAGACAGGCTCTTGCGTGATTACCTCGATCTGGACAGGCTCAAAAAAATACTCTGCGCGCTGCCCCTGAGGATCGATCTTCACCCCTTTATAAAGCGCCTTGCGCTTGGGTGCGAAAACCACGACGTCTCCAGTCAGCTTCAATTTTTCGCCTATGCCGTGCGCATCCAAAATAGCGTCGTAGTCGTAAAGCAAATCCATCAGCACGCGATAATCCAACCCTTGAAATCGCGCGCCCTCGCTGAACAGCTTATCAATGAACAATTTGAATCCACCATCCACGGGAAAAAGCGACAGATCAACGAAGATGCCGTCTTTCTGCCGCAGCAGATAGTCGGGCAAAGCCACAGCCGCCTGATTTCCAATGTTTGATTGCTGCGCCATATTCACAATATCTCGACTTTGATTTCAAGAGCACAGTATCACGACGTACTGTGTGATGCGACCAACCAGAACGGATGAGCATTTTTTATGGAGGGGATTTTATACTGAATTATGACAACTTCGCGTGTAGAAACTGAGATGTTCAGTCTACGATGACACGGGGCTTATGTTTCAACGACGGGGGGAGTCATCACCCGTGTTGCCGGAGGTATCTACAAAGTCCTGCATGCAGCCAAAGAGGCTCTGCCCCTGCTTTTTACCGCCGAAGACCGGCGGCTCAGGTTTTTCAATTACAGAAAAGCGTTTGTTCTGCGCAGACGATCAGCGATCACTCGCATCACATACAGTGCAAAATTGGGTGTTTGCTGAATGAGAAAATTGAAACGTTTGCGCTCGATGGGCATCAACTTGCACTCGCTCTTCGCAACGACTGTAGCCGAACGGACTTCGTCATCAATCATCGCCATCTCACCCAGAATCGCGCCGCTCTCCGCTGTCTCAACCACTCTGTGGTGGACGCTGATCTCGGCTGAGCCGGAAAGGAGCACATACATCAAATCACCCTGCTCACCTTCCTTAAACAAGGTCTCACCCGCAGCAAGCGTTTGCAAATCGGTCTCGTGACGAAACAACTCGGCCAGATTCATAGTCATCCTCATAATTTAATACGATGACGTGATTCTATCTGGGAATGAGCAACAAAGCTCATCGGTCGTGATATAAACGAAATAACAGCCCGCATTGATTGGCGCGATTATGTCTAAAAACACCAATCACACTGCAAGGACGTGAGATGTCGAAATAAAATCCAGTAGCGCCGCAGCCAAAATAACACTGACCATACCGCCCAGAAAAATCAATTCGATGCGCTTTGAGTTCTGCTCGAATGCCTTTATCTCAGCTTCCCGCTGAAACACAATTTGCTCGCTCGAATAATGCCCCGCCGTATTTCCCCATACCACAGGCTTTGTTGGCATTTGCAGCGTCAGGGGCTGGCTCACGCAGACCTGCACTTTTTGTTCCTCGGAAAAATACTGACCGGTAAAAAATCTCATCGTCTTCTCCAAAATTGATCCGCGACGAATAGTCCGAACCGGAGCCGACACATTATTCGCCCCACATGGCAAACAAATGAAATTTTCGTTATAGATTCGTTAAAACGGCGATTGCGCTGAAAATCATTCCGGCTATTCTATTTCGACCGCGAAGTCACACCCCACACCCGCCGCAATGCGCGAGGCAAAGAATTGGCCGATGCGCTCACGCCATCGTCTAGGAAAAAAACTCACATACCGGTCCGGGCACGCCACCATACCGCACACATAACGACCCGCCGCCTCCTGCCACAGCAGCGCGCGACAGCGCCCCTTAAACTGCCGCAAAAAGACATACGCCACAGGACACGGCTCTGCCGCACAGCACACGCCGCAACCATTGCAACATGCGCCGTACTCCGGCTTGGGCGGAGCCAGTGGATGCAATTCGATTACCTGCCTCTGTATTTTATTCATCGGAATTATTCAGTCCGCGAAAGCGGCGCACCCCTTGCCGCTTACCGCAAAGTTCTTGCCACCCGAAATCCGCTGCACTCCCCGCCATCGGGATCATTGCCATAGCGGAAGCTGGCGCGGGCGTATGAGCAGCCTCAGCCATCCGCGCAGAAAAATTGGCAGCATCGTCCCAACTCACCGTCTCTACCAGATTATTCACCGCTCTAAACTTGCTCGGATTCGTCCCCGTCACCTGCTGATACTGCGCCTGCGTCACCTCATACTTCCCCATCCAAAAACCCTTAACGCACACCTTGTGTATCGACGACTGAAACCCCCAATCCGTTCCCCCCATCTGAAAACATCCCGAAGGCACCCACACAAACTCCATCCCCGTCTTGGGTTCCGTCCATTCAGTACCGGCCTTAGGTTCAGCCTTGCGAGCTTCGGCATGTGCGACAGAGCTGATGCCTTGCAAACAGAGCAACAACGCAACGATTAAGAATCTATTCATCTTGCGACTCCTTTAGTTTGAGTTCGAGACAACAGCCTTACGCATTGAGTTATCAACTAAGGCCTGCCTCTGGCTGTTACACGACAAGGAGGTAAACTCAATGAGCGGGCACATAAAACTCCAGCACTTGTAGGAACGTGCCTTGCACGCGACATATCCCGTTCGCGTGCAAGACACATTCCACAAGCCTACTGCTTTGGCTCCGGCTTGCCAGAGGTTCATCCCCGCTGCGCCAGCGCCTGCAACACCGCCTTCAGCAACTGCCAACAGCGTCCCACCGACTCGATCTCGACCCGCTCGCCGGGCGCGTGTGCGCCGCGAATGTCCGGGCCGAACGAGATCATGTCCAGCTGCGGATGGCTTGATGCAAGCAGACCGCATTCCAGTCCGGCGTGGATCACCTGCAATGAGGCGGGCTCACCGAATTGCTCGGTGTACACCTGCTGGCACAGCACGAGCAAATCTGAGGACGGGTTCGGCGTCCAGCCCGGATACGCACCGTCTTTCCACGCGTGCAGCCCATAACTGGAAGCAAAGGAAACCAACTTATCGGCCAGCGCATCGGCGCGTGCATCGTGCAGCGAACGCACCTTGAAGGTCGCCTTGAACACTCCCTGCGCCAGACTCACCACACCGAGATTGTCCGACGTATCCACCACCCCGGGGAAGGCATCGCTCATGTGCGCGACGCCGTTGGCGGAGGTGTCGAGAAAAGCAAGCAGGCGGTCGCGTTCTGCATTCGTGATTACCATGCCTGTGAACTTATCCCCTCCCCCTTGCAGGGGGAGGGCTAGGGAGGGGGTAGAAGCCTTAATATCCAACGACTCTACCCCCATCCCACCCTTCCCCCTTAAAGGAGGAAGGTGCCGAACAGCGAATGCCACACTCGCATCCGCCTCCGCAAAGCGTTGGCGCCACGCCGCAAGCCGATGCTCCATCCACTCATCGATATTCAACGTTGCTACAACAGGCAACGCGCACACTGCGAACGCCTCGCGCGGAATCGCATTGCGCGCCGAGCCGCCCTTCATCTCGATCAGATGCACATCGCAGTGAGCGGAAAGATCGCGCAATGCCTCCGCCAGCAGCTTGATCGCATTTCCGCGCCCGAGATGAATGTCGATACCGGAGTGACCACCGCGCAGATCGGACACCTCGAAGCGCAAGATCGCATAGTCCGGCGGAGTCTCTTCCTGTTCGCAATCGTGGCACACCTCCACATCCACGCCGCCCGCGCAACCCAGATAGAAATGCCCCCACTCCTCGGTATCCAGATTGATGAGGACTTTGCCGTGCAAAGTTTCTGGCACCAACCCGCGCGCACCGTCCATGCCGGATTCCTCGTTGATGGTAAGCAGCACTTCCAACGAAGGATGAATCAAACCCGGTTCTTCCAACGCGGCCAGCGCCAGCGCCACGCCGATACCGTTGTCCGCGCCCAGCGTCGTATCCTCCGCGATGAGCCAGCCATCGCGCACCACCGTGCGGATAGGGTCGCGTTCAAAGTCATGCACTGTTCCGGCATTGGCCTGACACACCATATCGAGATGGCCTTGCAGAATCACGCCGGGCATCGCCTCGCAACCGGGGCTGGCGGACTTCTTCAAGATCAGATTGCCAACCTCATCGACGATAGCAGTGATGCCGCGCGCCTGCGCCCACTGAATGAGATGTTCACGCAGCGCAGCCTCGTGCAAAGAAGAACGCGGAATCGCGCACAGCGTGGCGAAGTGAGACCAGACGGAGGAAGGTTGGAGATTTTTCAAGAGAATTAAATTAATTTTACGGTTAATTAAATACGATGCCGCCCCATTAGCTCACGGCTTTAGCTCAACCCCAGCCCTGCCAATTCCTGTTCGCTAAATCCCGCCGCGCGGCGCGCCTCCAGATTAAACGGGCCGCGTCGCGGCAGAGCATTATATTCGGCGAGCAAACCGGCATAGGTGGCGACCGGCTTCAGCCCGCGCTGTGCGCACAGATAATTGAACCAACGGTTGCCGATAGCGACATGGCCGATTTCATCGCGCAGCACAATATCCAAGATCGGGCCGACCTCGCTATCGCCCGCCTGCACCAGCTTGGCGCGCGTGCCCGGCGTCACATCCAGCCCGCGCGCCTCCATCGTCCGGGGCAACAATGCCATGCGCGTCAGCACATCATGCTGCGTCCTCAGCGCCATATCCCACAGCCCGTTGTGCGCGGAGAAATCGCCGTAGGCATAACCCTGCCCTTGCAGATGCTCGGCCAGCAGCGTGAAGTGCAACGCCTCCTCATCGGCCACTTGCAACCAGTCGGCGTAATACTCACACGGCATGTTAGGAAACCGCCACAGCGCATCCAGCGCCAGATTGATCGCATTGAATTCGATATGCACCAGCGCATGGATCATCGCCGCGCGGCCTTCCGGCGTATTCATCGCGCGGCGTTTCACAGTAAGGGGAGAAACCAGTTCGGGCTTGGCAGGATGTCCGGGGATAACCGGCGTTACACTCAATACCGCATCGGCATCTAGCCAAACCTCACCCGCTGCCCATGCCTGCGCCAAGCGACGCACACCCGCCGCCTTCTGCACGGCATCGGGCTCAACCAGCCAGTGCAGCGCGGCTTGTCTTAGTTCGTCCGGGGGAGATGAGTCAGGCGGCATTGTTTAACTGGTGCGAAAAATATTGTGATGCAATTGCAGCAGTCAAGCGATCAATCAGGCCGATACGACGATCCACGGCACCCAGTATCAAAGCACCCAGGTCAGAGGATATTTCCCCGCCCGTGAAATCGCCGCGAACCGTGTAGCCCGCAGCGGGAGGGAATCGGAGTTGTTCTGGGGAAAAATCGGCAGCAAGGCGGGTACAGGTAGGCATTTTTACGAATCCGCATCTTTATAACTCCAATTATATCAAATGCTTGTATTGATATTCGCCCTGTGTATGCAAAACTCAGGTTAAGGAGTGAGAAATAGCCGAAGCACCGTTTATAGAATACATTGCCTCACAAAAACAAAGGCATATTAAATCATAAATGGTATGTCTACAGCTTCCGTCTCCCTTAGGTAGGGTCATATATCTGCCCACATAGCAGCGACACGCTGGAATTCATCCTGAATCGCCAAAAATGCCTCGACCACCTCGGGATCGAAGTGTTTACCTCTCCCCTCGAGGATAATCGTCGTCGCTTGCGCGACACTCATCGGCTCCTTATAGGGGCGGCGGGCGAGCAGCGCATCGAACACATCGGCGATCGCCATCAGTCTTGCCGACAACGGAATAGCAGCTCCAGCCAAACCATTGGGGTAGCCGGAGCCATCCCACTTCTCATGGTGACAGCCGGCAATTTCCATCGCCAGCGTCATAAATTCGCCCTGCGCCCCCATATGTTCGCCCGCCCGCTTGAGCATGTCGTAGCCGCGCTGGGCGTGAGTTTTCATGATGGCAAACTCTTCCGGCGTGTGCTTGCCCGGCTTCAGCAAAATGTGGTCGGGAATGGCGATCTTGCCGACATCGTGCAAGGGAGCCGACTTGCTCAGATGTTCGATGTAGCTAGAGGTCAGCAGCGCACTGTAATGTGGCCGCTTGGCCAGCTCCAGGGCCAGCAGGCGTATATATTCCTGAGTACGGCGAATGTGGTTGCCAGTGGTTTCGTCGCGAAACTCCGCCAACGACACCATCACGCAGATTGTGGCATCCTGCAGATGGTTTACTTCCGTCAGACGCTTGTCCACCTGCTGTTTCAGCCAAGTGTTCTGGTCTTGCAGAAAGTCATGCCAAGCCTTGATTTCCAGCTGCGTTTTGACCCGTGCCACGACAATCGGCGGGCTGATCGGTTTGTGGATGAAATCCACCGCGCCGACCGAAAAGCCCAGCTCTTCATCTTCGATTCGGGTCTTTGCGGTGAGAAAAATCACCGGCACATGGCGCGTCGCGTCGCTTGCCTTCAAGCGGCGGCACACTTCGTAGCCATCCATCTCCGGCATCATGATGTCGAGCAGCACCAGATCCGGGGGCGCGGCGGCCGCCAACTCGAGCGCCTTGATGCCGCTGTTGGCCACCTTGATGCGGTATTGCTCCTTGAGCAGATTGGAAAGCAGGCTCAAGTTGGCCGGGGTGTCGTCCACCACCAGCACGGTGGGGCGCTCGTTTGCTGATAATGTAGTCATGACTGCACCTTATCCTGATAGAATTTCAAAACGTTGTCGAAATACTTTCTAATTTCCCGGGGAACGAATGTAAACCGCATTTCATAACAATTAGGTTCATTCGGGTGGGCTCTCATCACCTTCGCATAAATAATGCCGCCAGCACCGCTGCCCTCGTGATCGTCCAAAATCACTTTCAGATTGGTCAATTCCGTCAATTCGACTTCAGAAGAAAATATGGCGGATTTTTCCGCCAACTTCAAAATTCCCCCCTGTATTTTTTCACAGGAAGAATGTTTTCCATCCAGTATTTCGAATGACATGGGGATTTTATCTGCCAGCGGCACAAATACCACCTTGGGCTGCGGCAACAAAATTTCATATGTGCCGCCCACACCGGTAACGTCATAGACATTGACCGGTTTTTCCAGCCCTTTGAACGGAACGGAAGTCTTTCCTCCGATGATCACGTTGAGGGATGTCGCCGTTAACGTCGATTCGGTAATAAGCACTTGTCCTCCGACGGTAAATGATTCCACCCGTCCGGCCAGATTGACGTTGCTTCCCACCACAGCGTACTTCACCCTCATATCGGAGCCAATATTGCCGGCAACTACCTTGCCCGTATTGATGCCTATACCCATTTCCATATCCGGCATGTTTTGCTCCCTGTTGCGCCGGTTCACCCTTTCCATGGCAAGCTGCATTTCCAGCGCACAGGCAAGTGCCCGATCCGCATCGTCTGCCCGCATGGTTGGCGCGCCGAACAGAATCAGGATGGCATCGCCGATAATTTCATTGATGGTGCCGGAGTATTTGAAAATTATCTCGGTCATATCTGACAGGTAGTTGTTCAGCATTTCTACAACGATTTCCGGCGGATGTTTTTCCGATATAGCCGAGAAACCGCGCAGATCGGTCATGACAATGGTGACCGTCAATGACTCGCCGCCCAGCTTCAGACCATCGGGTGATTCAAGAAGTTTTTCGACTACTTCATCCGACATATAACGGCCAAAAGTTTTTTTAATGAATTGGTTTTGCACCCGCAGGGAGTCATGCAGAGACTTGATTTCCAGATGCGTTTTGACTCGCGCCGCGACGATCGGCGGGCTGATCGGCTTGTGGATGAAGTCCACCGCACCGACCGAAAAACCGAGCTCTTCATCTTCGGTTTCGGTCTTCGCGGTGAGGAAAATCACCGGCACCGACCGCGTCGCCTCGTCCGCCTTCAAGCGGCGGCAGACTTCGTAGCCGTCCATCTCCGGCATCATGATGTCGAGCAGCACCAAATCCGGCGGCGCGGCCGCCGCCAGTTCAAGAGCCTTGATGCCGCTGTTGGCCACCTTGATGCGGTATTGCTCCTTGAGCAGGTTGGAGAGCAGGCTCAGGTTGGCCGGGGTGTCGTCCACCACTAAAATTGTGGGGCGTTCGCTTGCCGAGGCAGTCATGGTTAATCCTTGACTGCCTCGGCAAGCAGCGTTTGCGCGGCATCGAATTCAAAATTTTGCAGGGCTGTGCCGATGCGCTGTACTGCTTGCGGCGACAGGGCGCGGACAAATTCTCTGTGGTGCTTTTCCCACAGTTCGATGGCCTCGCTATCGCCCTCGCCCAACAGTTGCCGCAGTTGTGGCAGGCAATCGGGCAGTTTGCCTGGCTGTGCATCTGCTGCGGATAGGGTATCCGCCAGTTTGGCTGCGGCCTGTTCTGCGGCGAAATGCTGATGCAATGCGGTTAGCAGCGGCGTTAGCGGCACTGTCAGAGCAGCCAGAGCAGCAGCAGCGGCCTCGGCTTGATGAGCCTTACTGGCGGATTCGAGGTCGCCTGCCGACAACGGCACGCCGTTTGCACCAAGGGTGCCGGCCAGCCCTTTGAGGGTATGGGCCAGCCGCTCGGCCTCCTCCCATTGTGCGTTGGCGAAGTGTCCGGCAAAGGTCTGCCCGTAATCGGCATAATCACTGGCGAACCTGTCCAGCATCTGCCGGTACAGTTTCCGATTGTTACCGGCGCGGCGCAGTCCGCCCGCAGTATCCAGTCCGGCGATAGTCGGCAGAGTAATGTCTTCGCTTGGCGCGACAGGCAGTGTACTTGGGCGAACAACCGCTGCAACCGAAACCGTCGGCGCAATGTAATAGCGGGCCAGTGTGTCGTATAAATCCTCCGGTTCAATCGGTTTGCTCAGGTGGCCGTTCATGCCCAATGCCTGGCAGCGTTCGCGCTCCTCAATCATCGCATGTGCCGTCATGGCCACCAGCGGCAGCGAGAAGTAGCGCGGATCGGCTCGCAGTCGGCGGGTCGCTTCGTAGCCATCCATCACCGGCATCTGCAAATCCATGAAAACTACGTGGTAATGGTTGGCTGTTGCTGCCGCCAGTTTATCGAGCGCTTCCTGGCCGTTGTTGGCGACCGTGACCTCGATGCCACGGCATTCCATCAACTCGACCGCCAGTTGCTGATTGATCGGGTTGTCTTCCACCAGCAGCACCCGCATGCCGTTGAGGTCGGCATCAATATGGCTATCATTGCCGCCGTTGCGCTCGTCGGCGGTGTTGCCGGTAAGGTTGTTGAGCAGCTTGCGCAAAGCTTCGGGCAGCACCGGCTTGGACAGGAAGTGCTGGGCACCGAGGCGATCGGCGGCTTCGTGCATCACTTCCGAATCGTAGGCTGAGACCACCACCGGCAGCGGCGGATGAGCCATGCCGCTGCCTTGCAGGGCTTGTAGCACGGCGCCGCCATCCATTGCCGGCATCACCCAATCCAGCAGCAGCAGGTCGTAAGGCTGACCGGCATCGAGCGCCCGCCTGATCATCACCAAGGCCGCTTCGCCGTCGGCGGCACAATCGACTTCCCGGCCATGCGCCGTGCCGACACCTAGGGCGGTGAGCAGATCGACCAACACCAGCCGGGCTTCCGGCTGGTCGTCGACCACCAGCACGCGCAGCACGTCGACACCCGGCAGCACTGCGGCGACCGGCGACACCGGCTTGGCAATCGGGAAGCGGGCGGTAAAGATGAAGCTCGATCCCTCGCCCGGCGTACTTTCGACCCAGATGCGCCCACCCATCAGCTCGACAAACCTCTTGGAGATAGTCAGACCCAGCCCGGTGCCACCGTATTTGCGGGTAGTCGAGCCATCCGCCTGAGAAAATTCCTGGAACAGATTGCCCACCTGCTCTTCCGACATGCCGATACCGGTATCGCGCATGCTAAAGCGCAGCAGCACGTCGTCATCGCTGCGCTCTTCAACGCTGACAGTCAGCTTGACGTAGCCCTGATGGGTAAATTTGACCGAGTTCGACAGCAGATTGGTGAGAATCTGGCCGAGACGCAGGGCATCGCCTTGCAGTGCCCCGCTATCGCCGAGCAGCAGCGGATCAGTGGTGTCAAACAGCAGCTCTATTTCTTTCTCGTGCGCGCGCTGGCGCAGCAGCGACAGCGCGTTGCCCGCCACGTCTTCGAGGATGAAGCGCGCTTGCTCCAGCTCCAGTTTGCCCGCTTCCACCTTGGAGAAGTCGAGGATGTCGTTGATGATGCCGAGCAGCGACTTGGCCGCGGTATGCACCTTTTCGATATAGTCTTTCTGGCGCGGTGTCAGTTCGGTTTTAAGCGCCAGATAGGCCATGCCGATGATGGCGTTCATCGGTGTCCTGATCTCGTGGCTCATGTTGGCGAGGAACATCGATTTGGTTTTGGTGGCATCCTCGGCCTTCTGGTTGGCCACCTCCAGCTCCTGTTGCACCTGCTGCCGCAGCTTGATATCCCGTTCGATGGACTCGGCCATGCCATCGAAAGTCGTCCCCAGCGCCATCAATTCCTCAACTGCGAGTTCACTGCCGGAACTCCGCACCGAAGTGCTGTAAACCACTGCCTGCGCATCCCCGCCACTACCGACCCGGGTACGGACGGAATAGTCCCCCAGCGCCAAGCGCCCGGCAGCCTCCGACAACGTCTCAATCGGCTGCAAAACACGACTGCGAATCACCTGCAACGCGACCAGCACCATCACAAAGGTGAACAGCATGCCGCAGAAAGTCAGAAATATCCAGTGCTCCAGCTCTTGCGCGGCCTTGGTCACCCCTGTATTGGTGCGCTCATCCACCATGGCAATCAGCCCTGTCACGGCTTTGGCGAGATTGGATTTGAGCTGGTTGTATTCCTGGCTGTGTACCTGCTGGCTGGCAAAGTCTAGGTGGGGCTTGCCATCCGAAACGAAACCATGGGTTAGCGGGTCGTAAAGCCCCTGCGTGGCGGCGAAGGCAATCTGCTCGGTCTGCTTCATCGCCTCGGTCGCTTTGTTAACCTTGCCGAGCGCATCAAATTCCTTTTCGCTGAACCCCTGCGACTTCATGCGCTCCGCAAGTGAACGCTGCGCGGAATTTTGTGGAAACCGGGGCTGAATCTCGCCGGCAATCGCCATGTCCCAATAGATGCCGGGAACGTAGTTTTCTGGCTGGGGTTTCTCGCCCTGACGGATCGCCAGAATATCGTAGTAATACGTCAAATAGCGCGTCTGTCCAGTGCTGGTGTATGCCCGCACGAGGCTCGTCAGCTGTTCGGTCTCTTGCCGCAACTCGTTGGTCAGCGACATTGCGTGTTGCCGGTGTTCCTGCACCACCACCACGCTGTTGTAACCCCGTTTTATCATCAGCAGGAAGATGGCATTGGCGCTCAGCGCAAATATCACCGCCAACGAAAACCACAAGGAGAATTTTTTAAGCTTCACAGCTTCTGTTTTTTCTTCGTTTGGAAAGGATTAACGCGGGGACTGATAGCAAGATACCGACTGCGTTGGACGGCCTGTCTGGGCGGCGATTCATGATAGGTTCCTGTAGATGAGCTATTCGTTAAATTACGCAAATTATCCCAGAAAATAATTTTTTGATACGGATATTTTCTGGGCTTATCCTCATGGCTTACATCGTACCAAGCCCCATCCACTCACCGTTCACTACCGGGCAATAAACTTGATTTATCTGAGTGCGATCACATTCCTCCCCATCAGCCCGGCGACGTCAATGTAGCCGACAACGCCCGATGTGGATTGCATATAGGCGACAATATCCTCGGTGCTGTCCAGCGCGGACTGCGGAGCACCCTTGCCAGCAAGGCCTCTGCGCGCGATCACATTCATCCCCTGTTTTAGCGCGGCCTCGTCGATATAGCCGACTGCCCCCGGTGTGGATTGCACATAGTTGATGACATCCGCATCACTGGCCAACTCGGCCGGCGGCGCTCCCTTGCCAATATAGCGGCGCACCGTCCAGTAGGCCGTGTATTTTTCTTCATCCTGGTTGAGGAACTCTTGCAGGAAGAGATTGCGTGCAGTCGTGCCTGACTTGACCCCGACCGGCGTGAGATTGATACCGGAAACCGAGATAATTTTCCCGGTGTAAATTTTCTGGATCGTCACCGCGTCCATCTTCGGCACGTTGCCATTTCCGATCACCACAATCTCACCCGCATGGGCTTGGGCGAACAGCAGGGGAAAAATGGCCAGCGATACAACTTTTATCGTCGTTTTCATGATCGTCTCCCCTTTCAAAATACTACGTTATAGGAGAAGGACAGCACATCGATGTCCTGATTGCTGACATTGCCGCCGGAAGGCGCATCGACGAAACTTGATGCCACCCCTACATGCGTTCGCGCCCATTCGGCCTTGATTATTTGCTTCGGATTGAGGCGGTAGGAAGTCCCCAGCGCAATCGTATTTTGGTCGAATACAGCAAGACCGTCAGCCACAACCCGCTGGGAAGCGTTGATTCCAGCCGCCGCAGCCGCAACGGCTGGGGCTAGGGCGGTTATACCATTGGTATTCCTGTTTACGGCTTGATAAAGGCTCAGCACATCGGATTCTGATTTGATCAACGCATAGGAAACATAAGGCGTCCATGCGTCAATATCTTTGAGCAGCGCAAGGTATCCGGCATTGGTATCGATCCCGATCACGGCGTTAGTGATTTTTCTGCGTCCATATTCCCCGGTCAGCCTGAAATTTTTCGGCAGATTGATTTCAGTGCCGAGTGTATAGACCAAGCTATCTATACTTGTGATTTTGGCTTGCGGCAACACGGTGTACGCAGATCCTGCAAGCGTTCCTGCAAGCGCCCCTGCGGGCAGTCCATTCGCCTGTTCAATCGCTGGTATAAAACCCGCAGCAGGAAGCGGGGAGGCACCAGAAGAAAAGTACTGCCCTGGCTCTGCGCTGGCCGTTATCTTGTGCAGGCTGACGCGGTATTTGTCTTCATCCCGCAGCAAGGTCAGCACCATTCCTGTGCCATCCATGGTGAAATTCTGGAAGTTCGCGCCTGGCCGCGAAGGTGAACCCGGTATCTGAACGTTGTCGCGCTGGTAAAACCGCCAAGAGGATTTGGCGCTACCTACCCAGCCGTTCAGCGTAAGCTCGCCCAAACTCGGGCTCCATGTTTTTTCAATAGAACCGCCCATATAGTCCGAGGTTGGGGCGAGGCTGTACATCTCGGTCGGCAGGCGGGCGAAACCATACGTTACCCCCACATCCATGCTTTCGCTGTAAAGATAAAGCGGAGCACGCTGCTTGCCCAGACGAATGAGCCAATCGTTGGCTGGGCGCCAGGAAAGAAATGCCCAGCTCAAAGTGCCGACCCAGGAAGAATCGTTATAGGTGGATGGGGCGAATTTGCCTTGAACGGTCGCGCCTACGGACTCGGTGAGTTTGATGTCGGCCTGCACACCGGCAACACTATCCCTTTGGACGGTTCCGTTACTGTTGATGAAGCGCTCGAAATTGTAGGACTGATTGGATTGAGCAACGCCCAGCGTGCCGAATCCTGAGAGCGAAACATCCGCCGCTGCCGCCGTCATTGCACCCAGACCAAAAACAGCCACCAACACCCACACGACAGGTTTTTTCATTATCTTTGCCCTTGGTTAAAAGTACGTCTTCGTCATACATCCCCATCAACTCACTTCTTTATGACAAGTGTGTTTTCTGTGATAATCGGCATCATACAAAGCTACCGTTCAAGAATCGTTCAATGCCCTTACCTTCCCCCGATCAAGGCCTCAAACTCATGCTGCTGGGCGGCTTCGAGGCGCGCCTGAACGGCCATCCCGTTTCCGGATTTACTTATAACAAAATGCGCGCACTGCTCGCCTATCTTGCCGTGGAACGGGAGCAGGATCACAGCCGGGAAGTGCTGTCCACACTATTATGGGGCGACACCGATCCCGCTACGGCGCGGGGCAGCCTGCGCCGCACCTTGGCGGATTTACGCCGGGTGCTGGAATTGCCCAGCGGGGCTGCTTTGTTCTCAGCCAGCAAGCACAGCATCCGTTTCATTCCAGATGCCTATATCGATACCCTGGATTTCGCCCGACAGACTCCGGATTTGAGCGAGGAGAGAATCATTGCCCTCTACCGGGGCGAGTTCATGGTGGGATTCTCCCTGCCGGATTGCCCGAATTTCGAGGACTGGATGCAGATGCGGCGCGAAGCCCTGCACCGCCGCGCCCTCGCCTTGCTGGAAAAACTATCGAATTGCCATGCGCAAGCTGGCGACTACAGCAAGGCGCTGCAATTCGCCTTACGCTATATAGAGCTGGAACCGTGGGATGAGGATGCCCATCGCCGGGTCATGCGCCTGTACACGTTAAATGGCCAGAACAGCGCGGCCATCGGGCAGTACGAAGCCTGCAGCCGACTGCTTAAAAAAGAGCTGGGCGTGTTGCCCGGCGAAGAGACTCGGCAACTGGCGGAGCGGATTCGCGAGGGCGAGTTATCGATCCGGCACGGATTGAATTCTGCCCCTATCCCCCCTCCACCACCCCCCTTGAAGGGTGGAGAGTGTGTCGCCGGGCAAACTTTACTCCCTCCCTTTCAAGGGGAGGGTTGGGGTGGGGATGGGTTAAAGCACCCCGCAGAACGCCGCCAGGTAACCGTGCTGTACTGCGAACTGTCCCTCGCCGCAGTTGACGATCCCGATGAGGCGATGGAACGGCTGCACGCGCCCCAGACCCGTTGCGTGAACATCATCCGACAATTTTCCGGGCATATTGTGCAGACGCATGGCGGCGGCTTGCTGGCTTATTTCAGTTATCCGCAAGCCGATGAACACGCAGCCCACCGAGCGGTACAGGCAGCCTTGGCAGTCACACGCGAAGCCGCAAACGGCATTGAAATTCGTGCGGGTGTCCACACCGGGCTGATCATCACCGGAGGCGAGTCATCCATGCCGGACACGTCCGGCCGAACTTCCAAGATCGCCATCCAGTTGCGGCAGGCTGCGGGGCATGGCGAAGTAGCGATCAGCCAAGATACGCGCCGCATCGTGGGCGGATATTTCGATTGCGTAAGTTTGGGCATTCAATCCTTAAACGGCCAGCCTGTGGCAATGTTCAAGGTGATACAGGAAAGCGGCGCACGCACCCGTCTGGATGCGTGCGCGCAGTTGACCCCATTCACCGGGCGCAAAGCGGAGATTGCCAAGTTGGTGGCGCTATGGAAGAAGGCTGCGCGAGGCTCGCGCCAGGTTGTTCTGACACAGGGCGAAGCGGGCATCGGCAAGTCGCGTTTGCTGCACGCGCTGAAAGAACGGCTGGTCGGCAAACCTCACGCGATACGCGAGTTACGTTGTTTCCCGGAATTCAGCCAGTCGCCCTTTCATCCGCTGATCGTGATGCTCGAAGGCATTCTCGGTTTCGCGCACGGCGACACGTCCAAGGAAAAAACCGGCAAATTGGTGCAGTATTTCGAGGCGCGTTACCCGGCAGCAGCGCAGGATATCGTTCCTCTGCTCGCCCGGCTGCTTTCCCTGCCTCTGGTTGAATCTTACCCTGCGCCCGATTGGTCGCCGCAAAAACAGAAGGAACATACCATCGCCACCCTGCACGATCTGTTGCAGGCGCTGGCGGCGCAGCAACCCGTATTGCTGATCCTGGAAGACTTGCACTGGATCGATCCTTCCACGCTGGAATTGCTGACGCTGTTCATCGAGCAAAAAAGAAATACGCCTATTCTTGCGCTGCTCACTGCCCGGCCCGAGTTCGATCCGCCCTGGAGCGAAGCATTCGATACCACGCTGACACTTGCGCCTCTTGCCATGGACGAGGCGGCGGAAATAGTCATGTCAATAAGCGAGAGCATTCCGGCAGCCACCCTCCGCCGCATCGTGGAGCGCGCCGATGGGGTGCCGCTGTTTGTCGAGGAGATGGCGAAAATTGCAATGTTGGACAACCAAGCAAACATTCCGGCGACGCTGCACGATCTTCTGGCCGCGCGCATGGATAACATGGGCGAGGCGAAATACACCGCACAGCTTGCCGCCACCATCGGGCGCGAGTTCGATCTGGCTCTGCTGCACAAGATTTCCCACTGCGGTCCCGCCCAGCTTGCGCATGACTTGGACACATTGCAGGATGCTGGATTGATATTGAAAGTGAATGGAACAACCTATCAATTCAAGCACGCCTTGATTCGGGAAGCGGCGTATCAATCCCAAACCAGAGCTGCCTGGCAAGCCGCACATCGACGTATCGCACAAACACTGCAAAGCGATTTTCCCGATGTCGTCACAACTCAACCGGAGCTTCTCGCGCAGCATCTGGCTTCGACAGGTGAAACACGGCAGGCCATCGAATACTGGATCAAAGCGGGACAGCGAGCCGCCCGGAATTCAGCCAACATGGAGGCGATTGAACACTTCAACAGCGGCCTGCAACTCTTGATGACGCGACCGCCCGACAAAGAGCGCGACCGCCTGGAATCCGAGTTGCACCTCAATCTGGGTACCGCGTTGATTGCGGCAAAGGGATACGGTTCCGTCGCGGCAGGGCAGGCCTATTCCCGTGCTCTGAAGTTGAGCGAGCAATTGGGCGACCACTCTGGTTTGTATCAAGCTTTGTGGGGAATGTGGTTGACTTCAAGTTCGCGCATCGGTCATGCGCATTCACTGGAACTCGCAGAAAAACTTTTTGGCCTAGCGGAACAGGACAACGATTCGTTGCAACGTCAGCTAGCGCATTACGCCATGGGCAACAGCTCGCTCATGACCGGAAATCCAAACGCCGCGCGCATCCACCTGGAACAATCCATGGCGCTTTATCACCCATCCCACCATGAAGCGATGGTGGGTCAATACGGTGAAAATATCTGCGTGTCGAGCGGCTCTCTATTGTCGTGTGTGCGGTGGCTTCAGGGCTTCCCCAAGCAGGCTGAGGAGGTTAGCCAACGGACGCTGGCCTTGGCGCGGCAGGTTAATCATCCCAACAGTTTAGGCTATGCGCTCTGCACCGCCGCGATGCTTAATCGCTGGATGAAACAATGTGAAACAACCGGCCTGTTGGCGCAAGAAGCCATGACTCTGTCGCATGAGCACGGCTTACCGTTCTGGCTTGGATTGGGCGCATCTTCTTACGGGTGGGTGCTGGCTATGCAAGGCCAGACTGCGGGCATTGCACAGATGCAGCAATGCCTGGATGCGGTTAATGCCGTCATGAGCGGATCCAAGGTTTTATTCCTTGCCCCGCTGAACGAAGCACGCCTTCATCTGGGGCAATTCGGTGAAGCCCTGGCCGAGCTGAAAGAGATACTCAGTGTCGTGAACGTAAAGGATGACCGTTTTTTTGAATCTGAGTTTCACCGGCTCAAGGGTGTATGTCTGCTGGAAATTTCCTCGAAAAACACGGAGGAAGCCGAGTCCTGTTTCCGCCAGGCGCTCGATGTCAGCCGCAAGCAAGGAGCGAAATCGCTGGAACTGCGGGCGGCGACGAGCATGGCGCGGCTATGGCAGCAGCAAGGCAAGCAAGAGGATGCGCGGAGTGTGCTGGAGAAAATTTATAACTGGTTCGCCGAGGGAAGCGATACTTCCGATCTTCAGGAGGCGGCTATTCTATTGCGTATTCTGGCTTAGCCGCCATACAACACGGCGGCTCATTTTCATTCGACAGGCAAGCAATGGGGCGTGCAACTTATTAAACTCACGGATTCAATACAGGCGTGCTCAGGCTTGCAGCAGGGCGTCACACCCAGCCCGCGCGCCTCCATCGTCCGGGGTAGCAAAGCCATGCGCGTCAGCACATCATGCTGCGTCCTCACCGCCATATCCCACAGCCCGTTGTGCGCGGAAAAGTCTCCGTAAGCAAAACCCTGCCCCCGCAGATGATCGGCCAGCAGCGTGAAGTGCAACGCTTCCTCATCGGCCACTTGCAACCAGTCGGCGTAATACTCACACGGCATGTTAGGAAACCGCCACAACGCATCCAGCGCCAGATTGATCGCGTTGAGCTCGATATGCACCAGCGCATGGATCATCGCGGCGCGACCTTCGGTCGTGTTCATCGCGCGGTGCTTCACAGTAAGCGGAGAAACCAGTTCGGGCTTGGCCGGATGGCCGGGCGTAACAGGCGTTACACTCAATACCGCATCGGCATCCAGCGCTAGTTCGCCCACTGCCCACGCCTGCGCCAAGCGGCGTACACCTGCTGCCTTCTGCATGGCATCGCACTCAACCAGCCAGTGCAGCGCGGCTTGTCTTAATTCGGAGGGATGAGGTGAGTCAGGCGGCATTGTTTAACTGGATTGAAAAATATTGTGATGCCATTAGCTTTTGGATTTACGCACAACAAAAGGGGTACCAGTCGCCGACCCGCTCCACAGCAGTGATGTTAAGAATTGCAGGAATCATCAAATCTCCTAGCACTAGGCAATCTTCGTCAGTGACATTTTGGAAAGCCACTGCACGCCTGACGCATGCAATCAGGCCGCAACTCGCTTGCGAGGCGCACGTTTAGCATGCGTAATTGTTTGCGCTTCCTGAGTAAAGACCAACATACTAGCCAGCGCCTTGTTGACCGCCTCGGATGTTGGAAACGCTTTCTGTATCTCAGGTTGCAAAACAACCACATTGCTGCCCTGCATAAATTGCTTGTAGTGCTCCCCGCGCACACCGACACCGAGCTGCTCCCGCTTCAATTCGGGAATGTCTTGGTCATCCTTGCTTGTAGATCGTTTTTTCATATCGAGTCGCCTTTCGCGCGCTAATGATAAAACCTACACCTTCTTCACGCCTTCACCATATTTCGTGACCATTTTATCTGTGGTCAACAGCGTCACCCCCTCTACGCGAGCCTGCGCCACGAGGATGCGGTCGAACGGGTCTTTGTGCAACAGAGGAAGATCATTCACCGCAACGGTGTGTTCGCTGGTGACGGACAACTCGCGGTAGCCGTTGACCAACAACATGCGCCACAGTCGACGCGGATCAACGTTGAAATCCGAACGTTCAAGCCCGTTCTTGATAGTGATTTCCCACAAACTGGCAGAGCTGAATATGAGTTGATTGGCGGGATCAAGCAACAAGGCGCGCGCTTTGGCCGATAGCCGTTGCGGCTCACTCGCCGCCCACAGCAACAAGTGGGTATCGAGCAACAGGTTCAAGCCTTGCACCCCGCAAAAAGGCTTTCGATCTCACCGCCACCCATCTGATCAAAATCGTCCGGCACGGAAAATTCACCCGCCATGAAGCCGAGGCGGCCACTGGTTCCCGCCTCCGCCTTGCCCAGCGCAACCACCTTAACCATCGGCTTCCCCGCCTTGGCAATGATGAACGACTCACCCTGTGCAGCTTGATCCACCAGCTTGGAAAGCTGTGTTTTGGCTTCGTGAATATTGACGGTAAGCATAGCGGCCTCCAGTTGAACTAATGGCGGTTAGTTTACAGCAAGCAAGCGAAACGGCAAATACTTGAAAAATATTCCGAGCCAGGCCCCTTTAATTCACGGCACCAAGATCATCGTCCGTAATGTCATCTGGAAAATCATCGCCCAATGTTCCCGCAACGGCTGCGAGAAAAGACTCCGTGTCGTCAGTGATCGTGTCAGATTTGCGCAACCCAGTGGCAGTTTGATGCACCGCATCAAGGATTATATTTTTCATTTCAAAATCTCCTTCATCGCTCAAACCGCCAGCGGCTCAAAGCGATGTATCTGCGCCAGCACACCGGACAATTCTTTGACAGCTTCTTCGGTATCGTAATCCGACTGCAAGCCCAGCCAGAAGCCGCTCGATGTGCCAAAAAACGCAGCTAGGCACAATGCCGTCTCCGCCGTGATCGCACGCTTGCCGGAGCAGATCGCCGAGATGCGAGCTTCAGTCACGCCGATCTCTTTTGCCAAACGGTATTGGGTAATGCCTAGCGAAATCAGGAATTCTTCGCGCAACACTTCGCAGGGAAGGATGTTACGTAGTTTACGTTTAGTTATCTTCGCCATAACTTTTCTTCCAAAAGAAAACCGTGCCTCTGATTGTTTTAATTATTCAGCTCTTCCAAATGAGCTAGCCAAGAATTGAAATGCGGACATTTGGCACGAATAGTTGTCAACCCAATTTGGGTGGCGACTTCGGGACCTGCCGATGCCTTATCCCCTTCATATGAATGTAATTCACAAATAATTCGCTTGGAAGGAGCCGTGCTTGGCCCATCGTTTATGTGCTCAGGATTCTCGAACTGCTTTGATTGCTCTACTAGCCTTTTGATTTCAGATTTCTGATCTGGGTAATAGAAGCTCATTTTCTCAATGTCAGAAAAAAGCAGCGCTTCAAATTCATGCAACTGAATATAAGAGAAGAAACGATGATCATTAACGGATTCTGCAAAACCCTTTTCCAAAGTTTGCACTTTGTCATTTATATTTGATTGAACACGTGCTTTCTCTGTGTTTGGAAAATTATCGGGCAGCCGGTATAAATCAAACATTGTTGTAAATCTTGCATCGGCACCTTGATCCTCCTTCATCCAAAGCGTAATGTCTTTTTTTGCTTTTTCATAATTAAGCAAACCACCGCGAAATATTTTATGCCCACGGCGACCAGTCTCAACGCAACGCACTGCGACAAATACATCCCTATAAGCCAAGAGGGGCTTGAGCAATCGATTTACAAAAGCCTCTTCTGTTTGCCCTTCCACAATCATGTTTAAACGAATCATTACGATGGTCTCCCACCGAGGACATTCTTTTCCCACAGTTCACTTAAAGAATATTCCTCTAACCACCCTTTCAGTTTTTCTGAACTCTGGCGCCTGAATACAGACTGCCCATCTTCCCGATCAACAGTAATTATATCTTCTGCATCAAACTGATCAATCAGGCTGACAGATTGAGTCGAAATTAGTAATTGGCTAGAAACAGAAGCTTTCTTTAGCAATCCGCCTAGAACGGTAATTGCATATGGATGCAAACCCAGCTCTGGCTCATCGATAATAATCATTGATGGAAGATTGGGTTGCAGTAGCAATGTGACTAATGCCATTAGTCGCAATGTACCGTCCGAGAGATGATGTGGGCCGAAAAGCATATCCGACCCCTCTTCTTTCCAATTCAGAATGATGCTTTTCTTGTCGTTTGGTACCAATACGAAATCACCGAAAAATGGTGCGCACAAGCGAATAGTTTCAAGAATTCTGCGGTAATATTCCGGCTTGTCTTTATGAAGATGATAGAGAAATGGAGCAAGGTTACCGCCATCCGCACGAAGAAAATGATCGTCGTCAACATAGTGAAACTGTTTGATATTGGCCGTACTGGATGTATCGTGGAACTGAAAGACCTGCCATGCACCCATCATGCTTCTAATAACGGTAGCAGTTCCTGATTGATGGGACTGTCGTTCTTTCTCGGATTGAACAATCAGACCAGACTCTCGATGCCCTGCTCCAAGAGAGATCGTTGGCCCTTGTGTTTTTTTGTCTCGCCGTGAATAAGTAATTTCTTCGTCCGCAAAGATCAATGTATCCCCTGCGGCATGAATTAACCGCATGTGATAACGATTAAATCCTTTAAGGGTTTCAAAATTAATAGTTGCAGATAGCTGAGGTGTTTTTTTTGCACCATAGTGCAAAAGCGCATTTGCATAACCTTGCGTGCCCACATGTGTTTGCAATGCGCCAGATTGCAAGTAGTTCAGCATACGAAAAAAACCAATCAAATTTGACTTGCCAGCACCATTTGCACCAATCAACACATTGAGATTTGTAAATTCAAAATCCGCTTTTCGTATTGACTTAAATCCTTCAAGCGAAAAATCTTTAATTCGGTTCATCCCGATCTCTCCGTGTTAATAGATATTGTGATGAAAAAAGTGCCGCATGTATTCCCTGCTTGACACAAAACATTACCGACTAATCGGCTTATACCGAATCCGTTTAGGCTTCGCGCCCTCTTCACCCAAGCGCTTCTTCTTTTCCGCTTCGTATTCCTGATAGTTGCCGTCGAAAAACGTCCACTTGGAATCGCCTTCGCAGGCGAGGATGTGGGTGGCGATGCGGTCTAGGAACCAGCGGTCGTGGGAGATGACGGCGACGCAGCCGGCGAATTCGAGCAGCGCATCTTCGAGCGCGCGCAGGGTTTCTACGTCGAGGTCGTTGGAGGGTTCGTCGAGTAGCAGCACGTTGCCGCCGGAGATGAGGGTTTGCGCCAGATGCAGACGACCGCGTTCACCGCCGGAGAGTTGGCCGACGAGTTTGGCTTGGTCGCCGCCCTTGAAGTTGAAGCGACCGATGTAGGCGCGCGCCGGGGTTTCGTATTTGCCCACGGTCAAAATATCGTTGCCGCCGGAGATGGCGTCGAACACAGTCTTGTCGGCCTCCAGCGAATCGCGCGCTTGGTCTACGTGCGCAATCTTTACGGTCGACCCGATCTTCACGATGCCGCTGTCCGGCTGCTCTTTGCCGGTGATCATGCGGAACAGGGTGGATTTACCCGCGCCGTTGGGGCCGATGATACCGACGATCGCACCGGGCGGGATCTTGAAGCTGAGGTTGTCGATCAGCAGGCGGTCGCCGTAGGCCTTGCTCACGCCGTCGAATTCGATGACTTCGTTACCCAGACGTTCGCCGACGGGGATAAAGATTTCCTGTGTCTCGTTGCGCTGCTGGTGTTCTTGCGAATTCAGTTCTTCAAAGCGGGCGATGCGCGCTTTGGATTTGGCCTGACGTCCTTTCGGATTTTGGCGCACCCATTCCAACTCTTTTTTCATCGCTTTGGTATGCGCGTCGAGTTGTTTGTTCTCGGTCTCCAGGCGCGCGCCCTTTTGTTCCAGCCAGCTGGAGTAGTTGCCCTTCCACGGGATGCCGTGGCCACGGTCGAGTTCGAGTATCCATTCGGCGGCGTTGTCGAGGAAGTAACGATCATGGGTGACGGCGACCACAGTGCCGGGGAAGCGCACGAGGAATTGTTCCAACCATTCCACCGATTCGGCATCGAGGTGGTTGGTCGGCTCGTCCAGCAACAGCATGTCGGGCTTTTCCAGCAACAGTTTGCACAGCGCGACGCGGCGCTTCTCACCACCGGAAAGATTTTTGATGGGCGCATCCCATTCCGGCAGACGCAGCGCGTCGGCGGCGACTTCCATTTGATGCGAGGCATCCGAACCGGACGCGGCGATAATGGATTCGAGACGCGCCTGCTCGGCGGCAAGCGCGTCGAAGTCAGCGTTCTCTTCGGCATAGGCGGCGTACACTTCGTCCAGCTTCTTCTGCGCTTGCATCACTTCGCCCAAGGCAGACTCCACTTCTTCGCGCACCGTCGCATCGGGGTTCAGCTTCGGCTCTTGCTCCAAGTAACCGATGCGGATGTTGGGCAGATGCTGCACTTCGCCGTCATACTCTTTGTCCACGCCCGCCATGATGCGCAGCACGGTAGATTTACCCGAGCCGTTCAGACCCAGCAGGCCGATCTTGGCGCCGGGAAAGAAGCTGAGGGAGATGTCCTTGATGATTTGACGCTTGGGGGGAACGATTTTGCTCACGCGGAGCATGGACATTACGTATTGGGCCATGACAGTATTTCAAGAGTTAAAAGATGCGTAAGTTTAACTCATTCCCCGCCTGCGCTACGACACCATGCACAACTCCGCGCAATTGCATTTCCATACAGCCTGAACTTGAGCTGCGAAGTCATTTACAATTCGGGCTCAGACATTGCAACGGCAGGAGGATGCAAATGAGTCAGATTGAAAATCAGTGGGACGAAGTCGTCCAAATCGAAACCAAGTTGATGCGGCACATGGTGGCGCTCGGCATAGACTGGCATGATGAAACCGCGATGCGACAACTGGCTGCGGAATGCAAGACCTTCGGGCCGGCCAATGCCAAAGCGGCTTACGCATCCAACGACCAGCGACTCATTACCAAAGCCGAGCTATTTGGCTTGGCCTCGATCATGCTGCGCACCATGGAGAGCACCGCACACGATGAGCGCGACGTGCATGGCGGAGAAATCTGGAAGGCTTTTGGCAAGCACCTGTATAGCTGAAACGCTAGCGTTACTTCGCACTCTTGCTGTTCAGACTGATCACCAGCACTCCCGCCAACACCAGCGCCGATCCCGCGATCTGCAACAGAGAAATGCGCTCCCCCAAAATCACATACGCCATGTAGATTGTGCTGACCGGGCCGACAGAGCCGATGAGCGAGGCGCTGCCCGAGCCGATGCGGCGTATGGCGAAGGACAACAAAAATACCGGTAACACCGTGGAAAAAATCGCCATCGCGATGGAAAGCTCGTACACGCGCAACGGCAAGTCGAGCGCGCTCAGCGGGCGCATCACACCGAATTGCAACAGGCTGGCGGCACTCGCCACCACCATCGCATAGGCGGTGAAACGCATCGTGCCGATGCGCGCGATGGCATGCCCCGCGCCCACCAGATAGATCGAGTAGGACAAAGTGCTGGCGAACACCAGTGCTGAACCCAACACGATGCTGCCCTCTTTTGCGTCCACGTCGTGCAGGAACACCAGCGCGATTCCGGCATAACTCAAGGCCATCGCCGCGATGACTTTTTTGCCGATGGCGCGCTTGTAGAGCAGGGCCGAGAGGATCACCGTCATGGTCGGGTAAAGGAACAGGATCAAGCGCTCCAGTCCGGCGGAGATGTATTGCAGCCCGAGAAAATCCAGAAAGCTGGAGCAGTAATAGCCGATCAAACCCAGCCCCAGCACCAGCAGACGGTCATGCGTATCGAGCGGCGCGGCATGGCGTCGCCGCACCCACAGCGCCACGCCGATAAAGAACGGCACCGCGAACGCCATGCGCAACGCCAGCAGCGTCACCGCGTCCACGCTGTCGAGATACGCCAGCTTCACCAGAATAGCCTTGGCCGAAAAGCCGATAGCGGCGAGCAGCGCGAAGACGACGCCGAAAAAGACATCCCTGTTGATCGGCAAGTTTTTTATCATAGCGGGAACGCGACCGCTTCGGTTTTGACGCTCAGCCACAGCGGCGCACCCTCCGCGTCGAGATAGGTGAGGTAAGCGCGCAAGTCGAATTCGAGTTGGTGATAGTCGGGTTCCATATGTAGGCACAGTTGATAGAAGGCCTTGTTGTGCCCGCGTTCTTTGAGATGCGCGAGTTCATGCACCACGATCATGCGCAAAAATTCGGGCGGCATTTCTTTGAACAAGACCGCGACGCGAATCTCGCGCTTGGTTTTGAGCTTTGCGCCCTGCACCCGCGAGATACTGGTGTGCATGCCCAGTGCGTGCTGGATGACATGCAGCTTGTTGTCGAACGCCACTTTGCTCAGCGCACCGGCGTTGCCCAGATACTTGCCCTTGGCTTCTTGCACGTAGTCATACAGAGCCTTGTCGGTGCGCACGGTGTGCGCCAGCGGATATTTCTGCCGCAGCATGTCGGCTAAGCTATCTTGTCGGATCAGCTGCTGCACTTGCTGTGCCAGTGCTGCGGGGTAACCGGCAAGGTAATTCGGCGGCAGTTTCGGGCGCATTGCGGTATGTAAAAATAGGGCGGAGTGCGCGATTCTACCGCTTGCCGCTCGCGGCGCCAGTGCTTGTTATCCAGATACATAAAACAAAACTGGTTTGCGGCGCGATGGAAAGATGCCGCATAATGAGCGCGTTAACGATATGGGATAGCGGAGCAAGGTCAGTTGATCCTTGACTGCGCGGTGACTATATTCAGGGAGAGATCGATGGTATCGAATTGGATTAAAGCCGGACTGTTGCTTGTCGTCATTGCAGAGCTGGCCGCATGCGCACCCAAAAAACGCGCCGGCACGCCGACGGTAGTGAGCCACAAGCGCAGGGCGAGCGATTCAGTGCTGCTGGCGCAGGTATTCCCCGACAATCCGACAGAAAAGCTGGTGCTGAAACCGGCGACCTTCCCGAACGGGGTCTATGTTTGCGCAATCGAAAATCTATCCAAACCGTGCCTGCCGAAACTGAGCGCACTGGTGGCCGAGAAGGTGGCGCAAAAAGGTATTGTGATCGCGACGGATCAAAGCCAGGCGGATGCGACGCTGTATTTCGAAGCTTGGTTCGACAGTTTTTCGAGTTTTTCGGACATCAAAAAAGAAGTCATGAGCAACCCGACAGTCATGGGCAAAGACTTCGCCGCCAAGATGGAACAGAGCTTGGCAAGTGGAAACCTGCCTGACGTTCACAAAAAATTCAGGGACGCGCCCGATCCTTTCGCTTCGGTAAGAACCAATTCAAACGACGATCAAAAATTTATCTACGCTGCCTTTACCGCAGTCGAGATGAAAAATGCGCTCGACTATCCCGGAGAAGGTGAGAAGCATGTGGGCGCGAGCAAAAACCCTTGGGTACAAGCAGGTTCGAGCAAAAGAACTTGGATGAAAGCGAAATGGGCTCCGCCAACGCGCACGCTGATCGGCAATTACAACGGCGAAAAACCCACCGAAAATGCAGTCGCTCCCATGCTTCAAGAGGCTATCGATTTGTTGCTGGAGCGAGTCGGGCAAGTACCGAAAAAGCGGTAGCGATCCACGCCTGCCATCGCATCTGCAAGCTCAGGACAGGCTTATTGGGTGAGCCCTTCAAAGGGGCCGATAAAACCGTGAGCCGCCCATGGCGGCTGGTTTTCTCCTCCCCCTTCAAGGGGGATTGAGGATTTGCAGCAGCGGGTATGGGCGCTCAGGAATTTCTTTGGGGATCGGAGGTAGATTACATGCAACCGGATCGGTGGCGCGTAAAACGAATGCCGACTTGCGCCAGTTCGCCCAATGCACCGGGTTTTTCAATCTCCAGCACAATTCGCTGACAGTGCCACTCGGCGAACATACGCTGCATGAGGTGTTCCGCCAAGGCTTCCAATAAGCGATAGCGGCACGGTGCAAGCCATAGCGTGAATTTTTGTTCGATCAGCGTGCGACTTAAGCTCAATGGTTGCGTGCTGGCGATTTGCAAACACAAAACGAGAGGTCTCGCGGCCCCTCGCTCCCATTCATATACGCCCACCAAAGTCTGTACGAGGAGATTTTTTTCCTCGTGTAGAAAAGTTGCCTCAAGCGGCGGCGCGTAATTCATGCGCGACTTGCACCATGTTTTTCAGCGCGGCTTCAACTTCAGGCCAGCCGCGTGTTTTTAGTCCGCAGTCGGGGTTGATCCACAGGCGTTCACGCGGAATCACCGCACTGGCTTTGTGCATCAAGCGCAGCATTTCCTCCTTGCTCGGCACACGCGGCGAGTGTATGTCATACACGCCGGGGCCGATGTCGTTGGGATACTTGAACGCGCTAAACGCATCGAGCAGCTCCATATCGGAACGCGAGGTTTCGATGGTGATGACATCCGCATCCATCGCGGCGATGGCGGGCAATATGTCGTTGAATTCCGAGTAACACATATGCGTGTGGATTTGCGTGCTGTCCGCCACGCCGCTGGTAGCGACGCGGAATGCCCGCACCGACCACGCCAGGTAATGCGCCCAATCGCTGCGTTTGATGGGCAAGCCTTCGCGCAAGGCGGCTTCGTCGATTTGAATGATGCGGATACCTGCTTGTTCTAAATCCCGCACCTCGTCGCGTATCGCCAAAGCGATTTGCATGGCAACGTCGGCACGCGCGATGTCGTTGCGCACAAACGACCATTGCAAAATGGTGATGGGGCCGGTGAGCATTCCTTTCATCGGTTTTTCGGTGAGGCTTTGCGCGTAGCGCGCCCATTCCACGGTCATCGGTTTGGGGCGCGACACGTCGCCATAAATCACCGGCGGCTTCACGCAACGCGAGCCGTAACTTTGCACCCAGCCGAATTCGGTAAAGCAGAAACCCTGCAACTGTTCGCCGAAGTATTCCACCATGTCGTTACGCTCCGCCTCGCCATGCACCAGCACATCCAGCCCTAGCTCTTCCTGTATTTGCACCGCATGGCGGATTTCGGATTGCATCACTTCTTGATATTGGGACTCGCCCAGTTTGCCCTGCTTGTAATCGGCACGCGCCTTGCGGATTTCCGCCGTTTGCGGGAATGAACCGATCGTCGTGGTAGGGAATGCCGGTAGCTTGAGCTTGCTTTGTTGTACGGCGATACGCTGCGCAAACCCTGCGCTGCGCCGGTCGTCGGCGGGTTGCAAACCGCGCATCCGTTGCTGCACGTCGCGATTAAAAATCAACGGCGAATAGACACGGCTCTCACCCGCCTTGATTGATAGTGCCCACTGCGGCGCGATGCTTTCCTTGCCGTGTTGCACTGCGTGCGCCAAGGTGACGACCTCGCCCAGTTTCTGCGCGGCAAATGCCATCCAGCTTTTGATGGTTTTATCGAGCTTGATTTCTTGCGTCAAATCCACCGGAACATGCAGTAGCGAGCAACTGGGGGCAACCCACAGTCGATCTCCCAAGGTTGCGCGCAAGTCATGTAAAACCTGCAAGGAAGCGGCAAGATTGTTGCGCCAGATATTGCGCCCATCGACGATGCCGGCCGACAACACTTTGTCCGCCGGATAATCCCGTGCAAACACGGACGCTTGTTGCGGCGCGCGCACCAGGTCGATATGCAATCCCGATACCGGCAACGATTTCAACAACGCGGCATGTTCTTCCACCGATTCAAAATAGGTCGCCAGCAAAATTTTCGGTGCGCCTGCTGCGAGCGTGGCATAAGTCGCACTCACCGCTGCCAACCATTCGGGTGGCAGTTCCAGTGCCAGAATCGGCTCGTCGATTTGCATCCATCCCACGCCCAGAATTTTTAAGCGCGCCAAAATTTGTTGATACACAGGCAAAATTTTCGGCAACAAATCCAGACGGCTCAAACCGCTTTGTTTTTCTTTACCCAAATACAAATACGTCAGTGGGCCAATTAACACGGGCTTGACAGCGATGCCCAAGGCTTGCGCTTCAATGACTTCATCGAATAGCCACTCGCTACTCAAACTAAATTCCGTGGTGCTGGAAAATTCAGGTACGAGATAGTGGTAGTTGCTATCGAACCACTTGGTCATTTCCATCGCGGGCTGCCCGGCATTGCCGCGCGCCAACTGGAAATATTCGGCGAGCGAGAGTGTCTTGGCAAAACCGAAGCGCGCAGGGGTTGCTCCCAATAGCGCGGTCATGTTGAGCATCTGGTCGTACCAGGCAAAATCGCCCACGGGGATGAGGTTAAGCCCCGCCTCGCGCTGCAGTGTCCAATGCCGTGCGCGCAAGATTTTGCCTATCGCCAGCAACTCGGCTTCGCTCAGTTTGCCTTGCCAATACGTCTCGACGGCTTGTTTTAATTCGCGTTGCGCGCCGATGCGCGGAAATCCCAGGGTGTGTGCAATCGTCATGTCGTTCTCCATTTTTGAAGACGAGCATGATGCGCAAATGACTGCTATTATTCAAACTCATTATTTTATGAATCATCATGAAAGTTATTCATGCACTCAATACTGGAAATTCGCCACTTGCACACTTTGCGGGCACTGTTAGAAACGGGCACGTTGTCGGGCGCGGCGGCGCGGGTGCACCTCACCCAATCCGCGCTTTCGCACCAGATCAAGCAACTGGAAACGCATTACGGCGCGCCGCTGTTCGAGCGCAAATCCCAGCCGTTACGGCTCACCCCGGCCGGGCAACGGCTGCACACGCTGGCGCAAAATGTGGCGGCTTTGGTCAGCGAAGCCGAGCGCGATGTGGCGCGGCTCGTGCAAGGCCGCGCGGGCAAGCTGCGCATCGCGGTGGAATGCCATACCTGCTTCGAGTGGCTGATGCCGGCGATGGACGTGTTCCGCCAAAACTGGCCGGAAGTAGAGCTGGATTTAGTGTCCGGTTTTCACGCCAATCCCTTAAGCTTGCTACGTGATGACCGCGCCGAACTCGCGATTGTGTCGGAGCGCGGCAAAACTAACGGCATGGTATTTCATCCGCTGTTCGGTTTTGAAATTGTCGGCATCGTATCCTGCCTGCATCCTTTGGCCAAAAAAGACCATTTAACCCCGCATGATTTTGCCGGCGAGACGCTGGTGACTTATCCCGTGCCGGACGACATGCTGGATGTGGTGCGCCAGTTTCTCAGGCCACGCGGCATTACCCCGAAGCGTCGCACCGCAGAATTGACCGTAGCCATTTTACAGTTGGTCGCCAGTCGGCGCGGCATCGCGGCCATGCCGGAATGGGCGGTGCAAAGCTATTTGCAAACAGGTTATGTGCTGGGCAAGCGTCTCGGAAAAAAAGGGCTGCGCGGCGAGTTGTATGCCGTAACGGGCGACGCTGTTACGCGGGCCGCTTACATGCAAGACTTTTTGCAAACCTTGCGCACAATTAGTTTTAATCGCTTGCCCGGATTGATCCCTCTGTAAAACTATGTCGATCCCGCGCACACTGGCGATGTCGCGGGAAGGCCTGCGCGATTTCTCGATGATCGCCACCGCCCGCGTTCGTGATTATGTCGTTCCAGTAACGTTTGCTCGTGTCATCACGCTGACAGGCTCGGTAATATATTTCGGGCTATTCTTAAAGATGCCCTATAGTTTTTTGCCGCACTGCCCGCAGTGTGTAGCAGCGGCGTCATTGCTCGCGCCACAGGACGCGCAGACAGCAGGCTGTTCCGTTCTGCGCGCACTGCCGGCCAATGCCTCGGTCAGCGCATCGGCCTGACCGAGCACCGCCATGATCAGCCATATCGCACAGGCAATGATGGCGAGAATAAACACCCAGTCATAGATTTTTTGCAGCGCGCCCCCGAGAAAATGCCCGATCACCAGCAGGATGACCGGATACAGCGCGGAAACCACGATCAGCGTAACGACCGGCAGAACCAGTCTCTGCAACGCTGTCCAGCGGCTATCCTGCTGCTGGCGCAAAGCCATGGTCAGGCGCTGACCCAGTATCCAGAACACGATAAGCGCAGTCCCGTAGCCCAGAAAGCGCACCACCTGCGTAGCGTTGAGCTTGCCGCTCACCAGAAAGGTTTTGGCGAACAGGGGCATTGCGCCAATCGCTGCCCCCAGCACCAGAGCCAACACGATCACCGCCACATAGCGTCCCACCCAACTCCAATTCAACTGAGAATTCCCCGTCATTTGCGTCTCCTTTGTCAGTAAATCCTGCCACCGTGAACCGGGTCTCCCTCAGCTTTGTAGCGCCAGCACATCTTGCATATCGTACAACCCGGCCTTGTTCGCTTGCAGGAAACGCGCGGCGCGCAGCGCACCGAGCGCGAAGGTGGCGCGGCTGCTGGCTTTGTGGGTAATCTCGATGCGTTCGCCGATGCCGGCGAACAGGACAGTGTGGTCGCCCACGATGTCGCCGCCGCGCACGGTGGCGAAACCTATCGTGGAAGGGTCGCGTTCGCCGGTAACGCCTTCGCGCCCGTACACTGCGCATTTGTCCAAGTCGCGCCCCAAGCTGCGCGCCACCACTTCGCCCATACCCAACGCAGTGCCGGAGGGCGCATCCACTTTATGGCGGTGATGCGCTTCGATAATTTCGATGTCGTAGCCGTGGCTCAACACGCGCGATGCGGTTTCCAGCAATTTGAATACGAGGTTGACACCCACGCTCATGTTGGGTGCAAACACGACACCTATCTTTTGTGCGGCGGCACCGAGTAAAGCTTTCTGTTGTGCGGTGAAGCCGGTCGTGCCGACGATGATATTCACGCCGAGTTGTTGGCAAATTTCGAGATGCTGCAAGGTGCCTTCGGGACGGGTGAAGTCGATCAACACATCCGCGCCGCGCAAAGCCGCTTGAATATCTGCGCCGATCTTAATGCCGCGCGCCCCGCCGAATTCGCTAGCGTCTTTATTCAGCGCG
Source organism: uncultured Gallionellaceae bacterium (assembly GCA_964532405.1). Lineage (GTDB taxonomy): Bacteria > Pseudomonadota > Gammaproteobacteria > Burkholderiales > Gallionellaceae > PALSA-1006. The sequence goes on along the minus strand of CAZHIC010000001.1, from coordinate 112,355 downwards.
GTACTGGCGGCATGGTTGAGTGCGGCGTGCAACACCAGGTCATCGGCCTGCGCGACACATTCCAGCAGGGTCTTGCCCATGCGCCCCGAACATCCCGCGATCACTACTTTGATTTTGCTCATGGCGTGTCCTATTTGGCCGGCGCAGCATTGTCGATGCGCTGCAAATTGTCGTTTTCAAAATAGAGCGTCATGCGCTTTTCTTCGATCAACTTTCCTTCCTGCTCGAAACGGTAGATGTAGTCCCAACGGTTCGCATGAAAAGGATCGTTGATCAGCGGGGTGCCGAGCGCAGCTTTGACCTGCATCTGCGTCATGCCCACTTTCACACGGGCCAGCATCTCCGGCGAGATCAGATTGCCTTGCCGGATTTCGACCTTATGCGGCATGAGCCAACTACACGAAGCCAGCAACAACGAAACAAAAATTAGACTAATACGCATGAAATTTAAACCCTCAATAATTCAGCTGCTTTAAAACGGTGCGCATAATACCTCATGCCTCCACACCCAACATTTCCGCCGCATGAGTGCGCGTGGTGTCGGTGATCGTCACCCCGCCCAACATGCGTGCGATCTCTTCGATGCGCTCGTCCGGCGCGAGCACCCGGATACTGCTCAGGGTCGTGCCATTTGCCGCGCCCTTGCTCACCTGCCATTGCGCATCGGCCTGCGCCGCCACTTGCGGCAGATGCGTGACGCACATCACCTGATGGCGCTTGCCCAGTTGCTTGAGCAGGTTGCCGACAATCTCCGCTACACGCCCGCCGATGCCGCTGTCCACTTCGTCAAAAATCAGCGTCGGCACGGTGGTGGCACGGCTGGCCGCGACTTGGATCGCCAAACTGATGCGCGACAGCTCGCCGCCGGATGCGACCTTCGCCAGACTGCGCAATGGCGACCCCTGATTGGCCGCCACCTGAAACTCGACCGTCTCCATGCCGTGCGCATTGCCCTCGGCTAACGGCGTCAGCTGCACGGCGAACTGTCCACCCTGCATCGCCAACGCCTGCATCGCGGCGGTGATTTCAAGGGACAAGGTCTTTGCAGCTTTGGTGCGCACCGCGCTCAATTTCTTGGCTGCGGTCAAATACACACCGTGCGCAGCGTCATCCTGTTTTGCCAGCTCGGCCAGATCGACATCCCCGCCCAACTCGTCCAGACGTGCGACGATGCCTTGCAGGACTTGCGGCAGCTGTTCCGGCGGCACACGATATTTGCGCGCGGCTTCCACCACATCCGCCATGCGCTGCTCTTGTTCGCGCAGTTGTTGCGGATCGGCGTCCAGCTTTTGCTGGTAATGGCGCAGCGCATACACCGCTTCCTGCACTTCGTTTTGCGCGCTCTCCAACATGGTCAGCGTATCTTGCAGTCCGCTATCGAATCCCAGCCCGGCGCGCAAACGCGCGGTCAGCGTATTCAGTTGCGCGAGGCAAGCACCATCGGCCTCGCTCAACACTTCTACGCCGAACTGCGCTGTCTCCAGCAGACTCGCCGCATGCGATAAACGCGCGTGATCGGCCTGCAACGCCTCCCACTCGGCGACTGAGAAGTTCAACGCCTCCAGTTCGCGGCGCTGAAAGGCCAGCAGCTCGCGCTCTGCGGCCACCGCCCCGGCATTTTGTTCCAGCTGCAAACGGCGGCGATGCAACGTTTGCCACGCTTTGAAACTCGTCGCCGCTGCCGCGACTTCATTCTGCAAGCCCGCATGGCTATCCAGCAGATCGCGCTGCGCATCCTGTTTCAGTAAGGATTGATGGGCGTGCTGGCCGTGGATGTCGAGCAGGTGCTCGCCCGCTTCGCGCATCTGCTGCAATGTCGCGCTGCGGCCATTGATGAAACCGCGCGAACGTCCGCCGGCATCCAGCACGCGGCGCATCAGGCACGCACCTTCGTCGCCATCCAGCTCTTGTTCGCTCAACCAAGTTTGCAACTGCGGCAGGTCGGCAATGTCGAATTCGGCACTGATCTCGGCACGCTCGCATCCCGCGCGCACCATGCCGCCGTCGCCGCGCTCGCCCAGAGCCAGCGACAACGCATCAATCAAAATGGACTTACCCGCGCCCGTCTCGCCGGTAAGCGCGGTGAAACCCGCAGAGAAATCGAGTTCGAGAGAAGCGACGATGACAAAGTCGCGGATACCGAGAAATTTAAGCATCGAAGGGGCGCTCGCAAAGCGAGACAAAATCACTCTCTCCCGCTTGCGGGAGAGAGCTAGGAGAGAGGGAAACGGGCATAGTCATTTTCATAAAGTAATTGATTCTCATGCCCGTTAGAGAGATTTATTCCAGAGCAGTTTTTCGCGCAGGGTATGGTAATAGCTATGCCCCACCGGATGCAGCAGATGCACATGTTCCTTGTGACGCGCGACGATCAACCTGTCGTGCAACTGCAAATCGAAATTCGTGTGGCTATCGAAGCGCACATGCACTTCGCCCGTGCGATGCATCAGAATCTCAATCTCGGAACTGCCGCTCACGACAATCGGGCGGTTACTCAGTGTGTGGGGACAAACCGGAACCAAGGCCATCACGTCCAACGCCGGATGCACGATCGGCCCGCCGGCGGAAAGCGCGTAAGCGGTGGAGCCGGTGGGCGTGGCGACGATCAAACCATCGGCGCGCTGCGTATAGAGATAGTCGCCGTCGATGCGCACCTCGCATTCGATCATGCTGTCGATGTTGCTGCGATGCACCACCATCTCGTTGAAGGCGATGGCCTGACACACCTCGGTATCCTTGCGCAACACGCGCACCGCCAACAGCATGCGCTTCTCGGTGACAAATTTCCCCTGCAACATGGCAAGGAGACTGTGCTTCATCGAGTCGAGCGAAAGGTCGGTCAGAAAACCGAGCCTCCCCTGATTTACCCCTACCAGCGGAATCCCGAACGGAGCCAGGGTGCGCGCGATGTTGAGCATGGTGCCGTCCCCGCCCATCACTACCGCCAGATCGACCGTTCCGCTCATTTCGTTCAACGACAACACGCGATAAGGATGCTGCCCGAGGTGTTCAGCCGTGAGGCTATCCACCACCACCACCACGCCTTTTTCTGCGAGAAACGCCGCGAGCCGCAGCAACGGCTCAGCGATTGCGGGGGTCTTGTATTTGCCGATCAGGGCAACTGTTTTGAAGGATAAATTCATGGGCGCGATTAAACCACAACGGCAGGGCAATCGCCATGCTAGGACGCAGCCTCCTCGCGTACCCGGTACCACGCCGCATACAGCGCTGGCAGGAACAGGCAGGTCAGCAATGTGGCCACGACCAGCCCGCCCATGATGGAGACCGCCATCGGCCCCCAGAACACCTGACGGGTAAGCGGAATCATGGCCAGAATGGCGGCAGTTGCGGTCAGCACGATGGGACGAAAACGCCGCACGGTGGAACCGATGATCGCTTCCCATAACGGTTTACCCGCCTCTTCATCCTGGCGTATCTGATCGACCAGGATCACCGAGTTGCGCATGATCATGCCGGCCAGCGCGATGAAACCCAGATTGGCGACGAAGCCGAACGGCACTTGGAATATCAGCAAGGCCATGGTCACGCCGATCAAGCCGAGCGGTGCGGTGAGCAACACCATCGCAGTGCGGCTGAAGCTTTGCAACTGGATCATCAGCAGCGTGATCACGCCGACCAGCATGAGCGGCACGACAGCCGCGATAGCCTTGCTGCTCTTGCCCGACTCTTCGATGCTGCCGCCCATCTCGACACGGAAACCGCTCGGCAGTTTTGCGCGCAGGGCGTCGAGTTGCGCGTTCAAACGCTCGGATGCGGTGGCGGGCTGCGTCTTGTCCGCCATATCGGCACGCACGATCATGGTCGGCAAACGGTTGCGCCGCCAGATGACGCCCTCCTCCTGCACCGGCACCAGCTTGGCGACTTGCGCCAGGGGCACATGGCGTCCTCCAGACAGCGGAATGTCAAGATCGGGCAAACGCTCCAGAGAGCGTGCGTCGTTCTCAACTCCGCCGCGCCACACCACGTCGATCAACTGGTCGCCTTCGCGATATTGGGTGAGCGCGATGCCGTTCAGCCAACCCTGCAAGGCTTGTGCAATCTCCTGACTGGACGTGCCGAGTTGACGCGCCCTATCCTGATCCACTTCCACGCGCACACTCTTTACCTTTTCGTTCCAATCGAAATTGACGTTCTGCAAACCGCGGTCTGCGCGCATCATGGTCGCCACTTCCCCCGCGACCTCGCGCAACTTGACCAAGTCATCACCCATCACGCGGAACTGCACCGGATAGCCGATGGGTGGCCCGTTCTCCAGACGCACCACGCGCACACGGATGTCGGCGAAATCGGCGGCGGCGAAGCGCTGTTCCAGACGGCGTTTAAGGTCTTCGCGCGCTTGCAGGTCTTTGGTGACGATGACGAACTGCCCGAAGTTGTCGGCGAACAGCTGCTGGTCGAGCGACAGGAAAAAACGCGGCGCGCCATTGCCGATGTAGGAAGAGTAATAGTCCACTGCCGCATCGCCCTTGAGCAACTGTTCGATGCGCCGCACCTCGCGCCCGGTCGCCTTGAGCGAGGCACCCTGCGGCAGCCACACATCCACCATCAATTCCAGACGGCTGGCCGACGGAAAGAATTGCTTCTGCACGAACTTGCCGAACGCCACCATCGACAACACAAAAATCAGCACCGTGGCGAGGATCACTTTCCAGCGATTGCGCAAACACCAGGTCAACACGATGCGGAAGCGGCGATAGAACGGCGTGTCGTAAATATCCTCACCGTGCTTTTGCGCTTTTGCGATAAGCGCCTTTGGGTCAAGCAATTTGAAGCCGATGAACGGAGTGAACACCACGGCCACGACCCATGAGGTGAGCAGCGCGATGGTGACCACCTGAAAGATGGAGATGGTGTATTCGCTCGCCGCCGATTTGGAAAATCCCACCGGGGTAAACGCCGCAGCCGTGATCAATGTGCCGGTGAGCATGGGGAAGGCAGTCGACGTGAAGGCGAAGGTCGCCGCTTTGAAGCGATCCCAACCCTGCTCCATCTTCACCACCATCATCTCGACGGCGATGATGGCATCGTCCACCAGCAGGCCGAGCGCGATCACCAGCGCGCCCAGCGAAATACGCTGCAGGTCGATGCCCAATATTTTCATGGCGAAAAAGGTGATGACCAACACCAGAGGAATGGAGAGCGCGACCACCATGCCGGTGCGCCAACCCAAGCTCAGAAACGACACCGCGAGCACGATCAAAATCGCCTCGGTGAGCGAGCTTTGGAACAGATGGATCGAACCCTGCACGACCGCCGGTTGATTGGCGACCACATGCACGTCGATGCCGAGCGGCAATTCCGCTTGCAGTCGCGCCATCTCGCGCCGCAGATTCTCGCCGAGATCGATCACGTTGCCGCCTTTGTTCATCACCACACCGAGGCCGATGGCGGGCTGCCCGCCCACGCGCATCTGCGGGCTGGGCGGATCGGCCAAGTTGCGGCTCACGCGGGCGATGTCGCCCAGGCGAAAATGCTGGCCGTTGACCAGCAGGTCGGTGTTGCGCACCCTCTCCACGCTGTCGAAACCGCCAGTCACGCGCATACGGATACGGTCGCTGTCCGTTTCGATAAAGCCGGAGGGATTGATCGTGTTTTGCTTTTGCAGCGCATCGGCCACTTGCAAGGGCGTGATGCCCAGACGGGCGAGGCGGTGCGGCGCGACATCGATGAATATTTTTTCATCCTGCACGCCGATCAACTCGACCCGCTTCACATCGGGGATGCGCCGCAGATCCAGTGCGACGCGGTCCGCATAACGGTGTAGCGCCGCAAGATCGAAGCCGTCGCCGGTGAGCGCGAAGATGTTGATCTGCACATCGCCGAACTCGTCATTGGGGAAAGGCCCCTGCACACCCGCCGGCAAGGTATGGCGGATGTCGTCCAGTTTCTTGCGCACCTGCCGCCATGATTCCGGCACATCCTCTTTGACGGTGTAATCTTTCAGCATCACGAACACCAAAGACTCGCCCGGTCTGGAAGCGGAGCGCAACACATCCACCCACGGCGTTTCCTGCAACTTTTTCTCGATGCGCTCGGTCAGTTCGCGCTCCACTTCCTGCGCCGTGGCACCCGGCCACAGGGTGCGCACCACCATCACCTTGAAGGTGAAGCTGGGATCTTCCGCCCGTCCCAGATTCAAATAGGACACCACCCCGGCCACGAACAACACGATCATGAGATACACCACCATCTGCTGGTGCTTCAGCGCCCACTCGGAAAGATTGGGCATCTTCATTGCGCTTTACCGTTCTCGATAATCTTGATTTTTTCGCCTGCCGTGAGTTTGTGTACGCCGGCGCTGACGATGCGTTCACCTGCCGCGATACCGCCGACAACCAGCGCGCCGTCATCGCGGTAAGCCGAAACCACGACAGGTTTCAAAGAAACGCTGCGATCGGCGGCAACAACCCATACCGCCGCTTGATCGCCCTGCTGGAAGAGGGCGGTCAGCGGAATCAAATAGCCTTCGTTTTTCTGCGTGCCGCCCTTTACCGCTTCGTTGAGCTTGACGCGCGCCGTCATGCCCAGCGCGACCTTCGCATTGCCCGCTTCAAAAGAAACGCGTGCGGGATAGGTGCGGCTGGCGGGGTCGGCGGAGGGAGAAATTTCCCGCACACGCCCGTGCAGCGTGGTTTGCGCACTGCTGTCCGTGGCATTCAATTCGATCTCTGCGGGCATACCTACTTTGACGGAAGCGTAGCGCGATTCCGGGATCGAGAATGTCACCTCGCGTTCGCCTTGCTGCGCCACTCGCACCACCGGCTGACCTGCGCCCACCACCTGCCCGACTTCGGCAAAGGTGGCCGACACCACGCCGTCGCGGTCCGACACCAGACTGGTGTATGCGGCCTGATTGCGCGCCAGCCCGGCCTGCGCGGCGGCAGATTTCAACGCGGTTTCTTTGGCATCCAGCGCCGATTGACTGACAAAACCTTGCTCGCGCAATTCGCGGAAACGCTTCAACTCATCTTCCGCCAGACCATATTGCGCAGTCGCCGCACTTGCTTGCAAGCTGGTATCCGCCGCATCCAGATGCGCCAGCACCTGCCCTTTCCTGACCAGCGCACCCGCATCAACCAGACGCTCCACGATCTTGCCGCCGATGCGGAATCCCAGCACGGTTTCGTAACGCGCGCGAATTTCGCCGCTATAAACATTGCCGCTATCCGCCGCCAATGCACCCACCACGATGGTCGAGGCAGGGCGCTCGACCTTAACGGGCGGAGCAGCCTCTTTGCCACAACCGGACAGCAATACGGGAACCGCAAGCACCCACAGACATTTTTTCATTCGTTCTTCCCTTTGACTTTCAATCCGTTCAACAGCAGATCAAAATGCGTGCGCAGATATAAGGCCGGATCCTGTTTGCCGCAGTCGCACGGCACCTGCGAATAGCGCCAGATAGTCAACATCATTTGCGGCGCCAGAATCACGTCAATGGTTGACTCCATATCTCCCACCTTAAATTGCTTTGCCGCAATGCCGCGCTCGAGCACCTGGCATATCAGGCTGCGCCCGCGCACGATGACGTTTTCGTAGTAATACTGTGCCACTTCGGGAAAGTTGCCCGCTTCGGAGATCATCAGTTTGAGAATGCCCGCCAGATCAGTCGCACCGATCATTTCCCACCAGCGCATCAGCATCGCCTGCAACAAGGAGGCCGCATCGCCCCGATGCTGTGCCAGCATCTCCTCGCCCTGTTCCAGCACGGGCAGGATGCCCTGTTGGATGACGGCTTTGAACAGCTCTTCCTTGCTGGCGAAATACAGGTAGAGCGTGCCTTTAGATACGCCGGCACGGGTGGCGACATCGTCCAGCTTGGTGGCGGCAAAGCCGCGTTCAACGAACAAATCCAATGCGGCGGCCATCAATTCGGCAGGACGAGCTTCTTTGCGTCGTTGACGACCGGGAGTATCTGAGATGATGGATTTTTGCATGAATTACATTACTGACTGACCGGTCAGTAATGTAATTGACAATGCTATACCTGTCAACAAGTAGGCGTAGCACCCCCTACGATGCTATGATTCTTCCGAATCCAAATTCGGTACAGCATCGAAACTTGCGTCAGATGTCACATTCTCCGAACTCCAGCTCAAAACCCAATACGCCTACCGGCGTGCTGCAATCGGTCGCTAGCATGACAGGTCAGCGCGACCGCGACCTGCTGGCTCGCACATTGGTTGGCACGCTGACCGAGCTGATACACAGCAACCGCATTACGATGTACCGCATCCTGCCCGGCGGTCAGGGCGCAGAGGCGATCCTCATGGCGGAAGCCTGCGACCATCCCGACAACGCATCACGCTATCCGGAAGTCAGTATCGCGATTTCGAGCCGGGCAGATTTCAACTCGGCTTTTAATTCCGCAACAGAGTGCGTTCAACCTATCAACAAGACGACGCAATTATCCGTCTATCCCGTCGTCGGCCAACATGGCGTGGTCGGCTTGCTCGAGATGATTTCGGATGTCCATAGCAACATGGACAAGCATCTGATACTGGCCTTCTTGAAAGTGTTCAGCAACTATCTGATGCTGCTCGACGAGAGTGAAACGGACACGCTCACCGGCCTGCTGAATCGCCGCACCTTCGACAACAACATCGAAAAAACCATTGCCGAACATTCCAAAGCGGACGATGTGCAGAGCGACTCCACATCGCAACGTCCCGCACGGCGTATGAAAGGCACCGAGTTGCCGCACTGGCTCGCCATCATTGACATCGATCACTTCAAGCGCATCTTCCGGCAACGCGACAAATTGTTCCGTTTCGGCGGCGAGGAGTTCATCGTCGTTTTGGATCGAACCGGCGAAGAAAACGCCAAGGCCGTATTGGATCGGTTTCGTGCGGCGATTGAGGAGTATCACTTTCCGCAGGTCGGCAAAGTGACCGTCAGTATCGGCTTCGTCCGTTTGGACAAAGCCGATGTTTCCTCGACCCTCATAGGCCGCGCGGATCAGGCGTTGTATTACGCCAAACAAAATGGCAGAAATCGGATCTGTTTTTACGAAGACTTGGTGGGTGCCGGAAAGTAGAGCGGCGAACGCTATTCCGACGACCTGCAACTGTTTTGATCATCCTGCATCATCAGCCAACGATTGGGCAATGCTAAAATAACCACCATGCTCAATGATCGCGCACAGATCCTGTTAAAGACCCTGGTGGAACGCTATATCAGCGACGGCCAGCCTGTCGGTTCGCGTGCGCTGCAGCAATACTCCGGGCTGGAGGTCAGCTCCGCCACGATTCGCAACGTGATGGTAGACTTGGAAGAAATGAGCCTGGTACGCAGCCCTCACACGTCTGCAGGACGCATACCGACAGTGCTCGGTTATCGCCTATTCATCGACACGCTAATGGTCGTGCAGCCATTGGATAGCGTGCGAGTACAGCAACTCGAAAGCCAGCTCAAACCCGACAATACCTCGCGCTTGATCACACAAGCATCCAATCTTTTATCCGAACTCACGAATTTCGCCGGTGTGGTCGCCACCCCCAAGCGCGCGACGATCACGGTGCGCCAGATCGAATTTCTGCGCCTCTCCGAAACGAGGGTTCTGCTGATCATCGTGATGCCGGACGGCGAAGTGGAAAACCGCGTGTTGCTGACCCACAAGGATTACACGCAGTCGCAACTGACCGAGGCTGGAAATTTCCTAAGCCAGCATTATGCCGACTGTTCGTTTACTGACATCCACCAGCGCGTGCAGAACGAATTGCGCCAATTGCAGCATGAGCTCACCGCCCTGATGAGTGCCGCAATGGCAGCAAGCGATGCGGTGATCTCGCGCAAACAGGAAGATTGCGTCATCAGCGGCGAACGCAACCTGCTGCACAGCAACGACCTTGCGACCAACATGAATCAGCTGCGCGGATTGTTCAACGTGTTCGAACAAAAAACCGAGTTGTTGCAACTGCTGAATGCAAGCCGCCACGCCCCGGGGGTACATATCTTTGTCGGCCAGGAATCGGGATTGGCGGGACTCGATGAGTGCAGTGTCATCACCGCGCCCTACGCGACCAACGATCAGATCATCGGCACACTGGCCGTTATCGGCCCCAAACGCATGGATTACGAGCGCGTGGTGCCGATCGTGGACATCACGGCCAAGCTATTGAGTAATGCACTTTCACAATATTAAAACCATGCACCACAGAGACACAGAGGCACAGAGAAAAACAATGCCAAAACAGCATATCGTCATCTTCCAATCAGTTTCGCTTTTGACTTACTCTGTGTCTCTGTGTCTCTGTGGTGGATATTTTTCACAAATACCATGACCTTCAATCCCGAACCCACTCACTCTCACGGCACGCCGGAAAAAACCGCCGTGCTGCTCGTCAATCTCGGCACCCCGGATGCCCCCACCGCCCGAGCAGTGCGCCCTTACCTGAAAGAGTTTCTAAGCGACCCTCGCGTCGTCGAGATACCTAGAGCGATTTGGTGGCTGATCCTCAACGGCATCATCCTCAACGTGCGCCCGAAAAAATCTGCCGCAAAATATGCCGGCATCTGGATGCCCGAAGGCTCTCCTTTAAAGTTCCATACCGAACGTCAAACCCGACTTCTGCAACAACGTCTGCAAGAGCGCGCCGACGGGATTCCGCTCGTGGTGGATTACGCCATGCGCTACGGCAATCCCTCCGTCGCAAGCGTGTTAAACAAACTCAAGGCGCAAAACTGCCAGCGCATCCTGCTGTTGCCGCTGTATCCGCAATATGCCGCCAGCGCGGCGGCCACCGCGTTCGACGCCGTTTTCAACGAGCTGCTGAAAATGCGCAACATGCCCGCACTGCGCACCGTCAAACATTTTCACGACGACCCGGGGTATATCCAAGCCTCCGCACAGAACATCCGCGAATACTGGATGCGGCACGGTCGCCCGGACAAGCTGGTGATGAGTTTTCACGGTGTGCCGAGTTACACGCGGGACAAAGGCGACCCTTACCATTGCGAATGCCTCAAGAGTGGCCGCTTGATCGCGGAAGAGTTGGGCTTGAACAAGGAGCAATACATCGTCAGCTTCCAATCGCGCTTCGGCAAGGCAGAATGGATCAAACCCTACACCACGGCCACATTGAAAGACTTAGGGCAACTGGGCACTCGGCGGGTGGATGTGGTTTGTCCCGGTTTCGTGGCCGACTGTTTGGAAACTCTGGAAGAGATCGCGCAGGAAGGTAAAGAAGACTTCCAGCATGCGGGCGGCGGCGAATATCATTACATCCCCTGCCTCAACGAGCGTTCGGACTGGATAGATGCACTTGGCGAATTGGTGCTGAAAAATCTGCAAGGCTGGCTAGAAAAGCCTGATGCCGCGCAACTCGAGCAAAGCCGCTTGCGCGCACTCGCCCTGAACGCGAAAAAATAACGCCCGCTTCAGGTGAGGCTCAGGCGCTCGCTTTCAAGCTGGATCATGTGGCGTTGGACGACATTACTGGCCCCCCGGCTCAAATTCACGAACTCCGTACCGACGTGGTGAATTTGCTCACCGCTCCTGGTGGTTGTCGATACCCGCATTCCGCAAATTTTCAGGGTAAACGGAACAACGCCGACAACCGGGAATGCGATGCTACACCCCTGCAAGAGCGCGCCCTGGGAAAACATCGCGTGCGGAGTTCCTTTAATTGAAACACCGACTCCTCCTACACTCATATCCACAATAGGCACCTCATACACGCCCTCTCCGTCCGGAATTTTGCAGATGAGCCCTCTGCTGCCTTGAGGCACGCTTAAGCGGAAATATTCCCTGCGCTGAATACGCTCGATCACCTTCGGAACGTCAATAGAAAACGCATCGCCATCCGCCAGAGAGATTAACTGCAGTTGCGTCGAACGCCAGCGCACCCTGACACCTGTTTGCGTGGAAAAAGTCAGATGCTTATTATTGACGACCTGCTTATTCACCGCGACATCCTGACTGATGTCCAGAAGGACATAATCCCCTTCAGAGTCGACTTCCAGCAGGGTAGTCAACATGTTAAGTCCATCCGAAGTATGGAGATTGATCGCTGCGCGTTGTTTCACCAAATCTTCAAGGACGAACACAATCTCCTTGCGATGGTATATGGCAAAATTAGAGTCGTCTACAAGCTGCGTCATCATTAGCTGCCAATTATTTCCAATCGAAAAAACAGCGGCGCACATCACTACGCGCCAAGTTTTTTCTATGGGGTGATCCGTGTCGAGAGAGGTATCATTTTACTTTGTATGCTGCATAAAATCCAGAACACTGAACGCGGAAGGAATGATCTTTAGTGAAAGGATTCAACATGTAATTTTTGGCTAGGCTGGCATGTTGAACTTGTAGCATGAATTTTGTTGGGTGCAATTGTATAACGACCATTGTGATACATCCTCCGTTTTTTCTCTTGCAACGGGGGCATCTTAATCTCTTTGGGTTCAATTCCCCGCTGCTGGCGGCAGGGTGGCTTATTCACCCGCCATCAAATCGCGCAAATAATGCGCGGCTTCATTCGCGCCTGAAGGGACTGGCCGCATTGGGAGCGGCAATGCCCATAGCCGCTGCAATATCCCGTGCAACTCGCCCGTTTCCAAAGCGGCGCGCTCCACTTCCAGACTAGCGTCGTGTTGCTTTAGCCAGTGCACCAGTTGCGGCTCTTCCGGCCAATCGCGACGAGCCACATACAGCACAGGCACTCCCGCACACGCTGCCTCAACGAATGTGCCATAACCGGGTTTGCTCAACACGGCATCACAGGAAGCCAGCACATCGCCAAATGCCAGACCGAATGACTCGATCGAACTTATATCAGCGCGTTCGATTTCCCATGCGGCGGGAACCAGCCAGCGCACTCCTTGGATACGCGGCCAACCTTCCATCGGCAAACGAAACTCCATCCCCCCCATTGCCAGCAACACCCACTTTTCTGTCGCGGAAGAAGGTTGGCGCATCGCCATCAAAGCGCGTTGCTTGCTGCCAATTTTAGCAATGGGATTGATCTGGCGAGTATTCAATAAATCCGGCATCGGCATACTCGGCTGCGGTTGCAAAAAACATTCGGCACTGTTGTAAGCCGCCGACATTTGCGCATACACATCCTGGCTGGCGGAATCCCGCACACAGTAGTGATGGTAGATGTGCGCCCAGCTCAAGCTGCACATGGCGACAGCGCGTACGTTGGCGAGCCGCGCCGCAGCCAAAGACAAATACGGGATATTCGCCAACAACAGGTCGGGCGACAGCGCCCGCATCGCTTGCGCTTCGCGTTGCACTTTCGCATCCCAACCGGCATGAAAATCGAGATAGTTCGCTGCACTCTCATCCACCAACACATCGACCGCGTTGGACATCGTCATGCCGAAATCAAACGCGGCAGGGATGTGCGTAAAGTCGCACTGGAAACGTTGCCGCAAAATCGCGATGGGCGCGGCGGTGCGCACGCTGACGCGCAGCGACGGGATGAGCTGCGCCAAAGCATTCACCACAGGAGCGGTTTGGCTTACATGCCCGAAACCGTGAGCAGAAATATCTACCAACAAATGGGGCATACCGACGTACGCTCAGTCCAGCTTGATGAAATGCTCCCGGTAATGCTTCATCTCGTCGATGGACTCATAGATATCCGCCAGCGCTTCGTGCTTGCCGTGCTTTTTAACGCCCTTCGCCATCTCCGGCTTCCAGCGTCTGGCCAACTCTTTAAGCGTGCTGACATCGAGATTGCGGTAATGGAAATAATCTTCCAGCTTGGGCATCCAGCGTGCCATGAAGCGTCTGTCCTGACAAATGGAATTGCCGCACATCGGGGATGTCTTAACAGGCACGTACTCCTTGAGAAAAGCCAGAAACTGCTCCTCGACTTGCGCATCATCCAGCGTCGACGCCTTGACGCGGTCGATCAGCCCGGACTTGCCATGCGTCGATTTATTCCAAGCGTCCATCCCATCCAGCACACTGTCCGGCTGATGCACCACCAGCGTCGGCGCTTCCACAATGGTATTCAGATCGTTATCGGTGATGACCATAGCCACTTCGATGATGCGGTCAGTCTCGGGCACGAGCCCTGTCATCTCCATGTCCAACCAGATAAGGTAATTTTGATTTTGTGCCATAATTCGCCGCCCTGTTTATTGATTGATTTTTGCAGTACGTATTGTGGCACATCGGCACACCTCATTGACTGACACTTGAAAACTAGATGACGACTTCCCTATTCACCACCCTATTCCTAGTCGCGCTGCTGCTCGGCACGCTCACCAAGTTCTGGCTGGCTCGCCGCCAGCTGCGGCATATCGGCGCTCACCGCGACGAAGTACCCGCCGCCTTCCGTGAAAAAGTCGATCTGGCTTCGCATCAAAAAGCCGCCGACTACACCAGCACCAAGACCCGGTTTTCTTTGCTTTCCATCGCATTCGAAGCCGCATTGCTGTTGGCTTTCACCCTGGGCGGCGGCATCCAAATCCTCAGCGACTGGTCGCTCACCGCCTTTGACAACACCCTGTTGCAAGGCATGGGCATCATCGTTGCGGCTCTAATGATCGGCTCGATTCTGGAAATTCCGTTCGGTCTATACAACACCTTCATCATCGAAGCCCGCTTCGGCTTCAACAAGATGACGCTGCGCTTGTACCTGCTCGATGCGCTGAAAGGCTTGCTGCTCGGCGTCATCCTCGGCTTGCCGCTCTTGCTGGGCGTGTTATGGCTGATGGAAAAAATGGGGGCGTATTGGTGGATATACGTGTGGGGGGTGTGGGTCAGCTTCAACTTGCTGCTGCTGTTCATCTACCCCAGCTTCATCGCCCCGCTGTTCAACAAATTCCAACCCATGCAGGATGAAGCCGTGAAAGGACGCATCGACGCATTGCTGAAGCGCTGCGGCTTCGCCAGCAGCGGATTGTTCGTGATGGACGGCTCCAAGCGCAGCACCCACGGCAACGCCTATTTCACCGGCTTCGGCAAGACCAAGCGCATCGTGTTTTTCGACACCCTGCTGCAACGCCTGACCCCGGCTGAAATGGATGCTGTGCTGGCGCACGAACTCGGCCATTTCAAACACCGCCACGTAATGAAGCGCATCGCCGTCACCTTTGCCGTCAGTCTTGCGTTCCTATGGCTGCTAGCGCAATTGATGCAATCCGCTTGGTTCTATCAGGGTTTGGGCGTCAACAGCCAATCCACCGCACTCGCGCTGCTGCTGTTCTTCATGACACTGCCGGCATTCAGTTTCCTGTTGCAGCCGCTCTCGTCGTACTATTCACGCAAACACGAATTCGAAGCCGACAGCTACGCCGCCGCGCAGACAAACGCCAATGATCTTGGCTCGGCGCTGGTCAAACTCTATCAGGACAACGCCAAGACACTGACGCCCGATCCGCTGTACGCCACGTTTTACGAATCACATCCGCCCGCTTTGGAGCGCATCAAACATTTAACGGAGAAATCGAAATGAAAACGATACTATTTTTGTTGTTAATGGCAACGAACACTGCCCAAGCATCTCCCTTTGCCACGGGCAATGCCGATACGGGTAAAAAATTGTTCGAGCAAAACCAGTGCAACCGCTGCCACATCAAGATGGTGGGCGGCGACGGCAGCGAAATATTCACCCGTCCCGACCATAAAGTGCGTAGCGCATCCCAACTCATCAAACAAATCAATTTCTGCGCCGGCAACGCGGGCATTCAGCTCTCGGCACAAGACGAACAAAACCTGGGGGCATACCTCAATCAACGCTACTACCAACTCAAGTGAGGCCCAACATGAGCAAAATCTGCGATCTGACAAACAAGCAATGCAAACCCTGCGAAGGTGGCGTACCGCCGTTGACTCAAGATGAAGCTCACTCCCTGCTCAAACAGCTAGACGCATGGGAGCTGGGCGGCGACCGCATCAGCAAGACCTTCGAATTCAAGAACTACTATCAAGTGATCGCCTTCGTCAACGCGGTGGCCTGGATGACGCACCGCGAAGACCATCACCCCGACCTCAACGTGGGCTACAACAAATGCCGCGTGGAATATTCCACCCACGCCATTGGCGGCCTGTCCGAAAACGACTTCATCTGTGCCGCCAAGATTGACGCGCTGTTCGCGATTTGAACCTGCAAGGACAAATCATCGCCGCCTTCGGGCGACATTATCTGGTCGAACTGCTCGACGGAGAAATATTGGAATGCGTTCCGCGCGGCAAGAAAAGCGAGGTGGCCTGCGGTGATCGGGTGGAAATACAACGCAGCTCTGCCGACCAAGGCGTAATCGAAAGCATACTGCCGCGCAGTTCCCTGCTCTACCGTTCCGACGCCTATCGGCAAAAGATCATCGCGGCAAATGTTACCCAGATCATCTGCGTCGTGGCAGTTGAACCCGCATTCAGTGACGAATTGGTGGCGCGCTGCCTGATCGCCGCGCACGATCAAAATCTGAAAACACTCATCGTGCTGAACAAATGCGACCTGCCCGCCGATGCCGCCCGCGCAACCCTTGCGCCGTACCGCGCCATCGGCCATCGCGTACTGGAGCTATCCGCCTTGCAAGATGCCGCCCCCTTGCGCCCCTTCCTGCAAGGGCACACCAGCGTACTGGTCGGGCAGTCCGGCATGGGCAAGTCCACCCTCATCAATAGCCTGCTGCCCGAGGCCAAAGCCGCCACGCGCGAAATCTCCACGGTGCTGGATTCCGGCAAACACACCACCACACATGCGCGCTTGTACCATCTCAATGCCGAAAGCAATTTGATCGACTGTCCCGGCGTGCAGATGTTCGGCCTGCACCATCTGAGTCTAGGTGAGATCGAATCAGGATTCGTCGAGTTCGCCCCCTATCTCGGACAATGCCGCTTCCATAATTGCAGTCACACCCACGAGCCGAATTGCGCATTGCTAAATGCCGTCGCTGCCGGAAAAATAGATTCGCGCAGAATGAAATTATTTCAGGACATCAGCCATCCTAAAAGAGATACGCATAGCCGTTGAAGTTAAGTCCCCTCCCCCTTACAGGGGGAGGGCTAGGGAGGGGGTAGAAGCCTGGAGCTACCGCAAGTTTCATCGAAGTACGCCCCCTCTCCCACAAGAGGGAGAGGGGGTTAAAAAGGAATCGCACATGTCCCACCACGAAACCGCCGAACACAAACTGCGCCTGACCGAAGTGCTGCACATGCTGGTCGCCGACGGACTGATAGCACGCACAGATGCCGATGCACTCATCGCCAAACACAAGTTGCAACGTCTGGATCTGCACCCTCTAGTCGTTATCGCCGAAAACGCTTTCAGATCGGCGCTGCCGCCCAACAAGACATTAACGCTGGAAGCTCTCACGGAATGGCTGGCGCATCGCGTACAACTGGAATATCTGCACATCGACCCCCTGAAGATCGACTTCTCCAGCGTCACCGATCTGATGTCCAACGACTATGCCGGGCGCTTCTTCATCCTGCCACTGCAAATGACGGCGAACGAGGTGGTAGTGGCGACTGCCGAGCCGTTCTTGCGCGATTGGGAAAAGGTGGTCAAACACATCTCGCGCAAAGAAGTACGCCGCGTGGTCTCTTCGCCGCTGGACATCAAACGCTATCTGGCCGAGTTTTACAATCTGGCGAAATCGGTGAAGAGCGCCGCGCAAAACAGCGCGGGCAATACCTCCGGCGGCGCTTCGTTCGAACAGCTGGTGGAGCTGGGCAAGAGCAAAAGCACTTTCGACGCCAACGACCAGCACATCGTGCATATCGTGGATTGGCTGTGGCAGTACGCTTTCGACCAGCGCACATCGGACATTCACATCGAACCGCGCCGCGAGTTCGGCATGATCCGTTTCCGCATCGACGGCGTGCTGCATCAAGTGCATCAACTGCCCATGTCCGTCATCACCGCGATGACCAGCCGCATCAAGATTCTCGGACGCATGGACGTGATGGAAAAACGCCGCCCGCAGGATGGCCGTATCAAAACGCGCACCAGCGAAGGACAAGAAGTCGAGCTGCGCCTCTCTACCCTGCCCACCGCTTTCGGCGAAAAATTAGTGATGCGCATTTTCGACCCCGAAGTCTTGGTACGCGATTTTTCCGAGCTGGGATTTTCCGACGAAGACGGCGCGCGCTGGCAACAAATGACGCAGCGCCCGAACGGCATCATCCTCGTCACCGGGCCGACCGGATCGGGCAAAACCACCACGCTGTATTCCACGCTCAAACACCTCGCCACACCCGAGGTGAACGTCTGCACCATCGAAGACCCCATCGAAATGATCGAGCCCGCCTTCAACCAGATGCAGGTGCAGCACAGCATCGACCTCGGTTTCGCCGACGGCGTGCGCGCGCTGATGCGGCAAGACCCGGACATCATCATGGTGGGCGAAATACGCGATCTGGAAACTGCCAACATGGCGATTCAAGCCGCCCTCACCGGCCATCTGGTGCTCTCCACCCTGCACACCAACGATGCACCGGCGGCCATCACCCGCCTGCTCGATCTCGGCATACCGCCCTACATGATCAGCGCCACGGTATTGGGCGTGATGGCACAACGCCTCGTGCGCACCCTGTGCCCGCACTGCAAAAAACCGCAAGAGATGCGCGACATCGACAACGAACTATGGGATCACCTCGTCGCGCCGTGGAAATCGAACCGCCCCGCACAACTGCACAGCGCGGAGGGCTGCCTCGAATGCCGCATGACCGGATTCAGCGGACGTATCGGCATCTATGAATTACTGCTGATGACCCCCGAACTGCGCAAACTCATCACCGACAAAACCGATGTCGCCGCCCTACGCGAACAAGCCCAGCACGAAGGCATGAAACCGTTGCGCATCTCCGGCGCGTTGAAAGTGGCTGCGGGAGTGACAACGCTGGAAGAAGTAATGAAGGTTGCGCCTCCGGCGAATTGAGATTCAGCAACCTTGCTATAGGCTCAAAGAACGAATAATAAAAACCATCGTAGGGCGCAATAACGCTCTCCTGAGCCTGTCGAAGGGCAACGGGCATTGCGCCGTATGGGTTCAAGCATCTAACCTGAATTTTGCATAAAAAGGGCGAATAACGCATATCTCGTGTCTCCCCTATTATTTATCTCACTCCGGTTCATGAGGGGGATGCTGTGTCAGTCGTATGGACGAATCATAACGGGAAGAAAGGTGTGCAATGGAGGCTTGCACAAATGGCGGCGTACCTCGCAGCCGTGCCGTTTTACGGAAGTTTTTGTTTGATGGCTAGCACAGCCTGATTACGCAAAGTACGCAACAACGACAACTGACGTTCGGATATCTGCAGGCTATTCGCTTCTTGCATGTCCGCATAGATCAGGCCGATGGCTTTCTTGTTCACCATGACCGGCAACAATAAAAAACACTGCGCCTCTATCGCATCCCGATACCATTTGGGTATCTTGTCCGAGATCGTTGCCGCGTTAACATCCCCGATCACGATGTCCAGCCCCTTGTCGATAGCCAGATGGAATACATCCGGCACAAAAGACAGCGAGAATTTCAGATGCGGCATGATGGTATCGATATGCTCGCCGAAACCGAATCGGCCCAACATCACATTTTTCTTGTTGTCGCGGATGAAGATCAACGTGTGCTTGAATCCCAAGCTGCGGTATATCGTCTCCAACACCATCTGCAACACATCATTCAGCATGTAATCTTCGATCAGCGTATTGGTCACATCCTGGATACCGGCAGTCAGAATCGCCTCTGGGTCGCGGTGCGCAGCGGTTTGCGCGATCGCTTCTTCCGGTGTCACGGTATCGAGCAGGGTGACCCCATCCATAGCGTTTTCTTCGACAGAGCTTACCTTGATGCTCGTGGGGTCCGCCTCGCTCCACTTGCGTATCCTTTTCAGCAACAGGCTCTTTCCCGCAACGATACCGAGAAAACCGGCGCGTTGCGACAGGTCGTTCAAGCTGGTTTCCAGCATGGTGGCCAGTTTCTTCTCCGACACATTCTCCGCACCTTCATAGCGCGCGCACAGTTTCCGCAACTCCGCGCTCTTTTCTTTGGCGTCTGTGATCGCCGCGACCACGCACAGCTCGTTGGCCAGATTCACCGTGACGCTCAACTGCTCAAGATCGCTACGAGGTTTTCTGACTTTATCGGCAGGCAGCTTTTTCATACCCGCCACCAAACGATGCGGGAAACCCCAGCTTTCGGCCACTCCGGCACCCAGCTGGCTATATGACATGCCCAACACTTTTATCGAAGCCGGCTCTTCGCCGATCTTCTGGTCTTCCATCAAGCGAATGACCTGCTGGCTTTCTTCAAAAAAATAAAACGTCGCCAACAGCCTGCCCAGATTGTGGAACATCGCACAAATCATGGCCTCCTCCGCGTCTCCAGGGCGACCGCCGCCCGCAAGCTCCGCTGCCAGAATGCCCGAAAAAAACGAGGCGATGACCTCGTCCTTCAATTCCAGCGCTTGCGCTTTGTTCTGCAAAAATTCCAGCAAGATGAGCGTCATCGCAATATTGCGCACGGTATCAAAACCGAGGATGACTACGGCCTTGGAGATGGTGTTGATATTGCCGCCGAACTGTCCGAACGAGGCCGTGTTCACCAACTTGAGCAATTTGTTCGTCAACGCAAAATCTTGCAGAATGACTTTCGCCAGCTTGCCGTGGCTTGTCGACTCCGAAGAGACGATTTTGTTGATTTCGCTGATGATGCCGGAGAGAGCGGGAAAATCGCTCTTGCTGCGCATGCGCCGCAGCAGAAAATCCAGCGTACTGTGCGTGTCGCCGCCGCTCTGCGCCGTGCTTACGCCCTGCGTGGCATCCAAATAACTCAGCAAGGCCTGACGCATGGCGGCCGCATCCTGAAAGCGCTCTTCCGGTTTCTTTGCCACCGCCTTGAGGATGATGACTTCGAGACGCTCGTCGATTTCGAAATTAAGACTGGAGGGAGTCGCCACCTCGTCATGCGCGGCGCGGTGCAATATCTGAAAGACCGTGTCCCCCGACACTGCCGGTTTGCCGGTAACCATTTCGTACAACATGATGCCTACAGAAAATATATCCGAGCGGAAATCAGCCCCCTGTACGGTGATGCGCTCCGGCGCCATATACCGGGGTGTGCCATCGATTCCGCCTGCCGCATCCGCCTGATAACCGACATGGCGGGCGATGCCGAAATCCAGCAGCATCGGCTGCCCGTTCGCCGCCACGATCACATTGGCGGGTTTGATATCGAGGTGCATCACCCCCTGCTGATGCGCATAAGCCAAGCCATCCAGCACCCCAGCCGCCAGTCTGGCCGCGTGAGCCAACGGCAGGATGCCGATTCGCTTCAGCATCTGCGCCAGCGTCTCGCCCCCGATAAAGGCGTAAATCAGATAAGGCACGCCCTCGTGTTCGCCCGCATCATGCAGCGTGACGATGTTGGGATGCTGAAATTTACTGGTGATGCGGGCTTCGCGCAACAGGCTGTCTTTTTGCTGGGCCGATGTCGCGCGCAACATCTTGATGGCGACCTGGCGTTCGAGCTGGGGATCCTCGGCCAGATAGACGGTGCCCTGTCCGCCCTTGGAAATCTCGCGAATGATCTTGAAGCGACCTATTGCTGTTATTTCTGACATATTGGAACGCCGCCCTACTTGCTTGCAGGTCGGGATTTACCTCGAAGAGGTTCTTGTACCCTTTGGGTATCCCGACCTACGAAAACCGGATTGTCCCGCTTAAATTAAATGGCTTCCGCGTCGGTTTCACCCGTGCGGATGCGGATCACTTGTTCCACAGGCGAGACGAATATCTTGCCGTCACCGATCTTGCCGGTACGCGCCACATTGACGATAGCTTCTACGACCGCATCCAGCATATCCGCCGTCACCACGACCTCGACTTTAATTTTGGGCAGAAAATCGACCACATATTCCGCGCCGCGATACAGCTCGGTATGCCCCTTCTGACGACCGAAACCTTTAACCTCGGTCACCGTCAGTCCGCTGACGCCCAGTTCGGACAAGGCTTCGCGCACTTCGTCGAGTTTGAACGGCTTGATGATCGCTTCGATTTTTTTCATAATGACTCTCGCAAAAAGTGGTGTGGCAAGTATAACTAAAAATCGTCCTGATAACGCACGGTGATGGGGTAACGCCAATCCTTGCCGAAGCCGCGATCCGTGATGCGCACGCCGACCGGCGCTTGGCGGCGCTTGTACTCGTTGATGCGGATCAGCTTCACCACGCGCTGCACATCCGCCTCGGCATAACCGCGCGCTATGATCTCGGCGATGCTGAAATTCTTCTCCACAAAATACGCCATGATGGCGTCCAGCACATCGTACGGCGGCAAGCTGTCCTGATCGGTCTGGTCGGGCTTCAGTTCGGCGCTCGGCGGCCTGGTGATAATGCGCTCCGGGATAACGCGTCCAAGCGTATTACGATAATTCGACAGGCGATACACCCAGGTCTTGCTCACGTCTTTAAGCACCGCAAAGCCGCCCGCCATATCGCCGTATAGCGTGCAGTAGCCTACGGTCATCTCGGATTTATTGCCGGTAGTCAGCACCAGCGAACCGCTCTTGTTGGACAGCGCCATCAGCAACACGCCGCGTATGCGCGCCTGCAAATTCTCTTCCGTGGCATCGGTCGGCAAACCTTTGAACAGCGGCGACAGCGTGTCTTGCAGCGCGGTGAACGTCGGCTGTATATCCAACTCTTCGTAGCGCACGCCGAGCAACTTCACCATCTCGCGCGAATCGTCGATGCTGATTTGCGCGGTGTAAGGCGACGGCATCATCACCGCGCGCACTTTGTCCGCCCCCAGCGCATCCACCGCCACCGCCAGCGTCAGCGCGGAATCGATCCCGCCGGACAGACCCAGCAATACGCCGGGGAAGCGGTTCTTGGTGATGTAGTCGCGCACGCCCAGACACAAGGCGCGGTAGATGCTGGCCTCGTCCTTCTCCACCTTTGCGCACTCGCCCGGCAGCAGCTTGCCGTCTTTTACTTCGACAAAACCCAGCACCTCGTCGAACGCCGCGAATTGGTGCGTCAACTTGCCCACGTTATCCATCACGAACGAAGCGCCATCGAACACCAGCTCATCCTGTCCGCCCACCATGTTGGCATACACCACCGCCAACCCGGTATCGCCGATGCGTGCGCGGATAGTGTCGTAGCGCGTGGCCTGTTTGTTGAAGTGATAAGGCGATGCGTTCAACACCAGCAAGATTTGCGCACCGGCCTCTTTCGCACGTATAGCGGCATGCTCGTGCCACACATCGGCGCAGATATTGATACCGAACTTGACCCCGTCCATCTCGATCAGGCAAGACTCCGCGCCGTGCGCGAAATAACGTTCCTCGTCGAACACGCTATGGTTGGGCAAAGCGTGCTTATGGTATGTGGCGATGATCCTGCCGTCGCGCAATATCGAAGCCGCATTAAAGCGATCTCCACCCGCCTGATGCGGGTGCCCGACGATCAGCGTAATGCCCGGCACCTGCCGCGCCAAATCGCGCAGCGCCACATCACACGCGCGATAGAAACCGTCGTGCAGCAATAAGTCTTCCGGCGGATAGCCGCACAGGCTCAGTTCCGGCGTCAGCAAGATTGCAGCGCCCTGCGCTTTGGCGCGCTGCGCATAGTCGGCGATCTTGGCGACGTTGCCCGCGAGATCGCCCACAGTGCAGTTAATTTGAGCGATAGCGATTTTCATCTTATCAGGCCGATTAGCTCCACTGTTTATCCTGCAATAAAAATTCGTTATTTAACGCGGTAGAAGCGTAGAGAAAGCGTCTCTCCCTTGACCTTGTCGAAACGGTCACCCATTGCCAGCGATAGCTTACCCAGCCTGTCATCGGGATGTGGATGAGTTTTGAACAACAGGGCGACGCTGCCCTCGTCCTTGGCGAAATGACCAATCTGCTGCAACACGGACGGCAGCCCGTAAGCGTCGTATCCGGCACGGGTAGCAAGCACGACGCCGATGCGGTCGGCCTCGAATTCCGCGCCCTTGTCCAGCGAGCGCGAAACGATCTCGGCGCCGCTTCCGATCAGTTTCTGAACAGCGTCGTTATTGCCGGCCTGATTGGCGAGCAAGTTGCTGCCTGCCTCCAGCAACTTGCTCTGCTGCAATATTTTCAGATGATGCTGCCGGATAACATGCCCGACCTCATGCCCCAGCACGCCAGCCAACTCGGCCTCGTTTTGCAACAGACGGTACAAACCCAGCGTGACGAAAATATAACCGCCGGGCGCTGCGAATGCGTTGACGTCATCGGCTTCAATCACGCCGAAATGCCAAGGCAAATCGGGGCGTTCGCTCTGGCTCGCCACCCAACAACCAACGCTGTTAACGTACTGTTGCAACCGCGCATCCTTGACCAATGGTGATGCGCCCAGCAAATTGCCGGCGATTTGTCTGCCGATAGCGACCTCCTCCTCTTGTGTCGGTCCCGCTACCTCTTTAACGACATTAACAACTGCCGGATTGACCGGCAACTGCTGGATGAGTTGCGGCACCGGCTGCGCAGCTTGTTGCTGAGTCTGCTTTAGCTGTGGGGGAACCTCCACCTTGATCTTGTCTTGCAACGCGCCAAAATCAAACGCCCATGTTGTGCCGTAAACTGCAAACAACATCACCGCAAACAAACATTTCAATTTTGTATTCATATCAGCTCCTATTTAACTTCCGGCAGATGCTCGAACTTGCGTGCGACTAGCTTGCCTTCGCTGGCAAACTGCTGCGCCTGAGATTTTGATACGGCATAAGACTCGGCCAGCTTCACTTCTTCCGCATTGAATTTGGCGGCTTTCAATTCCTCCTCATTCAGGCCGCGTATCCCGGTGGTCGCAACAATTTTACCCGTCCCCGCCCGACCGGAAGACATGCCGAGCAACCCTGCAGCCTCATTGCCGCCTTTCTTGGCGTCGCCTTTGCGGATGCTCAGCATGCGCACCCAGCCCTTGCCCTTGGCGCTTTTAACCTGCAACCAACCGCCGTTCTTACCCAGAATCTCCACCTTGTCGTTGACACTAAGCTTTGCCAATGGCTTGGCATCGCCGAACGGCTCTGCCCGAATCTCATCCGCTTTCAATGCCACGCCCGATTCCGCAGCCATCGCACTGAATGACATCAGCATGCACAACAGTACCGCCGCTCCTGCTCTCAAAAATTTCATGCTTTCATCTCCTGTTGTTTTTCCCATTCCAATATTGCCTCGGCGAACAACACCCGCCAACTCGCCCTTGCCTTTTTGCCGCCCGATACACGTCCCTGATAGGTAAACCATGTTGCCACATTTTCCGGTCTCGCCAAGTTTTTCCTCAACAGTAGCGGCAATTTTTCCAACACCGCATCCCTATCCGCCACGATGCGCGCATCTGTTTCCTTATCGCCGACATCCGCCACCCAAGATACCGTGAAAGTATATTCGAGCAGATCCCACACGCCTTTCTGAATGCCTTTCAACACATCCACACTCTTGAGTTCAGTGCCGGAGCGCTCCAATCCGTTGCGAATACGCTCCAATACGACATCGACCATCAGGTTTTGCGTTCCATCTAGGCGAATAAGTAAAAGCGTCCCACTCAACTCACCGCCGCGCTCTTGTGAAACACGCACCATATTTTGTTCCAGCGCCTTGTATGTGCCGGAAGCATAAATACGCGATAGCGAGAAATAAGCCACCGCCAAAGCGACCGGTCCCGCCAGGTTGATATAAGTATTGCTTAAATTGATGCTGGCGTAGGAAATACCGATCAACAGAAATTGCGAGAGCCCGAATAGACGGTCAATCTTGTCGCGCCCGATATTACGGTAAAACGCCCATGCCGACACCCACACCAGCAGCAAAGTGAGCAACAAATAAACCAGCTTCGCTTCCGGGAAACGCAGATAATCCGCATGTTTCATGTTATCTATCGCGGTGGCAAGTATCTCCACCCCTTGATGCATTTTGCTCATCGGCGTGGGTTTGATGTCGAACAGACTTGGGGCTGTCGAACCGATAATAACAATCTTGTCCTTGAATTCATCCTGCGGACGCGTCTTCTCCTTGCGTCCCATATCGGCATACACATCGCTGAAGCTGACATAGTGATACGAAAACGGCTTGCCGCGCCAGTTCAACAGCACCTCTTTAGCCGGCACTGATGGCCATCCCTGCTCGGCAGCCAAACGCGCGGGCAATGAAGGAATTTTCCAGCCGTACTCATCGCGATACACCTGATAGTTCCTTGCCGTGCCGTCAACATCGGGATAGATATTATTCAGGCCGATACGCCCGCTATCGAGTGCTGCGGCGAAATGGGGCAATACCACTGCCACTGTCGCATTGGGGGCAGGCAGCGCGGAAAACGACGTGACGCCCGGAATCATGGATGGCTTAATTTGACTCAACGGATCACTGTCCGGGTCGAGCCGCAACATCGGAAAGAAAGTGTTATTGGTGGCGGCAATAGCCGCGTTGAAATAAGCATCGCTATCCGCGTTGTACACATCGGCATCGCTGAACAAAATATCGAACACCACGGCCTTGGGATGCTGCTTTTCGATCTGTTCGAGAAATTCACCAAGCACCTGACGGGGCCACGGCCAGCGACCATAATCCTTGGCCATCGCCGCCAAGCTAGCCTCGTTGATATCAACGATAACAATATCCGGGTCCGGCTTGGGCGGATTGATGCGATAGCGCACCATCATATCGAAAGCGCCTTGCCGCATTTCCTGCGTCACATGCAGAAAAGCGGTATCCGCAATAGCGAACAAAGTAAAAATTGCCGCCAAGTAAATATAGAAATTTTTTTTCCAGCGCCGCGCCAGCAGGGCATAGAACAAGGCAAAAAGTTGCCGGATACGGTTAATAACAAGCAGATGAATTTTCATATTCGCAGTTTAGCAAAGAGCCTCGGTTTGTTTTCAAAAAAATTTCAGCAGATAAAAGGCTACCTTCATTCGTTAGATTTATTCATCTTTTTTATGACCCATATCCATGGTCAAGCACGCGGGAATCCGCGAATGAGTTTGCGGCTCCCACGTTTTCGGTTATTTGAATTCTACCGCCGAACACACATCGCGCCCGTCAGACGGAGCCTCTTTTCCGAGCAGCATTTGTAGTGGCACCCAAACTACCGAGGTAGCAAGCTGCCCCACGGTTTCCAGCACATCTGCCGCCCTGACACCCACATGAAAGTCCTCAAAACTGCCGCTCAGTTCGATGGGAATGGCAAAGCTCAAGAACTGTGGTTTTTTTGCGCGGGGCTGCACGTATAACCGCAGGTCTTCCGCCACAAAATTTACCTCTCCCTCGCCCGCAACTCTCATCCGGCTGGTATCAATCAGAATGCCTTTGTCGGACAGCTTGCCATCGCTCAACATAAAGCGCCCGATAGCGCAGTTCACTTTAGATTCGTTCGATGAGTCAACTGCCGGCAACAGCGCCATCAGCACGTTCACAGCCCATACATCGAGCAAGCCCGACTTCATGTTTTCCGGCCACACGGCAAAGTCGATGCGCCCCTTGCCATAGCGCAATATCTCCGACAGATATTGGGCGCGAGCACTGACATCGATATCCAAGCTAAAAACCCCACGCATCTCGCTTTTCGGGTCGATACGTCGCGCCAGAATGCCGTAATCGAATTTTTTGGCTTCGACACGCAGATCGACGGCCACGTCTTTTTCACCGGGTTCATATCCCATGCGCATCATGGCCGCGCCGCCGGGCGTGTTGACTACGACTGGACCGATATCCGCACGACCATTCTCCAATCGCGCCTCCAGTTTGCCGCTGCCGAGCAAGTCTTTACCTGATATAACTTGCCCTACCCGCACCACCAGATACGCATTTTGCCGCCGCAACACTTCGCGGCTTAGCATTTGCTGCGCCTGATTGCTTGTCGCACTGGCCTGCTGGCGCAACCCGTCTTTAGCTTTTGACTTCGCTGCTGCGGCTGGCTTGGTTTTTTCCGGCGACCAGTCCCCGAATCTAAAATCATCGAGTTGAATCGTCGATGCGGTCAGCGCAACATCAATGCGCGGGGGCACGGCTTTGGTGTCGACCTTGCCTTGTCCGCCGAGCTGGCTGCTGCCCACCTGCAACTGCAATGCTGAAACTTCGTAGCCGCCGGACGACATGCGGAATTTACCCGAAGCCGACCACGGCCCCCAAGGCGGCAGCGAGGTATGCGCCAGCGCATTGAGGTTATCCAGACGGATGCCGCTCATGTCGAGAGCAAGTTCGATGTCCCGCTTGGAAAACGGACGGTCAATGTCACCCGCTAACTGGATAGCTGCGCCTGATGTGCTCGCGTTGAGTTTGAAGGGGATCGGCAGATTGGGATTAATCAGGTCTGCGGCCTTGGCGGTTTGTATGCCGATGTAGACGGGAACATTGTCGAGCGAACCGAGCAAATCGAGATGCACGGCAGCGCCGGCGGCAGATTTGAGTTCGCCGCTGTCGAGCGCAATGCGCATTTTTCCACCGGTATTGGCATCGCGCAAAATAAGGTGACCGCCCTCAAAGTTCAGTGCCAGTTCCGATTGCTCCAGCAGTTGTCCCAGGCGACTCGAATGCAAGTCCAGTTGCAAACGCAAGTGGCCGACACCCGCGTCGAGATTGCTTGCGATACCGAGCTTGCCCAGAATGCTACCGATGTCCAGCGCATCTGCCGCCAACCACAGCACGGCGTGCGGTTGCTGTGTACGCAAATCGAGCATGATCGCGCCGCTAAAATCATTCTCCGCCACGTTGGCCGCAAACGGTGACACGGGCATCATGCCGTCGCGTATGCGTCCGTCGAAGCGCAGGTCGCGCACGGCCAGCGGCGATGCGCCGACAATGCGTTTGATACGTATCGCGATATTCGCGTCCGCCAGACTGATGCCGTTCGGCAGAATAGGGATGTCGATCATATTCACGGCAGCCGACTTTGCGGCGGGTGCTTGTTGTTTGGCCTCCGGCAGCAATGATTGCAGCTCCGCCACGTCAACCAGCTCGCCGCTCAACTGCAATTTGATAAGCGGCTTTCCATGCTCCAAAGTACGCAGCACATCCGCCGACAATGCGCTGTGCCCCAACTGCAAAGCAAAATCGGCCAAGTGCCAACCCGCGCTGTTGGATTGAAAATTGCCATGCACATTAATGGGCACATCCGCTCCGGGCTTGAGTCCGAGCCAGCTAGCGATTTCGCCAGAATGAGGCGCAGAGAGTTCAAAGGTCATTTCCGAGCCTGAATTTTCTGCGGGCGGGCGCAGCACCGCATGTAGCTGTGCTCTGGCACTACCCGCCCGCAATTCAAAATCAATCGGGGCATGCGCTTGCAGCATGAGAGCGGTCAACGAAGCGCCGTGCAGCGTTGCGCTGAAAGTCTTGTCCAGCAACGCACCATGCGTTTCACCCCGCAATGCTTGCCCGGCAGGCAATGCCACCGCCAGATTATCTAGCGTGAATTGCACAGGGCGCTCGCCAGTTCCGTTGCCATACGTCAACTCGCCGCGCTCCACATCCAGCCGCACATCTAGGCTTTCCATCAGCTCCGCGCCACGATCGCCGTGTGCCGCGATGCGTAAATCCAGACGCTTTAAACTCCCTTGAACATCGGGCATGCCGAGCAGCACTCCGGCCAGATTACCCAAACTGGAGTCATGCGCACCGAGTGCCAGCTTGAATCGCGCCGGATTCACACTGGCATCCACGCTGGCTTGCCCCGCCAACACCACGTCCGCCACGGTGGCCTGCACTGGTACGGTCAGGTGACCATGCACCAGCTTCACTTGCAACTGCGCGTCATGCACCGCGCCGGGCAGGTTCAGCCATTGCCCGACCCGCAAGGTCAGATCCGCATCCACGCTATTTAATTCCTTCAGATTGAATGTCGCCTTGGCAAGCTCGCGGTACATCTCGGCGAGGCTTTGCGGCGGTTCCTCTTGCATATCGGGTTGCCCGGTCATAAATGGCCGCAGATCGAGCATGGGTAGTGAAAGCTCGCCCCGCACACTGGGACGCTCGCCGCTATAGTCGACATTGAGTGCGCCATTGAGCGCTGTCTTGCCCATGACACCGCTCAAATTATTTAGCGCAACTTTTCCCGGCGCATAGCTGATTTCCCCCGCGATACCGGCGACGCCCAGCGCCGGCAATTTGGTCTGGAGCAGCTGTTCAAATTCGCTTAAATTCTCCGTGCCGAGGCCGAAATTGAGTGTGCCGCCACTGCCGGACACCGCGCCGTTCAGCGACAAACGCGAACTCATAAATCCGAGCGTGAGATCGAGAGGCCACGGCTTTTCGAAGCTCGCCAGAGCGGCGATAGAACCGCCGGTGAGTTCAAGCTTATAGGGATATTTTTTCTCAACCGTGCCGTGCAATGCCAGCCTTAGCGGCTGACCGACGGGAAATTGTGCGACCAGCGATTGCAGTTCAAAAAAATGGCTTTTCGCATCGGCGCCGATGAATTCGACATCCAGTTTTTCCAGCGACATGCGTTTAATATCGAGCAGCGCAAGCATATCTCCCACGGACATGCTTGCGGCTTGTTCGGGGGCAGGCCGCAGCGCCACTTCCTGTTTTTTACCCGATGAATTAAATGTCCAGTTACTGCTGCCGTTTTTATTCAGTTGCAAACGAACATGCACATCGCTGCCCGCCAGCTCCTCGATTTGCAAATGCCAGCGCAACAGCAACCACAAATTCAACGCCAGCCGCGCCTCGCCCATGCTGGCAAATTCACCGCCCGTGAAACCCGCCGCATTAGCGATATGCAATCCGCCTATGCGCAGCTTGGGACGGGCGGACACCTCCAATTGCAGCGGCCCCTCGAAGCGTACCTCGCGCCCGAGACTTTCGGTAAGTTTGGCGGCAATTTTGCCGCGCTGCCCGGAAGCATCAATGGAAACACCGACAAATGCGACATATGCAACGCCGCAAAAAAGCAGGACTGCCAACACGGCCATCAGGCGTAGCGCCTTTAAAATGAGCGGGTACAATTTTGGTGGGATCAGCATCGACCGCCTCCTAAAATATTGATCGAAAAAAAACCAACTTCGCTTTTAATCCAAAGTTGGAAATTGCGAACATTATACCCCCCCGCGCTTTATCAATACCCCTGCCCGGGTTTAGCGATAACACTGCCGTCATGGCTGCGTTCCAACTCGACTTGCTCGATACTGACAAAGCGCTTGGAAATTTTCTGGCTGGTGATTTGCACATCCTGCGCATCTTCGTGCGCCTGACGGATATGGTCCGCCAACTTCTTCATGCGCTCGCCGAAGCGGCCAAACTCTTTGCCCAGCTTGCCCAACTCGTCCTTGATGATGTGTACCTGTTTGCGCGTCTCCACATCCTTCATCACCGCGCGCGCGGTGTTCAACACCGCCATCAGCGTGGTCGGCGACACGATCCACACGCGGCGCTGCATGGCGTAATCCACCACATCAGAATGGTGCGCATGAATCTCGGCGAACACCGCCTCGGCGGGAATAAACATCACCGCGCCATCCGAAGTGACATTGGGGATGATGTACTTGCTGCCGATGTCGTCCACATGTTTTTTGATGTCGGCCTTGAATTGTTTTTCCGCGAGCAATTTTTCTGCCGGACTCGGCGCGTCGAACATACGGTGATAATTTTCCAGCGGGAACTTGGAATCCACCGCCACCATGCCCGTCGGCTCCGGCAGCTTCAGCACACAGTCGGCGCGCGTGCCGTTCGGCAGCGTGTATTGCATCTCATAACCCTGCGGCGACAGAATGTTGCGCACCAGTCCCTCCAGCTGCACTTCGCCGAATGCGCCGCGCGAACGTTTGTCACCCAGCAACTCCTGCAAGCTCACCACGTTGGTAGTTAAACCGTCGATCTTCTTCTGCGCCTCGTCGATAGTCGCCAGCCGCGCCATCACGCTCACAAAAGTCTCGTTGGTTTTTTTGAAGCCTTCATCCAGCCGCTCGTTCACCTTGCCGCCGATTTGCTCTAAGCGTCCATCCACTGTCTTGGACAAAACCTCGATGCTGGTCGCCAGATGTTGCGTGGCATTGCGGAAAGAGTTTTGAATCAACTCTTGATCGGCACGCCCCTGCTCCGCCAACTTTTCCATCGTCTTCGTCAGCATCTCGCTACGCAGCGCATCCTGCTTGGCTTGCAGCGCGTTCACCGCATCGCGCGTCGCGCGCAGCTCCTCGCCCACCGCCGCCCGCAGCCGCTCCGACAGATCGGTTTGCGCCGCGATCAAACGATCCCCCTGCTTGTTCAAACCGTCATGCAGATCGGAAAGCATCGCGCGATGTTGCTGCTCTAACACCTTGGCAGAATGCGCAGGCACATTGCGCAGCATGACCAGCAAAGTCATCAGCAACGCCAAGGTCAGCACAGCCGCGACGATGAAAATTATTTCAAACATAGGTAGAAAGAATGGGGCTAAAGAAACGAGGTGGCATTTTAGCGCACACGGCGCTTTTCAATACGACCAGATGCACAAAAATCCGTCATTCCCGCGCAGGCATTTATGCGCCTGCACGGGAATGACACACCTTTTTTGGCTACATCATTTAGCTACGTTTCTTGTAATCGACAAACTTCTGTTTCACCTCAAACATCTGTTGCGCGGTGAATATCTGCGGCTCGCCTGCTTGCGAGGTGCGGCTATAGACTTCGCACAGGAATTCGACTTCCACTGTTACTGCCGGCGCAGCGGGTTGGCACGCAAGCGAGTCTCTCGATCCACCCGAAAACATGCGCCTATTGCCGCTGCCACGCTACGCGCCGGAATGCAATCCCGTGGAGCATAGATGGGATGAGTTGCGTGAAAAGCTCTTCCACGACAATGTTTTCGACAGTCTCGACGCATTAGAAAATCAGCTCGAATTGGTGCTGAAAGCTTGCGGAGACGATCACGTAACGATCAAGTCTATCGTTGCGTGGGAGTGGGTTATTGATGCCTTATTGAAGTAGAAATGGAATTGGGTATATTGCGATTTCTTGGTTGGCGGGATTCGTGGCTATCAGTGTCGTGGCATATCTGGCGAACATCAGCAATGTGCCACTGATACTAGGCTCATTCGGGGCAACCTGTGTGCTGGTATTTGGATTCCCAGAAAGTCCATTTTCACAACCGCGTAACGTCATTGCCGGACATTTCTTATCCTCTTTGCTCAGACTGATATTCCTCACACAGATGGGGTCGCACTGGTGGAGTATCGGGCTTGCCACAGGAACTGCCATCGCTCTCATGCAATTGACGCGAACCGTTCATCCGCCAGCGGGTTCAAATCCGGTAATTGTCATGCTGACGGCACCAACGTGGATGTTTCTGCTAACCCCCACATTGCTTGGAGCACTAATTTTGGTGATGCTGGCCGTTATTTTTAACAACCTTCCAAAAGACCGGACATATCCAAAATATTAGATATAGTGTGACTGCAAGCTTGGAAACAGCCTCGCCCCTATCACAAAAGAGTGCGGTTGCAAGCTATGGAAACAGCTTGTGAAAACGGCACCTCCAGGGGTGCCGTTTATTTTGCGAACTAACCGTAAAAAATCACACCTGCGGATGCGCCCGCTCCACTCCCGTCTCCAGCTTGTTCAACGCATGCAAATAAGCCTTGGCGGAAGCCACCACGATGTCGGTATCCGCGCCTTGCCCGTTGACCACCCTGCCCCCTTTGGACAGCCGCACCGTCACCTCGCCCTGTGCATCGGTGCCGCTGGTGATGTTGTTCACCGAATACAATTGCAATTCAGTACCGCTTTGCACAATCTGCTCGATGGCCTTGAACGTCGCATCCACCGGCCCTCCTCCTTGCGCATCGGCTTGCTGCTCCTTACCGCCGACACTCAAGATCACACGCGCCACCGGCATTACCCCGGTTTCGGAATGCGCGCCCAGCGCCACCAGGCGGTAATGTTCGCTCACTTGCGTGGCGCCCTCTTCGCTCACCAAAGCTTGCAAGTCCTCGTCGAAAATATCGTGCTTCTTGTCGGCCAAGTCTTTGAAACGCGCAAACGCCGCGTTCACCGCATCGTCCCCGTCCAGCACGATACCCAATTGCTGCAAACGCGCACGGAACGCGGCACGCCCGGAGTGTTTGCCCAGCACCATCTTGTTCGCGCCCCAACCCACATCCTCGGCGCGCATGATCTCGTAAGTCTCGCGATGCTTGAGCACACCGTCCTGATGAATGCCGGCCTCGTGCGCGAACGCGTTCGCGCCGACGATGGCCTTGTTCGGCTGTATCGGGTAACCGGTAATGCTGGAGACCAGCTTGGAAGTCGGCACGATCTGCGCCGTGTCGATAGTGGTATCGCAGGTAAAAATATCGCGGCGCGTCTTCACCGCCATCACGATCTCTTCCAGCGCGGCATTGCCCGCACGTTCGCCCAAACCGTTGATAGTGCATTCCACCTGGCGCGCGCCGTTCATCACCGCCGCCAGCGAATTAGCCGAAGCCATGCCCAAGTCGTTATGACAATGCGTGGACCAGATAACTTTGTCGCTGTCAGGCACGCGCGCGATCAACTGTTTGAAGCGCTCGCCCCACAATACGGGAAGGCTGTAACCCACGGTGTCCGGCACGTTCAGCGTGGTCGCGCCTGCCTTGATGACCTCATCAAAAATGCGCACCAAGAAATCCATGTCCGAACGCACCGCGTCTTCGGCGGAGAACTCGACATCGTCGGTATACTCCAGCGCCCATTTCACCGCCTGCACCGCGCGCTCCACCACCTGATCTTCAGTCATGCGCAACTTGTACTGCATGTGGATGGGCGAGGTAGCGATGAAGGTATGGATGCGTCCGTGCTTGGCGGGTTTGATCGCTTCGCCCGCCGCACGCACATCTTTTTCACTGGCACGCGCCAGCGAACACACCGTAGAACGCTCGATGATTTTGGCGATGTTATAAATCGCCTCGGCATCGCCGGGGCTGGCGGCGGCAAAGCCCGCCTCGATCACATCCACGCCCAGCTTTTCCAACTGGCGCGCGATGCGCAATTTCTCTTCTTTGGTCATGGATGCGCCGGGGCTTTGCTCGCCGTCGCGCAAGGTGGTATCGAATATGATCAATTTGTCAGACATGATGGACTCCGTTGCAATCGTTCGAGACACGACATCTCTGTTGGATGTCGGCAGCTTTAATACTTTTTTAATATTTTGGGGAAGAATTATTGAGCGCGCGACCGCAGCAGCCGCGCAGCCAGAAGACTGAACGTGGAGTGCAACAGCGCGATGTGGCGGGAGAAATGCATGGACGGGAATATAACGGCTTTCATTTCGCTGTGCAAGCAAAGCGAAAGCGTCTGTCAACGCCAAATAAAATGTCCGCTTTCCCCATTTCCCCATTTCCCCGTTACTACGTGGCGGTGCACTGCCCGCCGTGGGCGGATTTACCGGCGGACATTTTTCTCCAAGGATGGACGGTTTCAAGCACCAAGTGCAAAAAGTGCCGCGTGATGTAGCTTAAAAAAACGCGCTCGGCGACACCGCAAACCGCACTGCCAGCGCCTTGGCCTGACGTGCATTGATGGCGCGCTTGCCGCTGAGGATTTCGCTGACGACTGACTGGCTACCCAGCTCAGTGGCCAAATCTTTTTGTTGCAAGTTGTTTTGCTCGATCAGCAGCCGCAGCACTTCGCGCGGCTCTGCATCGGCCATAGGGTAGTGGCGATCTTCGTAAACGGCGATGATATCGCCCACGATTTCCAGCAAGTCGGCCAGCGGATGTTTTTCATTGCCGCCCACTTCATCCACCAAGCTGTTCATCAATTGCACCATGTGCTTGAATTGCGCCTTGCTGTGAATCGGCGACAGACCAAGGCACTGCCGGAGATCATCCCAGATGGGAGCGATAGCGCTGGTATCAATCGGGTGTCCGGACAATTGTTTTTCGTATTGTGCAAGGTTCATTTCCGGCTCCTTTTTCGTTGCTGCTCGTTCCAGTCGTCGTACTCCGCGTGTGTAAACGCCTGCCGTAGATAAACTTTATTTCGGTTGAAATGAACTGCGGCAATAATCCGGTAACCCGCGCCGACATTAAACACCACCAGCTCTCCCGCCATATCCGCAGTCAGGAAAATCGTTTAGCAACTATTGGAGGCCGCGCTTCAAGACTCACTGTGCGTAGATAGCCATCTAGAAACCCATCAAAAAAGCACTGCCTAAAAAATTCGCCATCTGGTGCAATACCGTGTTCCGCGCCATAAAAAGAGTGCCATGCCCAGTAGCCCCCCAATTACCAGATACAACGAATACCGTAGTCAGATAAAACGGCATCGGCGGTGACCAGGGTCATGCGCTCGGTCTTGGCTTGGGTGACCAGCAGGCGGTCAAACGGGTCGCGATGATGCAATGCCAGACTTTCGACTTTGGCGACATGACGCAATTCGATGTTGAGCAGCAAAAAGCCATTTTGCTGCATCTGTTCCGAGATGAAGCGTTCAACGGGTTTCTTGAGCTTGAGTTTGCCGATGCTGGATTTGATGGACAACTCCCAGCAGCTCGCCAGACTCAGATAGCAGGTGTTGCCCGGATCTGAAATGGCTGCGCGCGCAGCATCAGACAGCTCCGGCGCATCGCTTACCCACCACAGAAATACGTGGGTATCGAGTAGTAATTTCATTTAGACGTAATCCGCAAACTCACTCAGTGGCGCATCAAAGTCTTCCGCGACATAAAGCACTTCGCCTTTGGCTGAGCCAGGCTGGCGACGAGCGGATGCACCAACGGGTACCAGCTTGAGCAGGGGTTTGTTGTCTCGGGCGATCACGATCTCTTCGCCAAGCAGAGCCTTATCGACCAGTTCAGAAAAACGTGACTTGGCTTGAGCAATGTTGAACTGACTCATATTGACCTCCATGTTGGTCATGCTAGATGACCAATGCTAACCTATTTTTAGCGTCATGAAAAGAAATTTTCCCAGCAACCAGAGGTTGTACGTGTAGCACAGAATATCTGTTTAGCTATTGTCAAATTTAGTTTGACATCACTTTCCGTCTAGCCGTATAGTTCCTTCTGAATCTCTCAATAGCCGGAGGCAATAATGGAAACGGTACTTCGCAATTTTGGTAACAGTGTCGGCTTGGTCATTCCCAAGCCCGTGCGTGAGTCCTTGCATTTGAGCGCGGGGCAAAGCGTTACCTTGGAACAGACGGCTGATGGTTTGCTGGTCAGACCACGCACAAAAAAATACAGCTTGGATGAGTTGCTCGCGCAATGCGATGCAAAAGCGCCTTTACCCAAAGACGTAAAGGAATGGCAAGACAGTCGCGCCACAGGAAACGAGGTATGGTAGGTCGGCACACTTCTTTTGAACGCGGCGATATTGTTCGCGTTAGCTTGAATCCGGTACAGGGCAAAGAATTGCAAGGCGACATGCGCCCCGCGCTGGTGCTTTCCACTCGTCCCTTCAATCAACTCGGCACGGTGCTGGTTGCGCCCATTACGCAAGGCGGCAACTTGGCGCGTTTCGCGGGGTTCGCTGTGTCACTGATGGGGAGCGGCACTGAGACACAGGGCGTCGTGCTGGTGAATGCGGTGCGCACGCTGGACTTGGCGGCACGTCATGCAAAGAAAATTGAAGTGGCACCGGATTTTGTAGTGGAAGAAGCACTAGCCAAGTTGCGAACGATCATTGATTAGCCTCTTACAAGTTAAATGACGCCAAAACGTGACAAGAATTTCGCACCCTGTTGATAGTTTTTGTAGGAGCGTGCCCTGCACCCGATATAGCCCCGTGGCGTGGAGGGCACCCTCCGACATCACGCCTCGTTTGTTGCGGGGTATTCGCAGCGTAGGGGAACGCTAAAAAAACCTAAGCTACGGTTCGATACATTTTTCCTTCGGCCCTGCTCAAGACAGGCGTCGATACGACACCTCCACAAAGATTCAACTCCCCGGCAGATAAGGGCTTTCAAGCTGCGCGATCAACTCGGCGAACACCGCGCGCACTTGCTGTTCGTCGCAGCCCATCAGCACCGCATCGTCCAGCGCGTCCTGACATATCTGGCGCATCTCGGCGAGGTTTTCTTGCAACACTTTGTTTTTCTCCACGCAGGCGACGACTTCGCCTGCGGGAGAACGCCAGATGATTTGCTTACTTTTAGACATTACATTTTGGGCAGGGTCACGCCTTGTTGCCCCTGGTACTTGCCGCCGCGATCCTTGTACGAAGTTTCGCACACTTCATCGCTCTCGAAGAACAGCACTTGCGCCACGCCTTCGTTGGCGTATATCTTCGCGGGCAGCGGCGTGGTGTTGGAAAATTCCAGCGTCACGTAGCCTTCCCACTCCGGCTCGAACGGCGTCACGTTGACGATGATGCCGCAGCGCGCATAAGTGCTCTTGCCCAAACAGATGGTCAACACATTGCGCGGGATGCGGAAATATTCGATGGTGCGCGCCAGCGCAAACGAGTTGGGCGGGATGATGCAGTAGTCGGCTTCCACATTCACGAATGAGTTGGGGTCGAAGTTCTTCGGATCAACGATGGTGCTGTTGATGTTGGTGAACAATTTAAATTCGCGCGAACAGCGAATGTCGTAGCCGTAACTCGATGTGCCGTAAGACACGATCTTATGCCCGTTCGCCTCTTTCACCTGCACCGGCGAGAACGGCTCGATCATGCCGTTCTGCTCCGCCATGCGGCGTATCCATTTGTCGGATTTGATGCTCATTGTTTTGTGGTGAAACGTAAAATGTGAAATGTGAAACGTGAAAACCCTGAGCTGGTTTTACGTTTCACTTTTCACCTTTCACTTTTCACATCTCTCCTTATCTTAAGTATTTTGCACAACAATCTTAGGGAACGCCGCGCTGTGGTCTTGCGCCATCTCGGCGACTCGCACTGCCACGCGCCGCGCGATTTGCTTGTACACCTTGGCGATCGCACCGTCCGGATCGGCAACTACGGTCGGCGTGCCGGAATCGGCTTGTTCGCGGATGTGAATATCCAGCGGCAGCGAACCCAGCAACTCGGTGTTGTAATCGGCACACATCTTCGCGCCGCCGCCCGCACCGAAGATATGCTCTTCGTGGCCGCATTGGGAGCAGATGTGCGTGCTCATATTCTCGACCAGGCCGATGATCTTCACATCCACCTTCTCGAACATTTTCAGTCCTTTTTTGGCGTCCAGCAGCGCGATGTCCTGCGGTGTAGTGACAATCACCGCACCGGTCACCGGCACTTTTTGTGACAATGAAAGCTGGATGTCGCCCGTGCCCGGCGGCAGGTCGATGACCAGATAATCCAGATTGTCCCAACAAGTTTGGCGCAACAGCTGATCCATCGCTTGCGTCGCCATCGGGCCGCGCCAGATCATCGGCGCATCGTCACCGTCGATCATAAAGCCGATGGACATCGCCTGTATGCCGTGGCCTTGCATCGGCTCCATCGATTGACCATCCTTAGAAACAGGGCGACCTGTAATACCCAACATCGTGGGCTGCGAAGGGCCGTAGATGTCTGCATCCAGCATACCGACACGCGCACCTTCCGCCGCCAATGCCAGTGCCAAATTCACCGCCGTGGTGGATTTACCGACGCCGCCTTTACCGCTCGCCACGGCAATAATATTTTTCACGCCATCCACCAGCTTCACGCCGCGCTGCACCGCATGGGGAACAACTTTGCTGGTGACGGTCGCCTCGATCTTGCCTGCGCCGGACAGCGCACCGCGCAAATGCGTCTCTACCAACGCCTTGATCTCAGCCCACACGCTCTTCGCGGGGTAGCCCAACTGGATGTCCAGTGTCACATCGTTGCCGCTCACCTTCACGTTCTTCACCGACTTGCCCGCCACGAAGTCTTTCTTCGTGTTCGGGTCGATCAATTGTTTCAGTGCTGCTTGTACGTCTGCGTCAACAAAACTCATATTTTTCTCAATTCATGCAAAAACAATAAGGCCGCGATTTTACCCAATTCCGCAGCCGCGTGCGGGTTTTGCTACAATCGCGGCTCGTTAAAGGAACCAGCCATAATGACCCGTAAGATTCTTGTCACCTCCGCCCTGCCCTATGCCAACGGCAGCATCCACCTCGGCCACTTGGTCGAATATATCCAGACCGACATCTGGGTGCGCTTTCAAAAGATGCGCGGCAACACCTGCCACTATGTCTGCGCCGACGACACGCACGGCACGCCCATCATGCTGCGCGCGGAAACGGAAGGCATTACCCCGGAACAACTGATCGCCCGCGTGTGGCAGGAGCACTACGATGACTTCGCCGCGTTCCATGTGGCATTCGACAACTACGGCTCGACCAACTCGAACGAGACCAAAGAATTCGCCCAAGGCATCTACCGCAAACTCAGGGGGGAGCACCTGATCGAAGTACGCTCCATCGAACAGTACTACGACCCGGTGAAGAACATGTTCCTGCCGGACCGCTTCATCAAAGGCGAATGCCCCAAGTGCCACGCCAAAGACCAGTACGGCGACAACTGCGAAGTGTGCGGTGCGGCCTACGCGCCTACTGATTTGATCAATCCCTTCTCGGCGGTGTCCGGTGCCAAGCCGGAACTGCGCAACTCCGACCACTACTTCTTCAAACTCTCTGCCGACACCTGCCAGCAATTTTTGCGCAAGTGGACACGCAGTGGTTCACTACAACCCGAAGCCGCCAACAAGATGCAGGAATGGCTTGGCACGGAAGGCGAAAACAAACTCACCGACTGGGACATCTCGCGCGACGCGCCCTACTTCGGCTTCGAGATTCCCGATGCGCCGGGCAAATATTTTTACGTGTGGCTGGACGCCCCCGTCGGCTACATGGGCAGCTTCAAACAACTGTGCGAAAAGCAAACCCCTCCCAACCTCCCCTTGTCAGGGGAGGAGCCTTCCGCCCCCTCCCCTGACAAGGGGAGGGCTGGGGAGGGGTTTACGCCTTTGAATTTCGACGAATACTGGAAGCCCGGTTCAACCACCGAGCTATACCACTTCATCGGCAAAGACATTCTCTACTTCCACGCACTATTCTGGCCTGCCATGCTGCAACACGCGGGCTATCGCACGCCCACCAAGCTGTTCGCGCACGGCTTTCTCACTGTCAACGGCGAGAAGATGAGCAAATCGCGCGGCACATTCATCACCGCGCGCAGCTATGTCGACCACATCAAAAACACCGAATACCTGCGCTACTACTACGCTGCCAAGCTCAACGGCAGCATGGAAGACCTCGACCTCAGCCTCGACGACTTTGTGGCGAAGGTGAACAGCGACTTGATCGGAAAGTACGTCAACATCGCCAGCCGTTGCGCAGGATTTATCAGTAAGCGCTTCAACGGCAAGCTCGGCAGCAGCGATACTGTCGCGACTGCCGAATTCCAATCCGCATTTGCCAACAACGAAATTGCACACTGTTACGAGCAACGCGATTTCAGCCGCGCCCTGCGCGAAATCATGCGACTGGCCGATGCGGCAAATCAATACATCGCGGAAAAGAAACCGTGGGACTTGGCCAAACAGGAAGGCAAAGATGCCGAATTGCACGCAGCTTGTTCGACTGCATTGACCCTGTTCCGCGACCTCACGCTATACCTGAAACCCGTACTCCCCGAACTCGCCAAGCAAGTTGAAACGTTCCTCAACATTCCACCACTGGCGTGGGATGGCATCTGGAAAGCCTTACCTGCGGGACATAGCATCAACACCTATCAACACTTGGCAGTTCGCCTCGACCCAAAACTCATCGAAGCGGTGGTCGCCGCCAATCAAGAAAGCCTGCAACCCGCAGCCCCCGCGCAATCCGAGCAGCGTCACGCCGTTCATCAACAAAACGAAACTAAAAAAGAAATGACCGAAGCAGCACAAGAGTTTGAACCCGTCATCTCCATCGACGACTTCATGAAAGTTGATCTGCGCGTGGCGCGCATCGTCAATGCCGAGCATGTGGAAGGCGCGGAAAAGTTATTAAAACTGACGCTGGACATCGGCGAAGAAAAACCGCGCACGGTATTCGCGGGCATCAAATCGGCCTACGATCCGGAAAAATTAAAAGGCCGCATGACGGTGATGGTCGCCAACCTCGCGCCGCGCAAAATGAAGTTCGGCATGTCGGAAGGTATGGTGCTGGCGGCTTCCGGCGAAACACCGGGGCTGTTCATTTTGTCGCCGGATGACGGCGCGCAACCGGGGATGCGGATCAAATAAGGTAGGGTGGCACGCTTTTGCCTCGAAGAGGTTCTCGCACCCTTTGGGTGCGAGAACCTCTTCGAGGCAAAAGCGTGCCCACCCTACGACATAAATTTTCAGGAGGTGCTGACACAGCAACTATGGACCATTCGCTTTTAGTAAAACTCTCGTCTTACTTTCGTCCGCGTCTGTTCGACACCTTAAACGGCTACAACCGCCAACTCTTCTCTTCCGATCTGACCGCCGGCATCACGGTCGGCATCGTCGCCCTGCCGCTTGCCATCGCCTTTGCCATCGCCTCCGGCGTAAAACCGGAAGCGGGAATATTCACCGCCATCATCGCCGGTTTCATCATCTCCGCGCTCGGCGGTTCGCGCGTGCAGATCGGCGGCCCCACGGGGGCTTTCATCGTGATCGTGTATGGCATCGTGATGCAATACGGGCTGGCGAATCTGCTCATCTGCACCATCATGGCGGGCTTCATGTTGCTGCTGATGGGCGTGTTCAAGCTGGGCAATCTGATCAAATTCATTCCGCGCCCGCTGGTAGTCGGCTTCACCAACGGCATCGCGGTGTTGATCGCATTGAGCGAGATCAAAGATTTCCTCGGCCTGAAGATGGACAGTGTGCCCGCCGAGTTTTCGCACAAACTCGCCGCACTCTACCATGCGCTGCCCAGCTTCGATCTGCTGAGCATTGTGCTGGCGCTGGCCTCCATGCTGCTCATCATCTTCTACCCCAAGGCCTGGTCACAACGCCTGCCCTCGCCCATCGTGGCATTGATATTGGGCACAGCGGCGGTTGCATTGTTCGGCCTTCCAGTCGAGACTATCGGCACAAAATTCGGCGGCATCCCGCAGGGTTTGCCCGAGTTCGCGATGCCGGATTTCACTTTCTCCACCTTGCGCTATTTGTTCTCCCCCGCGCTCACCATCGCCTTGCTCTGCGCGATCGAGTCGCTGCTTTCCGCCACGGTGGCGGACGGCATGATCGACGACAAGCACGACCCCAATCAGGAACTCATGGCACAGGG
Source organism: uncultured Gallionellaceae bacterium (assembly GCA_964532405.1). Lineage (GTDB taxonomy): Bacteria > Pseudomonadota > Gammaproteobacteria > Burkholderiales > Gallionellaceae > PALSA-1006. The sequence goes on along the minus strand of CAZHIC010000001.1, from coordinate 69,295 downwards.
CATCGCCAACATCGTCACGCCTTTCTTCGGCGGCATTCCCGCCACCGGCGCCATCGCGCGTACCGCCACCAACGTGCGCGCCGGCGCATACAGCCCGGTCTCCGGCATCGTGCATGCCTTCACCCTACTGCTCATCATCCTCGTCGCCGCACCGCTGGCCAAACATATTCCGCTCGCCACGCTCGCCGCCATCCTGATGGTGGTCGCCTTCAACATGGGCGAATGGGAGGCGTTCAAGACCCTGCGCAAATACCCCGCCAGCGACAGCGCGGTGTTGCTCATTTCGTTTTTATTGACGGTGATCTTCGATCTGACCGTCGCGGTGGAAGTCGGCATGGTCATGGCGGCGCTGTTTTTCATCCAGCGCATCACGGAACTCACCCACGTCAGCGTGGCAGAAGAATCGCCGATGGCGGACGACGGCGCAGCCACTTTGAAGCGCAAGGCGGTGCCGCCGGGGGTGATGATCTACCGCGTGTTCGGCGCGCTGTTCTTCGGTGCGGCGGACAAACTGGAAGCCATCCTCGCCAAGACCCATACCGAACCGGATGTGCTGATCCTGAAAATGCACGAAGTCATCAGCATGGATGCCAGCGCCTTGCATACCTTGGAGCATCTGCACGGCAAACTGCGCAGTCGCGGCAAACACCTCATCTTGTGCGGCCCGCATACGCAGCCGTATTTCCTCATGCACCAAGCGGGATTTTTCGAGAAGATCGGCACCGAGAGTGTTGTGGCGAATCTGGATGACGCGCTGGAACGCGCGCGGGTTTTGTTAAAAGATCAGGAACGCAACAATTAGCGGCGAGGCCTCATGCGGGGCGGATGCAGAATTGCGCCCGCCCCCTGCCCTACTGAATCTCCACCACGCGGGTCGGTTTGAACTTCGCATAGGATGGCATCGCCATGCCGACCGATGCGCCGATGTAGGTGGGGTCGGCAATCACGAAACGGTTGCCGTGAAAATCTACCGTGAAAAAATTCGCGCTCACTTGTTTGAGCGCCAAGGCGGTCGTCATGTGGCCCGGATAGAGCACGCCGACCGCTTTGATGCCGAGCAGTTCATGCACCAGCCATGCGAACAGCACGGCGCGATCCTCGCAGTCGTTGTAGGGAAAATACAGCGATTCTTCGACAAAAAAATATCTTTCGTGGCCAAACTGCTCATCGTCGGTTTTGTACGCAAAGGCCTTTTGCACAAAGGCGAGCAGGAAGTTCACCGCTTCTTCTTCGCCCATAGTGGCGGTGTATTTTTTCAGCTCGGGCAGCAAGCCTTGGCGTAGCAGCGAACTACCATCCGTGTCGAAATACATTTCGAATTCCGATTGCGGGATGGTGTCCATGTACTCGACCAAGCGACGGTCATAAGGCACGGTGAATTTGATCGTTTTACCCTTGTAGTCGAAAGCGAGTGTGCGTTGCGCCGAAGCCGTTTTAGTAAACCCGGTAAATGCGGTTTTAATATCCAGCGCGTTGAGCTTGATGGGGTAGTCGGATTTGTAACTGTAGAAAGCGCGGATGCCGTTGCCATGATCCGCTGTCAGCGCAGCGTAGTAAGTTTGATTATTTACCTTGGTGTATTTGGTGGCATACACCGGCTGTTTGATGGCCGCGAACAAAAATACATCCGCATCGTAATAGCCTAGACGCATGTCGTAACCCGACTTGACGAGGAAATACCAGAGCAGCAGATTCTGTTCGGTTTTGCGTTCCGGTTGCAGTGCCCTCACCACGTCCCGCCAGAGCATGACATAGCCCCAATCATCCAGTTTCAATTCACGGCGCGCAGCGTTGATGGCCCGAATGGTCGTCTCATATTTGCTGCCACTCATCGTTGTCCAAAAATCGCTGATAGTTTCGGGCTTGGCTCCGCCCGTCAAACGATATTTTTTCCACAGAGGATCGAAGCCAAATTTCACCGCGTTGCCGTAAAAAAGCAGCTCCAACTCGTCGGCAGCTACAGTCACCGGCTTGGGTTGTGGCGGAGGAGGGGGCGGTGTCACCGGAGCAAGAATAGGAGCCATCACAACTGGCGCAGGAGCCGGTGGCACAAGTCCCGGCTTGAGCGAAATTGACGGTGCGGGAGGTGCTACCACAGGCATTTGTTTCGGCTTTGGCTCTTTAATGCGCACCTTACCTTTTGAAGCCTCGAATTCGCTCCACTGGCTTTTGAGGAAGCCTGCAAATTCCCGATCCTGCTTTTCCTTGTACTCGCGGAATTCGGTTTTGGCCTGCTGCACGCCCTGCATCTGCTGGCGACGGTAAGCCTCAAAGTCGTCTGTTGCCGCCAATGACATTAACGGCAAACATAATGCTATTGCAGCTAGTATTTTATTCGCACTGTACATTCGATACGGCTTCATTAAAGTCCCCCCATAATAAAACCCGGATAAATCATTTCGACCAATCCGGGTTTCAATCACTCACATCGCGAAGCTTTTATCCGCCCGATTACGGCAACGTTCTGGCAAGACGGAAGCCGATGTACGACTCTTTTCTGTTGAGATACGTCTCATCACGCAAATGGGGATACAGCTGATCCAACTCATCGCGATATGAACCCCCGCGAACCATGTAGTACTTGTCTTTTCCATCATCCGTCCATTCGCCGACATTACCATTCATATCGTATAAACCAAACGCATTGGGTTGCAGAGTCGCGACACTGTGCGGCGTCTGACTGCTGTTTCCCTTATGCCACGCCGAGCTAAAGGCATCGGCAGTACCGCAATAGCGGTGCTTGCCTCCCGCACGGCAGGCATATTCCCATTCCGCCGCGCTAGCCAAACGATATTGCTTGCCGGTTTTTTCGTTGAGCAAGTCGACATACGATTGAACCTCTTCCCAACTCACCGACTCTACCGGGCAATCGTCGCCGCATTGTTTATGGTGGCTTGGGTTTCTGCGCATGAGCGCCTTCCATTGCGCCTGCGTCACTTCCGTTTTGCCCATCGCAAAAGTGGCTACGGACATTGCATGACCATTATTTTGCTCGCCCATTTCAAAACTGCCCGCCGGAATCACCACCATCTCGGGACAGTCCGGGCAATCACGGAATATCGTACCGGCGCTCTTAGCTTTAGCCGCGACTGGAGCCGCTGGCGCAACGACCGGCGCTGCTGGCGCGGCGACTGGCGCTACAACAGGTGGCGCTGCTGGCGCGACGGCAGGAGCTTCGTCGGGTGTGGCTTCATCGAGTTCTTTCTGGGCTTTGGCACTGCGCCGCCCGTCCTTGAAATCCTGAAACTCTTCCAGCGTCTTTTTACGGTGTGCGCCAAACTCGTCCTGAGCCAGCACATATTGAGCGGGAAAGAGCAATATCGCCGCCAACGAAAGAAACTTACCCGCCTTGTACAGATGATCTCGTTTCATAATAGCTCCCCCCCTCTTTAAACTCCCGTTAATTGCTCGGAACAACCCATACCCACAACACATCAGATTCAGGATCGCGCCACTTTGCCTTGACTACCGCCTTGACATCGGATTGCTTGGTTTCTTCGCGCGCGACATGTGCGGCAGTAGTGCTTGCCCGATCATTCGCCACGGTTGTAGAAAAACCCTGCACCGACTCTATCGATACCCCAAAACGCTTTGCGTATTCTTCTCGTCCACGCAGGACAGCCGCCTCTTCCTGCTTAACCTTGCCGTAAACGTTCATGCCTGCAGAAGCGGATACGCCATTGCCGGGATTGTCGATCCACGCGGGTCTATCGCTATTGGCAGAGGGGGCGGGAGCAAAGCTCGCACATGCCGACAGGAGGGCAGCTTGCAACACAACCAGCAAAAAATTGCGCGAACGATTCATTGGTCAAACTCCTCAATCCTGCACTTGATTTAGCCACTCGCCGGCATAGCTTTCGAGTGTCTCCATGTCTTGCTTGGTTTCACCACTCAACGGGCGATCATCCACTCGCTTGCCATCGAATGACACCATGCGGTCTGCGCCCAAAGAGAATTCGCGTTTATATTCGACGAACTCTTTCTCGGCATTCGCCTTGTACGCATCGAAATCACTCTTTTCTTTACTCACTGCGGCCTGACCTTCGCGCTTCATTGCCTCGAATTCATCCTGCTCCGCTTTTTTGTGGATTTCAAATTCACCGCTGAGACTCTCCACACTGAGCGTTCCCTTGCGCATGCCGATCTCGTTACGCTCGGGGATGTCGGCGACCAAAAAACGCGTGCCGCGAATACCCATGGTGGCCGTCTTCGTTCTGACCTCCAGCGTACGATCTTTGCCCTTGATGGTGTTCACCGCGTAGTAGACCATGCCGGTCAGTTGACGAAAAAATCCGGCTGAACCGTTATTTATTTCGACCTTGCTGTTCTTTTCCAGCACGATATAACCAGTGTTGCCCACGCGTACAACCGCACGCCCGTCGGCTCCCGTAGACAAGACATTAACAGCGGGCAACGCGCTTTTGGTGGCAACGGCTTTCTGCTTGCCATCTGCTTTATCGCTCACTGTCACCCCGCCTTCGGCTTTCATGATCTCGATCTTCTCTGCGGCGAAACTGGCATTCGCTATGCCCAATCCGATCAGGCAAGCGATAAGTCTAAAGTTCGATTTTATTTTTTGCATGATTTATTTTTTCACCTCCGACGACAATTCCCCTTGCGCTTTTTCCGCGTGAGCGCGTTGCGCCTCCGGGGTGTTGCCTGACTTGATCGGTTGAGGTTGCTCTGCACAACCTGAAACAGCAAGGACAATTGAAAAAGCAACCAAGATAGAAATCGATCTGTTCATATGACTCTCCTTTGATGACGCGCAATAAAGATTTTCGTGACGCGATGAAACGGGTTCATGATGAATGAATAAGTGGCATAGCCTCCTAATCAAACTCATTTTCAAACCATTGCTACTCTGGCGTTACCAGCCAGATATACAACTCACCGGTCTGCGGGTCAACCCATTCCTCAATCACACGCGCCGCATCAAGTCTCAAATCGACCCGACTCTGCACGCTGATCTCGATATCAGCCTCGCGCGTAACTTTCCCCTCGCGCTGCTCCATGCTGGATTGCAAAGAAGACTTCACCTGGACTCGAACCATCTGTGCCAACTCTTGCCGCGCTTTCATCAGTGCAACCCGATACTGCGCATCGCGGCCTCCCCAGTCTTGTTTGGTCGCCGCGCCGATCACGCTCACATAGCCCGCTTTCTCCGGGTTAAGTACCCATACAGGGAGACTCACTTTCGATGCAACCACTACAGGAGAGCCCAGTGGGGACACGCCCTCCGGCTGCACTGCGCATCCCACTAACGGTAGCGCCGCAGCCAGCAAGCAGAAACGAAAAAACCGTTTCATGATGGGTCAAAACTTAAAATTTCGCCCAAAGCGAAAGCGCTGTTGTAGTCAATTTCTCGTTCAAACTCCATTCAGTAGTAAGTCCTGAATCAAAAACGTAGTTATATGAGTTGTATTTATAATCGGCGGCAATACCAAAGTTGGACGTGAACGGATAGGAGTAGCCGAGACCCAAACTAAAACCAAGCGCCATATCCGCTGTAGCTTTGGTAGTCGATGCAGGCTGAACGATGTCGTACTTCCCACTCATCAGCCCCATCCCCAAGCTCAAACCCACAGAACCGCCTGCCGCCGGAATCCCCCAGCCTCCCCCAAAGATAAAGCCGCTGGTTGAAAAATTACGCTGGGATTGATTCGTAACCTGACCACCGGGCAAAACTAAGGGAGGAGCAGCCATTTTTGTTTCACCGCTCTTCCATCCAACGTATACATTGGTAGCGGTGCCAGTCGTACCTACTGAAGTGCTTCCCAGTATGATCGCGTTGTCAGTTCGCGTGAGATCCGTAGAGAAGCTGACTGTATTACTAAATTTGCTCTCCCTCGTGCCGCTCCCGCTGGACATCGCATAATCGATATACATTGAATCATCGATCAGCCAGGTCGCCCCAAAAGCAGTTCCACTGAAAGTGGATTTGGCATAAGGATTACCCGTTGCTGCGGCAGGCGAAAAGTCTGTGGTGTAGTCGTTATTGGTTACACCACCGCGCACTTTAAAACCCGATGCCATCGCACTCTGGGAAACAAGTGCCGAAGCACCCAACAAGCAAGCTAGCATAGTAATTTTTTTCATTTTCGTCCCTTTCGATATAGTCGATATAGAAAAACAAACCCCTGAATCAAGCCATTTTCAATGGCCACTGCATAAATCAAAAACTGAAAGTCGGTATAGCCGAGCGACGACGCTCTGCCTCAGCCCGAGCAGCCCGATTGCGCTCTTCTTCAGCCCGGCGTTGCTCTTCCTCGGCTTGGGCAGCCCGACGCGCCTCTTCCGCCGCCCGAGCCTCTTCTGCTGCCCGAGCTCTTTCTGCCGCCCGGCGACGCTCTTCTTCTTCCCGTGCGGCTTTACGGGCCTCACGAGCATCACTCCCGGCCTTCTTTTTCTCTTTCTTTTTCGGCTGCTCTTCATCATCCGCAACGGCCGGATTGCGCACCTGCGCATAGTCGACCTTCCCACCCACCATCGCGTAAATCTCGGCGCGTATGCCTTCCGCCATCTGATCTCGCAAGGAGTCCCCGATAACCGGTTCAACCCTGGCTTTCAGCGTAGTCTCGTAAGCCTCGGCCTCGCCAAACATTTGCTGCTTGACGACTTCCTTATTCGTCAAGGTCGCCCGCACTTCGCTGCTCAACTCCTCCTTGCTCAGCTTGAAATTCTTGATCTCGGTCAAGGACGTAACGAACACAACCGAACCACGCTCCGACGCAGCCAATTCAGCTGCCTTTAGCGATCTTTCTTTGCACGCCTTCGGAGACTCGTCACCACACGCTACTCGCGCGCTCACTTCCACTTCTTTACCCGACTGCAACGTACGGATATGCCGATCCACTTGCGGATTCACTACCGAATCCATGTCTCGCTCAAAAGCTCTTTGCAGCCGCTGAAACTCGTCATATTGCTCATTTGCCTTCCCGGTCAGCGCACTGACTTCGGCTGTGGCATCGTCACGCTTGGTTTTTGCCTTATTCAAGGTTGTAATCGCCTGCTTATTCGCATCTTCTGCTTTACGCAATTTTTCCGGCGCAATCGTATCCGGCGATTCACGGTCAATTTTCTGCAATGTCTCCAACCGCTCTAGCGCTTGGTCGCTGTCCTGCTCGAGCCGTTCGATAGAATCGATCGCGGCAATTTTTTTAGCCTTGGCAGCCACCATATCCTTGCCAATTTCGTCCAGCTCCTTGACCTTCGCTTTGATATGGGCGTTTTTCTCACCCAAGTCCCCCAGATGCTCCGGCGCAAGCGTATTCGACGCTGCCAGCACAGGCACGGGCATAAGCGCCAGCCATATCAGGATTAAATATATTTTTCTAAACATCGTGTACGCGACCAACTCAACATGAAAGCAACTGCGTAAAGGAAGAACCTATGCCCCACAAAGGGCATAGGTTCTTATAATATCATCTCGGAATTTGTTACTTCTGAGCTGCAGCCTCCATTTTTTGCTGTGCTATGGCAGCAGCCATTTCATCTTGGGTTTTACCGGCTTGGAATTTTTGCCACAGCGCACGGTCATTACCCATGCTGGTTTTAACGGCCGACTCAGTCAATTTCTGCACCGACGCCTCATCCAATCCTACCAGCACATACATCGTTCCGTCCGGACCTTGGCGGCTCTTGTAGATTCTCGTTCCAACCAAGGTCTCGCTGGTGATTTGCTTGGTGACCGAGGTGTTCACTTTATCCACTGTTTCGTCTTTACCGGCACCGGTGGTTTCAACATATTGCTTGACCATATTAGCCACTTGCACTTTCATGCGCTGGGCGAGCTGCACACGCGCCGCAGTCGCAGCCATATTCTTCATGAACTCGATTCCTGCCGCCGTTTTTTCAGCCGATCCCACCGCACTGACTTGCACACCTTCGACAGGCTCATCGCATATCCATCCCGGCGCGGCTTCCTGGGTGTTCGGGAACACGCAATCGGCTATTTTTTTTGGCGCTTCTTTGACCGGAACTGCCCCACAAGCGGAGAGTCCCAGCGCAACAACGGACACTAGCAACACATTGGTAATTTTCGACATTTTCAATACCTCCCAATACAAGTTAATAAAAAATTGACCCCACCCACTATTTAATCTTGAATCTCCTCCGCCCTGCATTTTCCACATTTTTTAATTAACTAACGGATGCTTCGGTAAGCAATCTACCCCACGCCGAAAAAATCCACAAGCTCGAAATGGTTCCCCGTTTATTCTGCGTACACGATCCGCACATTTTCTATACCGAACAATGCGCACAGATCGTTGAGCAGCATATCCGGCAAGGTTACTTGCCATGCCTCGCCCAAGCGCAACGGGGTGCTGGCAATGAGATTTTCGTAGTGGATTACCACCGGGCATTTGCCGCCGCACCACGGCTTTAACATCTCCGCCAACTCTGCAACACGCACCGGGGAGTCGATCGAGCAGGCGATGTCCAGGCGCTTGGCGAACGCCGCTCGCGCAGAGGCAAAGTCAAACACCTCTTCCGCCGTGACGCGCATGCTCCCGGAATATTCGTCGAAAGTGGCCTTGCCTTTCACCACCAGCAATTCGCCTTCGCGTATCCACGTTCGGCTGGCTTCATAGAGTTCGTTGAACGCAGTGACCTCGAGTTGCGCGCTGCCGTCTTCCAGCTTGATGATCGCCATGCGTCCGCGCCGCGTCTGCTGGATACGCACTTCCGCCACCATGCCCGCCAACAACACTTCTTTGCCGGCGCGGCGGTTGGAGCCGTTCTGCGGCATGCTTGGGGGCGTCACCTCGCCCAAACGTATCTTGACGAAATGCGCCAGTTCTTCGGCAAATTCCTGATAGGGATGGCCGCTGAGATAAAACCCCAAGCTGGTCTTTTCGTTTTGCAGTTGTTCGCGCAAGCTCCAGCGCGGCACATCCGCCATCGCCACCGGCATTTCGCTGCCGACGTCGTCGCCGAACAGGCTGTTCTGGTTGACCGCGCGCGCCTTTTGGTCGGCGCTACCGAGCGCCATATCGAGCGTCGCCAACAGTTGCGCGCGGTGGTCGCTGATCGAATCGAACGCCCCAGCGCGTATCAGCGCCTCGACTGCACGGCGGTTGACGATGCGGTTATCCACGCGATGGCAGAAATCGAACAAATTCAAGAAAGGCCCCGTTTGGCGCGCGGCGACCAGATTGTTGATCGCCGATTCGCCCGTACCTTTGACGGCGCCCAAGCCATAAGCCACGGTCTTTGCGTCCACCGGGGCGAAGCGGTAATCGGAACTGTTGATGTCCGGCGGCAATATCGTGACGCCCTGCTCCAGCGTGTCGATATAAAAATTGTGCACCTTGTCGGTGTTGTCCATATCGGACGACAACGTAGATGCCATGAATGCGGCAGGGTAATGCGCTTTAAGGTAAGCGGTCTGATACGACACCAGCGCATAAGCCGCAGAGTGCGATTTATTAAAACCGTATCCGGCGAACATCTCCATCAAGTCGAACAGGCGCGTCGCCAGCTTCTCGTCGATGTTGCGCTTGACCGCGCCGCCCACGAAGATGCTGCGCTGCTGCGCCATCTCGTCGGCATTCTTTTTACCCATCGCGCGCCGCAACATATCCGCACCGCCCAGCGTATAGCCGCCGATGATCTGCGCAATCTGCATCACCTGCTCTTGGTACACGATGACCCCATAGGTTGGACGCAACGAGACTTCCAGATCGGGGTGGAAATATTCAGCCTTGGCTTTACCGTGCTTACGCGCGATAAAATCTTCCACCATGCCCGATTCCAGCGGCCCCGGACGGTACAAGGCCACCAGCGCGACAATGTCTTCAAACGTGTCCGGCTGCAATTTGTCGATGAGCTTCTTCATGCCCTGCGATTCGAGCTGAAACACCGCGCTGGTATTCGCGCGCTTCAGCAGAGCGTAGGTCGCTTTGTCATCGAGAGGGATGGTTTCGATTGAGAAGGGTAAAGGGATCGCACCTCCGGTGCTCAAGGGGGAAGGGGATACCCCCTCCGCGCCGCCGTTACCCTTCTCCCTCCCCCCTTCTCCCTTCTCGTTCAGCAAGCGAACATACCGCACCGCCCAGTCGATGATGGTCAGCGTGCGCAGCCCCAGAAAGTCGAACTTCACCAGACCGATGGCCTCCACATCGTCCTTGTCGAACTGGCTGACGGATTTTTTCTCTTCGCCCGCGTTGCCGCCCTCGGCGCAATACAACGGGCAGAAATCGGTGAGCTTGCCCGGCGCGATCAACACGCCCCCGGCGTGCATACCGACGTTGCGCGTCAAATCCTCCAGACGTCCGCCCAGTTCGAGCAACTCTTCCACGCCCTCTTCGCTGGCGACGATGGCGTTGAATTCCGGCTCCATCTCGCGCGCTTTCTTCAGCGACACCGGCTTCACCCCCTCCAGCGGCACCAGCTTGGAAAGGCGGTCGCACAGACCATAAGGAAAATCCATCACGCGCCCGACATCGCGGATCACCGCTTTCGACGCCATGGTACCGAACGTGGCGATCTGTGCCACGTTGGCCGCGCCATATTTCTTGCGCACGTATTCGATCACCAGTTCGCGCCCATCCTGACAAAAGTCCACGTCGAAGTCGGGCATGGAAACGCGCTCGGGATTGAGGAAGCGCTCGAACAGCAGTTCATAACGCAGCGGATCGAGGTCGGTGATGCTGAGGCAATACGCCACCAGCGAGCCCGCACCGGAGCCGCGCCCCGGCCCGACCGGCACGCCGTTGGGGAATTTAGGATCGCGGTATTGTTTCGCCCAACGAATGAAGTCCGCCACGATGAGGAAGTAGCCGGGGAAGCCCATCTTGGTGATGGTATTGATCTCGAAGGCGAGTCGCTCGCTGTATTCCGGCATCTTCGCGGCGCGCACCGTCTCGTCGGGATACAGGTGCAACATGCGTTCCTGCAAGCCGCGCTCGGATTCGATACGCAAGAAATCGTCCAAGCTCTCGCCGTTCGGGGTGGGGAAATCCGGCAGATGCGGCTTGCCGAGCTTGAGGGTGAGATTGCAGCGCTTGGCGATCTCCACGCTGTTTTGCAGCGCTTCGGGCAGATCGGCAAACAGCGCCGCCATCTCGGCTTGCGTCTTGAAGTACTGCTGCGCGGTGAATGCGCGCACACGGCGCTTATCGTTGAGCACATAGCCCTCGGCGATACAGACCCGCGCCTCGTGCGCTTTGAAGTCGTCGATGCTGAGGAATTGCACCGGATGCGTCGCCACCACCGGCAGCGCCAACTCCGCCGCCAGCTTCACCGTCTCGCGCAAATGCACTTCCTCGCGCGCAAAACCGCTACGCTGCACTTCCAGATAGAAACGTCCGGGGAACATACCCGCCCACTCTTGCGCCACTAGCCGTGCGCTGGCGGCATTGCCATTCAACAGCGTCATGCCCACCTCGCCCAGGTGCGCGCCGGACAAAGCGATCAGCCCATCCGTCCCCGCCTTGAGCCATTCCTTGCGCACTTCGGGGCGACCGCGATCTTGGTTCTCCAAAAAGGCGCGCGTCAGCAGTTCGCACAAACGCAGATAACCGGTGTTCGACTGGCACAGCAGCAACACGCGTAAGGGCTTATCGCTGTCGTTCACATTGGTGACGAACACGTCGCAACCGACGATAGGCTTGACGCCTGCACCGCGCGCTTCTTTATAGAATTTCACCAACCCGAACACGTTGGACAGATCGGTCAGCGCCAACGCGGGCATACTATCGCGCCTGGCCGCCGCCACCGCTTCGCCGATGCGCACGATGCCATCGGCGATAGAGTATTCGCTATGGAGACGGAGATGGATGAAAGGGGGAGACGGCATATCGATCACGGTGGCGGATTAACGTAACTCTCGCGCAGCGATTCGTTCGCCTCCTCGCCCGCCTGCGGGAGAGGATTGAGGAGAGGAGAGGGGACGGGTATAGCGGATCCATTATCAAGGATGCCTTCTTGTCATGCCTGTTTGTCCGAATTTTACCACTGCAACATCGGCAGAGAGAGCCTCTACCGGAAAGAAAAACAAGGGCACTACTGGATAATAATGGACTCGAACAACACGTCGGCCACGCCCTCCTTGGCATCCGACTCGATCGCCTTGTTGACCGCAGCCTTGGTTTCCTTAATCAGAAGTTGCTTGCCTGCGGATGTTTCAACTTGTTCGAGCGTTTTTCCGCTCAGCAAGAGGATCATCGCATGGCGAATAGCAGGGGTGTAAAGGCTTACCTTCTCGCCAGCCTCTGGTTTGGCCAATTTTAGCGTCACAGACAATTGAATCACCTGCTTGAGCCCGACCAGATTAACGGTAAAGGGTTCGAGTTTTTGATAAGCCCCGCCGCCCCCTCCCCCCTCTTGCGCATTTGCGTTCGCCGCAGCAAGCAACGAAGTCAAAATCAGAAACGCCAAACATTTCCGCGAAATAAAGCCAGCTGACTTTTGCATATCGTTATCCTTAATTCGTTTCTGAATCAATAAATCTGAAGCGAGAAGCAGGCGCTTAATCACTGAATATATATTACTAAATCTGGCGGAGAGGGAGGGATTCGAACCCTCGGTAGGCAATGCCTACGCCTGATTTCGAGTCAGGTACATTCGACCACTCTGCCACCTCTCCGAAGCCTCGCTCAACGCGAAGCGGCGCGCATTTTAACAGCTGGATATAAAAATCGGGCAGAATGTTTCCATGCGCAACTTGCTCGCTTGGAAAATTGCCACTCTTATTGCCCTCAGCGTATGGCTCTGGATGACATTTGTCGCAATAGAGCCTGCCCCGGATTGGCGCAAAGGCGAGTTGTTCGTTGCCGTACTTCCTGCTGGCCTGGATGTCGATGCGGCTTTTGAATTGGAGTTGGCGACTTTGTTCGCACAGCGGATGCACCTCAAAATCAAACCGCTGGCAATGAATTTCGACCAGATCGCACAAGCCCTCTCCACGCACAGGGTGCATTTTGCCGCTGCCGGAATACGCAGCAGCAGCAAATTTGGCCTGCGTTTCAGCCCTGTCTATCAAACGTTGCGAGAACAAATCGTATGCAAAGGCCACACACCGAAACGTCTTGCAGACTGGGTCACGCTCGACTTGGCCGTAGTCGCCGAATCAGCCCAGGAGGAGGCACTACGCGACATTGCAGGGCGTATAGCCAACCTGCACTGGAATAAACGGCATGACCAGCCTGTCTCCGCGCTGCTACAGGAAGTGGCAGAAGGCACACTCGGTTGCACGGTGGCGAACGAGGAGCAGATCGCGCTGGCGCAAAATTTCTATCCGCAACTCGACGACACGCTCGACCTGAATTCCCCGTCTCATCTGGCTTGGGCATTTGCCAACGATGTCGACGATGCACTTTTCGACGGTGTACGGGATTTTTTTGAAGCCATCAAGAAAAATGGCTCGCTGTCGCATGTGATCGACCGCCATTACGGCCACAACGAGCGCCTGCAAGGCGTGGATGCGACAGCCTTCGTCAACAAGACGCGCACTGTGCTGCCGAGCTACAGACACTGGTTCGAGGAGGCAGAAGCATTAACCGGCATCGAGTGGCAACTGCTCGCCGCATTGGCTTATCAGGAATCGCACTGGGATCCGCTCGCCACCTCGTTCACCAACGTGCGCGGCATGATGATGCTGACGGAAGACACCGCCGAGCGCATGAACCTCCCCGACCGTCTGGATGCACACGCCAGCATTATCGCCGGGGCAAAATATCTGCAACTGATGAAGGAGTCTCTGCCCGACCGCATCAACGACAAGGAACGCACCTGGCTGGCGCTGGCCGCCTACAATCAAGGCAGGGGACACCTGGAAGATGCGCGCATCCTGGCCCTGAAATCCGGCTTGAACCCGGATGTGTGGTCGGATGTCAGAAAAGTGATGCCATTGCTTTCACGACCCGCTTATTTCGAGCAAACCAAATACGGTCAAGCCCGCGGCGGCGAAGCGGTGATTTTGGTAGAAACGGTGCGCCTCTACCACGACATGCTCAACCGCTTGGCACTCGAAGAAATGCCGCGACTACCGCCCGCCCCCTACTTCGGTTTTCTGCCTGACATCCCCAAAAAAACCAGTTCGCAGTGACGCCGTCAGTCCGCCTACAGCAAGGGCGCAGCCCTTCCCCCTGCCATCTTCCGGCATTACATCTGCCGGAACAAATGCGCATAACTGCGGCTCACCGTGACCCTCTCCGATCTATCGCGCAGAGCAAGCAATACCTTGCCCAGCAAATCATGATGCGCGGAGACGATCTGGCACATGTTCACCACCGTACCGCGATGCACCTGCCAGAACTGCTCCGGGTCGAGTTGCGGGAGCAATTCCTTGAGCGGGGCGCGCAACAACAATTCCGCATCGCGCGTCAGCACCGTGGTGTATTTGTCGGCGGACCGGAAGTAACACACCTCTTCCACCGCCACCATGCGCACCGCCTGCCCGACTTGAACGCGCAACCAGCGCAACGGCTGCGGCTTGGCAGGTACGTCCAGCAATTGCCGCAAGCGCGCCAACAACGCATCCGGTGCGGCCTCGCTGCGTTGCTTTAAGCGCTCGACACAGCGTGCCAAACGTTCGTCGGAAACCGGCTTCAACAGATAATCCACCGCCGCCTGCTCGAATGCCTGCACCGCGTGGTCATCGAACGCGGTGACGAATACCACGCGGCAATCGGCTGCCGCCGAGCGTGCCGCGTCTAGCCCGCTCTGTCCCGGCATACGAATATCGAGAAAGGCGATGTCCGGCTCGATCGCTGTCAACGCTTCCGCAGCGGCCACACCGTCATGTACCACCGCAACAATCTGCAACTCCGGCCACAAACGCAGCAACCTGCGGCGCAAGTCCTCCGCCAAATGCGGCTCGTCATCGGCGATGATGGCTCTCAACGTGGCAACTCCAGTGTGGCGGTAACGCCGCCCCTGGCGTTATCCGCCAACATCAGCTTGCCTTCGTCGCCGAACAACGTCGCCAGTCGCGCACGTATATTTGCCAACCCCGCGCCCTCACTTTCGTCCCCCACCAAACCTACGCCGCTGTCGCTGACCTCAACTAGCAACGTTGCTTTCTCAATGTTCACACGAATAAAAATCTCCCCGCCGCCGATCTTGGGTTCAATGCCATGACGCACGGCATTCTCCACCAGCGGTTGCAATAACATCGGCGGAAACACCGCCTGACGGGCTTCTTCAGCAACCTCAATACGCCAACGCAGACGTTCGCCGAAACGTATCTTCAAAATCTGTAAATAGTTTTCCAGCATATCCAGCTCATCACCCAGCGTCGCATGATGGCTGCGCGCCCTGACCAGCGCCACGCGCAACCAATCATTGAGCCGCTCCAGCAATTGCTTCGCCAGCGCCGGATCGCTGTCGATCAGACTGCTCACGTTGGCGAGCGTGTTGAACAAAAAATGCGGCTCGATCTGCGCTTGCAGCATTTTCAAATGCGCCTCGATCTCGCGCTTTTCGCCTTCGCTCTTCAATAATTGCCGGTGTTTTATCTCCTCATGGATGCGCTCGGAGAGCAGCAGCGTGATACTCCCGATGAGCCCGAAGAACAATCCGATCACCAGCGTTTGAAACGTATACTTGTCGCGCCAACTTCCTACGCCGCTAAGGGCAAAAGCCAGCGTCATACCCAGCGCCACGCTAGCCGGGAGAGAAACGCTCAATGCCGCCCAACGTATGATTGAATTTTTCAGCAGATTAACAACCGTCCCGTTGACGAGTATCACGGACAAACCGATACATTGGGAATAGATAAAGTTATGCCAGAACAGCACGCCCGGATCGATGACGGACAGCACAGCAGCAATCGCCGTGTTGAAAATGAGCGTGGAAATCAGATAAGACAGTGCTTTTTTCATGGGATGATTATCCGTGAGTGTTTACGGCAGGGCAATCTTCTTTCAGCTTGGCCTGTCTATCGAAAACATGCTCCACGGAAAGGTCAGAAAGAGCTGGCTTTGAGTCCCCTCACTACCAGTTGCCAGATCAAAACGGATAACGACCCCGGACAGTATCATGCCGGGCGGTTGCACAAAATCGAGCCCGCAAGCGACCGGCGAACTGCGATCACGGCATGGCGATCTTCAAGCCCAGCGTCGCGGCGTATTGGAACAAGGCGGAGAACTCTTGCCGCGCGCCGCCCTGCGGCAACACTGCCAACAGATACGCGCTCAACTGCCCCGCCAGCACGGTTTCGCCATAAATGCCGACCTCGTCGCCCGCGTCGGTCAGGTTGCGCGTGTACATCAGGCGCCAGTAAGCGCCGCTTTCCATCAGGTTGCTCTGCCACACCAGATGCAGATAGTCGCGCCCCAACAATGCCGGGGCAGAAGTCAAGGCTGACGCTAACGTGGGACTCGAATTACCCGTTGGGAAAATACTGGCGGCACTGGCTGCGCGCGCAAAATAAGCACTGCTCGCGGCGGCATCGTAGCCGTGCCCATAGCTCAAATATTCCGCAGTGAAATTATAGCCACTCTCGAAAGTATAGGCCGCTCCCAGCAGGGCATCCGTGTACCGCGATGTCTCGGCTTCGATAGTAAATGGCTGGCTCGCATCGGCTGACGAAATGAGCGCATGGCTGCGGGTGGACGAACCCAGTTCGCCGTATAGCAGCCAGGCATCGCTCACCGTGCGCTGCGCATGTGCACCGACGAACACGGCTTGCGACCCCGGCTGCACCAACGCCAAACCGGCCGCACTTTCTTCGCCGCGCCAGTCCGCCTTCAGCAACCAGGCATTCGCCCACGGATCAGGATCGGCATGGCCATGCCCGGAGCCGAATAGTCGTGCCGCATACAAGGAAGTGCTTACCTCCGGCGACCACGACAAGCGCACTGCCTCCATACCCGACAACTCGCTCATCGGATTGCGGCGACCATTATTGAAGTAGAAAGGATTGGAGGGCGAACAGAATTGCGCAGGCCCCCAGTTCAACAATTCGCGCCCGCCGCTCAAAGCCAATGTCTCGCCCGCGCGCCAACGCGCCTGCCACTGGCTGAGAAAAGATGCGGACGTGTTCGTGTCGCCGAAACTGTTGCGCGCCTGTTGCGTGAGCAGGATAGGGCGCGCACTGATACGCACAGCTTCGCTCTCCGCCTTGAGATTGAAACGCGCCTCAACGGTATCGCTGCGTTGCGCCAGCTTGGCCAAATGATTTCCCGGATTGAGCACACTATCGTCGCGCAAGCCCGTGCTGCTTACGTAGCCATAAAGCACACCATCCCACGAGGTGCGCCAATTGGATTCTTCAGCCGCAGCTGAACTTGCCAAGAGCATGAGCAACACCCCGCGACTAATATTTAGCCAGGACGCGGCAGCATAATGAGTGACGAATACTTCCACGCTCTTTCCCTATCAAAAACCGACCGCCAAGCCGGCGCTGAGTGCATTGCCAAATTGGGTCTTGCCCGCAGCAAAGATCACATCGTTGCGCAGCCCCGCTTGAGCGTAGTTAGACATAACACTCAATGACCCACTGTCGTTGAAGAGAGGTTTAGAACCACCACACCCGAAACTATTAGTGCGATGCCGACAAGCGCCCCTGTACTCAGTGATTGATGATAGATGACCCAACCAACTATTGAAACGAGCGCCACACCGACACCTGACCAAATGGCATAGGCGACACCGAGTGGAATGGTGCGCAGGGTAAGCGAAAGAAAATAAAATGCCGAGGCATAGCCAATAACGACTAGCAACGAGGGCCACAACCGAGTGAACCCTTCGGCGGCCTTGAGGGCGGAAGTGGCAACGACTTCCGACATTATTGCGATAGCTAGATAGAGCCAGTTCATAATTTTGAATGCCTAACGTGGAGCTAAGGGGCGGCGCGCTTGAACGCAGGGTTAGACATTTTGTGAGTTTGCATGTGCCAAACATTCCTTGAGATAACTTACAACTACCGCATTGCTCAGACTACTTGCATGTGGGAATAGAACGTAACCTTTCTTGACCGGCGACTTCTCGAAGTACCGCAAGGGTGCGGCCTTTCCGGACGCGATCAGCTCCGAGCAACGTTGCTCGGAAAGTTTGAAAGCGAACCCGGCGGGTGTTAATGAGGCGCAAATTTTCATGTTTGCGTACAACGCTGCGCCGCTAAAAAAATGCTTGCACACCAAACCAGAGATACCCGGCAGCTCGCGGGCGACCAGTTCTTCCAAAGCGTTCAAGTACGGCTGTGCCACGGCTGCTCCCGGATAAATGCCTAACGTAAAGTTGAGGGGCGCACCCCTCTCGAACGCAAATAAGCAGCATAATGCTACGGCCTTAGACATGCCCCAAATTTTTCTACTTCCCTTTCTTGTAGGGTTTGGCTTTTTTGTTGAAGTCCAAAGCTAGGCCTATCCAAGAGTCAAAGTCTTTTGTATTTTTCATCCCGTGTTCGTCAATGACTATCCAGCCTTTCATGGGTCGCCCCGTGAAGTCCATGGGTCGGCAACCTTTCTTTTCAAGAACGGCTTCATAAATGTCGGGGTCAATACGGCACATCAGTTCGTCTTTGATGATGCCTACACACATTTTGTCGTTGAACATAAATGTCAAACCGCCCATCATTTCTTTTTCTTTAATATTCGGGAGGTCCGCTAATCGTTCACGAATTCTATATGCTAATTTTTCGCTGTATGCCATGAGCTAAACTCAATGAGTTTCTGCATAGGATTTAAGTCCCGCAAAGAATTTTTTTATTCCGCTGTCCGATTGTTTGCGTATCATCAAGCTGTCCAGCAACATTCCAAGCAAACCAAACTTTACCGTGTATTCCATTACCTGTTTCACTTTCGTTTGAGTGCCGATTTCCTCGAAACTGTAACTATGTTTTAGCGATCTGATTGGGAAGGAGCAGTCGGTGAGTTGGTAAGTCAGCGCGCCATTTGGTTTGAACACTGTTATTTTTTCTTCAAACCAATTTTTACCGTCCAGCATGTCAACTTTTCTTTTTGCTCCCATACCCGTTTTCTCGGCAGAAACCAATGTTGATTTTTTTACGGACGGGTCGTACCTGTCTAAGAGCTCAAGGTCCGTGAGAATGTTCCAGAGCTTGTCAGTACTCGCGTTTACTGTAATTTCATTGTGAATGATTGCCATGAGGTCTCCTTGGTGTCCGAGTAAAAATTAAAGAAATTCTGTTGGTAGCGCCCTAACGTTCAAATTGAGGCGCGCCCCGCTTTTGGCGCGTCCCTCTCGAACGCCATGTTAGCCAGCAGGAGACCTCCTCGCCGAACGCACAGCGTCCTGTCGTATTGACGAGAAGAAATCTCCAAGAAAAAACGGGGCTACATCGCCCTCAATTCGTAGATTCGAATGCTCGCAATAAATGGATTGCTTTGGGCAAGCTTCACTGCATCATCAATACTCTCCGCCTCGATGATGTTGTAACCAGTAATGGACTCCCTATTCCAGGGTAGGTCCTTGGTTCCACTTTTCGAGATTTCTCGACCACCGCCGAAACCACCCTGTTCGACCTGCTTGTGGGAGATCGATTTAAACCAAGCCATCCAAGCTTCCATGATTTCCGGGGTTGGTTTTTCAAATCCGAAATGCAGAAACATAAATTTTTTCATTTCTCTCTCCTTGTTTTTGGGTGTTCTAAAAAGTTTAACGGCGGGTTGGGTCTGGCTAACGTAAAAGTAAGGGGCTGCGCGCTTTTGCGCAGCCCCTCTTGACTGCAAGGTTAGGCCTGCCATCTCAGCTTTTTGTTAAAATCTTCTCTTAAATTAACACCCCAGCCGTTAATTGGTGAAGTTGAAATCCTATTCCCCCAAGAGAATTTTACTGCTACATCCCGGCATCGTAGAAGAACTCCTCACGTACAACTTTTCCTTCGCGTACCGTATAGAGGCCGACTTCGTCCATCTTCATTCTCTTTCCAGAAGGCTTGTTCGTCACGTCGTATTGGAATCCGACGACAAACCGATCACCATGGGGCCAAGGGCCCGTTACCGAGGCGGAGTGAACCTCGTGATTGGCAACCCACCACTCTCCCTTCCCCTTTACTGCCGCGAGGCCTTTCACTTCCTGCTGCACACCAGGCATCGCAACCGCTTCCACGCTTACCACGTCCTTTGCGAAGAGAGTATCCAGCGCCTCCAGATTCTTCCCTTGCTTACAAAGTTCTACCAGTCTCTTTGCAATCTCCATCGTTTTCATGTGAGTTCCTTTCGGTTCGTAAAATGCGACAACATATCGCCCTTCTTACTCTACTACCGTTTAGCTACGAGTCAAACCCCTTCGGTTAGAATCACCCACTGA
This sequence comes from uncultured Gallionellaceae bacterium, assembly GCA_964532405.1. Taxonomy (GTDB): domain Bacteria; phylum Pseudomonadota; class Gammaproteobacteria; order Burkholderiales; family Gallionellaceae; genus PALSA-1006. Next base: position 49,072 of record CAZHIC010000001.1, on the reverse strand, counting down.
TTCCACCGACGAGCCCGAAATCTAAAGGCAGCGCGGCATAAGGGAACTTATAGACCCCGAACAGCACAAGGCTGTAGGGCATTAACCAACATACACCCGCAACCAACCCAAAACGCAGCCCGCTCATGGCGGGTGAGCCACTCACGCGAACAAGTCTTGGGTAAAGCAATGCCATTAGCAGCGCCAACACAAAATAGCCACAAGCAACGAGGACAAGATTTGGAGGGTTTCTCAGTAATGCCGGATCGACATTATTTACGATGAACTCGTGTGCCAACACACCGGTGTATAAGCCGGCGAGAGAGAACATCACCGCTGTTGCCGCGACGACGGCAAATAAAGTTTTCTTCAAGATTGATCTCCTTTGTGAGTGTTAATTCCATTTCTCGTTATAAACAGCGTGTGTGTAGGAGCGGCTTTAGCCGCGAAACCCAAGCACATCGCGGCTAAAGCCGCTCCTACGTCTGATAAATTATTATCCGTTTTTAATGCAAAATAGCCGATAGTGCCTATCGGTATGTTGAACCAGCCGAATTTTTTCGCAGCAAAAAAATATTTTATTCATGCGCTTTCCCCTACTGTATCTGCCCCAGATCGAATTCGCTGGCACTCACCTTCTGCACTTTCACCGTGCCGAATTCCATCACCGTCTCCGCGTCGATCAGCGCATCGCGTATCGTCATGCGACTGATGAATGGGACGCGTTGTCCTTCGTATTGAATGGTGTTGCCGTAATCGAAACGCGCCGTTTTGAGCAGCGTGCCGCTCACCGAATAAAACTCGGCCTTGATGCCGACGTTGCGTTTGACCGACACCCAATAGCGCACCTTGTCGTAGGTGGCGCGGTTGTGTTTGGCTTTCAGATCGAGCACATGGCAAGGCTCGCCATCAACCGCTTCCTCCTGCGCCAGTTGTGCCTCATAGTCCTTGGCGTAGTTGGTCGCGGCGATGTCGCCGTTGGATGCCTGTCCGCTCATGCGCTGGCGCGGCGAAATAGGAATAGGTTTGGAAAGACCGGGGCGGGTAAGCCACATGTTGCGCCCCACTTGCAACAGCTTAGAACCTTTGAAACGTGCGGGCTCGAACGTCTCCGCCACGCTCGCATCGTCCACCGCTTTGACCAGCAAGCGCTGCGGCTCATCCACTTTAGCTCCATCGCGCGAAGCCAATTTGATCTCCCACACGATGCCGGGCAGACCGCCGCCGCGTGCGCGGTCGGATTGTTCGAGGATGGTTTTGGCGTCGGGAGCGGCGTAAGCAGCACTGCAACAAAAAGCGAGTAACAAACCGAGATAGTTTTTCATAGCGTCATTCCTTAGTCGTTAGCAAATTGGTAGGTCGGGCTTTAGCCCGACTTGTCGGGTTGAAACCCGACCTACCAACTGCTTTTACACATGCCCCAGCGCATCGATGATCGCTTGCTTGGCCGCACGGCGGGCGGGCAAGTACGCTGCCAACGTCCCCACTACCAGCATCAATATCAACGTGAACAGCGTGCGTCCGAAATCCAAATCCACCAGCAACGGCACCGCGCTGGCGCTGTTCGGCGGCGTGTAAGAGATGTGCGCGACATTGATGCCGTAACGCACGCCGAAGGTGAGCAACAATCCGGTGAGACAGCCGAGCAGCGTCAACATCAGCGACTCGGCAGTAAACAATTTCACCACTCCCCATTGCTTCAAGCCGATGGCGCGTAGTGTGCCGATCTCGCGGGTGCGCTCGACCACGGTCATGCCCATCGAATTCGCCACGCTCATCACCACCACGGTCAGCACGATGCTGAAGATGAAGCCGAAGATCATGTCGAACATGTTGTGTACTTGGTTATAGAAATCGGATAGTTCCTGCCATGTTTTGATCTCCATATCGAAACCCGCCGCACGCAATTTTTCCTGTAAGCGGTCACGCATGATCTCGGTCTGCCCCGCATCGTCCAGCAACACGGTCAAGCGATCCGCTGATCCCGCCGTGTCATACAGCGTTTGCGCCAGACTCAGTGACATGAAAGCGAACTTGTCGTTGCTGCCCGCATTGCCGGTGTTGAACGTGCTCTCCACCGTTATATCCAGCGCGTTCGCCTGCCCGGTAAGCGTATTGCTCAACAGCGACGCCTGATCGCCTTTTTTCAAGTGCAGCATATCGGCCAGCCCGAAGCTGAGTAGCGCATTCTCCGGGTGCGCGGGGGGCAGCTTCTTGATGATGTCTGCGTACATGCCGCTACGCTCTTCTTCCTCGGTCAAGATATTTTCCTGCAACTGCTGCATGGCTTGCGGCGAGATACCCTCGGCGATGAAGATGGTGCTGGCGCGACCGTTGCTGATAAGGCCGCTCAAGCTCAAACGCGGCGCAACCAGTTTGACGTGCGCTTCGCTCTGCAACAGTCCGGTGATGCGCTCGACCTCCGCTGCGTTGAGCATGTAGCGTTCCGGGTTGAGCTTGCCTTCCTTGCTCATGCCGCGCTTGCTCAAAGTCAGATGCCCCAGCAATTCGCCGTGTATGGATTGCCGCGCCAACCCGTCGTAGACGTTGTGCGTATATCCGGCGAACAGCGAAATCGCCGCGAAGCCCAGCGCGATAGCCAGCAGCGTCATCATGCTGCGGCGGCGGTTGCGCATGAGTCCGCGCACAGCCAGTTTGATCGTGTTCATTGGGATACCTCATCACTTTCTATATTGCCATCGCGCAGCAAAATCTTGCGGTCAACGTGTTCCAATAAACGCGGGTCGTGCGTAGTGAACACGAAAGTCACGCCGCGCGCGCGGTTCATGTCGCGCATCAGATCGACCACCATGCGGCTGTTCTCCGAATCCAGGTTCGCCGTCGGTTCGTCGGCAATAACCAATTTCGGCTCCACCGCCAAGGCACGCGCAATCGCCACACGCTGGCGCTGCCCGCCGGAAAGTTTGTCCGGGCGGGAAACCTTGAACCGTTCCAGCCCGACATCGATCAACGCCGCCGTGGCGCGTTCACGCGCTTTGTGTTCCGGCACGCCCTGTATCTGCAACGGCAGCATCACGTTCTCCAATGCGCTGAGCACTGGCACCAGATTGAAGCCCTGAAAAACGAAGCCGATCTTATGCCCGCGAAAATCGGTCAACTCGTCATCTTTCAGATTGTGCGTGTCTTGTCCGTCAAACCACACCTCGCCGCTCGTGGGCGCATCGATCAGGCCGATGATGTTCATCAGGGTCGATTTGCCGCTGCCCGAAGGCCCCCACACGGCGAGAAATTCGCCGCTGTGTATGTCCAGCGACACGCTGTTCAAAGCATCGATAGTCGTCTCGCCCAGCATGAAGCGGCGACGTATTTCGCGCAGCCGCAGCAAGGGTTGAGAATGGCTTGGTATTGTCATCACGTCTCCTATTTCAATTCGATAGCCAGAGCGGTCACGCCATCGCCCATCTTGAATGCCGCATCGGCGAATTTCGGCGGGCCGAATCTGCCCTGCGCATTGCGCGATACTCCCACCGGCTCTTGGGGGATGCCGAAGAAATTACTGTCGAGTACGCCATTGCCGTTCATATCGGCAAACACCGCGACGGCATATTCACCGGCAGGCACATTCGGGATGAGGAGTTCAGTTGCATCACCTTTGGCGACGACGGCAGACTTGATCGCCTTGTCATCACGGGTCGGGAAATCGGCAGCAATAGAATGCACCGCCACATAAAGATTTTTTTCGCTTATTCCAGCGCCGTGAAGAGCCAGCCTCAGCTCGCCCGCTGAACTACTCAAGGGCAGCAGCATGGCCGCCAAGACTGCAATGTGTTTCATGTTGCCTCCTGTGTCGATGACAGGAGGCACTCTAAGGAAGGGAGCCGGGAAGCGGTAGTGCTTTGCGACGAAACGCAGAAAACGGGGAGCGAGCCGCTCCTCGTGTCGATCAGATCGCGTTGATGGAAGATAGCCCGCCCATGTAAGGGCGCAGCACTTCCGGCACGAGCACGCTACCGTCGGCTTGCTGGTAGTTTTCCAGCACAGCAACCAGCGTGCGGCCGACTGCCAAACCGGAACCATTCAGCGTATGCAGCAATTCCGGTTTGCCTTGTGCGTTGCGGAAACGCGCCTGCATGCGCCGCGCCTGGAACGCTTCGAAGTTGGAGCAGGAGGAAATTTCGCGGTAGGTGTTCTGTGCGGGTAGCCATACTTCGATGTCATACGTGGTGGAGGCAGAAAAACCCATATCGCCGGTACACAGTTTTACTACACGATACGGCAGATTCAGTTTTTTCAGGATGGTCTCGGCGTGGCCGAGCAGCTCTTCCAGCATCTCGTAAGATTTTTCCGGATGCACTATCTGCACCAATTCCACCTTGTCGAACTGGTGCTGGCGGATCATGCCGCGCGTGTCGCGCCCGTAAGAGCCCGCCTCGCTGCGGAAGCACGGCGTATGCGCCACAAATTTCATCGGCAGCTTTTCCAACGGCACGATGGAATCGCGCACCATGTTGGTCACCGGCACTTCCGCGGTGGGGATGAGATAAAAACTCTCTTCCCCTTCACCCGTCTGGCGTGGGACCTTGAACAAGTCCTCTTCGAACTTCGGCAACTGCCCTGCACCAAACATCGATTCGGCGTTCACCAGATAAGGCACATAAGTCTCGGTATAACCGTGCTCGGTGGTATGCGTGTCCAACATGAACTGCGCGAGTGCGCGGTGCAGCCTAGCCAGCGGCCCTTTCAACAACGAGAAGCGCGCTCCGGCAATCTTCGTGGCGGTTTCAAAATCCAGCCCGCCCAGCCCTTCTCCGATACTGACGTGATCTTTCACTTCAAAAGCGAATTTCGTCGGCTCGCCGACTTTACGCACTTCCACGTTGTCCGCTTCGGACTTTCCGACCGGAACGCTCGCGTGCGGCATGTTGGGGATGACCGCCAGAAAGGCGTCCATCTCTTGTAGCACTTGCGGCAACTTCGTTTCGAGCTGCTTCAGCTCGTCGCCCAGCAAGCCCACCTCGGCCATGATCGCCGACACGTCCTCACCCTTGGCCTTGGCTTGCCCGATCAGCTTGGAAGTCGCATTGCGCTTGGCTTGCAGCTCTTGCGTGCGCGTCTGGATGGTCTTGCGCGCAGCCTCCATTTGCTCAAACTTCGCGGTGTCCAGCGCATAACCGCGTGTCGCCAAGCGCGTCGCCACGGCAGCCAGATCGTTACGTAATATTTGAATATCGAGCATATATCCTCAAGCCGCCTTGCGTTTGAAAACCAAAGTCGGCCCCGTCCAGTTCACCAGATCGTAACCTTTGCCAACCAGAAATTTGTACAGCTCACTCTCCATCACTTTGTCGATGGTGTGCTGATGCAGTTCCACGAGGATCAAGAATGGGCTGTATTTTTCAAAGGACAGCGACTCCAAAACCGCCAAGTCGTACCCTTCCGCATCGACGTTCAACAAATCGATCTTGCGTCCGGCAAAGCGGCTGTTGTCCAGCACATAATCCAGCGAAGCCACAGGCACTTTTCGCACCACATATTGCTTTCCCAATTTTCGCTGCTCTTCTGCAAATTCTTTATCCAAGGTGGACATCAACGAATAACGCCCGAACGAATAGCAATCCTGCAACTCGCCGTGACCTTCTTTGCTGATGGCATAGACGAGATTCTCATCTTTTCCGCGCACCATCTTGAACGCCTCGATCTTGATCGGATCGAGGTCGATATTCACCCCGCGCCAACCTTTGCGATACCAGCGATAGGTATTGCTATATTTCACCGGATGAAAACAACCCACATCCACGAAAAATCCGCGTTTGATGGAGGCGAGATACTGGTAAGTCGAGTCATCCTCGCCGTATTGCGAATAGTGCCGCATCGAAGTCCGGCTGATATAAATCTTGCGCAGCAAAAACAATTTCCGCAACAACCAGTTATCCAAAATAATATCCATATCCCCTATCTTTCTTTGATTAAATTTTCTTCTTTGCCCTTGCATCCAGCTCGCGCAAATGCGCCAGCTTTTCCGATATCTTCGCTTCCAGCCCGCGCCCGGTAGGCTCATAAAAACTCACTTGCGGCATAGCGTCGGGGAAATAATTTTCGCCTGCCGCATAACCTTCGGCTTCTTCGTGCGCATAGCGGTAGTCCTTGCCGTAATCCAACTGTTTCATCAATTTGGTCGGCGCGTTGCGCAGGTGCAAGGGCACTTCGCGCGAACCGTCCTGACCGACGAAGGCGCGGGCGGCATTATACGCGACGTAACCCGCATTCGACTTGGCGGCGACGGCGAGATACAGCACGGCTTGCGCCAACGCCAACTCACCTTCCGGCGAACCGAGGCGTTCGTAGGTGGCTGCCGCATCGTTGCACAACTGGAGCGCGCGCGGATCGGCGAGGCCGATGTCTTCCCAGGCCATGCGCACGATGCGCCGCGCCAGATAACGCGGATCGGCACCGCCGTCCAACATGCGCACGAACCAGTACAGTGCCGCATCGGGATTGGAGCCGCGCACCGATTTATGCAGTGCGGATATCTGATCGTAGAACGCTTCGCCGCCTTTGTCGAAACGGCGCAGTTTTTGTGCCAAAGTGTTGTCGAGAAAAGCGGCATCGATGTGGCTCACGCCTGCTGCCACGGCGGCGGTCTGCAATTGTTCCAGCACATTGAGCAAGCGGCGCGCGTCGCCATCCGCGTAACCGATGATGCGCTCCCTCGCCTCATCAGAAAACTCCAAAAGACCCGTTCGGGCTGAGCCTGTCGAAGCCTGCCCTTCGACAAGCTCAGGGCGAACGGAAGAGAACGTTTGCACCGCTCGCTCGAACAAATTACTTAACTCCGTTTCGGACAACGATTGCAGCACATACACCTGCGCCCGCGACAGCAAAGCGTTGTTCAATTCAAACGAAGGGTTCTCGGTGGTCGCGCCGATGAAAGTGACCAGTCCCTGTTCGACGAAAGGTAGAAAAGCATCCTGCTGCGATTTGTTGAAACGGTGCACCTCGTCCACGAACAGAATGGTGTGGCGACCGCTTTGTTGCAGCGTCAGTTCGGCGTGCGCGATGGCCTCACGGATGTCCTTCACCCCGGACAATACCGCCGACAGCGGCACGAACTCGGCATCAAAGGCGGAGGCCATGAGCCGCGCCAGCGTGGTCTTGCCCACCCCCGGTGGCCCCCACAAAATCATCGAATGCAGCTTGCCGGACTGGAACGCCAGACGCAGCGGCTTGCCCTCGCCCAACAGATGCGACTGCCCGATGACTTCGTCGATGTGTTTTGGACGCAGGCGCTCGGCCAGCGGCGCGGCGGGTTGATTGGCTGCGAATAGATCGCTCACTCTGCCTTTCCTTTGCTCTTCCTGCGTTGTTTCGGCGCAGCCTCCGCAGCACTGGCTGATGGCACCAAATACCGCAGCTCTCGCCGCAACTCATTCTCAAGCTCTTCAACGGTAGGCAAATGGAACTGATAACGACTCGTAAAAATGTTGCGCTCTTCCTGCTCGCCCAGCGTGTACCTCACCACGGCATCATTTTTGTCGGGACACAAGATCAAACCCAAGGTCGGGCTATCACCCTCGGTGCGCCGTTCGCGGTCATAGTAATTCACATAAAACTGAATCTGCCCAAGGTCGGCATGCGTCAACTTTCCCACTTTCAAATCAATCAGCACAAAACACTTCAACACCGTGTGGTAAAAAACCAAATCAATGTAGAAGTGGTCGCCATCCAGCGTGATACGTTCCTGTCGCGACACAAACGCAAAGCCTTTGCCCAACTCCATCAGGAAGGTTTCCAGATTACCAATCAGCGCCTGTTCTAGTTTCGATTCCACCAAGCGCGGCGACTCGGGCAAATCAAGAAATTCCAACACCACGGGGTCTTTCAGTACATCAATCGGCTGCAATACCTCCTGCCCATGAGAAGCCATGCGCACGAGCCCTTTTTTGTCTTTACTTTTAGCCAAGCGGTCAAACAACAAGCTGTTTATCTGTCGCTCCAGCTCACGCGCAGACCAGTTGTTTTTGCCTACCTCAATCTCATAGAACGCTTGAGCCTCAGCGCGACTCACGCGAAGTAAAGTACGGTAATGCGTCCAAGATAGATTTGGATTTAGCTCCCCCGGCAGCCAAGCAACATTTGGCGATACCGTTTTAAGTGCAGATTCTCCACTCACTGCGTGGAGTATTGCAGCCCCGGAGAATTCTCCACTCACTGCGTGGAGAATTCCTCCCGCCGTCAACAAGCGCGGATAGCTCAGGTAAAACTGTTTCATGTAAAAAAGATTCTGAACCGACCAGCCTCGTCCGTACGCATTCGTCAGCGCCTCTGATAGTTGCGACATCAATTGCTGGCCGTAATCCGCACGCCGACTTCCTCGCTGCTCCTCCTCCACAATCTCCCGCCCGATCAACCAATTTGCAATCACCTGCGTGGTGTTCACCGTGCGGGCAACATTGCTGCGGGCTGACTCCAAAATCTCACGCACTCGCCCGTACAGCGGCGCGCTGGCGGTGGGGGCAGGGATAGATTTTTTAGTCTTGGTTGCCATAACTCAAACCTCTTCTCGAACAAACTAACTGATTTTTAATTGTGGCGAATTCGCCGTAATTAAAATCGGGGTTACCCCCCTAAAACTCAATCGTATTTCTATACACATGAAACCTTCACAGCCGCCCAACTTCTAAACCCCTCGAATTCGAGGGGTTTAGAAGTCACCGCCTTTGGCATTGATGGTGTGATTTTTCATTCGCCACCTCCTGCTATCGCTGGCGACTGTTGCGCCGCCTTACCTTCAACAATGGAGATTTCTTCGGGAGTTAAGTCATACAGTTTAGCCATTCAGCTACTCCCCCAGCACATCCGCGCCCTTGGGTGGTACGAATTTGAACAACTGCGGCGACAACGAAGGATTGCTTTTCAGTTCAGAGAATCGCAACACGGTGCGGTGCCCGTAAGCATCATGCAACTCCATTACCACCAGTTCCGCTTTGGCGTTGAATGCCATGAGTATTTGATCGAAGTTGGTCTCGGCGGATTTCGGTGTGGCTTGCAACCATTCCAAATCTTGGCGTGCATCTAGGTCTTTCAATACAAAACTGCGCTCAATTTCGTTGCTGCCGGAGAGCAGTGCTGCGGGACTACTCGATAGTGCAGCATCCAATCTTTTCACCGTGACTTGATTCAAGTCCACGTCATACAGCCAGAATTTTTTTCCGTCGCCCACGATGATTTGCTCGTACGGCTTTTGATACACCCAGCGAAATTTACCGGGACGCACAAACTGCATAGTGCCGGATGCGCTTTGGATACGCTTGCCGCTTTTGTCTTGCACTTCTTGGGTGAAGTTTGCCTGCGCGGAGTGCGTGGCGGCGATAAAGGTTTTCAGCTTGTCGGTGGCGGTGGCGTGGGCTGCGATTGGCAAGGCAAAAAACAATAGGGCTAATAACTTCTGCATTTTTATATTCCTGAGATTTGTTCTGCGTTTCTAACCCCTCCCAACCCTCCCTTGTCAGGGAGGGAGCGCACCGCGCCTCCCCTGACAAGCCTGTCTGAGCTTGCCGAATCAGGGGCGGCTGGAAGGGGTTATTCTGCCCGATTGGGAGCCAGCACTTCGCGATTTCCGTTGCTCTGCATCGGCGAAACAATACCCGCCTTTTCCATCTGCTCGATCAGACGCGCAGCACGGTTATAGCCGATGCGCAGATCGCGTTGCACGAAAGAGATGGAGGCACGGCGCGATTTGAGCACGATGGCCACCGCTTGGTCGTACAGCGGGTCGGCTTCGGCATCCGCACCGCCATCCAGTTCACCGCCGTCGCCTTGCTCCTCCATCGAGGTGAGCACGCCGTCGATGTAATTCGCTTCGCCTTGCGACTTGAGGTGTTCGATAACGCGATGTACTTCCTGATCGGACACGAAGGCGCCGTGTATCCGCTGCGGGTAGCCCGTTCCCGGCGGCAGATAGAGCATGTCGCCTTGTCCCAGCAAGGCTTCTGCGCCCATCTGGTCCAATATCGTGCGCGAGTCGATCTTGCTCGACACTTGAAAGGACACGCGCGTCGGCACGTTGGCTTTGATGAGTCCGGTGATCACATCCACCGAGGGGCGCTGTGTCGCCAGCACCAGATGGATGCCGGAGGCGCGCGCTTTCTGCGCCAGACGCGCGATGAGCTCCTCCACTTTCTTGCCCACCACCATCATCAGGTCGGCCAGCTCGTCGATGAACACCACGATCAAATACATCTCTTCCAGCGCCTCGGGGTTATCCGGCGTCAACGTGAACGGGTTGGTGAGCGGCTTGCCCGCCTTGACCGCTTCGCGCAATTTCTGGTTGAAACCGGCGATGTTGCGTACGCCGAAGTGCGACATGAGCTTGTAGCGCTTGTCCATCTCCTGCACGCACCAGTTCAGCCCCGATGCGGCTTGGCGCATATCGGTCACCACGGGAGCGAGCAGATGCGGGATGCCTTCGTACACCGAGAGTTCCAACATCTTGGGGTCGATCAACAACATGCGCACTTGTTGCGGCGTGGCCTTGTAGAGAATACTCAGGATCATGGCGTTGATGCCTACCGACTTGCCCGAACCGGTGGTGCCCGCCACCAGCACATGCGGCATCTTGCCCAGATCGGCGACTACCGGCTTGCCGGAAATGTCCTTGCCCATCGCCATGGTCAGCGGCGAATTCATGTCGGCATACACCTGCGAACCCAGAATTTCGGACAACTGCACCATCTGCCGTTTCGGATTGGGCAACTCCAACGCCATATAGCTCTTGCCGGGGATGGTCTCGACCATGCGGATACTCACCACCGACAAGGCGCGCGCGAGGTCTTTCACCAGATTGGTGATCTGGCTGCCCTTCACGCCGACGGCGGGTTCAATTTCGTAACGCGTGATAACCGGGCCGGGATAGGCCGCGACCACTTTCACTTCGACGCCAAAATCCATCAGCTTGCGCTCGATCAAACGCGAGGTGAATTCCATCGTGTCGGCTGACATGACTGCAACCGCATGCGTTGCCTGATCCAACAAATGCAGCGGCGGCAACGGCGAATCCGGCATATCAGAAAACAGCGACACTTGTTTTTCTTTTTCCACACGGGTGGAACGCGGCACTTCGGCAACGGGCAATTCGATGCGGATGGGCTGGTGCTCTTCCACACGTTTCTTTTCCACCTCCACCACCGCAGTACGCTCGCTGACAGCCTGCTCCCCGATACGTCTGTCCTGACGCGTCTGCCACGCATTGCGCGCCCACAGATAACTGGTCTCCAGCACTTCGCCCAAGCGGTCGATAAAGCGCAACCACGACAGCCCGGTGAACAGACTGAAGCTCACCACCATCAAGGCCAACAGGAACAAAGTCGCGCCGGTGTAGCCGACAAGGTGCGCCAACATCTGACCCAATATCGCACCGAACATGCCGCCGGGGGCAAGAGGCAAGGCCACTTTCCATGTATACAGACGCAAGGCCTCCAACGCGCTGCTGGAAAATAGCAAGATGAAGAACCCCAACAACACGACCCACAAAGCACGTTCGCCGAACAGGCTATCTGCGCGGATGCTGCGGTAACCCGCCCATACGCGCTGCAACATCAGCGTCACCCACCACCATGCGGAAAAACCGAAGATATAGAGCATGATATCGGCCAACCATGCGCCGATCAAACCACCGGGATTGTGTATCGCCGCGACACTGGTGCTGTGCGACCAGGCCGGATCGGCGCGGTCATAACCGTAAAGGATGAGGATGAAATATAAAGCGGTCACCGCCAGCAGCAGCCAGCGGGATTCGCGCAACAGGGCGAGTAATTTTTCGGTAAGCGGCTGCAAAGCGCTATTGTACGGCGGCGCCATCGGCATCCGATTCTGTCGGGGGAAGGAAACCCAAGCGTCTTGCGGCGCTCACGGCCTCCAAACGGGAACTCACGCGCAACGCCTGATACACGGCCGCCGTATGGATCTTTACCGTGCCCTCGGCCAGATTCATTTTTTCGGAAATTTCCTTATTGGACAGGCCGTCCGCAAGCAATTGCAGCGTTTGCATCTGGCGTGTGGTCAAGCCGCTCTTAGTTTGACGGGCGGTGCGCTTATCCCCGTTGCCCCCCCCTTGATCCATGCCTGCCATCGCTTGTTGCAACAGCTGCGGCGGCAGATAGACACCGCCGTCCAGCACCATGCGCAATGCCGACAGCATCATCTTGCTCGACGACATTTTCGATATAAAACCCATCGCACCGTATTCCATCACTTTTTCGATGTCTTCGCGCTGATCGGAACCGGATACCACCACCAAAGGAATGCTCGGGTTTGCCGCATGAAAAGCCTGAATCGATATCGCCCCGTCGCTTCCGGGCATATGCAGATCCAGCAGCGCCAGATCCAGATCCGGATTGCTGGCGGCCTGCTTCATCCCATCCACAAAATCACCCGAATCGATCACCTCGACCTCGTCGGCGAGTTGCTGCAGCACATAGCGCATCCCGTCGCGAAACAGCGCGTGGTCATCGACCATCAAGACCTTAACTTTCATCCCTTTTCCCTACCTTTTGCCCAATCCTTGCAAGAAAGAAACCCCTCTCTCTAACCCTCTCCCGCAAGCGGGAGAAAGAACGAACGCGAAAAACCTCTTCAATCCCTGCTCGCAATCATATCATCCCCGCCCGGTAGCTCAACCCTCTCCGTGCAAAGCGAAATATATCATGGCACGCAAATGTGCCGGCGCGATGGGCTTATGCAGCAATATCGCCCCGCTGGCATGGATGTCCTGCAACACTTCCGCTGCCGTATCGCCCGTCACAACCAGCGCGGGAATGCCAGCCCCCCACAGTTCGCGCATGCGCTGAACTACATGGATCGCCGTCAGCCCCTGCGGCAGCCGATAATCGCACACCAGCAAATCGGGGGGCCGCCGCGCGACATCCAGCTTGCGCAGCACCTCGTCGCCATGCTCGCCCTCGAACACCATGCACCCCCAACCCCGCATCAGGCCAGCAATCTGTTCGCGAATATCCGGGTCGTCCTCCACCAGGGCGACCCTCACGCCGCGCAAATCGTGGCGGGAATGCGTGATAACGAAAGGCTGTACCACGTGTTGTTCCATTTTCCCCTGCTGCACTTCGAAACTGAATTCGGAACCTTGTCCCGGTTCGGATCTCACTTTCACCTTGCATCCCAACAAGTCCTCCACCCGGCGCACGATGGCTAGCCCCAGCCCCAAGCCGTTGCGCCGGTCGCGATGCTGGTTGTCCACCTGGTAATATTCTTCAAAAATGTGCGGTAGCATCTCGGGACTGATGCCGATGCCGGTATCGGCAACGACAAAGCGAAACCCGTCCGCGTCGGCTATGCAACGTATGCTCACCTTGCCTTGCTCGGTGTAGCGTATGGCATTGGAAATTAGATTGCGCAAGATGCGGCTCAGCAGGAACGGATCGCTATACACAACCCCCTCTCCGCTGGGCATATCGAAGCCCAACCCTTTCGACTGCGCGAGCGGCGCCAAATCCACATACAAACGATCCAGCAACGGCTGCAACTCGAAATTCTGCCAGCGCACCTCCACGACCCCCGCCTCCAACCTTGCCACATCCAGCAGCTCGTCGAACATTTCCACCAGCGCATTCACCGACTTGCCGATCTGGCCTGCCAAGTGTTGCATCTTTTTTTCCAGTGCCTGTTCCTGCAAAGCGTCGCTGAACAACATCAACGCCTGCAAGGGCTGGCGCAAGTCGTGGCTGGCTGTCGCCAGAAAGCGCGATTTCTCGCGGCTGGCCGATTCGGCGCGGGATTTTTCCCGCGTCAATTGCCCCACCAGTGAAAGATTTTCATCACGCTGGCGCAATGACACCAAAAATGTCCTGCTCAATTGCCGCCCGGAATGAATGACCACAACAAAGAATACAGCCAGCATCGCGGCAACTACCCAATGCAGCGGATCATTCGCGTAGGCGATTCGGAAAACAGTCGGCAACAGCATGATGGAGAGAAACAGATACAACGCGGGCGGATATAGCGGGTTCATCGTCACCGCACCGGCCGCCACTCCCAATATCACGCAAATAAACCACGCCTGATAAGCCAGCTCGGCAGGGAAAAAACCGATGGCCGCAACCGCCCACATCGCGGCAACCGCCACCGCAGACACCTTGAAGGCCAGACTCCACGCCCGGCACTGTTCGAGCGTGTGCGCGAACGAACGATACTTCCACCACAACCCCATCTCCGCAAAATGCAACAGCAATAACACGCCCAACCATACCAGCAAACCGCCGCGCGATACATGCCCCCACAACAAAACAACCAGCAACGGCTCGATCAGCGACTGGCTCCCGACCATGATGGGAAAGGAACGCAAACGGGAGCGAATCTGCTCGGCGCGGATCGGCAAATTCTCCGCGTCGATGCGAAAACTGATTTCGTTCAGCCATGAAGGAGGGATTTGCATGCCCTCGCCTTTCATCGGTTCAGCGCCCATAAAAGCTTGATGTCCTGCATCAAGAATTCGGTGTTTTGCCGATAGGGCGCCAATAGCACCCGCCTGCCATCCGGCGCGATCAAATAGATTCCCGCCGAATGATCTAGGGTGTAGCCGCCAGTCTTGCCCTCTTGCTTCTGGTACATCACGCCGAATGCCTGGGCTGCCTGCGCTGTCGCGGCGGCATCGCCCGACAGCCCTATGAATCCCGCATGAAAGGCCGGCACATATCGCGCCAGCAAGTCGCGCGTATCGCGCCCCGGATCGAGCGTCACGAACAACACTTGCAGCTTATCGGCGTCCTTGCCGAGCAGGCGCATCACCTGCGCCATATCCGCCAGCGTAGTGGGACAAACGTCGGGACAATGCGTATAGCCGAAGAACATGGCGACTACCTTGCCCCTAAAGTCAGCCAGACTGCGCGATTTCCCGCCCGCATCGAAAAGATGGAAATCGGCTTGAGCGTATTGGGAGCTGACGTCGCCGGCTTTGAAGGGCGAAGGAAGTTTCGCTTCGCCGCATCCCGCGATGAACAAAATGACCAGCCCGCAAATAGAATTACGCAGCAACATGACACGCCCCCGTCCATCCGTGCATATAGAAAGTGTAGCCGACCTTGAACAAACCATACACACCCAAGGTCGCCACCACCAGCCCTGCCGCCAGCCGCACACGCGGCGACTGCACCCAGCCTTTGACGCTCTCCCAAAACAATCCTATCGCCAGGAGATTCGGCAATGTGCCCAGACCGAACGCCAGCATGATAAGCGCGCCCTGCGCCGCGCTGCCGCTGGCCAGCGCAGTGAGCAACACGCTATACACCAGCCCGCACGGCAACCAGCCCCACAACGCCCCCAGACCCAGCGCTCGCGGCACCGTGTTAACCGGCAGCAGGCGCGTGGTATAGGGTTTCAGCCGCGACCACAACCCGCCGCCCAGTTGTTCGAGCTGTCGCACCGCGCCCCAAACACCGGCGAGATACAAGCCCAAAGCCACCAGCATCAAACTGGACAATGCGAACAGCAGATGTTGCACCGGCACCGCATCGCGCATCATCAACCCGGCCTGACCGATCGTTCCAACCAAGGCACCTGCTGCTGCATAACTGGCGATGCGCCCGCTGCTGTAGGCCAAATGAAAAGGCCAGCGCGATACGTCTTTCGGCACTTGCGTCGTGAAGATGCCGACGATGCTGCCGCACATGCCGAGGCAGTGGACGCCGCCGAGCAGGCCGACGAAGAATACTGCGACGACGCTAAATTCAGTCATTGATGCGTTCCGCCCGCGCCTCTGGTTTATCCAATCGCTCCATGTGCAAATGCGCGGCTGACATGCGCGCATCCGCTTGCGTCTGATACGGGATCACCCCCAGCAACGGCGCGGCGATGCGCTCGCACAAAGCATCGATGTTCTGCTGCAACGCGGGCATCTCTGCGTCCAACACGTTCGCCACCCAGCCCGCGCAGTCTAATCCATAATCGGCGATGACTCGCATGGTCAGCAGCGCATGGTTAAGACAGCCCAAGCGCATCCCCACTACCAAAATGATCGGCAACCCCAACTCTTGTGCCAGATCGCCGCTACTTTTCTTTTCGTTCAATGGGACCAGAAAGCCGCCTGCGCCTTCCACGATCACCTCGTCGGACTGCCCGGCCAACTCGCGATAGGACGTGAGAATACGCGACATTTCGATGCGCACACCGGAATCGCGCGCCGCGATATGCGGCGCAACGGGATGCACAAAGCAATAGGGATTGACCTGACCATAGCTCGCCAGCACGTTGCTGGCAGCACGCAGTTGCTGCGCATCGTCGCTATGGTCGTTCTCATCACACCCCGCGGCCACCGGTTTGAATCCGACCACGCGCTTGCCCTGTGCCGCAAAGGCATGCAGCAACGCGCAACTCACCAGAGTCTTGCCCACTCCCGTGTCGGTACCTGTAATGAAAAAGCTCACAACAACAATCCACCACAGAGACACAGAGACACCGAGAAAACCTCAACCCCAAAGATATCAACCCCACAACATAAATATAGATGAGGGGCATTTGTTTTGCCTTTCTCTGTGTCTCTGTGTCTCTGTGGTGATTGGTTTTTCATAGTTTAAAATCTGTTTTAATAATCGCGCGCCCGTCCTGTATTTTCTTCGGTGCCGCCTTCCACGCATGTCCGTAAATGATCTCGAAGGTCGCGGGTAATTTACCGTCGCGTCGCAGCCTCTCGTAATTTTCCGTTATACGCAGCCAGGCCGCCTTGCCCATCATGCCCGGCGCGCGCCCTGCCGTAGCGTTATGCGCGCCGATGTTCTTCAGGTCTTGCATCACCGCGCGCACATCATTGTAAGTCAGCGTGATCTTTTCCATCTCCATCACCGGGTCGGCGAATCCCGCACCCACCAGCATATCGCCGATGTCGTGCAGGTCGGCAAAGCGATTGATGTGGCTATACCCATCCACATCGCGGAAGGCGATGCGCAACTCATTCAGCGTATCCACGCCGAAACTGGAGAACATCAGCAATCCCTCCGCCTTGAGCACACGCTGCAACTCGACAAAAGTAGCCGGCAAGTCGTTGCACCATTGCAGCGCGAGATTGGACCACACCATCTCCACGCTGCCGGATGCGAGCGGCAACGCCTCGACATCGGCACACAAAAAACTTTCGCGCTTGCCCGCAAACAGTTTTTTCCACCAACTCGACGTACCGCGCGCATGTTGCAACATGCCGATCGCGATGTCGAGCGCGGTGACGTCTGCTTTCGGATAGCGCTCGCCCAACTGGCGCGTGCCCCATCCCGTACCGCTGCCGACATCGAGGATGCGCGACGGTTGCTGCCTGATACAGTCCAGCCGCTCCAACATGCGCGTGCAGACTTCGCGCTGCAATACCGCAGCCGCATCGTAATCCTGCGCGGCGCGGCTAAAAGCTCGGCGGACTTGTTTCTTGTCTATTTCAAATTCATTCATGCAGGAAGCTCTTTACGTGTTCGATAAATATTTCAGGATGCGACAGGAACGGTGCATGTGCCGCACCCTTCACTTCCACCATGCGCGCCGCAGACATGGCCTGCGCCATGTAGCGTGAAGCTTCCGGCGATGTGAGTTTATCGCGCTCGCCAGAGATGATCAGTGTCGGCTGTTTAATATTTTGCAACTCGGCGCGCTGATCGGCATCGCGCAGGATATCCAAGCCAGCGCGCAATGTTCCCATATCCGGCTCGCCTCGGCTGAATAAGCGCTCACGCAACAACGTGAGCAGTTCGCGTTCATTCTCGCTGCCGCGCAATTGCAAAGAGATGAAACGGCGCAAAGTGGTCGCATGATTTTGTTCCAGTTCGGCGGAAAACTTCCCTAGCACTTCGCTTTGCATGCCAAACAACCAATCCTCGCGTTCGGCAAAACACGGCGTGGTCGCCACCAGAATTAGACGCCGCACTTTTTCCGGTTCACGCGCAGCCCAACGCAACGCGACTTGCCCGCCCAGCGACCAGCCGCATACAGTGACCGGCTCAGAAAAATTTGAAGCCAACTTGTCCACAACAGCTTGTAGGATGGGTTGAGCATCGCGATACCCATCACCTCCAATATGCAAATGATGGGTATCGCTACGCTCAACCCATCCTACATTTTTTGAAAAACCGTATCCCGGTAAATCGACGCTATACACACAGAAACCTGCCGCCAATTTCTGCGCAACATCAGACCACACGCCGCCGTGCATACCCCAGCCATGCAGTAACACTAGTGGCGCGCCGCTGCCGATAGTCTCAACGTGCAAGCTCATGCAACGCTCCGATAAGTTTGTTCACATCCGCCTCTGTATGCGCGGCAGACAAAGTGATGCGCAGCCGCGCCGTGCCCTGCGGCACGGTGGGTGGTCGGATCGCCGCGACCCAGATACCGCGCTGGCGCAACCCTTCGCTCAAGTGCAATGTCTGCTGATTGTCGCCGATCAACAGCGGTTGAATCGCGGTATCCGACGCCATCAACTGCCACGGCAAACCGGACAAACCGTTGCGCAATTGCGCGATCAGCCGTTGCAAGTGCATACGCAAGGCATCACCTTGCGCGATCAGTTGCAGGCTCTGCGACAACGCCACCGACAAGGCGGGCGGCGTGGCGGTGGTATACACGTAGCTATGCGCATGGTTGACCAGAGTGTCGATGACAGCTTGTTCTGCCGCGACAAAGGCACCGGACACGCCCGCCGCCTTGCCCAGCGTCGCCATGTAGATAATACGTTCTGAGGCGATGCCGAAATGCGCGAGCGAACCGCGTCCCTGTTCGCCCAGCACGCCGAAACCGTGCGCGTCATCCACATACAGCCAGGCATCGTGTTTCTCACATAACGCCAGCAACTCGCGCAATGGGGCGATGTCGCCATCCATGCTGAACACCGCATCGGTGATGATGAGTTTGCGCCCGCTTTTAGTCTGCTCCAGCAACTGCGCAAGCTGTGCCATGTCTCCATGCCGATAGCGCCTCATCTCGGCGCGCGACAGCAACATCGCATCGTTGAGCGAGGCATGATTGAGCTTGTCGGCGAACACCGTGTCGCCCTTGCCGACCAAGGCCTGCACCACACCGAGGTTCGCCATGTAGCCGGTGGAGAACAGCAGTGCGGCGGGTTTGCCGACGAAGGCGGCAAGTTGCTGTTCGAGTTGCTGATGCGGAGCAAAATGTCCGCTCACCAGATGCGCGGCTCCCGCGCCGACACCCCATTGCTGCGCACCTTGTTGCAGCGCGGCGATGAGCTGCGGGTGATTGGCAAGACCGAGGTAGTCGTTGCTGCAAAAGGCGAGATAAGGTTTCCCGTCGACGACGATATGCGGCGATTGCGACGTAGCCAGTGTGCGGCGACTGCGCAGCAAACCTTGCGCTGCGCGTTCATCGAGTTCGGTTTGTAATTGAGAGAAAGGCAAAATCTCACCACAGAGACACAGAGACACAGAGAAAGTCAAAATCCAAAAAACTAATAATTGCCAGCGCGTATTTAGTATTTTTCGGCTCTGTTTTTCTCTTGCTTTTCCTCTGTGTCTCTGTGCCTCTGTGGTTAATGGTTTTTGTCAGCGAACGGATACATCCCCAGCTTATCAAGCAATGCACGATCCCTAGCGACATCGGGGTTGCCCGTGGTCAGCAACTGGTCGCCGTAGAACATAGAGTTCGCGCCGGCGAGGAAACACAGCGCCTGTATGGCATCGCTCATCTGCTGGCGTCCGGCGGAAAGGCGCACACGCGCGGTCGGCATGGTGATGCGCGCCACGGCGATGGTGCGCACGAAATCCAGCGGATCGAGGTCTTCTTCATTCGCCAGCGGCGTGCCTTCGACCTTGACTAGGTTGTTGATCGGCACGCTCTCGGGATACGGGTTCATGTTGGCCAGTTGCGCGATGAGCCCGGCGCGCTGCGTGAGGTTCTCCCCCATGCCGACGATGCCGCCGCTGCATACGTGCATCCCCGCTTGGCGCACGCGCTCCAGCGTATCTAGCCTATCCTGATAGTCGCGCGTGCTGATGATGTCGCCATAAAATTCCGGCGAGGTATCGAGGTTGTGGTTGTAGTAATCTAGGCCGGCAGCGCGCAATTGCTCGGCCTGTTCGTTGTTCAACATGCCCAGCGTGGCGCAGGTCTCCATGCCCAATCCGCGCACGGCCTTCACCATCTCCACCACGCTCGCCATATCCTCTTTCGAGGGTTCGCGCCACGCGGCTCCCATGCAAAAGCGATCCGCTCCCGCGTGCTGCGCCGCCTTGGCCGCCTGCACCACTTCGTCCACATCCAGCATCTTCTTGTTTTCGACGCCTGCGGAGTGGAACGCGGATTGCGGGCAATAGCCGCAGTCCTCGGAACAGCCGCCGGTCTTGATCGACAGCAAGGTGGAAAGCTGCACTGCGTTCGGGTCGAAATGTTCGCGATGCACTTGCTGCGCCCGATACAGCAGATCGGCAAAAGACAGTTTGAATAACGCCTCGATGTCGGCAACCGACCAGCGTTGCGTTGCGGCATCAGTTCCTATGGAAGGACGATAGAGCTTTACGGCTTGAGTTTGCATGGCAGAATGGACGTGAAATTTAACAGGCGACATCTTCGATTAAACCACCGACACTGTCAATTTTGATGCGGCGAATATTGAACAACAGAGCAATTATTGAGCGCCTCTTGCCCGCGCAACCCTGCGTCTTGTGCGGAGCGTTCAACCGCGAAGGTGTCTGGTGCGCTGTCTGCGATGCCGAATTGCCGCGTTTGGGTGCAGCCCATTGCCCGATATGCGCCCTACCCTCGCCCGGCGGTGCGACCTGCGGCAGATGCCTACGCCATACACCCGGTTTTGCGCATACCGTCGCCGCTTTCGCCTACGCTTTCCCTGTCGACAAACTGATTCAGGCAGCCAAATTCTCAGGACAGCTGGTATTGATAGAGCGGCTTGCCGATGCGCTAGTACGCACCATCCGCACCCGCCCCGATGGCATTGTCGCCATGCCCTTGCACCCTCTGCGTTTGCGCGAGCGCGGCTTCAACCAATCGCTTTTGCTGGCACGGCGCGTTGCCGGACAACTGAACACCCCGCTGCTGGAAGAGGCTTGCGCACGCACACGCAACACCTCGCCGCAATCCACCTTGCCCTGGCAAGAGCGCGGCAAAAATTTGCGCAAGGCATTTTCCTGTTCATCTGATTTGAGCGGAAGACACATCGCCATCGTGGACGATGTCATGACGACCGGATCGTCCATCGAAGAATTGGCGCGCACGCTGCGTCAAGCGGGAGCCAGAGAAGTTAGCGCCTGGGTGGTGGCGCGCACTTTGCCGCACTAAATTTTGCCACGCGCCCTACAGCTTGATTTCTTTCATGCGTTGCACGACGAACGCTTGCAGCTCGGGGCTTAAATTGCGCGATTCGATAGCGCGTTTATACGCGTCCCGCGCATCTTCTTTACGCTGTAGAGCTTGCAGAGAGATGCCCAGCCCCATCAGCCACAGACCGGAATTGGGCGACATTTGCAAGGCGAGCTGATAATGCGTGATCGCCTCCTTGTGGCGATTTTGTCTTTGCAAAAGCGCCGCCACGAAGGCTTGATAGTCGGCTTGCTGATCGGCATAGGGCAGAGTTTTTTCAAGCGTCTCCAGCGCCAGCGGCAAAGCGTTCCGCTCGACCTGCAAGCGCGCCAGCAGCATGGCGAAGTGCGTCTGCTTCGAGTTCTGCTTGAGCCCTTCTTGCAGCGTTTTTTCTGCGTCCGCGTTGAGCTTGCTCTCCAGCGATACCGCAACCAGCGCTTCGCGCGCCATGTCATGCACGAGATCGAGGCGCAGTGCCGCCTCATACCCCGCTGCGGCTTCTTTAAACTTCCCTTGTTGCGCCAACAGATTTGCCTTGCGGAATTCATTCTCGGCTTGCTGCTGCGGACTCACTTCTTTCAATTTTTTACTGACCGAAGCGGTCGGCTCGATGCGCGCATTGGATTTGTTGGCGGCAGCGGGGGGAATGTCCTGAATAGCCGCCAGCTCGGCCAACGGCTTGCCGCGCAGGCTGTTCGGCAAAGGAATCGAACCGAGTTCAGAGCTCAAATGCGAGGCGACCGCGTACTCTCGCGTATCCGTCGGCTCGCCCGCAGCCGCTTGCGGCTCTAGCTGTGGCTGCGACACGGCTTGCGGCTGCGAAACGATCGCAACCTGCGAGATCGCCGACGCATTGCCCGCCGGAAGCGGTGCCACGACAGCGACCAGCTCCGGCGTCGGCCTATGCGATATCCACCACATTGCATCAATCGCGCCGACCAGTGCTATTCCGGCGAGCGCATACACCCACACATGCGAATTTCTCGGCGCATGCACGGCGCGAATCGGCATGTCCGCCAACGGGCCATTGGCTCCGCGCTTCTCCAGATCGTTCAACATCTGGTTGAGCAAACTCATGGCAGCCACACTCCGATCAGCGTTAACAATACTAGGACGAGAGCGGCGAAACTGCCCCACACCCAAACCATCCAATCCTTGCGCGCCTCCGGCGTATCCGCAGCGGCCACGCGAACATGCCGTGCCGTCACCTGCTGGCGGCCTTCGCCATATGCCAGCAGCAACGCCTTGTGCGCGATGATGTTCACCAGACGCGGCGTCCCCCGCGTGACGCGATACAGCAAAGCGACCGCAGCCGGACGGAAGAGCGTCTCCCCCTGATATCCGGCCACCAACAAGCGATGGCGCAAATAACGCTCCAGTTCGTCCTGACGCACGCCTTTCAACTCGTATTGAAAGCTGATGCGCTGGCGCAATTGACGCACCGAATGATGCTTGAGACTCTCGTCCAGCTCCGGCTGTCCGAACAACACCACTTGCATCAATTTGCGCTTCTCGGTTTCCAGATTGGTCAACAGGCGCAACACTTCCAGGCTTTCCAGCGGCATCGCCTGGGCTTCGTCCAGACACACCAGCACGCGCTTGCCTTCACGGGCAAATTTAAGCAGCGCGAAAGTCAACGCTTTCAACAGCTGATGCTGATCGACCGCACTGTCCAATTCGATACGAAACTCCCCCGCCAAGGCGAGCAACAGGCTGCGCGGTTCCAGATAGGGATTGGGAATGTACGCGGTGACAAATTTTGTTGCGGCGCGTCCGGCGGCAGAGGCGTCCTGCGTGCCAATGTCATTGGTCGATGTTTTATCGTTATTGAGCGTAGCGAGGAATTTACGGCACAGCAGAGTCTTGCCGTTACCCACTTCGCCGGTGATCTTGATGAAGCCTTCGCCGCTACGGGCAGCGATCAGCAAGGTATTCAGCGCTTCCTGATAACTAGAACAAGCGAAAAAATAGCTGGTGTCGGGCGTCAGCGAAAAAGGAAACTCACGCAGACCGAAGTGCTCTAGATACATTGATGAGTTCCTATTAGCGCGACATCCCGTTCATGCGATCCCGGCTGCGCGTGATGTCGTCCGACCAAGCCTTGTCGCTATCCACCACGGTCGGCTTGAGCAGAATGACCAACTCGCGTTTTTCCGACACTTTGCCGGTTTGTCCGAAAATCGTTTTGATCCAGCCGGGCAAGCCGGATTGCGACTCCACCGTGCTCTGGCTCATCAAGCCGCCGATCACCACGATCTGGCCGCCTTTGGCACGCACCACGCTGTCCGTTTCTTCGATGTTGGTGGATGCCATTTGAATAGTTGTTCCGCCCCCCGCATCCTTCACTTTGGAAGTCACCCGACTGATGGACGGATGCACATGCAGGATGATCTCATCTTGCTCGTTGATGCGCGGCGTCACATCCAATGCGATGCCAGAAAAAATTTGCGTATAGATCGGTGTCGGCAGAGTATTGCTACCACCGGCAACTGTTGTTGAAGTACCCGGTGTATAGCCGGTGGCGTAAGGCTCATCTGTGCCCACTTTCAGCACCGCCTTTTGATTATTCAACGTCGCGATACGCGGACTGGACAGCACATGCACGCTGCCTTGCGTCTCTAGAAAATTCAGCAATGCGGAAAAGTTGCTTGCCTGAAACGCCATACCGAAAAGCGAGCTCGACGCCCCGGTGGCAACACCCCCCAGATTGGATCCCGGGATGGCCGTGATGGCCGAGTCGGCCAGCAATTGGGCTGATCCAGCCGCCGTATTCGGCAGCATATTTCCTCCCTGCGAGACCACGCCAAGCGAGTGATTGGCGTTGTTTCCCGTGCCGAACACACCCCAATTCACCCCGGACTGAAAGCTGTCGCTCAGCGTCACCTCGACAAATTTCGCCTCGATGATCACCTGACGCTCGACCGCCAGCTGTGAAGCTTTCAGGAATTCCGCCACGTTGCGCAGCTCTTCCGGCATGGCGCGGATAACGATAACGCCCGACATGCGGTTGATCACCACACTCTTGTCTTTGGACTTGACGATGGAATCGAGAGATTCCTGCAGGTTCTGCCAGAAGTTGAATTCGCTTGCGGATTGCGTGGTCGAAATGGAACTCGAGTTGACGCCACGGGCTGTAGTGGGTGCGGTCGTCGTCCCTGCCCCCCCCCCCGTGGCCACCGGATTATTCTGCCCCGATGCTTTTACAGTGAGCGAAGAAGAGCTGTCGCGCATCGCCGCCAGGTAATCGATCTTGAACAGTTTGATTTGCAGCGTCACGGGTTGAATGTAGACGCTCTTGCCTTCCACTTTGTACTCGTAGCCGTATAAAGCGCGTATCGTGTCCAGCGCTTCAAACACCGTCACGTCTTTGAGATTCAGCGTGATGTTTCCTTCCACGCCGGGAAGCGGCAGCATGTTATAGCGCGTGCCCGAACCGATGGCGGCGAACACCTCCTTGGCCGGGGTATTGTTGACGTTCAGATCGAAGCGCGCCTCCAGCGGACTGGTTTCAACCTTGGGCATCATCATCGCCAGCGGGGGCAACAGCGCCTTATCCACCGCATCAGCCTTGCTGGGGGTGACGCTTTCGTTGACCAGCGCATCCATCTCGTTGTTGATTTTGACGACGGTCTTCGTTTTTATATTGGGCGACGAGCACGCCGCCACGAAAAACAGTAACGCTATTCCGAATAATTGCCTCATTTGCGTTCCCTCTCATCCTTGTTGCTCTGCTCCGGGCTTACCGGCCCGGATGCTTTTATATTTTTAGTTTCTTTTTTCTTTTTCAGCGCCACCGGCTTTTCTTCCTTCGGCAGCGCCGTTTCCACTTTCTTCAGGCGCACTCCGGGAAACAGTTCCATCACGCGCTTACCCTGCGCGCCCTGCAACACCACGCTGCTTTCGCGTACTTCGACCAGCGTCGCATCGCCGACTTTGCCGCCCAGCTCCACCGTTATCCCGTTGATCACCGCCGCGCGGTGCTGCGGCGAAATGATGACCGACTGCAAACCCTCTTTCATGGAAGGCTGCGTCGCATTTCCCGCACCCGTTCCGGCTTCCGCCGTTGAAGGTATCCCGATAGCGGGACGGGTCGGATCGGACAACAGCTCGATCCCGATAGCATGCGCTGGCAAGCCCACGCACAGCAACCCTCCCGCCAATAAGAATCGCTTCAGACTTGCAGCCATATCGTATCCAAACTCAATGTGTACAGGGTGAGCGTCAACTCCACAGACGGATATTGCACCACACTCATTTTCGCCGACCCCCAGAACATCTGCGTCGGCAATTTTTCCAGCGCCGTCAGGTATTGCAGCAAGTCCGCGTAACTGCCGCGCACCGTGATCTTGACCCCATGCTTGTACACCTGCCTATCCTGCCCAACCTGCTTGCCCGAGACGGCGCCGACCTCGGCTTTTATCGCCGATGCCTCGATCAAAGGCGTCACTGCCAATGTTTCCAGAGCGACCAGCTGCACGCGCCCGTTCTTGCCCAGCACCTGCTCCAGCAAATCCCCCATCTTCTCGGGCGGCACGAGTTTATCACGGCGGCTTTTGAGGAATACCTCCCCCTCTTTGATCTGCTGCTGTATCTGCTTGATGCGGTCACGCAACGGCGAACTGGCATCCGCTTTTTTGGCCTGCACCAAAGATTCCAATTGCGCTTGGATCTCCTTCATCTTTTCCTGCTGCTGCACCACCTGCGCCGACAGTTTTTTTTGTTTCGCCAACAGCGGGTCGAGAGACAGGGCGTTGACCAAAGACACCAGCAAAAATGCGGCCGCAGCGAATATCATCACGCGTTCGCGCAATGACATCGCATCGATCTTGGCGGCCAATTTCTCCCACTGCGCCTTGATCATTTTCCCTCCCCGCGCGCTTCGGCCGACTGCATACTGAATTCCACATAACTTTTTGCCGTTGGCTGGACCGGCATCGTCTTGGGCTGCCGCATCTGCAGGTATGAGAAGGTCTTGCCCTTCATCGCTTTTTCTTTGCTCAAACGCTGTATGTAGGTCGGCACGAGAGCGGGGTTGAGCGCGGCCCCGTCCAAACTCATTTGCGATCCGTCCGCATCAATAGAAAAACCGGTCAACCACAAACCGCTCAGCGTTTGCCGCGCGAACGCGCGCATATACTCCGAATAGCCCTCAGTGTTGCCGATCACCCCGGTCTTCAACGTATCCAATATCGCTTTCTGAGCCGCAGCCTCGGCTTCAAATCTCTTCAGCTCATCCTCCAGCACCTGAGTCGATTTTTGCGGCGAGAAATCTTGGGAGAAGCTGGCGAATCTTTGCTGCTCGGCGGCATAGCGTTTACTCGTCTCTTCCGACTGCTTCGCCAGCAAGCTCACCTGATGTTCGGCATAGCCATAAATCAATCCCGAGCCGAGCACGATCAAGCCCAACACTTGCAGCATCGCCAGCACCGAAAAATATTTCTTCTGCTTCAGAAATACCGGGTTGAATAAATTGATCTGCTGGCTCATAACGCGCGTTTTTCCTGGCGCAGCGCGGCACCAAGGGCCGGCAAGGCCTCAAGCAAAAATTCGTTTTCCAGCAACAACGCAGGAACGGCACTGACATCCATCACCTGCGCCAAATCGAGCAGTTCGACCGGCAAACCCAAATTTTCCGCCAACAGACTCACCAGCCCCACCCCTTCCGGCGCGCACACCAGCAGGCGATTCAACGAAATCTGATGGAATTGCCGATCAAAATAATCCAGCGAACGCTGCACCTCCAACTCCACCCGGTCGAAATATTGCTGCCGGAGGCTTTCGTTCGCATCCTGCAATTGTCTGGCAGTGATCTCCAGACGCCGCGACAAATATAACTCCCCGTCGCAAGTGAAGGTCAGCAAACCACCGCGCGCGTCGAATGTGAGCATGGCCAAACCGCGCCCCGGCGTCTCGAACAACTCAGCGATGTTGCGTTGCGCCATTTCTGGAATATCGATCACGGAAAGATTGATCTTGGCTTTTTCAAACAAGCCGATACACTTTTGAATAGTGTCGTTGGAAGCCGCAACCGCATACAAAGATTGCGGACGATTCGCGGCGATTTTACTGCCGGGTATCTGCAACACATCCACCGTGGCATCATCCAAGCGGTAACTCAGCGAGTCTTTAATGCGATAGCGAATCGCCGTCTTCAGCTCCTCCGCAGGAACGTTCGGCGCATCCACCATCAATATCTGATATTCATCGGGGGCCAGCAAAGTAGTGAACTGGAACGCCCCGAGACGCAGCTCCCTGACGATTTTTTCCAGCACCGCAGACGTCACATTCTCCATCGAATAAAACGCACACATCACCACTTGAACTTGAGTTCCCGTACGCTTCATACGCACGAAATGCACACCGTGCCCGCCAATCGCGATACAAAACCACCCCGCATCGCGGTTGACTCGTTTAAAAATCTTTAAAAATTGCGGGATTTGCATAATTGTCGCGAATCTAATTTAACAACCCGCCACTGTCAATTGTTTTTATAGTATTTTTTACCAGTACGAGCGCACAAAATCGGGTTAAAACAACGATTGCTGTCCACCGCATGCCGGCTTGCTAAAACTGGCCGTATTCAATGCCATCGTTTCACTATTAAAACCCAGCCGTTCGCACGCAAGTTGAAAACGCTGCGCCAACAACTGCGCGAACAAACCCTGTCCGATAAAACGCGACCCGAATTCGGAATCGTTCTCTTTGCCGCCGCGCATCTCGCGCAAGCGGCTCATCACATGCTCCGCCTTCAGCGAGTAATGAACATCAAGCCAATCCTTGAACAAATCTTTCAACTCGTAAGGCAAGCGCAGCAAGCTGTAATGTGCCGTACGCGCGCCGTGCTCATACGCGGCTTGCAAGATGCTCTCCAGCTCGGAGTCGGTGAGAAACGGAATCACCGGCGCAACCAGCACCCCGCACGGCACACCCGCTTCATTGAGGTGCTGCATCGCTTGCAGCCTGCGGCGCGGTGAGGAAGCGCGCGGCTCCAGCTTGCGCGCCACTTCCGCGTCCAAAGTCGTGACCGTGATGAACACCTGCACCAAATTATCCCGCGCCATCTGCGCAAGCAGATCAATGTCGCGCTCGATTAATGCCGATTTGGTAATGATGGAGAGCGGATGCTTGCACTCCGCCAGCACCTCCAAAATCTGCCGCGTGATCTTCCACTCGCGCTCGATGGGCTGGTAAGAGTCAGTGTTCACGCCCAGCGCAATGGGCGCACAGCGATAAGAAGGCTTTGCCAATTCCGCGCGCAACAACTTCGCCGCCTCCGGCTTGGCAAACAGCTTCGTCTCGAAATCCAGCCCCGGCGAAAGATTCAGATAACCGTGCGAAGGCCGCGCGTAGCAATAGATGCAACCATGTTCGCAACCGCGATAAGCGTTCAGCGAATAGTCGAAAGCGAGATCGGGCGAATCCTGCTTCTGCAAAACGCTTTTCGCCCGCTCCATCGTCACCGTGGTTTTGAATGGCGGCAATTCTTCGTCCGCCATACCCCAGCCATCGTCAACGCGCTCGCGCGCCACAGACTCGAAGCGACCTTCGATTTGTAGAGTTGCGCCACGGCCTTTGGTTACTTCGTGCTTCACGGTGAAATTCCTGAAATTCAGTAACAGTCATTTTGCCAGATTATTTGCGGCAACTTTGTTATGCTAACCACAGCAATGAAAAGTAAAAGCGCGTTAGCTAGACATCGCCAAGGAATGATCGAATGAAATTTGAATGGGACGACGAAAAGGCCACCGCCAACGAGAGCAAGCATGGTGTTTCTTTTCGCGAAGCATCGACCGTCTTCGGCGACCCGCTTGCTGGAACTTTTCCCGACCCGGATCATTCTCACGGGGAAGAAAGATGGCTAACCGTAGGCACCTCGGCTGAACAAAGATTGCTTGTCGTTTCCCATACCGAGCACGACGTGATATTTCGAATCATCAGTGCCCGAGTGGCGACTACCCATGAAAGGAACAGCTATGAGCAACAATAACAACCCGGACGATATGCGCCCCGAATATGATTTCGATTTTGCAAAAGGCGTACGGGGAAAACACTACAAGCAATACATGGAGAGCAGCAACGTCGTGGTGCTGGATAGCGATGTGGCGGCCAGCTTCCCCAACGCGACTGCGGTGAACGCCGCCTTGCGAGCCATGCTTCAATTTACGGCACAAACAACCAATCTGACCTTGAAACCTACTGCAAAGCAGCAAGGTAATGTCCGATAAAGCTTGAATATTCGGCTATCTGCCGTTTTCTGAAAAGCAGCTGATTTCGTCGAAACATTCCCGCTCCACGCTCTCGAAGCGGCCTTCGATCTGCAATGTTGCGCCACGGCTTTTTGCTATTTCGTGCTTCACGACGGGCCTCCTGAATACGGGGGTTAACATTTTGTCAGAATACGGCCAGCAACCACGCACTAATTGCGGCTCATTAAACCGCGCACGAACTCTCACAGGCTCACCGCTGCGCTTGACATACCCCCCCCCCCTTCGACTTACACTCCGTGCGATTTTTCACTAACCAAAGGGGCTTGTTATGTCACACATAAAATATATTTTTGCTCGCTGCAGTCTTGCTACCTTATTCGCCATTGCTTTTTTAGGATCGAATATTGCCATTGCATCTAAAGACGACGACAGTTTATTACAGTTATTTCACAAACATGGCATCACAAAATGCGACAGCTTTATTTTGGAACATGGCAAATTGAAAGGCAATTGGAGTTTCAACATTAGCAGTCACATAGGTCTAAATGACAAAAACTTTGCTGAAGTATCCGGCACTACGGTGACAGGAAAAGAGGGGGACACCATCAAAGAAACTCAATCTTTCATTCAAACACCTTCGGCATGTTATGTATTCGATTTGTCTACAGTTACCGGCCAAGGTCATTGCAGCGATAACGACAACATTGATAAAAACATGTGGTACGTAAAAGATGAAATGGACGGGCGCGATTACAAAAAATATACAAATAAAGGTGGGGTAAATTTGTATGCTAAAGAAATAACGGTCGGCAATTTTAGTGCCTGCGTGATGGAGTACGAATCTCGCAATAGTTCAAAAATTAGCAAATAAGTTGTGTGGCGTATTAGCCATCCTGGCTAATACGCCGAATATTTTCAGCATCACTAAAATAGGCATAAATCATGGAGCGTCTTGAAGTTATCAAAAAGAATAGTGGATTCCTCATCATTCCATTTTTCTGGTTAGCATATTTTGTCGATTTTGGCGTATCTCACATACATGACAAAATACTCGACAACGCTGCCTATCTACCTGCAGACTTTGTTTTTATTACTAAAATATTTCTCACCATACTTTTCGTGGCGGCAGTACTGCTTTTGCTTTATTTATTGCTGAGTTACATATCTGCTCATATTCAATCTGACCTTCCATATGTAATAGCCGCCCTAACACTTGCCTGCTTTGGTGTGGCGGGGCTGTTTAAGCACATCGAAGTAGTGCCATTCCAATCAATAAATTTGTTTTGGCACCTTGGCTCCCTAGCGACCAGTATTTGGCTCTATGAATTCATGTGTCATAAAAACTCATCCTCACCATCAAACGATTGAACCATCTTCAAACACGAATCCGCGAATATTATTCACCCGTGTAGGGCGCATTACCCGCAAGCTGTAATGCGCCTAATGCTTCCCCTCTGCCCGCAGATTGACACGCCATACGGAAATCTGTATCGTCAAAAACATGAAAACCACTCTCGACATTAACGACTCACTGCTGGCGACTGCGAAAGCAATCGCCGCACAACAACGAACGACGCTGACGCGGCTGATCGAAGAGGGGCTACAGCTCCGCCTGCGCTCTTCGCGTGCAACTCCAAAAGCCAGTAAGCGCAAGCTTCCCGTCCACAAGGGACGCGGTGGATTAGTCACAGGTCTTAATCCGCTCAGCAACAAGGCCATGCTGGATGCGGCTGACGATGACGCCTGATGTCAATATTCTGGTCGCTGCGTCGCGCAGCGATCATCCTCATCACAAGATTGCTTATGCGTGCATTGATGAAGCCGTTGTGGCTTGTGCCGATGGCGCGACTCTAAAGCTCATGCCTATGGTGATTGCCAGTTGTTTACGACTGGTTACGAATTCAAAGATATTTGTTCATCCCACGCCAGTGGAAGAGGCCGTCGGTTTTATTGATGCGCTTTTGTCCATACCGGGGGTAGAGATGCCAGCGCTCGGTGTCGAGTGGCCGATGATGCGTCAACTCTGCCTCACAAAGAAGCTGGCCGCGAACGATATTCCCGATGCGTGGCTTGCTGCTACAGTGATGCAACTCGGCGAACACCTTGTGACATTCGATACCGATTTCAAAAAGCTGCTCGGACGGACACAGGTTACGGTATTGGCTCCAGGGTAAATAGTCAGTAGGCTAGGGTGAGTTTGCGAACCCCAGCATTTTAAAATTACAAGCGCTGGGGTTCGTGCCTCACCGCCAGCCTACACCTCGCTCAGAGCTCCATCCGCAAACACCAGCACACAGCACACCGTCTTGCCCGCATACACCGATTGCATCGCAGCCCGATATTCCTGCATCTGCGCGCGGTAACGCGCCACATCTCCGCTGTCGCCTAACTTGTAATCCAGCACCCACACTTCGTCGTCGAATTCCACCAGACGGTCAATGCGTTTCATTTCGCCGTTGGCGTTGATGTAGGGCAGCTCGTTGCAGGCGGTGCGGTATTGCTGCGCGTCGAAGAAGCGGGCGAGTTGAGGAAGCGTGAGGAGGTGTTGGGCTTGTGGGTAGAGGGTTGCTATTTCGTCGGACGGAATGCCAAGACGCTGCTGAAGTTCGGCTTCATTCACCGCGCCTTCCGTAAGGTGTTGCAGCAGCGCGTGCAGCCAGATGCCGCGCTGTTGTTGGGCAGAGTTGCGGGTGGTGCGTTTTCCGGTGGGGAGGATGGCAGGTAGGTCGGGATTTATCCCGACAGCAATTTTGGAATGTCGGGATAAATCCCGACCTACAGGTTTTCCAGGATTGCAAAGTGGATTCGGCTGTTCACCCACCGATGCCGCGATGCGGTCGTACCACGACAGCGTTTTTTTCTTTTCCTCTTTGTCTTCGCCCTTGCTGCTGCCGCTGACGATCAACGCTTGTTGCGCGCGGGTCATGGCGACATAGAGCAGGTTCATCTCTTCGCGGGCTTGTTGCGCGGCGTCTTGCTCGAACAGCGGAGCGCGCATTTTTCCGCGCGAGGCTTGGTCGGTGTACAAAGAAAAGTGTAGCGGTTGCGGCTCATGCGTCGGCCAGTCCAGCAGCACGTCGTTACCGTCTTTGTTGTTCTTCGCCGCGTTCGCGTCCAGCAACCAGACGATGGGGGCTTCCAGCCCTTTCGATTCGTGCACGGTGTAGATGCGCACGGCATCGCCCGCCGTGCCGAGCTTGCCTTCGTCCGGCGCGTCGTCGCTACTGTCGCGCAATTCGCGCAACTCTTGCAGGAAGCGCGGCAGGCTGGGGTAGCGTCCGGCATCTACGCTCAGCGCAATCTCCATGAAGGCGTGCAGGTTGGCGGTGACCTTGGCGCGCATCTCGACAGGCAGCACGGCGCTGTAACGCGCCAGCACATCGCCCTCGAAATAGATGCGGTCGAGCAGGTCGTGCACGGGGAGTTTGTCGGCGAGGGCGAGCCAGCGTTGCAGGAGTTCGGTGGCGCGCTGTAGTGCGGGCGATAAATTATCCAAACGTTGCAGGCGTTGCCACCAACTGCAAATCCCCCCTTGCCCCCCTTTTTCACCCAGAGGGTGCAAGAACCTCTGCGAGGCAAAGTGGGGAACGGTCAGCTCGACCTTCGCCGTCTCTTCTTCGTTGCCAAGCCCGTCCACTCCCCCCTTTAGCAAAGGGGGGTTGGGGGGGATTTTAGCCAGCAGCATCAAATCCGCATCGCTGCACGCAAACACCGGCGTGCGCAGCACCTGTGCCAGCGCGAGGTCGGCGAAGGGGGTGATGAGAAACATCAGCAGCGCTTGCACGTCTTCCGCTTCCAACGTGTCGAGTAGGCCGCCGCGCCGCGAGCTGATAAAAGGAATGTGCTTCGCGCGTAAGGCTTCTTCGTACACCGCGAGGTGGGTGCGGCTGCGCACCAGCACCATGATGTCGCCATAGCTGGCACGGCGTGTTTTTCCTACATCGTTCACTGACCAGTCGCTGCTGATAGTTTGCAGCAGGTCAGCGAATTGCGCGGCTTCTTTGTGGCGCGCGCCTTCTTCGGTTTCGGCTCTCGGAGTAGTCAGCGGATCGCGCAGGGTAAGCGCTGCATTCTCTGCCGCCTCTTCTTTGTTGCGCTCGGCAACCGCCAGCGGCAGCACCAGCACATGGCCGGGCAGTTCCTTTTGATGCGTTTGATGTTCGACAAACTCAAAACCATCCGGCTGTTCACGGAACACGGCATTCACCGTATCGACCACGGGCTGTGAGTTGCGGCGCGTAAGGCTGTTGCCCAACGTCACGGCGGCGAAATGTTCTTGCAGATATTCACGCGCCACGCCGAACAAGCGCGCATCGGCGCGGCGGAAACGGTAGATGGATTGTTTGGGGTCGCCGACGACGAACACGGTGGGCTGCGACTCCACCGCCACGGACGCATCGAACCACGCGCGCAATATCTGCCATTGCAGCGGATTGGTGTCCTGAAACTCGTCCAGCAACACATGGCGGTAGCGGCTGTCGAGTTTGTACTGCATGGTCTCGGCGTGTTCGCTTTGTTGCAGCAGGCGGCACAACTGCCATTCCAGATCGGAAAAATCCATCTGCTGTTTTTGTTGTTTGAGCGCTTGATAACGCTCAAGAAAAGCCACGCCGCAATGCAGCACCGCTTCGTTGAGGCGATAGGCCTGCTGTTCGGCGAGTGCGTCGCGCACGGCTTGCAGACTGGCTTGCAGGTTGAGCAATGCAACGGCGAAAACCGTTTCGCTCTGATTTTTGGTGGGCTTCAGTTTGCGCGGCTCGTCAGCCTGAGTGAACAACAGCGGCCACATTTTTTCAAAACGTGCCTCCGCTGCGCTGTCTGTCCACGCGCGCTCCAACTCGCTCGCTTTGTTCTTCTGCACTTCAGTGCCATTGCCCGCCAGTTGATGCACGAACGCGAATAGCACCTCTTCGCTGTCGCCACACATCCCCCAATCGGCGATTGGGTCGAATGCCATGTCCACCGCAAGATCGGTGCGCAGATTGTCCAGCGCGAAGTTAAGCGCACCCTCTCCCCCAGCCCCTCTGATGGAACTACTAGCCATTCGACTAGGCGGCAAAGCCGCAAAGTCGCTGGTTATCCCGCTTGCGGGCGAGGGGAGATGTGAGCTGTATGCCCACCACTCGGCGCGCTTGCCGAGAAAGTTGAACAGCAGCTTGCGCGTGGTGAACAATCCGCACTCGCCGAACAGCCACTGCATGTGCTGCGCCTCGATGCCATCGGGCTGCTTGCGCATCTGCTCCAGCATTTCTTCCCATGCCTCTTCCTGCATCGCTGCCGCACGTTCCAGTAGCGACGAGCCCTGCATCACGTCGGCGTTCAGCGGCGCACGCTGCATGACCTGCATGAACCAACCGTGGAAGGTGCTGATGGTGATGCACGGCTGTGCGAGCAACACGCTGCTGTAGAGGCTGCGGGCGCGTTGCAGTTTCGCATCGCTCAGATTATCTACGCCGCGCTCGGCGAAAAACTGGCGCACGAAATCGTCGTCCCCCATCGCCAGATCGCGCAGCCATAGTTGCAAGCGCGCCTGCATCTCCTGCGCGGCTTTGCGGGTGAAAGTGATGGCGAGTATCTGCGAAGGCTGCGCGCCGTCCAGCAGCAGACGTGCTATGCGCGACACCAGCAGCCAGGTCTTGCCGCTGCCGGCGCAGGCTTCGACGACGATGCTGCGTCTGGGGTCTAGGGCGATGTGATTAGTCATATTTTTGTGTGAAGCATGGAAAACCAAACCCCTCCCAACCTCCCCTTGTCAGGGGGGAGCCAGCGCTCCCTCCCTGACAAGGGAGGGCTGGGGAGGGTTGGGTTTGATTTTTTTTAATCATCATCTCCCACCACCCACTCCCCTTTCCGGCACACACCGCGCATCTCGCAATACCCGCACACCGCATCAATCCCATTCGCGGGCAGGCCTGCACCGTCGCGTATCGCAGCCATCACATTTACCAATCTCTCGGCATTCAATTGCGCCAGCAATGGCACATCGTGCTTGGGCACTACCCGCTTCACTTTACCGTTTTCGATACTGACGAAGGCGGCATCCGCTGCTTCGTGCGCGTAGGCGTAGCACGCGAGCTGCACATCTTCGCCCGGCTCTTTCAACTTGTTGCGCAGCACTTGTTCGCTCTGTGTTTTGTAATCCAGCACGAGTTTTTCTTCGCCTCTTACATCCAGACGATCAATACGTCCGCGCAGACGCACTCCTTCCAATTGCCAATCGAATGTGCTCTCCGACTCGGCATAGTGCCAGCCTTGTAATTCATTCTCTATCTGCCATTCGAGATACGCAGGCAATGATACAAACCAGCGTGCCAACCATGCGCGCGCGGCGAAATCCTGTTGCAGCAGGTCGGCGAATACGTCTGCGCTGATCTGGCGCAAAACGGCTTCAATTTCTGCCACGGGATGTTCGCTCACTTGCGCATAGCGTTCGTGGAAGCATTGCAGAATCTCATGCACGCGCTCACCGTAGTCGTGCTTCTCGATGCCTTCCTGCACTTCGTCCAACTCGTTCAAACGCAGGATGTGCCGCGCATAGAACTGATAGGGGCAGGCGACCAGACTGTTGTAGGCGCTGATGGAGACACGCTCCGGCACGGCCTCGTTTACCACGCCGGGCACAGGCTGCGTGGCGTGCGGCAGGCTGAATGTGTGCGATTCTTCCGCCTTGAGATATGCGTGTAATTCGCGCTCGCTCAGGTCGTCGCCGTAGGTCAGCGCATGCAAGTCGCGCAACATTTCCAGATACGGACTGAGCAACCCGGCTTCGCCGTTGCGATCTTTTTGCCAAGTGACCAGCACGCAATCGTTCAATGTGAGCAGCGCCAGCAAATCGTCGCGCTGCCGCGCCGCGTGAGTACTGCGCGTGGGCAAATTCAGACTGCTGCGCACGGCATCGTTAAACCAGCGGCCGCCATCCGCCACGCTGGGCAGATGGTCGGCATCGCAGCCCAGCAGCAACACCGCATCGAAGGTGCGCCAGCGCGTCGCCGCGAGGTGGGTGAAGCGCACCGGGCTGTCGATGCTGCTGTCGCGATAGGTCTGCGTGTCCAGTTGCTGCGCC
The DNA here is from genome assembly GCA_964532405.1 of uncultured Gallionellaceae bacterium. Classification (GTDB taxonomy): domain Bacteria; phylum Pseudomonadota; class Gammaproteobacteria; order Burkholderiales; family Gallionellaceae; genus PALSA-1006. The sequence continues at coordinate 12,550 of CAZHIC010000001.1, read as the reverse complement.
AGCCAGCGCCGCCATTCGGTGAAGCGGTAGCGGCCTTCATCACCCGACAGTTCCTGCTGCCATGTTTCCAGCGCGCGCAGCAATTGCTGACCCGCATCGTCCTGCTGCAAACCGCTGTCGATACCCAGCACCTGCAAACTCTCGCGCAACGCTTCCAGCCATTCCGCCAAAGTTTTCTTCTTGCCCTGCTCCAGCAACGCAGCAGCCTGACGCAAGCGCGCCAACGGCTGGTGCAGCACCGTTTCGTGTGCGGCGAGGCCGATGAATTTCTCCAGCCCGGCGACCACACCCTGTTTGCGCAGCAGTTGCTCCAGTTGATACACGGCTGACTTGCGCTCGCTCGGCGTCGTGTCGGCAAAGATGTAGGGGGACTTGAGCAGGTCGAGCAGATCGTGATGATAGAAATCGCTTTGCAGCGCGGTGAGCCAGCGATCCAGCACCGTGCTCACGGACAGCGTGGCGAAAGTCCAGCCGGTCTCATCCGTCACCAACACTTCTGCGCGCTCCAACAACGCGCGCATACGCCGCGCCACCACGCGGTCTTGCGCCACGATGGCGATGTCGCGTTTGCCTGCTTGCAACCACAGACGTACTTGCATGGCGGCGGCACGGGCTTCTTGTTCGAGGCTGATGGCGGCGAAGAAGCGGAGAGTGTCGCCGAGAGGAGGGATGTTTTTTGAGCGCAGAAATAAAGATTGGTCGCGCATCGCAACAACCCTCTCCCCCCCCCCCTCTCCCGCAAGCGGGAGAGGGGAGTGAGATTGCTCCCTCTCCCGCTTGCGGGAGAGGGTCTGAGAAACAACGCCGAGACTGTCTTCCAACATCTCGCGCAAATCGCACACCGTCACTTCTGCGCTCTCCGCATACTGTTCCAGAAAACGCTGCTCCAACGCCGTCCAATCCGAAGTACGCAACACGAACAAAGGTTGCCGCGCCTGCGCCGCCAACTGCGCCAAGCGTTGCTGATACCCGCGCGCCGCATCCAGCCCCTCGCCGTTTTGCATCGCATGCCATAGCTCGAACACCAGCCGCGCTTCCAGTTGCAGCGTGCTGTTCTGCCGCGCCTGATAGGCTTGCTGCACCGCAGCGGCAAAGGCTTCCGCATCAGAAGGCAAAGTGTTGAGCGACTGCGTGAGTTCGTCGAACAAGCCCAACAGCTCCTGCGTCATACCCCACAGGTCGGCCTGCTCGAACCATTGTTTATCGCGCAGCAGTTGATACAACAAGGCGCTGCGCTGGCTATCCGAAACAACGCGCTCATCGAGTGCGATGCCCTGCGCCCATTCGTTCAGCGTCACCATCTGCGGCAGCAGCAAAGCGGGGCGCTGCGCCACGCGCATCAGCGCCTGAGCTAATGGCTGAGCAACATGAAAGTTGGGAAGTAAAACAGTGATGCCGCGCAAGTCGGGCAACACAGCGGCATGCGCAGTCAATATGCGCCGGGCGATACGATCAAAGAAGGCGGCTGAAACGCTCACCGCTTCAGCAGGGGGAGCTTGTCTTTCACTTTGAGCCATTCGTCCGCATCGGCGGGCGCGTCTTTTTTGGCGACGATGGGCTCCCACACTTTGGCGAGCTCGGCGTTGAGCGCGACGAACTGGCGCTGATCCTCCGGCACATCGTCTTCGGCATAGATCGCATTCACCGGACATTCCGCTACGCACAGCGTGCAATCGATGCATTCGTCCGGGTCGATCACCAAAAAGTTTTCGCCCTCGCGAAAGCAATCTACCGGGCACACGTCCACGCAATCGGTGTATTTGCATTTGATGCAACTTTCAGTGACTACGAAAGTCATTTTCCACCTCCCTGATGATTAGCGCGCAATCCGTGCAACCAGTGCCGATACAGTTGCGCCGCCACGCGATGCAGCTCGGGCAGCTTGTCACTCATCTGCAATTGCATCATCCCAGCGGATTGTACCGCCGGACTGTTCGCGCTGGCGGCGAGCTCGTCCGCGCCGACTGCGCACCATTCGCGGATCATGGGTTCGGTCATTTCGACATGGCATTGCAGCGCCAGATGTTTGCCGATGGCGTAGGCCTGATTCGCGCAATGTGCGCTGGACAGCAAATGCACCGCGCCTTGCGGCAGGCTGAATGTTTCGCCGTGCCAGTGAAACGAATCAAACGAATGAATATCGCCGAACCACTCGCGCGCCGTGGCGTTGTCGGACACCTCTACTGTGCCCCAGCCAAGCTCTTTAACATGAATTTCGCGTAGCGATTCGTTTGCCCCCTCGCCCGCTTGCGGGAGAGGGTTGGGGAGAGGAAAACCGGCATGACGGTTAACCGGATTCTTACTCACCACTCCGCCCAGCGCTTTGGTCATAAGTTGCCCGCCCAGGCAATGTCCGAGCATCGGCACGTCATGCGCAAACGCATCGCGAATCAACGGCAACACGAACAGTATCCACGGCAGATCGTCGTTCGCGCTCATCGGCCCGCCCATGAACACGAGGCCGGAAAAATCCCGCGCATTGCGCGGCACAGTGTCGCCCTCGTCGATGCGGATCAATTCCCACGGAATGGCGTGTTGATTGAGGAATTCGGCGAAGTAACCGGGGCCTTCGCTGGGTGAAAAACGGAAGATGGCGATGGGTTTCATATTCAGTAAAATGTGAAATGGGAAAGGTGAAATGTAGCCCTCCCGGCAGGGAGGGTGGCGCGCAGCGCCGGGTGGGCATCACGTTTCACTTTTCACTCAAGTGTTTTGTCTCTTTCGATCAGCGCATACGCGGAGTGGTTGTGAATGGATTCGAAGTTTTCCGATTCCACGATGTACGCCTCGATACGCTCATCTGCATTCAGCGCCGCCGCCACATCGCGCACCATATCTTCGACGAATTTCGGGTTGTCGTAAGCGCGTTCGGTGACAAATTTTTCGTCGGGGCGTTTCAGCAAGCCGAACAACTCGCACGACGCTTGCTCTTCGGCGAAACGCACCACATCCTCGATCCATACCGCGCTCTTGGTACGCACGGTGAGGGTAACATGAGAACGCTGGTTGTGCGCGCCGCGCTCGGAGATTTCTTTGGAGCAGGGACACAAGCTGGTCACCGGAACCAACACCTTCATGGTGAAACGATATTTCCCCTCGACAATCTCGCCGATGAAAGTAACGTCGTAGTCAAGCAGGCTTTGCACGCCGGACACCGGCGCGGTCTTGTTGACGAAATAGGGGAAGGCCATCTCGATGTAGCCGGATTGCGCTTCGAGTTTCTCCACCATCTCGCGCAGGATGCTCTCGAACGATTCGACCGAAATCTCGCGCCCGTGCTGATTCAATATCTGCACGAAGCGCGACATGTGCGTGCCTTTGAAGTTGTGCGGCAAATGCACGTACATATTGAAAGTGGCGATGGTGTGCTGTACGCCCACGCTCTTGTCCTTGACGACGACCGGGTGGCGGATGCTTTTGATGCCTACCTTGTTGATCGCCAGATGGCGCGTGTCGGCACTGCTTTGCACGTCTGGAATAGGGGTAACGGAATTCATAATTAACCTTTAGCTTGATTGATCGCGGTAGTTGATTATATCCAATACCCGACAATACTAGTCGGGAAATTTATTCTTGATACTCTTCGCGATCCCCACCGCATCCAGACCGCAATCGGCCAACAGCTTGGACGGCTCGCCCTGCTCGATGAAAGCATCCGGCAAACCCAGATGCAGTATTGGTATAGCGATGCCATGCCGCGCAAGACACTCCGCCACCGCGCTGCCCGCCCCGCCCTGGATGGTGTTCTCTTCCACCGTGACCAACAGACGATGCGTGCGCGCCAAACTCAACACCAATTCCTCATCCAGCGGTTTGATAAAGCGCATGTTGGCGACCGTGGCATTCAGCGTTTCCGCCGCTTCCAGCGCGGGGGCGAGCATGGAGCCGAAAGCGAGTATGGCAATCTGCTCGCCCTGGCGGCGCACTTCACCTTTGCCCACAGGCAAAGCCTGCAAAGCCTTATGTACAAAGGCTCCCGTGCCGCAACCGCGCGGATAACGCACGGCGGTCGGCGTGTTCATGCGATAAGCCGTAGTGAGCATCTGGCGGCATTCGTTCTCGTCGGCAGGCGCCATCACGGTCATGTTGGGGATGCAGCGCAAGAAGCTGAGATCGAAGCTGCCCGCGTGCGTCGCGCCGTCCGCGCCCACCAAGCCACCGCGATCAATCGCCAGCATCACCGGCAGATTCTGGATGGCGATGTCGTGGATGAGCTGATCGTAAGCGCGCTGCAAAAATGTAGAGTAGATCGCCACCACCGGCTTGTAGCCGTCGCAAGCCAAGCCTGCCGCGAAGGTGAGCGCATGCTGTTCGGCGATGCCGACATCGAAATAGCGCTCGGGAAATTTCTCCGCAAACTCCCCCATCCCGGAGCCTTCGCACATTGCGGGCGTGATGCCCACCAGCTTGTAGTCAGCGGCGGCCATATCGCACAACCAATCGCCAAAGATGTGGGTATAGGTCTTTTTCGCCACAGGCTTGGCGACGATACCGTGCGCCGGATCAAATTTGCTGACACCGTGGTACAGCACGCAATCTTCTTCCGCGTGGGCATAGCCCTTGCCTTTTTGCGTGACAACATGCAGAAACTGCGGGCCTTCCAGCTCGCGGATGTTGTGCAGCGTGGTCACCAAAGTATCGAGATCATGTCCGTCGATGGGGCCGATGTAGTTGAAGCCCAATTCCTCGAACAGCGTCCCCGGCATGACCATGCCTTTGACGTGCTCCTCGGCGCGCTTGGCAAACTCCAACACCGGAGGCATGCCCTTCAACACCTTCTCGCTACCGCGCCGCATTGCCGCATAAAAACGGCCCGACATGAGCTTGGCCAGATAATTATTGAGCGCGCCGACCGGCGTGGAAATGGACATATCGTTGTCGTTCAACACCACCAGCAGATTGGCGTCGATCGAACCCGCGTTGTTCAACGCTTCGAACGCCATACCGCCGGTCATCGCGCCGTCGCCGATGATGGCCACCGCGCGCTGGTCGTTGCCCGCGAGCCGCGCCGCCACCGCCATGCCCAATGCCGCCGAGATCGACGTGCTGGCGTGCCCGGTGCCGAAGGCGTCATACGGGCTTTCTTCGCGCTTCGGAAATCCGGCGAGGCCGTCCTTCATGCGCAATGTCTGCATCGCCTCGCGCCGTCCCGTCAGTATTTTATGCGCGTAAGTCTGATGCCCGACATCCCACACCAATTTATCTTCGGGCGTGTTGAACACATAGTGCAATGCAATGGTGAGTTCGACCGTGCCGAGATTGGAAGAAAGATGACCGCCGGTTTTGCTCACCGACTCGATCAAAAAAGCGCGCAGCTCGTCGGCCAGTTGCGGCAATTGCTTGCGCTCCAACTGGCGCAGCTCGTCGGGAGAATTGATGGTTTCGAGTAAAGTAAACATCAATATTTTCTCATCACAATAAAGTCCGCCAATTCGCGCAGACGTTGCGCCTTGTCGCCAAACCCAGACAAGGATTGCAGCGCATCCTGATGCAATTCCGCCGCCATTTTTTTCGCGGCAACCACACCCAACAAAGTGACATAAGTCGGCTTGTCATTGCCGGCATCTTTACCCGCCGTCTTGCCCAAGGTCGCGGTATCCGCCTCGGCGTCGAGCACATCGTCCACCACCTGAAAAGCCAAGCCGACGCATTTGCCGTAATGATCCAGCTTGTCGAGCTGGACATCGCTCAAGGCTTCCCCGCAATAGGCGCCCAGCAAAATCGCCGCGCGTATCAATGCGCCGGTCTTGTGGATGTGCATAAATTCGAGCTCGGACAGGTCAAGTTGCTTGCCCACGCTGGCGAGGTCGAAAGCTTGACCGCCCGCCATGCCGCGCGAACCGGAAGCCACGGCAAGCAGCTTCACCATTTTCAATTGGCGTGCGGGATCGGCAGTCAGGCTGGTGTCGGACAACGCTTGAAACGCGAGGCTTTGCAACGCATCGCCCACCAGCAACGCGGTGGCTTCATCGTATTCGACATGGCAGGTGGGCTTGCCGCGACGCAGCACATCGTCGTCCATGCACGGCATATCGTCATGCACCAGCGAATAGGCATGAATGAGCTCAACCGCCGCCGCCGCAAAGTTGACGCGCGCAACATCCGCCCCCGCCAACTCACCCGCCGCGAAAGCCAGCAAAGGCCGCACGCGCTTGCCTCCGTCCAGCACGCTGTAGCGCATCGCCGCGTGCAAACGTTGCGGCGCGATGTCCGCCGGGGGCAGCAGCTTGCTCAATACATCTTCAAAGCGCAGCTGGTGCGCGCTGATCCACGTTTGAAAATCAGGCATCGCCAGCCTTTGTGGTATCGGCAAAATTCTTCAACACGCCGTCTTCCAGCACGCGCACTTGCTGCTGCGCATCATCCAGACGGCTGCGGCATTGCGTCAACAGCTCGGCACCGCGCTGATACGCCGCCAGAGAATCTTCCAGCGACAGTTTGCCGGACTCCATATCCGCCACCACTTGCTCCAGCTCGGCCACAGCCGCCTCGAAAGACAAGGCCTTGGGGGTCTTTGCGACCATCTTGATTATTCCCATGACGAAAGGGACGCATTTTACCCAATGCCGCTTGCTTACAGCAATTATTGTGAAAGTTAAACATCTGATGTCAGCAACCCTCCCCGACAAACCTGGAACATGAGCATTTATTTTCTTTGTCAGCACCCCGCAAGTATGGAACAATCCGTTCGCCAGCGCGGCATTCGCGCGACACACATTGCGGCGACTCCATGGATCAATCTGTGAATCAAAGATTTGAAGATTTCAAAGCTCACGGCAAGTTACCTTCACCGCGCGGTGTGGCGCTACAGATCATCCAGCTAGCCGATCAAGAAGGCACCTCCACGCAACAAATCGCCCGGCTCATCAATAACGACCCCGCTCTGGCCGCACGCATCATCAAGGCAGCCAATCTGCTGGTGTATCGAAATGGGCGTCCGGTCGCCTCTATCATGGATGCGGTGACGGTGCTGGGCATCAAATCGGTACGCCAATTGGCACTGGGACTTTCTCTGGTAACAGACTTTCGTTCGGGTGCTTGCGCGGGTTTCGACTATCAGAGATTCTGGATGCATTCGGCTTGCAGCGGCATCGCCGCGCAAGAGATTGTGGCGAAAATGCACGTCGGCGTTGCGGATGAGGCTTTTTTACTGGGGCTGCTATCACAGATCGGTCGCCTGACTCTGGCCACCGTCTTCGCGCAAGACTATTCGCAAGTGTTAGCACAATCCGCCGCCACCAACAATCTGCGTGAATTGGAACGCAACGCTTTCGGCCTGAATCACAACATGATTACTGCCTTGATGCTTGCCGATTGGGGGATGCCGGAACTTTTCCAAAAAATCGCGCTGCATCTGGAGCAACCCGAGCTCAGCCAGTTTCACGAGGGAGAACGCAACTGGCGCTTGCTGCAACTTTTCCATTTCGCCGACCGTCTGGCTACGGTCTGCACCTCCGCGCCCGCGGAGCGTTACCGGCTCGTGCCGCAACTGATACTGCTGGCCACGCGGATAGGCATCGAAACCGGCACGCTCATCGAAATCGGAGATCGCGTCCTGCAGAGCCTGGAGGAGTGGAGCGACTTGCTCAACATCGCAACACCCGGCCTGCCTCCCTTCGAAGAGTTGCTGAATTCCGCTTCCATCGCGCCGGACTTAATGGCCGTTGACGATTTGCCCGGTGCGCAGCCCGCCACGTTCAAATTGCGCATCCTGCTGGTGGATGACGACCGCGCCATCCAGTTGCTGTATAAAACCATGCTGGAAAAAGCCGGGCACAGCGTCACCGCCGCCGATAACGGGCGCAAGGCATTGGAGCTCGTCAAAGCCGCGCCCCCGCAGCTCATCATCAGCGACTGGATCATGCCCGAGATGGATGGCATCGAGTTCTGCAAGGAACTACGCAAAAACCCGGAATGGGACAAGATATATCTCTTCATCGTCACCGCCCAAGAAAGCACGGAGAAGTTGATCGAGGCTTTCGAAGCCGGGGTAGATGATTTTCTTGTCAAACCGATCAACCCGAAAGTCTTGGCCGCAAGGCTCCGCGCCGCGCAACGCATCATTCAGATGCAGCAAGCCCAGGAAGAAGACCGCTTGCAACTGCGCCAATTTGCCGATGAACTGGCGCTGTCCAATAAACGTCTGCAAGAATTGGCGCTGACGGATGCGCTGACCGGCTTACCCAACCGTCGCTACGGCATGGAACGATTGGAGCAGGAGTGGGCTGTGGCGGCACGCGGCGGACGTCCGGTTTGCTGCATGATGGTGGATATCGACCGTTTCAAATCGATCAACGACACCTACGGCCACCATTTCGGCGATGATGCGCTCAGGATAGTCGCCGAAAGCTTGCGTCATGCCGCGCGCAAACAAGACATAGTATGCCGTTTGGGCGGAGAAGAATTTCTGGTGATCTGCGCGGACACCGATGAACAGGCCGGTTTTCAATACGCCGAACGCTTGCGTCTATACGTCGCTTCCCAACCCCTGCAAGTGCAAAACAAAACGCTGCACCTCACGGTCAGCATCGGCTTGACTGCCAATGTCCAGCTGGCGAGTCTGGAAGCGATGATGCATCAGGCAGACGAGCGCCTCTACGCCGCCAAGGCTGCGGGGCGCAACCGCACCATCGCCGGATAAACAAAATAGTCCAATAAAAACCATCCTGATTAGCCACGAAGTTCAGCAGGTTGCAGTCCACCGTTTTGCTCCCCTCGCCCACTTGTGGGAGAGGGGCTGGGGGAGAGGGTGCGCATAGGAAAATGAGGCTTTCTCAACGGCTTTCCCTCTCCCTAACCCTCTGGTGAAACTACTAGCCATTCGACTAAGCACGATAAAACTGTGCAAGTCGCTGGTTATCCCACAAGTGGGCGAGGGGACTGCTGAACTTTGTGGCTAATCAGGAAAACCATTGTCATGTTGCCGTCATAATCACCCCCTACCATTCTCATACTGTAATACGTCTTTTGGTTTTTCCTGAAACAGCGACGATTCTGGAAATTGGCAATTAATAAGCCGCACAGCCTCCTGCTGAAAAAAATTTGTCGCTGTAAAAGGCATAGTCAATTTGACAAGGTATCTAGGCCAAATGGCCTATAGTCAAATGAGAGCTCTGTCGATAAGATGGGCGGCATTTTGTGTCTCAATCAGAACATGGGTATGAGAAATAATGAAGCTTGAAAAATCACCCCCCGCCCTATCTCCCCGCAGTAGAGTTCAAGTCACGCACCGTGAAATTGATTCTCCAGAAGGTGTTGTTTTTGTAACGAAGGCCGACACCCAAGGTGAGCTTGACCGGTCAATCGAGCAGTTTAAGGTATGAGTTTCTCCGCAAACAAAGCTGCTGCCCCATTGATGCAATTGATCGAGCGACTATCTGCTGCTTGGAGCAGAGTCGGCGTTCAGTGGCGTTTGCATTTTCTCATTCAGATTTCTTTGGCAATATTTTTTGCGTGCTCACAATATTGGGTAGTTGAGCAATTCGATACCCAGGGAATTAAAGATATTGAATCTCAGGCCGGCGAAACGGCTGACGGATTGATTAACGGCCTCAATTTGTTGATGGTTACAGGACAAATTTCTGATCCAAGCAATCGCGAATTGTTGGTACGTAAGATGTCCGCCTCCAAAAACATCAGAGAATTGCGAGTCATTAGAGCAGAGCAGGTTAGCGCTCAATATGGGCCCGGAGTGTCGGATGAGCGGCCTAATGACGAGTTGGCGCGCAAGGTAATGGCTTCCGGCACGGCTTCGTTTACCCGTGAAATTATTTCCGGTGGCGTGTCTGTGCTGAGAGCCATCATTCCTTTTGTGGCGAGCGAGAATTTTCGTGGGACCAATTGCCTGTCTTGCCACCAAGTCAAATCGGGAAGTGTTAACGGTGCGGCCGATATCACCATGGACTTGTCCGCGCACGAGCAGCGTGTATCCGCGTTCAAACAACGGCTGTGGGCCGGAATGCTGTTATTTCAGCTCGGGGTTTCGGTGCTGATTGCCTTGTTTGTGAATGTGTTGCTAAAGCGGCATATTTCACAACCTGTCAAGAAACTTCAATCCACGATAGACGAGATACATCAGAGCGGAGATTTGTCATTGCAGGTCGCGCTGGAAGACGAACATCCCGATATCGACAAAATCGCCCATTCGTTTAACTCCTTCATCAGCAATTTGGAGATGGCGACGGAAGGCATGAGCCTGCTGGCAAAAGTGGTGGAAAGCAGCGAGGAGGCGATCCTGATAACCGATGCGGATATCAACATTGTGTTTGTGAATAGCGCGTTCGTCCGCATCACCGGATACAGCGAAAGGGAGGTGTTTGGCCAGAACCCGCGCATTTTGAGGTCGGACCGTCAGGATAATCAGTTCTACCAGAATATGTGGAAGCGGATCAATACCCACGGCTCGTGGAAAGGCGAACTATACAACCGCAAGAAGAACGGTGACGTTTTCCCGGAATGGCAATCCATCAGCATCGTAAAAAACAACAAAGGCGAGATTGCCAACTATGTCTCCATCGGCATCGACATCACCAAGCGCAAAGAGGCCGAAAAGCACATTAAACGGATGGCGAACTATGACGGGCTCACCGGTCTGGCAAACCGCAATCTGTTGAACGACCGCATGTCTCAAGCCTTGCTGAGCGCGCATCGGCAGCAAACCAAACTGGCTGTCATGTACCTTGATCTGGACAACTTCAAAGACATTAATGACGGATACGGGCATCCGGTGGGAGATGCCTTGCTGAAGAGCGCGGCAGAAAGGTTATTGGGTTGTGTGCGGGAGGGCGATACGGTCGCCCGCCAGGGAGGGGATGAATTCATTTTGCTGATGCCCGATATTGACGGGTATGGCGGGGCGGCCAAGATTGCGGAGAAGCTGATCCAGTCGATATGCGCGCCGTTTTTCTTTGATCTTCAAGAGTTATTCGTGTCGGCCAGTATCGGTATTGCGCTCTATCCGGACGATGGCGAAAATATTGAGAATCTGTTCAGGCATGCGGATGCGGCCATGTACAGCGCCAAACAGGGTGGCCGCAACGGCTATCATTTTTTCACCCAAAAAATGAACGAGGTCGCTTTACGACGTATCAAGTTGCAGAATAACTTGCGCCACGCGTTGCAAAGAAATGAATTCGAGTTGCACTACCAGCCACAATTAAACACGGGAACAGGCGAAATAACCGGGGTGGAGGCGCTGATCCGCTGGCATGATCCGAAAGAAGGCCTTATTTCTCCCGCCGAATTTATTCCCATTGCCGAGGATTCTGGCCTGATCGTCGCCATCGGAAAATGGGTGTTGCAGACGGCCTGTATGGAGGCGAGGGGTTGGCATGACCAGGGTTACAAAGTGATGATTTCGGTCAATGTTTCAGGTCGCCAATTTAAAGAAGACGGTTTTGATAGCACGGTTGAGGAGGCCTTAACTTCATCCGGGCTTGCGCCAGAATATTTGGAACTCGAAATGACCGAAGGGGTGCTGCTGCGCGAGGATGAAGCGTTGGGCAAAATGATGTCCCGGTTGAAGGGGATCGGAGTCAAGCTGGCGCTCGATGACTTTGGTACAGGCTACTCCTCGTTGTCTTACCTCAAACGTTTCCCGATAGACCGCATCAAGATCGACCAAGCATTTGTACGGGACGTGTTGCACGATGTGGAAGATGCCGCCATCGTCGATGCCATCATCTACATTGCGCGCGGATTAAAAATGGAAGTGATCGCCGAAGGGGTGGAAACGACCGAACAACTCAATTTCTTAAAAAGCCATCATTGCAACAATGTTCAGGGATACTTCATCAGTCGGCCCGTACCCAAAGATCGGATAGTCGCAACGTTTGCTGCTGTTCGCGGTAGATGTTTTTAGCGATGGCCGGATATAGGCATGTCGTTTTTCGGTGGTGCGAATTCGCACCACCCTCGTAATTTGAAACTCTTATTTGAAAGGTAGCTATGAAAGACCAGAAAAAATTGGAGCGCGCGATCATTGCACTCAACAGCATCATGGAGGCCGAGTTGGCAGGTGTGGTGCGTTATACCCATTATTCGTTGATGGTGTTTGGCTACAACCGTATCCCCATTGTCTCTTGGCTCAAGAGCAATGCCGAAGAAGGGCTGTTGCACGCGCAAAAGGCGGGCGAACTGGTCACTTTGCTCGGCGGGCATCCGTCGCTAAAAATCGGCGCTTTGCTGGAGACCGAAAAACACGACATCGGCGACATACTCAGAGAGAGCTTGGAGCACGAGGAGTCCGCGCTTGCCTGTTACTACGACCTGCTCAAGATCGTCGAAGGAGACTCCGTTCTGCTGGAGGAGTACGCGCGAGAAATGATAGTCCAGGAAGAGATGCACTTGGACGAAGTCAACAAAATGCTCAGACATCCCGGCGAACTCGCGCCCTTCCGCCACCATAAGCCACACGGCCCACAATAGGGAGGAATCCGGATCGCCCGTTCAGTGCGGACATTGCAGCCTGTCTTCGCGGGAACATTATTTTCTATCACTAAAGGGCATCTCTAAAAATCACCCTAAATAAATTATCGAACAGGTCATCGAG